>CAMAPK010000005.1 GCA_945860135.1 Nitrosovibrio sp. Nv4
ATAAGGTTTATGATAACAACGGGTTGTACTATATTATTTGCATGTGATCGGGCTTGGTGGCATGACCTGGCACGATTGCTGCTTATACTGAACCAAGCACCTCGAGTGCGTGTCTTAAACCCTAAAGGAGAATTAATCATGCAACAAGCGCAAAAAGGTTTTACCTTGATCGAACTGATGATCGTAGTCGCGATTATCGGTATTCTGGCCGCGATTGCGATCCCGCAGTACGGCGATTACACCTCGCGCACCCGCGCTGCAGGCACCGTCGCCGAACTGGCGGCCTATAAACTGGCAATCGGCGTATGCTACCAGGATACCGGGCTCTTAACTAACTGCAATCCAGGCCAATTTGGCGTTCCGGCGCTCACCCCGGCCTCAACTAATGTCAAAACCCTTACTATCGCGAATGGCGTGATGACTGGAACCAGTACCGCAACGACCGCTGGCGCTACTCCAGGTGACATGGCTTTTGTTTTTACGCCAGTACCAACAGCCGGGGCGTCAACCTTGCCGTGGGTAATGACGGGGTCTATCTGTGACAGCTCGCGTGGCCTGAAACCGGGCGGCGGCCTCTGCGCCCCTTGACCGTAGCATGGACCGCGCGTAAGCGCAGCCTGGCAAACAAAAAGCCCCTCCATGTGAGGGGCTTTTTTTATTGGGTACGCCCGCTGGGGCACGGTTATCGCAGCAAGGCCAAGCTCAGATTGTTTGTTAACCCGTTCGTGGTGAGCTTGTCGAACCACACACACTGTAAAACACGGCCCTTCGACAAGGCCTTTAGTCCTGAGCAAGGCCGAAGGGTCAGGGCGAACGGATGCTGGTAAATGACATTATTTCAAATAATCTGGGATAGACCGTCTTTTTCTAGTGCAGCCTAAATCCGGCGCAATGTACCCATTTTCGTCACATCACCCACTTCCCACTCCCCACTTCCCACTTCCCACTTCCCACTTCCCACTTACTACTCACCACTCCCCAGTTACTTGATGCACACCGTCCTCACCTGATGCATGTCGGTAATGCCCTGCAATACCTTCTCTATGCCGTCCTGCTTCAAAGTGCGCATGCCATCGCCCAGCGCAGTGACCAGCATCTCGGTCACGCGCGCATGATCCTGGATGTTCTTTTTCAGCGCACCGGTGGCGATCAGCAATTCATGCAGACCAACCCGGCCCTTGTAGCCGCTGCCGTTGCAGGTATCGCAACCAACCGGTTCGTGCAGCATGATCTGCCCCTGCTCGTCGCCGTACTGCTTGATCCAGTCAGCCTGGATAGCCTGGTAAGCCGCAGCGGGATCGGTCTTGAAGCGCTCGATGTTTTTCAACTCGCCGCAATATTCCGTCAGCAGGGCCTGGATCTCTTCCTGTCCGGCGGCGTGTGCTTTTTTGCAACTGCACAGGCGCTTGGCCAGGCGTTGCGCCAGCACGCCCAGCAACGCATCGGAGAAGGTGAATGGATCCATGCCCATGTCCAGCAGGCGGATGATGGATTCCGTGGCGCTGTTGGTATGCAGCGTGGCAAATACCAGGTGGCCGGTGAGCGAAGCTTCGATGCCGAGACTGGTGGTTTCCTTGTCGCGCATTTCCCCCACCATGATGATATCGGGGTCGGCCCGCAGGAACGAGCGCATCACCACCGGGAAAGTCAGCCCTGCTTTGATGTTCATCTGCACCTGACGCAGGCCTTTTTGGGTGATTTCGACCGGGTCTTCGGCGGTCCAGATCTTGGTTTCCTTGGTATTGAGAGATTTGAGGATGGAATGCAGCGTGGTGGTTTTCCCGGAGCCGGTCGGACCGCAGACGAAGAACAGGCCGTAAGGCTGGCTGATCACTTTCTTGAGTTCTTTCAGGTTGTGCGCAGTGAAACCCATTTTGTCGAGCGGAATTGCTTCCCCCGCCGTCAGAATACGCATCACCACATCCTCCATGCCGCCCGCAGAGGGAATGGTGGCAACCCGCAGTTCGATATCCAGCGGGCCGAATTTCTTGAATTTGATCTTGCCGTCCTGGGGCCTGCGCTTTTCGGAAATATCCAGATCACACATGATCTTGAGGCGCGTCACCAGCGGATTGCGGTAGCCCGCCGGTATCTGGATGTAGGGTACCAGCGTGCCGTCCATGCGGAAGCGGATTTCGGTTTTGGCATTGCCCGGATAGGGTTCGACATGAATGTCGGAAGCCCCCATGTTATAGGCATCAACAATAATCTTGTTGACCAGTTTCACCAGTTCGTTGTCGGATACGGAAGAGACATCTTCAGTTACAGCCTCGATTTCGTCGGTATTATCCAGCGTAGAAAGCATGTCGCCTATGCTGCCGGCGTTTGTCTCCCCCAGGCTGGCGTCGCCATAAAACAGATCCAGGATCGCTTTGAATTCGCGGCCGGAGCAGACTTTGTAGATAATTCTATGTTTGGGGAAAACATTATCGACGATGTGCAGCGCCTTGATTTTATCGGGGTCGGGTGTCAGCACCACCAGCCCGTCTTTGGTTTCGTCTATCGGCAACCAGAGATTTTTTTCGACATAATCGCGCTTCAGGTTTTTGAGGAGTTTCACCGGCCTGATCCGGTCGGCCTTGAAAGGCTCGTACCCCACCCCGAAAAACAGGGACAACGATTTGCCCAGAGACGGGGGTTTGATCTGAAACTCGTCGATCAGCAGCGCTTCCAGATCGAGTCCCTTTTTGCGCGCAGAACGCGCGGCCAAGTCCATTTGTTCCGCCGAAATAAGCCCCTCAGCGACCAGATTGTCATATTTGGATTTGCTGAGTTTCTGCGGTTTCTGGTGTTGCTTGAAAGCAATGGTCAGTATCTGGCAAAGCTCGCTTACCCCGTCTACCGTCATCTGCGGGAAAGGCTTGCCGCTGCCGCAATTGATTATTTGCACCGCACCCACCAGTTCATTGATGCCGGTGTCCAGTATCGGCGCCACCAGCATCTGCTTGGTGCGATACCCGGTGCGCTTGTCCACTTCGCGTAAGAAACGCAATTTTGGACTCAGTGCTTTCAGTTCATTCTCGTCATAAACGTCCTTGATGTTAACGATTTTCTTGCTGAGACTGACGAAGCCAACGATGTCCTGATCGCCAATGGACGTTCTCAATTCCCTGGATGAATTGGGTCCGGTGCGCACCTTGGAAATAACAGAAGTCCTATCCTCACCCATCGAATAGATAATCAGGCGGTCTGCATTGAACAGCGAGCAAATGTCCTTGCTCACTTCCAGCATGATCTCGTCGATACTGCTGGCGGCGTGTATCCGGTTGGCAACGGTTTGCAGGTTTTTGGAGAAGTTCGGCTTGACGCTGCTATCGACAGGGTTCGCCCGGGCTGAATCTGGTGCAGGAATTGTACTCATGGCATCCCCCTATTCAATCTTGATCTTCATTTTACCAGCAGGACCGGCACTGTCGAAAGCTGCATCACCTTGCTGGCGACAGAGCCTAGCAGCAAGCCTTTCACCGCCCCCAGTCCGCGCGGGCCAATGACGATCTGGCCGCATTGTTTTTCAGCGGCACAGCGCACGATCATCTCTGCCGGGTCGCCCACCAGGATATGGAACTGACAGTCGATGCCGGCCTGCTGCAGTAAATCGCGCGCGGCCTGCAATCCTCCCAAGCCTTCTTCCTGATGATATTGTTTAATGTTTTCCTTGTCGATGAATCTGGAAACATTTCCATGTAACGGAGGCTGGACATTGAGCAAGTGAATTTCCGGCATTTCCCGGTACCAATCGAGCAGTTTGATGAAATCTGCAACTGCTTTGTTGGAAGTGTCGGAACCGTCTACTGGCAACAGAATTTTTAGCATGATTTCCCCTTATGGATGTGGCGGACGCTGCTCGTTGTCTGCTAAATCAATTATTGGCGCAGCTTTTGCTGCCATTCGTGCTGCTGCCTGGGCCGCCAGCCACTTGCCGAGAATGACGACCAGCAATGCGCCGGCTGCCGGGGCAAGCCAATGCAGCAATGGCATGCTGCTCTGGGTCCATTCCTTGGTGGCAGCATCGGTCACCGTCATATCGCCCGCGATCCAGCCGAGCAGTCCGGCACCGATGACAATGGTCAAGGGAAAGCGATCCATCAGCTTCATCACCAGCTTGCTGCCCCAGACGATGATGGGTACGCTCACCAATAAGCCGAAAATAACCAGGCCGATACTGTCCTTGGCGGCGCCTGCAATGGCAATGACGTTGTCCAGGCTCATCACCGCATCAGCAACGATGATGGTCTTGATCGCGCCCAGCAGCGTGGTGCTGGCGTCGATCTCATGTGCGCCATCTTCGGGCTCGGGTTGCAGCAGCTTCACCCCGATCCATAGCAGCAGTAATGCGCCGACAATTTTCAGAAAAGGAATTGCCAGCAGAGACAGGGCGAAAAAAATCAACACCACGCGCAGGCCGATGGCGCCGAACACGCCCCAGAAAATCGCCTGGTTGCGCTGTTTTTCCGGCAAGCGCCGGCTGGCGAGTGCAATCACGACCGCATTGTCGCCGCCCAGCACAATATCAATTGCGATAATTTGCACCACCGCAACCCAGAATTCCGGGCTGGAAATGTCCATATAATAGTCTCTGAAGGTGTTGCAGTCTGGTGGAGTACAGCCATCCCGGCTGGTTTGTTTTTGACGGAATTTCTGTCGCAGGATTATATCAGTGCCGGTTTAGTCTTTTTTATCAACTCCGAGAAACTGCAATATTTCCGCTGCGTGCGGCATTGTATCCTGGTAGCCCAGCTTGATCAGCGCCCGGCAGAACGATTCCTCAAACAGGACATAACTCAATAGCGCAGAACCGTCGCGACCCATCGCGCCAATCGCACGGTAAAAAAGACGTATGGTGCGCGGCAGAGTATGGGCATGCTGTTCTGCGATCCTGTTGATTTCCACACTGGGGAAAATCACCATCGATTCCACCCGGCGTAGCGGAATGTTGCTACTCTCCAGTTGTTCTTGCGGAATCAACTGGATGGTCTTGTTGATACGTTGCAGCCGCTCCAGATCCACGTCAAGGCTGTCGAGAAAAATACTGCTCATGACATGGCCCGCAATCTGTGCTGGCGGTGGATAGCTTTCCACTTTTACGCGATCAGGCTGCGCTTCATCAGCTTTGCGTACGCCTATCACCAGTACCCGGTCTGCGCCCAGATGCAGTGCCGAGCTGATGGGCGCGAGCTGGCGCATGGAGCCGTCACCAAAATATTCACGGTGTAATTTTATTGCCGGGAAAAGAAATGGGATGGCGGAAGACGCCAGCAGGTGCTCGACACCAATATGCGAGGCAATGCCGACACGGCGCGCCCGTTTCCAGGGAGCTATGCTATCTGCGCCTTGATAAAACGTGACCGATTGTCCGGAGGTATAGCCCCATGCGGTAATGCCCAGGGCATGCAAGGCGCCAACCTGGATATTCTTCTGGATCGCGCGCAGCGGCATGCTACGCTCCAGCAGTTGAGCAAACGGTGAATTGTCCAGCATGGAAACTGCGCTACGCTTGCCTAATCCACTGAACAGCAGTGAAGCCAACCAGCGTGCGCTGTTGCCAAATACGCCGATGGGGTCGGAGCGATAAACCTGGTCGACATGGGAATTCTCCCACACTGCCGACAGCCGCCCAACTCCTTCATGAAAGTTCCTGGCCGAGACTGCGAGGCCGGCAGCATTGATGGCGCCGGCGGAAGTGCCGCAAATGACGGGGAACGGATTGCGCGTACCCTCCGGCAGCATCGCGGCGATTGCCTGCAATACTCCAACCTGATAAGCGGCACGCGCACCGCCCCCGGTCAGAACAAGACCGACTCTAGGCGGTGCTGGCAGCGCTAAACTCATTCACTGACGGTCAGCTCTGCCCTCACCTTATCCAGCGCATCGCGCAAGGTGTCTTCGGACAGGTCATTCAAACAGTTGGACAGCATCTCCGCCGCTTCATAAGCATCCTCTGGCAGAGTGCCGCTGTCCAGATTGGCGATAAACACGGCCGCTGCACCGGTAGTCTTGAGCAGACTCTGACGTTCTTTCATCAGCATCTCAATTTCGGTGCGCAACATGGAAATTTCCTGTTCTTTCAACACATGGGGCATGGGCCTGTCCTCGTCATGCTAATGTAGAGTGTGCAATATACCAGAATCAATGTGTGCGCAAAGCACGAACTCAAGCCTGTTTGTCATCCTTTTCATCGCTCTGGTAACTGGTAAACTGCGGATGTATAAAGGCCCCCAGGCAGTCATGAACGATAATTTGCGTACCGAGCTATTCCCAGCAATCGAGCCTTATGCCAGCGGCATGTTAGTGCTGGATGATCTGCACACAATGTATTGGGAGCAGTCGGGTAACGCCGCTGGTGTGCCAGTGGTGTTCCTCCATGGTGGGCCGGGCGCCGGATCATCCCCCAATCATCGCCGGTTTTTTGACCCAGCTTATTACCGCATCGTGATATTCGATCAGCGCGGCGCGGGCCGTTCCACTCCATTGGGGGAAACGCGTGACAACACTACGCCGCATCTCATCAATGATATCGAAACTTTGCGGCAGCATCTCGGCATTGCAGAATGGCTGATATTTGGCGGCTCGTGGGGCAGCACGCTGGCGCTAGCCTATGGCGAAGCCCATCCGCAACGTTGTCTGGGTTTCATCCTGCGCGGGATTTTTCTTTGCCGCAAAAGTGAGATTGACTGGTTTCTCTACGGCCTGAGAAATCTTTTTCCAGAGGCATGGCATGCTTTCGTCGCGCCATTGTCACCAGCGGAACGCAGCGACATTCTCACTGCCTATCGCCAGCGCCTGATGCATCCGGACCCCGCAGTGCACATGCCTGCTGCCCGCGCCTGGAGCATCTACGAAGGTTCATGCTCGACATTGTTGCCCAACCTCGAAACGGTCGGCTACTTTTCCGGCGATACCGTTGCGCTGGGACTCGCCCGCATGGAGGCGCACTACTTCAGCCACGATATATTTCTGCCGGAAAATTCGCTGCTGGATGGCATAGGCAAACTTCGTTCGATTCCCGCCATCATTGTGCAAGGCCGTTATGATGCGGTCTGTCCCATCGTCAGCGCTGATGATCTGCATCGGGCGTGGCCGCAAGCGCGTTACGTGATCGTCAATGACGCAGGCCATTCGGTGTGGGAGCCGGGAATCCGGGCGGAACTGATGCAAGCGCTGGAGAGGTTCAAAAGCGGCGGGTTATGACCCTGCTTTATTTGTTTCCTACCATGTTTTCTGGCTTTACCCACATTTCGAACTGCTCTGCGGTGACATGGCCGGATGCAAGCGCCGCTGCCCTTAGCGTGACACCTTCGCAGTATGCTTGCTTGGCAATTTCCGCTGCCTTGTCGTAGCCGATGTGGGGATTGAGCGCGGTCACCAGCATCAGCGAGTTGCGCATCAAATCATCAATATGCGCTACATCGGCGGTGATGCCCACTGCGCAGTTATCATTGAAACTGACTGCGCCATCCGCAAGCAAGCGCACGCTTTGCAGGAAATTGTGGATGATCAGCGGTTTCATCACATTGAGTTCGAAATTACCCAGCGCTCCACCCATATTGATCGCCACATCGTTGCCCATCACTTGGCAGCACAGCATGATCATGGCTTCCGACTGAGTCGGATTGACCTTGCCCGGCATGATGGAACTGCCCGGTTCATTTGCCGGAATTCTCAATTCACCGATGCCGCAGCGAGGACCGCAAGCCAGCCAGCGGATGTCATTGGCAATCTTCAGCAAGGATGCCGCCAGTGTCTTCAGTGCGCCATGCGCATGAACCAGCGCATCGTTTGCAGCCAGCGCTTCGAATTTATTGGGTGCGGTGACGAATGGCAGACCGGTCAGTTTTGCCAGTTCTGCTGCGGTACGCGCGGCGAACTCCGGATGAGTATTCAGGCCAGTACCGACGGCGGTGCCGCCCAGCGCCAGCTCGCACAGATGTGGGAGCGCCGCCTCTACATGCGCCAGGCCATGATCCAGTTGCGAAACATAACCCGAGAACTCCTGCCCCAGGGTCAGTGGGGTTGCATCCTGTAAATGGGTGCGGCCGGTCTTGACGATATCGGCAAACTGTTCGGCCTTGGCGGCAAGAGTCTGGCGCAATGCACGAAGCGCGGGCTTTAATTGATGGTGGAGGGCATGTACCGCCGCCACGTGCATTGCTGACGGAAACACGTCGTTGGACGACTGCCCCATGTTCACATCATCGTTGGGGTGAATTTTGCGTCCTTCGCCGCGCCCGCCGCCAAGCAACTCGGAAGCGCGGTTTGCCAGCACTTCGTTCATGTTCATGTTGGTCTGGGTGCCGGAGCCGGTCTGCCACACCACCAGCGGGAACTCGGCCTCATGGCGACCCTCGATCACTTCATCGGCAGCATGAATGATGGCGGTGGCATTGGCTGTGTCGAGCAGATGCAGATCATGGTTTACGCTCGCGGCCGCACGCTTTACCAGAGCAAGTGCGCGTAGCAATACGAATGGCATGCGCTCGCCGGAAATCTTGAAATTCTGCAAGGAACGTTGTGTTTGTGCGCCCCACAACGCGGCAGCAGGTACTTGCATCGTACCCATGGTGTCTTGTTCTTCACGGTAGCTCATGCAAATCTCCAGCTAAAGAAACAGGTGAGGCCGCTCATATTTAGAGCTTTCGCAGGGCCAGACCAAATGGCTGAGCTGCAGACTGGGTTGGCACCTGGGGATAGGCTGTGGTTATAACGGACTGCGTCTATTGTGGGGCTTTCGGGAAAGTGCGCTGCCTATCGAACAAACCACACCAGATCAGCAACTGTTTAGTTAATCAGTTTTCAAGACGAAACGATTCTTCACCCGGTTCCCCTGTTTCGGGATCAATCCAGCCGGACATGCCGATCTCATCTTCCGCCTGTTCCAGGGTTTCTCCCGGTTCATAATCCGATTCAGCGGTGTACTCCATGTCCTGAATCGCTTCAAGCAGGGTAGCAAAAGGACCGAACACTTTTTCGCTGGCATTCTCATAATGCCAATAGAAGCCATCGGGACGTTCGATAACGCGCGTATTGTCGTAGTCGCGCGATGCTTGTGGAATCTTGGTAGTCATAACCACCTCACTACATTTCTATAGGGTTGAACGAATCTTCATGTTAATCCTGTTCGCCGAGTTTTGCTAGCATAGATATTTATCGAGTATGTAATTTTCCGAGAGGATTTCCAACAAACTTGAGACCCCTATTTCTACTGTCCAGACTCCTCTTTCTTAGCCAAGCGGATGCTGCGAAACCACCCTCCTGCCAGCACCGGTACATCTGTTTCCAGCTTCAATCCGGGGACGCCTGCCAGCACCTCTTCAAACACCACATCCAGCCGCGTGACCGTATGCTGCGCCAGCAGATTAAGTGTCCGTCTGATCCACGCAGTCTCGCCCGGTTTGAGAAATTTGTCGAGTATCAATACGCTCCCGCCTGGTTTCAGCACACGCGCAGTTTCCCGCAAACAGGCGAGCGGGTCGGGGACTACCGCAAGAATCAGGTGCAGCACCGCATGGTCGAAGCACTCGCTGGCAAACGGCAGCGCCATGCTGTTGCCTTGCACGAGATCGAGGTGTAGTCCGCCGCTGCGGGGTTTTGTCCGTTTGAGCATGGCGGTGGTGAGATCCAGGCCAGCATAATAATGGCATGGCGGAAGGTGGGGCAGATCCAGCCCGGTACCGATGCCGTTGATGAGAATATTGAGATCGCCTTGCTGCGGCAATTGCCGCAGACTGGTAGCGCGTACATTTTTGGATGCTGCCGCGATGAAGGAATCGTAAAGTGGGGCGAGCAGGGTGTAGGTGTGGCGCAAGGACATGAGGATGTCCCTATTTGCGATCCCGTTTGCCTGCTTTGACTGGTTTGTCTGACTCGCGATTAGCCCAGACCAACATTCCGATACCCACTGCAATCATCGGCAGTGACAACCATTGACCCATGCTGATACCCAGTGTCAGCACGCCGATGAAACCATCTCCCGGTTCGCGAAAGAATTCGGCCAACGAGCGGAATACGCCATAGCCGAGCAGGAACATGCCCGAGACCGCTCCCACTGGTCTTGGCCTGGATGAATAAATCCACAACAAGGCAAAAAATGCCAGACCTTCCAGCGCAAATTCATAGAGCTGGGAGGGATGTCGCGGCAATGCATCCACGTGTGGGAAGATCATGCCCCAAGCCACGTCCGTGGGACGCCCCCACAGTTCGGCATTGATGAAGTTGCCTATGCGACCGGCACCCAGTCCCAGCGGCACCAGCGGTGCAATAAAATCCGTCACGACCAGCCAGCGTAATTTATATTTGCGCGCCAGCAGCGCCATCGCCGTTATTACGCCAAGAAAGCCGCCGTGAAACGCCATGCCGCCTTGCCACACCGCAAAAGTTTCCAGCGGGTGCTGCAAATAATAGCCAAGATTATAAAACAGCACATAGCCCAGACGGCCACCCACTATCACCCCAAGCACACCATAAAACAGCATGTCATCCAGCATGGCGTTGGTGAATGCCGCCTGTGGGCGGCGCCGGATGCAATAGCGCCCCAACAGAATGAACAACGCGAACCCCAGCAGATACATGAGCCCGTACCAGCGAATGGCGAGGGGTCCAAGATAGATGGCGACAGGGTCGAACTGCGGGTGAACGAACATCGGTATCAACTTCTTTTGCGGTAAAATTGAATTATACGGCAAGCGCGTTCACCGCAATGTTATGAGCATCGGGAATGTCCCTACAGCTACGGATTTCTAACGTTTCCCAGGAGTAATCATGCCATATAACAAATGCAGCCAGGCTATCACCCAAGGCGCGCAGCGCTCTCCCAGCCGTGCCATGCTGCGAGCGGTGGGTTTCAGTGACACGGATTTCGACAAGCCCATCGTCGGCGTCGCCAATGGTTTTTCCACCATCACGCCCTGCAATATGGGACTGAATGAACTGGCCATAAATGCCGAGAGTGCATTGAAGCAGGCCGGGGCGATGCCGCAGATGTTTGGCACCATCACTGTGTCCGATGGCATTTCCATGGGCACTGAAGGCATGAAGTATTCGCTGGTGTCGCGCGAAGTGATCGCGGATTCGATTGAAACCGCGGTGCGGGGTGAAAGCATGGACGGGGTGATCGCGATAGGTGGCTGCGACAAGAACATGCCAGGCGCGATGATTGCGATGGCGCGGATGAATGTCCCGGCTATTTTTGTTTATGGCGGCACCATCAAGCCGGGCCACTACAAAGGGCAGGACCTGACCATCGTCAGTTCGTTCGAAGCGGTCGGACAATATGCCGCGCATAAGATAGACGAACAGGAGCTGCTGGCAGTGGAGCGCCATGCCTGTCCTGGCGCGGGCTCCTGCGGCGGCATGTTTACTGCCAACACCATGTCGTCGGCATTTGAAGCGATGGGCATGAGCCTGCCCTACTCTTCGACGATGGCGGCGGAGGATGACGAGAAGCGCGTGAGCGCGGCCCGTTCGGCCGAGGCGCTGGTTGACGCAATCAAGCAGCAGATCCGCCCGCGCGACATCATCACCCGGAAATCCATCGAGAATGCGATCGCCGTGATCATGGCGGTGGGCGGCTCAACCAACGCAGTGCTGCACTTCCTTGCGATTGCCCATGCGGCTGAAGTGGAACTCAGCATCGACGATTTTGAGCGCATGCGCGGCAAGGTGCCGGTATTGTGCAATCTGAAACCATCCGGACGTTACGTTGCCACTGATCTGCACCAGGCAGGAGGCGTTCCGCAGGTGATGAAAATGCTGCTTGAGCACGGACTGCTGCACGGCGATTGCATGACCATCAGCGGTCAGACGGTCGCGGAAATACTGCGGGATATTCCCGCAACCCCGCGCAAAGACCAGGATGTGATCCGGCAATGGGAGAACCCGATGTATGCGCAGGGCCATCTTGCCATCCTCAAGGGCAATCTCTCCACCGAAGGCTGCGTGGCTAAAATCAGCGGGGTGAAAAATCCAAAGATTACCGGTCCGGCGCGAGTATTCGAATCGGAAGAAACCTGCATGGCGGCGATACTCGCACGCGAAATCCAGCCTGGCGATGTAGTGGTGATACGCTATGAAGGTCCCAAAGGAGGACCCGGCATGCGGGAAATGCTCTCACCCACTTCCGCTCTCATTGGCGAGGGTTTGGGAGATTCGGTGGGGCTCATCACCGATGGCCGTTTTTCCGGTGGCACCTACGGCATGGTGGTTGGTCATGTTGCGCCGGAAGCATTTGTCGGTGGCACCATCGCGCTGGTGCATGAAGGCGACTCCATCACCATAGACGCGGAACAGCGGTTGCTGCAACTCAATGTCGTGGAGGAAGAACTTGCCCGGCGCCGTGCCGCATGGCAGCCGCCTGCGCCGCGCTATACGCGTGGCGTTCTGGCGAAATATGCAAAACTGGTTTCCAGCGCCAGCCGCGGCGCAATAACCGACGGGTCATAAGCGGAAAGACTGTCGCGCATGCCCAATCATCTTGCGGGTGAAACCAGCCCTTATCTTCTGCAGCATGCCGACAATCCGGTGGATTGGCACCCCTGGGGCGAGGAGGCGCTGGCGCTGGCGCGCACACAGAATAAACCCATACTGCTTTCCATCGGCTACTCCGCCTGCCACTGGTGTCATGTCATGGCGCACGAGTCGTTTGAGGACGCAGGAGTCGCCGCAGCGATGAACCGGCACTTCATCAGCATCAAGGTGGATCGTGAAGAGCGCCCCGATCTTGACCAGATTTATCAGGCTGCTCTCTACATACTGACTCAGCGCAACGGCGGCTGGCCGTTGACCATGTTCCTGACCCCTGAGCAGAAACCATTCTTTGGCGGCACTTATTTCCCCAAGCTGCCGCGGCACGGCATGCCGGGTCTCCTCGATTTATTGCCGCGCGTCGCCGAGGCTTATTACGCCCGTGGCCCGGAAATTGAACAGCAGAGCAGCGCATTACTGGAATCGCTGGCGAGTACGCTGCCGTCAAGAAACTCAGAGATGCCCGTATTCTCGGAGCAGCCGCTGGCCAACGCGTTGGTGGAATTAAAAGACAGATTTGATGCTGTGCACGGTGGTTTTGGCGGGGCGCCGAAATTTTTGCATCCTACCGAGCTTGAATTCTGTCTGCGACATTATGCGACAACCAGAGACCCAGAAGTTCTGCGAATCACTTCTTATTCCATGGAAAAGATGGCAAAAGGTGGCATCTACGACCATTTGGGGGGTGGCTTCTGCCGTTACAGCACCGATCAGCACTGGAGTATTCCGCATTTTGAAAAGATGTTATACGACAATGGGCCGCTACTGCGGCTCTATGCCGATGCCTGGCTGGTAACGGGTGATTCTCTGTTCAAGCGGATTGTGGACGAGACTGCCGCGTGGGGAATGCGCGAAATGCAGGCGCCGACGGGGGGCTATTACTCGACCATTGACGCCGATTCGGAACACGAAGAAGGCAAGTTCTACGTCTGGGGACGCGATCAGGTGGAGAGAGTGCTGTTGCCGGAAGAATACGCCGTGGTTGCACCCTATTACGGCCTCACGCGCTCCCCCAACTTCGAGCACCAGCATTGGAATCTGGAAATCGTGCAACCGCTGGCAGAAGTGGCCCAGGCTATTGGTATCAGTCAGGAGGAAGCGCAGCAAAGACTGGCGGCCGCACGCGTAAAACTGTTCAGCGAGCGCGAATCGCGTGTGCATCCAGGACGCGATGAAAAGATTCTTACCAGCTGGAATGGGTTGATGATCAAAGGCATGGCGCGCGCAGGCCGTATTTTCGGGCGCGGCGAGTGGGTACATTCAGCGGCTCTGGCAGTGGATTTTATTCGCTCCACGTTGTGGCAAGATGGCCGCCTGCTGGCGACCTGCAAGGATGGCAAGGCGCATCTCAACGCCTACCTTGACGATTACGCTTTCTTGTTGGATGGTCTGTTGGAACTGATGCAGGCGGAGTTCCGCCAGGCTGATCTGGATTTTGCTGTGGCGCTGGCCGAGGTATTATTGGAACAGTTTGAGGACAAACAGGCGGGAGGTTTTTTCTTCACCAGCCACGAGCATGAGGAGCTCATCCATCGCCCCAAGCCCGGTTATGACAATGCCACGCCTTCAGGTAACGGGGTGGCGGCCTACAGCCTGCAACGCCTTGGCCGCCTGCTTGGCGAGTTGCGCTACTTACAGGCAGCGGAGCGCACCCTGAGCTTGTTTTATCCCGCATTATCCCGTCATGCCAGCTCCGGTTGCAGCCTGCTGACGGTATTGGAGGAAACGCTTACTCCGCGCCAAACCGTTATCCTTCGTGGGGGGGCAGAAGATCTTGCAGAGTGGCGAGATGCATTGCTACCCATTGCACCTTATGCCATGGTGCTTGCCTTACCAGCGGAACTTGTCGGCTTGCCGGTGAGTCTGAGTAAACATGTGCCGCCAAGTAAGGCTGTCAACGCTTGGGTCTGTCAAGGCGTTAGGTGCTTACCCGAAATTTCTGACTTGCAGGAATTGCTGCGCGTCTGCGAAGTTCAAGGTAGAATAAAGTTTCCTCGATAACTTTAACGGATAAAAGGAGTAAAAATGAAAACTGTCTGGATGGGAATGATTGCAGCATCAGCCTTGTTGATGGTAGGCACTGCGCAAGCAAGTCAGGAGCTGGCCCAAGGCAGCGGTTGCATGAACTGTCACATGCTCGACAAGAAAATGGTCGGACCCGGTCTCAAGGATATCGCCGCCAAGTACAAAGGTGATGCCGGTGCCGCAGCCAAGTTGACCGAGAAGATAGTCAAAGGCAGCAATGGGGTGTGGGGGCCGATCCCGATGCCGCCGAATGCCGGCGTCAGCGAAGCCAATGCCAAGACCTTGGCGCAGTGGATTTTGTCGCTCAAGTAACCTGAGTTTATCGCATAGAAAAAGCCGACGCAGTTATGCGTCGGCTTTTTATTTTGTGTCAGAAGTCTACAAATCTGGATCACGGGAGACTGAGCGAAGATCATGGGCTGGTTTGCGACTAATCTGCTGAGCGCTTTTCTGCTGCCGCCACTAAATCTTATCCTGCTGGGTTTGCTGGGAGTGCTATTGCTCAGGCGCCACCCGCGGCTGGGTAAGCTTCTGGTTGCCAGTACATTGATTCTGCTTTATCTGCTGTCTACTCCTTTTGTTGCCGGGACTATGCTGCAGAAGCTGGAAACACCGTTTGTTCCCGATTTCGCCGACAGTGCGGCACAGGCCATCGTGGTGCTGGGTGGTGGGACTTATTTCAACGCGGTCGAATATGGCGGCGATACGGTAAGCCGCTACAGCCTGGAACGCATTCGTTATGCCGCCCGCTTGCATCGGCTTACGGGCAAGCCGATACTGGCGACTGGCGGTGCTCCGCTCGGCAACGCTTCTTCCGAAGCAGCACAGATGAAAGCGGCGCTGGAAAAGGATTTCCAGGTCTCGGTCAGGTGGATCGAGGAAGCTTCAAATAACACACGTGAAAACGCCTACAAGAGTTTTGCCATGCTGAAGAAAAACGGGATCACGCACATCATGCTGGTTACCCATGCCTGGCATATGCCAAGGGCAGTGCAGGAGTTCGAGCAGGCGGGGTTCAAGGTTACCCCTGCCGCCACTGTATTCACTACTCGTTACCGGACAGATACGCTGGCATTTATCCCCACCGCCGGTGCGCTACAGCAAAGCGGATTATTTATGCATGAAATAATAGGGATGCTGTGGTATCGGTTATTTCCAGCCCCTGACCAAGCTTGAAGTCATTAGAATGGTACCCAAAAATATTTAAAAAGGATAGACATGAAAGCGCGTATCAAGTGGAAGGATGGAATGAGTTTCCTGGGTGAGTCCGGCAGCGGCCATGCAGTGCTGATGGACGGCCCGCCAGAGGCAGGCGGCAGAAATCTGGGTCTGCGCCCGATGGAAATGCTGTTGCTGGGAACCGGCGGCTGCGCCGCTTTCGACGTGATGCTGATCCTGAAAAAGGGCCGTCAGGCGGTCAGCGATTGCGTGGTGGAAATTGAAGCGCAACGGGCAGCGCAAGATCCCAAGGTGTTCACCCACATCCACTTTCATTTCATTCTGACCGGGAAAAACCTGCAGCCGCAGCAAATTGAGCGGGCGATCAGTCTATCCGCTGAAAAATACTGTTCGGCCTCGATCATGCTGGGAAAAACGGCAGAGATGACACACGATTTTGAACTCGTGGAGGAGTAGAGTTTTCCGTTCGAAGCTTTGCGTCAGACCCAATACGCTGTTCGCGTCATCACTTTTGATCCCAGTTGCATTGCCAGCTTTACCGGTGTCGGCAGCTCTGCGCCGCCATAAGACATGGCCGTAGTGGCATGGCCTGCTTCGTCGACTTGCATCTGCGCGACGATGGCCCGACTTTTCCCATCATGTTGCGGTAAGCGCTGCAAATGTCCGGCTAGATGAGTCTCCACCTGGCGCTCGGTTTCCGCAAGAAACCCCAGGTTCCATTTGTCGCCGAGCATGCCCGCGAATGCACCGATGGCGAATGATCCGCCGTACCACAACGGATTCAGCAAACTCTTGCGCCCGCCCAGCTCCGCAATACGCCGTTCGGTCCAGGCGAGATGTTCCGTTTCTTCACGCGCTGCATGTGTCAAGGCTTGCTGTACCTCGGCATCCCGCGCAGTGAGCGCTTGTCCCTGGTATAGCGCCTGCGCACAGATCTCACCGACATGGTTGACGCGCATTAGTGCGGTAGTTTCATTTTTTTCCGCGTCGGTCAACTCGACTTCCGGCAATCCGGTTCCGGGAACCGGGCGTAGAGTCTGCGCTGGCGTCAGCAACGTACGCAACGCATTGTCAAAACCGATGATAAACTTGTCAATATTCGCCATGGACTTTCCTGAATAATGGAATTAAGGCGGCATGCCCATCTGCCGTGCCAGCAGTGTTACCGGATGCAGCACCTCAATTTTTGATCCCGCCTGCCGCAATGCACCGGCCAGATGCAGTGCACAGCCGATGTTGGCAGTGGCAAGATAATGCCCCCCGCTTTCGTTCACTGCAATCATTTTATCACCCAGCAGAGCCTTTGCCATCTCCGGCTGATCGAGAAAATATGTCCCAGCTGCGCCGCAGCACTGATCATTGCCGGCGAGCGGAGCAATGCACGCGCCGGGAATGCGCGCCAGCAACGCATAGGGATGAGCTGCGCCGCGCAGTACATTACGCAGGCTGCAGGGCTCATGCACTGCAATTTTGTGTGGCAGCGGTGAGATTTTCACGTCATTCCATCCTTCGGCCTGCTGCAGAAAGGCGCTAATGTCGACAACCTCGGCGGAGAAACCAAAGGGGGTCTCCGCAAGCTGCACACCACAGCCTGATGCAGTGCTGATGATTGCGTGCAGGTTCAACCCCACAAAAGCCGCCGCGTTTTCTCGCGCTAGTTGCGCTGCCGTATGCAGATCGCCGCCATGTCGCTGTAGTGCGCCGCAGCAGGTTTGCGCAGGTGGTACATGCACCGTGTAACCCAGGCGATTGAGTACAAATATGGCGGCATTCAACGTTGCGACATCCGCCAGTCTCGCTACACAGCCGAGGAACAGACCGACTTCGCCGCGCACATCGCCGCTTGCGGGATAGACTGTTTGCCATGATGTGGCTGTCTTGTGGGAAGTGGAGCAGGGTATGCCGATAAGTGACAACTGTGCCTCCAGCACGGCAAGTTTCGATTTCCCCAGCACACCTGATTTTCGCACCCAAGCCTGCAGGCCGCTGGTCTGGTAAAGACGCAAGAGCGGGCGCAGCGCATCGAAGCGTGCAGGTTTGGCGATGAATTCCTTCTCCGCCAGGACTCGCAATGCGGATTTTTGCATTCCTGTGCCTTGTCCGGGCTGGTCGGATGATGACTGTGTCATGGCCGCGCGAGCACTGTCAACCAGCTGCCCGTAAGCCACATGGTTGGGGCAGACAGCTTCACAGGCGCGGCAGGTGAGGCAGCGGTCCATGTGCAAGGCAAAGCGTGCATTCATCGGAATGCGTCCGCTGGCAACACCGCTGATCAGGGCGATGCGTCCACGCGGCGAATCGGCTTCCGACAGGGTTATGCGGTAGGTTGGGCAATGCGGCAGACACAGGCCGCAAGCAACACAGCGGTTGGCTTCGGCGAGCAGTGAAGCGGAAGAAAAATCAGGCGGAAGATCGGCTAGTTTCGTGATCATCTCCGGTGTAGAAGGCTGGAAGAAAATTTTGCTGGAATGGTAGGCACGGGCAGAGTCTACCCGCTAAAAGACGGGAAGGGTAGAGGAGTCGCCACTGCCATTCCTGAATGGAAACCCGGCATTATATGTAACGGTCTCAGGCATGTTTACCCAGTCGCCGCAGTGGGAAGTCACCCTTGACGAACAAGATAAGCCTATCTACCATTCATATTGGAGACCAAGTAGTTTCCCTGCATGTTTCCTCAATCATTCAAAGGAGTTGATTATGCTACAGCATCTATTTTTCCGGAAAACACTGCTAGGCGGCATGGCCCCGTTACTGCTGTCCGGCATGTTGATTACTCAGGTTGCACCAGTCAGTGCGTCGGAACATGGGCATCACAAAGCCCATGCCAAATTCAATCAGGCGGGAGAGCTGGCCCGGCCGGCAAATATCAAGGAATGGATTTCCATCGGTGCATCGGTGACCCCGAAAGACATGAACAACGGCAAGCCGGCATTTCCCGAGTTTCATTATGTCTATATTGACCACGCAAGCTGGTCTCACTGGAAAAAAACGGGCGAGTTTCGCGAAGGTGCCATGATTGCCAAAGAGCTGGTCAGCGTAGGTTCCAAGTCGGCAGCCAGCGGCAGCGGATATTTTGCCGGTGAGTATGTCGGCCCCGTGGCGGTTTCGGTCAAGGACAGCAAGCGTTTTGCCAAGTCAAACAACTGGGGTTATTTTGTTTTTGGCGACGATAAAGCGCAAAATGCGGCAGCTGATGAAAGCTGTGTAGCTTGCCACAAAGCCAATGCTGCGCAAGATATGGTCTTCACCCAGTACTGGGCACCATTGCGCGCAGTCAGTCCTAAAAAATAAATCAATCGGCAACGGCAAGTCGGGGTAGCGGTACCACAGAGCGCGCCCTTACTTGTCGTTGCATTCATATCGAATCCGGGATGACAAAAATAATGACACATGATTATGCAAGTTTGGCCCCGGAACTGCAAATATCGGATTGGCTGAATACACCGCAGCCGCTTACACTTGCCGCGCTGCGCGGCAAGGTGGTGGTGTTGCATGCCTTTCAAATGCTCTGTCCAGGCTGCGTGCAAGTCGGCATTCCGCAGGCGCAGCGGATTTACGAGGAATTTGACCCGAAGCGGATCGCGGTAATCGGTCTGCATACCGTGTTTGAACACCATGAAGTGATGGGACCTGATGCGCTGGAGGTATTCGCTTATGAATACCGGTTACGCTTTCCGATCGGCATCGACAAGTACGAAGGCGGGCAGCGCCAAGGTCTGCCACTGACCATGGGCGCGTACCAGATGCAGGGAACTCCGACGCTGATTCTGATCGACAAGGCTGGCCGTGTTCGTTTGCACAAATTTGGCCATGTGAACGACCTTATGCTTGGGTTTTCGATAGGTGCGCTGCTTTCTGAAGAGATTGGTGGTGTGGCAGAGGATGCGGCAGCAACGCAGGAAAGTGCCGCAAATACTGCTTGTGATGCGGATGGGTGCAGCGTCTGATCAGGGGTTTATTCTTTCAGCGTCCATACACATCCTCAAAACGCACAATATCATCTTCGCCCAGATACGAGCCCGATTGCACCTCTATCATCTCGAGCGGTACACAGCCAGGATTCTCCAGACGGTGGCGGGTGCCGAGCGGGATGAAGGTCGATTCATTTTCGGATACCAGATAGCTGGTGTCACCACGCGTCACTTGCGCCGTGCCACGCACTACGATCCAGTGTTCAGCCCGATGGTGATGCATTTGCAGGGATAGCGCGGCCCCCGGCTTGACGACAATGCGCTTCACCTGGAAGCGTTCACCGGCATCCACGCCGTCGTACCAGCCCCACGGGCGGAATACCTTGCGATGCAGCCGCCCTTCCGGCCTGCCTTCACGCTTGAGGCTGTCGACAATTTTTTTCACATCCTGTGTCTTGTTCTTGTGGACGACCAGGATGGCATCTGGTGTTTCGACCACCACCACATCTTCTACTCCCACGCAAGCCACCAGGCGGCCTCCCGACATGACCAGCGTGTTGCGGCAGTCATGCAACATTACATCACCCTGTGACACATTGCCTTCAGCGTCTTTGGGCAGCACCTGCCACAGGGAATCCCACGCACCGACATCGGACCAGCCAGCCGCGAGTGGAATCACTACTCCAGGCGGCAACGCGTTGTCACCGGCGGCAATGCGTTCCATCACTGCGTAGTCGATCGAATCGCTTGGGCACTGCGCAAACGCTTCTTTGCCTACGCGCAAAAACTCGCCATCGGCCGAACCCTGATCCCAGGCTGCACGGCAAGCCGCCAGGATATCCCTGCGACAGACGGCAATGGCCGCCAGCCACACTGAAGCGCGCAGCATGAACAGGCCGCTGTTCCACAGGTAACTGCCGTCATCCAGATAGGCTTGCGCTGTGGCGAGATCCGGTTTTTCCACAAAACGTGCGATATGGTAAGCCTCGCCTTCGCCAAATGCCGCACCGGACTGGATATAGCCAAAGCCCGTTTCCGGCGAATCTGGCGTGATGCCAAAAGTAACGACCGCACCTTCTGTCGCTAACGCCATACCCTTGCGCACTACTGTTTGAAAGGCCGCAGTATCCAGAATTACATGATCTGCCGGCATCACCAGCAGGATCGGGTCGCCCCCCTCACGCATCGCCGCCAGCGCAGCCAGAGTGAGTGCTGGCGCCGTATTACGCCCGACCGGCTCGAGCAGGATCGTGCCCGCTATGTTCATCAATCGCAGCTGTTCTGCGATCACGAAACGGTATTCCTCATTGCAAACCACCATCGGTGCTTCGAGCCGTATGCCTGCCAGTCCCTCGATACGGCGGATGGTGGCCTGCAACAGGGAATCTTCACCGATCAGCGGCAATAGTTGTTTGGGATACTTCTCGCGTGAAAGTGGCCACAAACGGGTACCGGAACCACCGGAGAGGACGACAGGAAGCAGTATTTGCATGGGTTCCCTAACGTGAGAGATAAATCATATCTGTTCTAACCAGCAGCTTAATCAGGCTTCAGTGGGCGAAATTCTACCATTGTAGTATCACAGCAAGGTCATTCGCTTAACTCTCTTTGAGGCAATTGGAGCATCCTTCCACATGTTCCAATGAATTTGGTGCTGTGTTAGAATTGCGCGCTCCCAATTGGCTGGCGTATAGGCAGCCCTGTTGTGTATGCAAGGATGCGACAGCTTCACAAAAGGCCAAGTAGCTCAGTCGGTAGAGCAGAGGACTGAAAATCCTTGTGTCGGTGGTTCGATTCCGCCCTTGGCCACCATTATCCATGTGGATTTCCGAGATTTTTCGATTTACGGATTTTCTACAGTAGCGGAGAAGTTCCCGCAATCTTTCGGAAGACTTGCAACGCCTCTCATTGATAGTATTCACGCTGTTGTAATACTATAATCAACGGATTTCGGATTATTCACCAGTTGCTTACACCATCTTCCATGCAGTTATTTGCCTTCGGCATCAACCATCAAACCGCGCCACTGGACGTGCGTGAGCAGGTTGCATTCCCGGAAGATGCAATGGAGGGTGCGCTGCATGATCTGGTGCAGCATCATCCAGTGGGGGAGGCAGCGATTGTCTCCACCTGCAATCGCACCGAGGTTTATTGCAGCACCGATAAACCCGAGGCGGCAACGCACTGGCTGGCGGACTACCATCATCTGCAGGCGCGGGAGCTGGAACCCTATCTGTACAAGCTGCCGCGCGAACAGGCGGTGAAGCATGCTTTTCGCGTCGCCAGCGGTTTGGATTCGATGGTGCTGGGCGAGCCGCAGATACTCGGCCAGTTGAAGGATGCAGTGAAATCTGCCGAACACGCCGGCACATTGGGGATGCTGCTGCACAAGCTGTTCCAGCGTACCTTTTTTGTCGCCAAGGAGGTTCGTACTTCCACTGAAATCGGCACCAATTCCGTTTCCATGGCTGCCGCTGCCACCCGGCTGGCAGAGCGGATTTTCGGCGACATCAGTGAACAGCGCGTACTGTTTATCGGTGCAGGTGAAATGATAGAGTTATGCGCCAGTCATTTCGCCGCACGCCATCCAAAACACATCACTGTCGCCAATCGCACAATCGAGCGCGCACAGTTGCTGGCGCAGCGTTTCAATGCACAGGCCATTACGTTGAACGAGCTTCCCGAACAACTGGCGCTACACGATATTGTGGTGAGCTGCACCGCCAGTCCCTTGCCCATACTCGGCAAGGGTATGGTGGAGCGCGCCATCAAAGTGCGCAAGCATCGTCCGATTTTTATGGTGGACCTGGCTGTGCCGCGAGATGTTGAGCCGGAAGTGGCAGAACTGGACGATGTATTTCTTTATTCCGTGGATGATCTGGCCGATATCGTCAAAGAGGGGCTGGATCTGCGCCAGGGTGCGGTGGCGCAAGCCGAGGCCATCATCGATTCCAATGTGATCAACTTCATGCACTGGCTGGAATCGCGCGAGTTGGTACCTACCATTCGTGCGTTGCGTGACCAGGCCGAACGTTATCGGCGGCATGAACTCGAACGGGCCATGAAGCTTCTGGCCAAGGGTGAAGACCCGCAGAAAATCCTGGAATTACTGAGTAACGGCCTCACCAATAAATTCCTGCATATCCCCTCCGAAGCGCTCAATCATGCCACAGCCGATGAGCGTGACGACCTGGTCGGGCTGGTCAACCGCTTGTATCAACTCCACCGCCCGGAATGAACAATAGCATCGCTGCCAAGCTCACGCAGCTCAGCGTGCGCCTGGAGGAATTAACCCGTCTGCTAAGCAGTGAGACCATCACTGCCAATCTGGATAACTACCGCAAGCTGACACGCGAACGTGCCGAGATTACCCCGGTGGTCGAGCTTTATCACGCCTACCAGCAGAGTGAGCGCGACATCCAGACTGCGCAGGAAATGAGCGCCGACCTGGAAATGCGCGAATTTGCCGATGCCGAGATACGCGAAGGTAAAGAGAAGCTCGTGCAAATCGAAGCAGAGCTGCAGAAACAGTTATTGCCCAAGGATCCCAACGACGAGCGCAATATTTTTCTGGAAATCCGTGCCGGCACGGGCGGCGACGAATCCGCATTGTTCGCAGGCGACTTGTTCCGCATGTATGCACGCTTCGCCGAGCGCCAGCGCTGGCAGGTGGAAGTGATTTCACAAAGCCCATCGGAAGCGGGCGGCTACAAGGAAATTATCGCCAAGATCATTGGCCAGGGAGCTTACTCCAAGCTCAAATTTGAATCCGGCGGCCACCGGGTGCAGCGCGTGCCGGCCACCGAGACCCAGGGGCGCATCCATACTTCCGCCTGCACCGTAGCGGTGATGCCGGAGGCGGATGAAATCGACGATGTGACGTTGAATCCGGCTGAGTTGCGTATTGATACATTTCGTGCCTCTGGCGCAGGCGGTCAGCATATTAATAAAACCGATTCGGCAGTACGCATCACGCATTTGCCGACGGGCATTGTGGTTGAATGCCAGGATGGACGCTCACAGCACAAGAATAAGGCACAGGCCATGAGCGTTCTGGTGGCACGAATCCGCGACAAACAGACACGCGAGCAGCAGGCCAGGCAAGCGGCTACCCGTAAGTCGCTGATAGGCAGCGGCGATCGCTCGGAGCGAATTCGCACCTACAATTTTCCGCAGGGGCGTATTACCGACCACCGCATCAACCTTACGCTTTATAAAATAGACCAGATCATGGACGGGGACTTGAACGAGCTTTGTTCTGCGCTGATGTCCGAACACCAGACGGAACAGTTGGCGGCGATGGCGGATTAGAGTTGGGCATGTCACGTTTACCAACAGACCCGGACTATTTGTTGCGGCACGACAACTCCAGCATGAGTCCTCCGCTACCGCAGACCACCATTGCACAAGCGCTGCAGCAAACACGGCCGGATATCGCTGTTACCGATGCGCGCATGCTGCTACAGAGCGTGCTCAATGTGAGTCACGCCCATCTCATCGCTCATCCCAGCCAGGAGCTTGCACCCGAGCAGGCGCAGCAATTTTATTCATTGGCAGCGCGCCGCGCCGCTGGCGAACCGGTTGCTTATCTTGTTGGCGAACGCGAGTTTTACAGCTTGAACTTCAAAGTGACCCCCGCCGTGCTGATTCCTCGCCCGGAAACTGAGCTGCTGGTGGATCTGGCGTTGGGGCGAGTTTCCACAGAGCGCCCTTGCAAAGTGCTGGACTTGGGAACCGGTAGTGGCGCAGTGGCAATAGCCATTGCCAAACATCGTCCGCTAGCCAGCATTACTGCAGTGGATTCCTCGGAGACTGCCATAGTAATCGCCAGAATGAATGCCAAACATCTCGTTGCAACCAATGTGCGCATGCTCGCAGGCGACTGGTTCAGTGGAGTAGCCGGAGAAGAATTCGATCTCATCGTTTCCAACCCGCCCTATGTTGCCGACGGTGATCCTCATCTCGAGCAAGGGGATCTGCGCTTTGAGCCACACACGGCACTGGCGGCAGGCAGCGATGGGCTGGATTGTATTCGTTGCATCATTACTTCTGCCATGGTTCATCTCTCCACGGGTGGCTGGCTGCTACTGGAACACGGCTACGACCAGGCAGCAGCGTGTCGCCAATTGTTAAGCAAGGCGGGGTTTAGCGAGGTATTTTCTCATCCTGATCTGGCCGGCACAATGCGGGTCAGTGGCGGGAAGCGTCAAAATTCTCCAGCACAAAGCTGTTAAAATATGTGCCTTGGGTGCTTTGGCTAAGATGAAGAGAGTCTCTTGAAAGCGGTGTGACTTCCCCATAAGTAGATTTTCAGATTGATTAAATTTGACGAGGAACTGGATATGGATACGCAAGAAACCATCAAGCAGCAGGTTAGCGCTCATCCCGTGGTGTTGTATATGAAAGGTACGCCGGAGTTTCCGCAATGCGGCTTTTCCGCCAATGCGGTAAAGATACTCAAGGTGTGTGGAGTGGATGATCTCTTCGCCGTGGACGTACTCGCCGACCCGGAAATCCGGCAGGGCATCAAGGAATATTCGAACTGGCCGACTATCCCCCAGCTTTATATCAATGGCGAATTCATTGGCGGCTCAGACATCGTAACGGAGATGTTTCAGAGCGGTGAGTTACAGAAGCTGCTGCAGAAATAAAGAATTTGATTGAGCTGGACTGCAGCGAACAAGCCGGCATCTGCCGGCTTGTTCGTTGAGTAGACTGAGAGCTATCAGCTGATAGCTGCCGCGATCATCCAGTAGCGTGCAAATTTCCCTACAGCCATGAACAACATGGCCCATAACCAGTTTAACCGCAGCCATCCCGCTGCAACACACAACAGATCGCCGATCAGCGGCACCCACGCCAGCAGTAGCGCCGGGCTGCCGTGCTTACGCACCCACTCCAGCCCGTGCATATTGCCGCCAGATTTTTTCAGCAGTGCTTTTTCATCGGGCAACAGCCGCCCGATAGCATACGAACTCATGCCGCCCAAGGTATTGCCCAACGTGGCAATCCCCAGAGCGGGCCAGTAAAGCTGGGGGTGAGTGGTTAAAACGCCAAACAGCACTGCTTCCGAGCCACCGGGAAGCAGCGTGGCGGCAAGGAAGCTGCTGGTGAACAGCACCAGCAGGCTCGATTGCTCATCCATAAAATTGTCCAGAAATGAATTAAACTGCAGTGTAGCCGCTAATTGGCTGGCGATGGAACGGGAATTGTCGGTTTTATGAGCGTGCCCGCTCTTTGTTGGTCAGAATGGCATCTACCAAAATTTGACTTGGCGATATTATTTGGCGATGATACGCTTACCAATCACCCATCTCTGTTCAAGAGGAAAAACCATGACGACCAATGCAACGCTCAAGCAAAAGATCGACTCCATCATCGCTGCGCGGAGTCTGCTCAAGCATCCTTTCTATGTAGCCTGGACCCAGGGCAAGCTGTCCAAGGAACAATTGCGTCAATACGCGGAACAATATTTCCATAACGTGCTGGCCGAGCCGACTTATCTGAGCGCAGTGCACTTCAACACGCCGCACATGCATACCGAGAACAACAGTGGCGACATCAGCGTGCGGCAGGAAGTATTGAAGAATCTGATCAGCGAAGAGCATGGCGAGAAGAACCATCCCGCGTTGTGGAAGACATTTGCGCTGGCGCTGGGCTCCAGCGACAAAAGCCTGGCCGCAGCGGCCGCATTGCCGAGCACAACCGAACTGGTCGAGACATTCCGGGATATCTGTCTGAACCAGCCGTTTTATGCGGGGCTGGCAGCGCTACATGCGTTTGAATCACAGGTACCGGAGATTGCTGCGGTAAAGATAGACGGGCTGTCCAGGTTTTATGGCATGAACGATCCCGATAGCTACGAATTCTTCACGGTGCACCAGGAAGCCGACGTGTACCACTCACAGGCGGAATGGGCGTTGATCAAGCGTTTTGCCGATACCCCGGAGAAGCAGGCCGAGGTGCTGGCTGCGACTGCCCGGGCTTGTGATGCGCTGTGGGGATTCCTGGATGGGGTCTACGAGAACTACTGCGCAGAGCTCGATTGTGAACGTGCGGAACCGGTGACGTTGCACTGAGTATGGAGGGGGCGGAGCTTGCTACAAGTGCTTGATTTCAGTCCGCCGACTGTACTTGGGTAGTTGCATCTGCAGTCTGCAAAATTTTCAATAACTCTGTTTCCAGGTGAATCAGAGTTTTTTCTTCGCTCAAGATCTTCCCCGTAACCAGAAAGGTATCTTCGGCACGTTCCCCCATGGTGCTGATCCGGGCGCTGTGGACATTTACGCCGAAATGCACAAGTGCTTGCGCGATACGCGACAGCAACCCTGGGCGATCCCCGGCAACAATTGACAGAACGTGGTAGACGCCCTTTTCGTCGGGTTCGATATCGACCGCGGGTGTGATTGGGAAATGCTTGAGGTGGCGGCTCAAGCGTCTAGGTAACGGGGATTCCAGCGGAGTCGGTTGCTTTAGTTGCTGTGTCAGCTCCCGCTCCACCAAACTGATCACACCGTTGCATTGCTCCATCGCATTCGCTGGAACCAGCACCAGAAAGCTGTCGAGTGCGTAGCCATGGCGAGTGGTGTGGATTTTTGCTTCGACAATGCCATAGTTGATACGCTCAAAAAAACTGCAAATGCGCGCAAACAAATCTTTCTGGTCAGGAACATAGATCATCACCTGAATCCCAGTTTCAGCCGGAGCAACACGCGCTTTTACCACGGGCATGGGTGATTCCAGCCGGTCATGCAGGTGGTGCATATGCCAGGCGATTTCCTGTGAGTCATGTTGCAGCAGATAAGTCGTATCCAGTTCTGCCCACAGCCGTTCATATGCACCAGCAGGGGTGGCATCGAGTTGCAACAGCTTCAGCACTTCCTCCCGTCGCTGCTCCAGCGTGCCGCCGACATGGGCCGATATACCACTCAGTTGCTGCCGCGTCGCCCAGAACAAGTCTTCCAGCAACTTGCCTTTCCATGCATTCCATACTTTCGGGCTGGTGCCACGGATGTCGGCAACGGTAAGCAGATAAAGTGCAATCAGGCGGCGCTCATTGCCAACACGTTTGGCAAAGCTTGCGATTACGCTCACATCGGATAAATCCCGTTTTTGTGCCGTGGCCGACATTACCAGATGGTTTTCCACCAGCCACACGACTAGCTCCATATCTTCCGCCAGCAGTTGATGCCGCCTGCAGAATTGCCTGGCGTCGGCTTTACCAAGCAGCGAGTGATCGCCGTTGCGCCCTTTGGCGATGTCGTGGAACAGTCCGGCAAGATAGAGCACTTCCGGTCGCTCAAACTCACTGATGAGGCGGCTGCATAGCGGATATTCGTGGGCGAACTCGGGCGCCTTGAAACGGCGTAGGTTTCTCACCACCATCAGGATATGTTCATCCACGGTGTAGGTGTGAAACAGGTCATGCTGCATCTGGCCGACGATGCGCCCGAATGCCGGGATATAGCGACCCAGTACGCCATAGCGGTTCATCAGGCGCAACTCACGCGTGAGTCCGCGCGGTTGACGCAGGATTTCCATAAACAGCGCGCAATTGTGCGGATCGCGCCGGAATGCTGCATTGATGAGGGGCGTGGCGCGCCATAGCGCCCGCAGAGTGGCTGCACTACGGGCGGTTAATTCAGGATGTTGTTGCAGCAGCAGTGTACTTTCCAGAATTGTGCCCGGATCCTGCCGCAGAATATTTTCGTTGCGCGCTTCCAATAACTCGCCACGTTTCTGGAAACGCTCATTGATGATGACCGGGGCTGCGACTGCATCAGGAAAGATTTCTGTTCGCAGCGTGAGCAACAGGATGGTGTTGATCTGTGTCACCGCCCTGGCAGCACGGTAGTAACGCTGCATCAACATTTCACCGGCACGGCGCGGCAGTTTGTCGGCGATGTTGTATTCTTCGGCGAGCTGGGTCTGATAGTCAAATAGCAGCCGGTCTTCACGCTGTTCCGCAAGATAATGCAGCCGGATGCGCAGGTCCTGCAGGATGGTTTGGTGGCGCTGCGCAAGACGGGCTTCCTGGCGGGTAATGAATCCGCCTTTGGCGAGACTCGTCCAGGATTTTCCCAGCCCGGCAGCGCGGCTGACCCACAGAATATTTTGCAGATCCCGCAGGCCGCCGGGGCTTTCTTTCAGATTGGGCTCAAGATTGTAAGCCGTATCATGATAGCGGCCGTGACGCTGCTGCTGCTCCAGCTGTTTGGCGTTGAAGAATGCACGGGAGTCAAGCGCAGTCCGCATGGCGCGGGAGAATTCGTTGACCAACTGACGGCTTCCGGCGAGGTGACGTGCTTCCAGCAGGCTGGTTTGCACCGTGATGTCCTTGGCTGATTCTTCTGCGCATTCAGCGAGCGTACGGACGCTATGCCCCACTTCCAGTCCCATATCCCACAGCAGTCCTACCCATTGTTCCAGCCGGGATTTGATCGTCCCATCCGTCACATTTACACTGTTGACTCCAGCAGGAAACAGTACCAGCAGATCTACGTCGGAACCCGGGAAAAGCTGGCCGCGGCCGTAACCACCTACTGCCAGCAGCGCGATGGAAGCGGGCAGCATCGTTTCGCGCCATGCTTGACGCAGCAGGCCGTCCACCAGCCGGCAATGGTTACGCAACAGGGCCGTGCCGTTATTGTTCTCGCGATAGCGCTGGTGTAATAGTTTGCGGCCCTGCAGCAGCACCCTCTTGCCTGCCGCAGCGCTTAGCAGCTCTGGCAGAGGTTCCGCGCCAAGGTCATGCATGCGGGGGTCAGGAACTGAATGCGGGTTTCGGTGGCGCACCGGCAGACAGCGTCAGTACTTCGTATCCGGCTGCGGTGACCAGCACGGTATGCTCCCACTGCGCCGACAGGCTGTGGTCTTTGGTGACGATGGTCCAGCCATCAGCCAGTTGGCGTATCGATGCCTTGCCTGCATTGATCATCGGTTCAACCGTAAAAATCATGCCAGCTTTGAGTTGTAGTCCCGTTCCGGCACGACCATAGTGAAGTACCTGCGGCTCCTCATGGAATTTTGCACCGATGCCATGACCGCAGAATTCCCTGACTATGCTGCATCCCCGACTTTCAGCGAAGCTTTGAATGGCGTGACCGATATCACCCAGATATTTTCCGGGTTTGATTTCATCGATGCCGCGCCACATCGATTCGTAAGTGATTTCACACAGACGCTTGGCTTGGATGGGCGGGTCGCCCACATAATACATGCGGCTGGTATCGCCATGGTAGTCGTTCTTGATGACGGTCACGTCTATGTTGACGATATCGCCGGCCTTCAGTTTTTTCTCGCCCGGCACACCATGGCACACTTGATGGTTGACCGAAGTGCAAATTGATTTCGGATACGGCGCATATCCCGGCGGCGCGTAATTGAGTGGTGCTGGAATGGTTTTCTGCACATTGACCATGTAATCATGGCACAGCGTATCGAGTTCGGCGGTGGTAATCCCGGGCCTGACAAAAGGCGCAATGTAATCCAGCACTTCCGAGGCGAGCCTGCCCGCGACCCGCATTTTCTCGATTTCCTGTGGAGATTTGGGATGCACCGTCATAAAGGTTTCCAGTTAATCAAATAGACGCATAATGGGGGTTGCAGCAATGCTTTGCAAGGCTGGCAGCAAGCGCAAAGGGTTGGCGGGCGGCCATCAAAGTGATGGCGCAGCAACTTCACACCCACTCGCTTTCAGTTCGCTCCCAGGGAACTCCTGTTGCAGGCGGATCATTTTCTCGATGACATCTTCCGTTGGTCTAGGTAGCACGAATGCCATCTGTTTCAGGCTGCGTTCACCCATGATTGCCGATCGGATGCCCTTGCTCCTCATTTCCGCTAAAAACTTCCGAGCTGTTTCTTCGCTACGAAAAATATCCAGTGAGATGGCATTATTCCACTCACTGTTGTCCTGAATGTGAAAATAACTGGTCACACCCAGTTTTTTCAGCTCCTCAATTTTTTTTGCAGCGTCGTACTTGGTCTTCAACGGTGGAATATGCACCCAATAGGCTGGGACTTCGCCCACCATATGCCGGTTCAGACTGTCACCCAATTGTAGTTTGGCAATGGCTGTCTCGGCCCGCTGCAAGTCGGTACCGATAAAACTCCCCCACTCCAGACAGGCCGCCGCCGCAAGCGCGGGCGTGGGCGTGGCAGCGGGCAGCAATCTAATTTTTTCCGGGTGCAGCTCTGCGGGTAATGATGAGCCGCTACTGGAGCCAACTCCAGATTGAACATAGATTGCAAAGGCGACGTTGGCAAATAACAACAGAAAAAATAGTGCTTTCATTTGTTGGCGGTTTGTTGTTGTTAACAAGACCTTATCTTGTTAGAATTCGGCACCAACCGCATGAATATCATTTTTCGGGAGTCTCAGGAATGCAAGGCATGAAAGTAGCATCAAACATGGCAATGTTGGCTATGCTGGCAGTGTCCACGCAAATTTTTGCTGAAACTGCCGCCAAAGGTGATGCAGCCAAAGGTCAGCAGATAGCCACTCAAGTTTGCGCAGGCTGTCACAACGCCGATGGCAACAGCGTTATCCCGACCAATCCAAGCCTGGCTGGACAGCATGCCGAGTATACCACCAAGCAGCTGACGGATTTCAAGGCGCAAGACGGCAAGCCCGCAGCGCGCAACAGTCCGGTCATGGGTGCAATGGTCATGGTGCTGTCACCGGAGGACATGAAGAATCTCGGCGCTTATTATGCCCAGCAGACTCCCAAGCTCAGAGGGGCCAAGGACAAGTCAATGGCAGCGCTGGGCGAGAAAGTTTATCGCGGCGGCAACATTGAGGCCAGCGTGCCGGCGTGCGCCAGTTGCCACTCTCCCAATGGCGCAGGCATTCCACCGGTCTATCCGCGCCTTGCCGGGCAACATGCCGAATATACCCTGGCACAACTACGGGCGTTCCGCAAAGAGGAGCGCACCAACGATAACAATCAGGTGATGTATATGATTGCCAACCACATGAGTGAGAAGGAAATGCAGGCAGTAGCGGAGTTCATTTCTGGCCTGCGCTAAACTTGAGCCCAGCGATTCTACAAAGGCGGCCTCGGCCGCCTTTGTTATTTCCAGGCACCAAATATGCGTTCGGCTGCAGCCAGTGTTTTGCCGATATCCTTCGCGTCATGTGCAGCAGAAACAAACCCGGCTTCGAATGCTGACGGCGCGAAATAAATGCCCTCGCCCAGCATGGCATGGAAGAAGCGGTTGAAAGCTTCCTTGTCGCATTCCATCACTTCGGCATAACTGGTCGGCGGGCTTGCTCTGAAATAGAGACCGAACATGCCACCCACTGCCTGTGCACAAAAAACGATAGCGTGTTTTTTTGCGGCGGCAGTGAGACCCTCGGTAAGTTGCCGGGTGCTGGCAGCAAGTTTTTCATAGAATCCCGCTGTTTGCACCAGGTGCAAGGTAGCAAGCCCTGCGGCCACTGCAACCGGATTGCCGGAAAGAGTGCCGGCCTGGTATACCGGCCCCAGCGGAGCCAGACATTGCATGATGTCACGCCTGCCGCCAAAGGCTGCCATCGGCATGCCGCCGCCAATCACCTTGCCAAGCGTAGTAAGGTCGGGCTTGATGCCGTAAAGCCCTTGAGCGCAGCTTGCGCCAACGCGGAAGCCGGTCATCACTTCATCAAAAATCAGCACACTGCCGTGTTGCGTGCACAACGTGCGCAGAGCCGCCAGAAAACCGGGATTCGGCGCCACCAGATTCATGTTGCCTGCCACCGGTTCGACGATGACTGCGGCAATTTCCTTGCCGGATTGAGCGAAGGCCTTTTCCACACCGGCCAGATCGTTGTAATCCAGCACCATGGTATGGGCAGCGGTTTCTGCAGGAACCCCGGCGGAACTGGGATGGCCGAAAGTGAGTGCACCGGAACCTGCTTTTACCAGCAGTGCGTCATCATGGCCGTGATAACAGCCCTCGAATTTGATAATGCGGCTTCTGCCGGTATAGCCTCGCGCCAGACGAATGGCGCTCATGGTGGCTTCAGTCCCGGAACTCACCAGTCGCACCTGCTCGATCGAGGGCACCAGTTTGCACAGTAGTTGCGCTATTTCCAGTTCCGCTTCGGTGGGCGCGCCGAAAGTCAGACCGTTCTGCGCCGCTGCCTGCACCGCCTTGATCACCTCCGGGTGAGCATGCCCCAGGATTAACGGCCCCCATGAGCCTACGTAGTCCAGATAGGATTTGTCATCTGCGTCCCACATGTAAGCTCCTTGCCCGCGGCGGAAAAATATCGGTACCCCGCCCACCGACTTGAAGGCACGCACTGGCGAATTGACGCCGCCAGGAATATATTTCTGCGAAAGTTCGAACAATTGCTGATTACGTGAAGTCATGGGATGGCTCATAAGTGTGGTGGATAGGATGCCGGGTTTGCTTGAATAATCGGGAAAAGTTCTCGGCTGCAGACTGAATGTCAGGGGCGCCAAACAGGGCATTGCTGGCGGCGATCGCATCAGCTCCCTGGCGTATCAACCCCACGGCATGATGCGGGGTGATGCCGCCGATAGCAACCACTGGAACATGCAGTTTCTGTTTTGCCTGGAGCAGCAGGTCGATGGATGCAGTCACCGCGCCAGGCTTAGTGGCGGAGACAAAAAATGCACCAAAAGCGACATAATCCGCCCCTTGTCGTTCGGCTTCAACGGCAGACTCCAATTGGTTGTAACAGGAAACCCCGATTATTTTTCCAGGCCCGAATCTGCGCCGTGCTGCGGTTATGGAAGTATCTTCCTGCCCCACATGCACTCCTGCTGCGCCGACTTCAGCAGCGAGATCAAGATGATCGTTGATAATGAGAGGTGTGTTGTATTTGCGGCAAAGGTTAACCAGTGCCTGCGCTTGCTCCAGACGCAGCGCGGCATCCGCCGTTTTATTGCGGTACTGCACCAGGCGTGCTCCGCCTGCCAGCACCTGTTGTGTCATCGTCACCAGATCAGCCGTATTAGCCACATCTGGCGTGATTGCATACAAACCTTCAATTCTTGGCAGCAGCATACGTTTTATCCTTGTTCTCGGCATCGGTCGCATCGTAAGCCCAGAACAACCGGTCCGGTATGTGTTGTCCCATTCCCGGACGGAAGCCGGCTTTCAGCGCGCGCCAAGTGTACTCTTGCGCTTCATACACGCCTTCGGCAATGGGCAGCCCATTGGCGATAGCGGCAGCAATGGCAGAGGCCAGCGTGCAGCCTGATCCGTGATAGGAGCCGACCAGCCGCTGCCACGCATCTGCACGCACCACCCCATCTGCTGCATACAGGGTATTTATCACTTGCGGCGTATTTTCATGAGTGCCGGTGATGAGTACGTATTCACAGCCCATATGCAGCAACCGCTCTGCGCACTGGCGCAAATCCGGCGCATCCTGGTCATCCTCCTCATCCTGCGCCAGCCGCCGTGCTTCCATGCTGTTGGGGATGATAATGGTGGCTTGGGGCAACAGTAGCTCACGCATGGTTGCCACCATATCTTCGTTGGCGAGTTCGTCACCGCGGCCGGAGGCGAGTATCGGGTCCAGTACCAGCGGGATGTCGGGGTAATCGGAGATCACCTCGGCAATGGCCATGATGATTTCGGCGCTGCCCAGCATCCCGATCTTGAAAACGTGCACCGGCATGTCTTCCAGCACCGCACGGGCTTGATCTGCCACCCACTCCGGATCCAGGGCCATGACCTCATCCACGCCAGCGGTATCCTGCACGGTAATGGCCGTGATCACCGACAGCGGGTGGCAGCCCATGCTGGCAAGAGTCAGAATGTCGGCCTGGATACCGGCACCGCCGCTAGGGTCGCTGGCAGCAAAAGAAAGTACGATGGGGGGTGGCTGAGACATGGGCTAATATCGTAAAATATTATTTTAACCTAAATCATTCTTACCATGCCCACTACTGGAACTCCTTATCGCTGCTACATGTGCCTGATTTGCGGCTTCATCTACGATGAAGCCGAAGGATCACCGGAAGAAGGCATACTCCCCGGCACACGCTGGGAAGACGTGCCGATGAACTGGACTTGCCCGGAATGCGGCGCACGCAAAGAAGATTTTGAGATGATAGAAATCTAGATGCGCATCCTGCACACCATGCTGCGAGTGGGTGATCTGGAAAAATCCATTATTTTTTACACTGAAATATTGGGGATGAAAGTGTTGCGCCGCAGGGATTATCCCGAAGGAAAATTCACCCTGGCGTTTGTCGGTTATCAGGATGAAGCAGATGGTGCGGTGCTGGAGTTGACGCACAACTGGGGGGTGGAAAGATATGATCTGGGTGCGGGTTACGGCCATATCGCCATCGAAGTGGACGACGCCTACCGGGTCTGCGAGGAAGTAAAAAAGCGCGGCGGCAAGATCACGCGCGAAGCGGGGCCGATGAAACATGGCACCACCGTGATCGCCTTTGCGGAAGATCCGGACGGTTACAAAATAGAGTTCATCCAGAAAAAAATCGTATAAGCGCACCGAGGATAAGCATGACCGAGAGGGATGCGTAACCCTCGCCCCGCTTTCTTGCTACTCGTTTTTCCTCCTGTTCCGACAAGTGTGTTTTTTATTTTCAAGCTGGGGTGAATGGCTCGCTGCTGCCGCACTAGGAACGATCATTTCTTCTCCATTGACCAGGGAAGGGAATCATCATGATGCAGAGCAATTTGCTGTGTCACTTCATCAAGGCGGCGCTTGGCGTGTAGCCGGGGCAGAACTTGCAAGGCTACGGGAAGCGGTTTATGTCAAATGATATGCTGAGCGCCTTCGACGAATACTTCGAAGTCATCACTGCCGATACTCCGGAATTGCTGGAACAGGCATTTCGCTTGCGCTACGCAGTGCTGTGCACTGAAGCGCGTCTCCCAGGATTCGAGGCTGCACGCTATCCCAACGGGATGGAGACAGACGGCTATGACCGCCACGCTCACCATCTTCTGTTAAAGCATCGTCCCTCGGGTGATTTCATCGGCGGAGCGCGCTTGATCTTCCCTGATCCCTCGGACCCGGAAAAGCTTTTTCCTGTCGAGCAGCATACCCAGATCGATCCCGCACTGATCGACATCAGCAAACTGTCGAGGCAGCATATCGCAGAGATCTCACGTTTTATCCTGGTCGGCAGATACTCCAGGCGCAGGGAACAGCGGCGCAGATCGGAAAAGTCGGCAGCGAGTGAAAAGCGTGAGCCGCTAGATCGGCGACATTTCCCCCATCCGGTGCTGGCAATTGCTGTTGGCATCATCCGTCTGTGTGCCCGCCAAGGCATCACCCACTGGCTCTCGGCGATGGAGCCCGCCATGAACAGATTGCTGGGCCACCATGAGCTGCAGCTCGATCCCGTCGGACCACTAATCGATTATCACGGCCCGCGCCGGCCCTATTATGCCGAGATAGGCAAGGTGCTGGACAGGGCGCACATAAACAATCTCCCAATCTGGGAATTGGTTACCGACCAAGGCAGAATCCTGCCGCCTCCTCCAGTTTACACGCCGGATCAAGCGCTGTGACGTCAACGTAGCTGCCGAACCCGGAAAGCGGTTCAGGCAAGAATATTGTCAGTAGACCAGGAGCAGGGGGTAGCCTGCCCGCATAAAAATTATGACAATAGTTTTCAAACTTGAATCTCCGTTCCCGTTTCTGGCAAATGCAATTTGGAAAAAGGGGTGGTTTGCCCCGCAGTTCTTCACTTGGAAATTTCCCCGGATGGTTAAACTGAATCCACAAGAGCCCGCGACTGGAGCAGGTTTTCTGCAAATCACCTTAAAGTTTTAGTGCGGGTGTCCGAAAAATAGGGAGCAGTAGAATGAGCCTCGATCAGGTTCTTCACCAGAATTCATGGACGCATAAGTTTAATCGTACATGGGCCATCCTGGTGCGAATCCGGACTTGCACGACTTGGAAGACGGGCTTGCGGAGGGTGTTCAATTGATCGGCGATTTCCCGGGATTCACGGTCAGACAGATTCCGTCCGCATATTTTTGTCCTCTCATATTCCTACAGAAGAATAAGCAAATTCCTACAGCAGAACATGGACCCATCCAGCACAATCACTCCTCGAATTGTTGTTAAGCAAGTGGAGACAGGAATGGCGCAGTCAAGCCCCAAAATTACTGCAGGTGGATTGACTAGAATGTTGAGTCGGTATGATCTGAATGGCGCACTCTGGTGCGAACTCCGCGCTGGTTCAAAGGTTATTCAAGGTTAGTGGGAGAAAATATATGCCAAATGATATGCTGAACGCTTTCGACGAATATTTCGAAGTCGTCATTGCCGATACCCCGGAATTATTGGAACAAGCATTCCGCCTGCGCTACACAGTGCTGTGTATTGAAGAGCGTGCTCCAGGGTTTGAAGCTGCACGCTACCCCGACGGGCTGGAAACAGACGAGTATGACCGTCATGCTCACCATCTTTTGTTAAAGCATCGTCCAACCGATACCTTCATAGGTGGCGCGCGCTTGGTATTTCCTGACCCATCAAATCCCGGAAAGCCATTTCCTGTCGAGCAGCATACTCAGATCGATCCCGCATTGATCGACATCAGCAAACTGCCGAGGCAGCATACCGTAGAAATCTCACGTTTTATCCTGGTAGGCAAATATTCCAGACGCAGAGAAGAGCGGCGCAGAGCCGAGTCTCGGGCCGCTGGCGAAAAGCGCGACCCAGGCAACCGGCGGCGTTTCCCCCATCCGATGCTGGCGATTTCTGTTGGCATCATACGCATGTGTATCCGCCAAGGTATCACTCACTGGTTCTCAATAATGGAGCCTTCCTTGAATAGATTGCTGGGTTTCTACGAACTGCAGCTTAACCCTATCGGACCACTAGTCGATTGTCACGGACCGCGCCGGCCCTATTATGCTGAGATAAGCAAAGTGCTGGACAGGTTGTACGCAAGCAATCACCCAATCTGGGAGCTGGTTACCGACCAAGGTAGAGTCCGGCCGCTTTCCCCAATTTGCTCCCCCGATCAAACGCTTAATGCAAGCATGGTCGCCGAATCCGGAAAAAGCAGTGCATTGAGCAATCTGTTCCGGCCCCAGATGCAAGTAGAAGAAAGCATAGGTAAATAGTGACATTGCCAACCAAAAAAATGATTAGTCGCAGTTGCCGCTTTGTCCTGTCGCTGACCCTACTGCTCGGGATGCTATCTGCTATTGGGGTGGCGCGGGCACACGAGCATTATGAGGTCGTGGTTAACAGCAGTGTCACTACGCGCAGCCTTCCCGTCAATTCCGTGCGTGCCATTTTCGGCATGCGCCAGCAGGCCTGGCCGGACGGCACACCGATAAAAGTCTTCGTGCTGGCCGACGACGCGCCGTTGCACGATTCCTTCTGCAAAGAAAAGCTGAGTGCCTTTCCCTACCAGTTACGTCAGGCCTGGGACCGGCTGGTTTTTTCCGGTACCGGCCAGGCGCCGATTAGAGTGTCTTCGAGCGAGGAAATGTTTAGCAGAGTTGCCAGCACACCCGGGGCGATCGGTTATTTAGAAAAATCAAAAATCAGTGAGCGTATCAATGTCCTCCAGATCAAATAGCCGCGCGAATAACCCGCGCACCAAGGTAGCCAAACTGATCGCTATGTTGGCCATGGCGTGGAACTTGCCTGCACAATCTCAAGTGCTGCCCGACACTATAAAAATCCCCGATTTTTTAAGCGCGACCGCAGCGCGGATGAGCGCACTGAAACTGCCCGACACCGTGCAGGTCCATGGTTTTGCCACCCAGGGTTATTTGAACTCCACGGGGAATAATAATGTCTTTGGAAACAGTAACCAGGATAGCGGCAGCTTTGGTTTCAGGGAAGTGGGGCTCAACGCTTCGATACAGCTAAGGCCCAACCTGCTGATCTCGGCGCAGGGACTCCATCGCCATGCCGGCGTGGGCAGCCAGGATATTCGTCTCGATTACGGAGTGGTCGATTACAAGGCATATTCCGGCGAAAACAGCCAATTCGGCATACGCCTGGGCAGGATAAAAAATCCGCTCGGTTTCTACAACGAGACGCGCGATGTCGCACATACGCGGCCGAGCATCATGTTGCCCCAATCGATTTACTTTGATCGCACCCGCAACCTGGCGATGGCAGCAGACGGCGGCCATGTCTATGGCGAGACGCGTACCAGCAAGGGAGATTTTTTCTATCAGTTCGGCGTAGTCATGCCATATGTTAGTGGCGTAACTACCGAGGCGGCCATATTTGGCAGTGATCGAGCAGGGCACTTGACCTCGCAAGTGTCGTATATCGGACGCGGGATATATGAGTATGATGGCGGGCGTGTCCGTTTGGCAGTCAGCGGAGCGCAGACGAATGTAGGTTATGATCGGGGAGCCGACCCTGCGCTACGTTCGGGCCAAGTTCAATTCACACCTATTATTTTCTCCGCGCAATATAATGCCGAGCGCTGGAGCCTCACTTCCGAATACGCCATCCGCCACACTGTATCTAACAACTTTGGCCCGGGCTCACCTAATTCGGCAATTACCGGCGAGAGCTACTACTTCCAGGGTATCTATCGCTTTACCCCAAAGTGGGAAGGCGTGATACGCTACGATGCGCTGTATTCAAACAGAGATGACCGTCACGGAAGTGCGTGGGCCTCTGCAAGTCCCGCCACACGTGATTCACATAGCCGCTTTGCCAAGGACATAACTACAGGTATCCGCTGGAATGTTACCCAGTCGTTCATGCTGGCCGCAGAGCATCACTATGTCAACGGTACTGCCTGGCTCGCGCCGCTGGATAACCCCGGTGCCAGTAGCCCCGCAGGCCATCACGCCCAGCACTGGCATCTGTTCGCGGTGCAGGGTTCCTTCCGATTTTAAATGGCCATCCTGATAGAACACGACTCTCAGGAAGGCACGGTTCCATCCAAGGGCGCTCGCTTCGGGCTGCACAAATTTCTAGGCTTGAAATGGAAAGTCTTGCTGCTGAGCAGCTTGATTCTGTTTGCCATCGTAACTTTATTTACCGTAATCAGTTACCGGATTCTAATAACCAATTTCGAAAGTCAAAGCGAGGCGCAATACCAGCGCTATATCAAGGAAGTTGAAGGCCTGATTGGACAGACCTCGCAGAATCTGCATCAGCTTGCCGGCTTGACTCCTTTCCTGAAGGGCATGGACAGCGGGCTGCTCGCAAGTGACGGAATAAGCATCACCAATGCATTCGACCTGCATTGGGCATCATTGCAGTTGCATAACGGCATCCATCTGGTGCGCTTTTACGACAAGTCAAACCAGCGCATGGCAAGCTGGGGGGCCACTGAATTCAATCGTCACAAGGAAGATGAGATACTGGCATGGGTTAAAGAGGTCAATAGCCGGGAACAGCCTATCAGCCCGCTGAGCTGTGCCGAAAACTGCGTGCAATACGCCGTTGAACCCCTGCTGGTAGAGGGTAGAAGTGTTGGTGTCATAGTTATCGGAGCTTCCCTGGTTGACGCGGTGCTGGGCTTTGAGAATATCGCAGGTGCTGATATCGGCCTGCTTGTCAGGGAACAAAGCGGCACACCGGCGGATATTGGTAACGGCATGCGAATTCCGGGCTGGAATGCGCGCATAGCGGCACTTACCAATAGCACAGCAAATCTTCCCCTTCTCAAGCAAGCGGCAGCGAAACACTCAAGCCTTGATGAGCTGGGAAAAGGTGTTGAACTCACCTGGGAGGATCGTCACTACCAACTAAGGCAGTTGCCGCTGCGAGGGATAGCTGCATCCTCCGGGGCACGGTTGGTAGCTATCACTGATACCACCACTACGGTCGACGCCATTCGCAATTCGACCCAGCAGAATGTGGTGATAGGCCTGCTGGGCTTGCTGCTCTCGGAATTCCTGTTATTTGTCATTCTTACCAAGCCGCTGTCACGGCTGAAACACATAGTCTTCAGCTTGCCGCTCCTGGCTCAAAGCGATTTCAAGAACTTCCGCAGCGCACTTCTTTCCGCCGATCAGAAACAGTGGCTGAAAGATGAAATAGACCTGCTGGATGAGACGGCAGCAGCGCTGTCTTATCAACTTGAGACACTTGAGGGCCAGATTGCTGACCGGACAGAGGCATTGGCCAGGCAGATGAGCGAGCTGAGCAAGGAAAGAGACTTTGTTGCACACTTGCTCGATATGGCGCAGGTGATTGTGATTACACAAAATGCCAGTGCCGAAATCATCTCGCTCAATGCCCATGGCGAAAAGATTATTCAATATGCGGAAAAGGACTTGAAGGGCAGGCCTTTCATTGATCTGCTGGTGCTGGAAGACGATCTGCATGATCTGCCTCCCCGGCTCGAGGAAATATGCCTGGAACAAAGGGAGCAGTTGCGGCATGAGACCACCACCCAGTGTAAAGATGGCACGGTACGGCATATCGTCTGGCTGCATTCCCGTCTTAACCGGCACTCCCCAAACGACCCGGCAGTATTATCGGTAGGCCTTGATATCACCGAACACAAGCAAGCGGAAGGCCGCCTGGCCTGGCTGGCGGACCATGATCCGCTGACCCATTTATTCAACCGCCGCCGCTTTCAGGAAGAACTGGAACGGATACTCAACCTGGCGACGCGTTATCAGCGCCCAGGCGCGCTGCTTTTCTTCGATCTGGATCAGTTCAAATATATTAACGATACCAGCGGACACCAGGCAGGCGATACTCTGCTCAAGACGGTTGCAACCATGCTGTTACGCGCCGTGCGCAATGTCGATATAATCGGACGCTTGGGCGGGGACGAATTTGCAGTGCTGCTGCCTGAAACCTCGGCGGCAGGAGCGATTACGGTAACAAAATCCATTCTCGAGCTATTGGGCGAGGCGCGGCTGACCGTGGACGACCGGACTCACAAGGCCTCCGCCAGCATCGGCATCGCACTCTTTCCGGAGCATGGCAATGATGTGCATGAGCTGTTGGCTGCAGCAGATCTGGCCATGTACCAGGCCAAGGAAGCAGGGCGCGGCGGCTATCACCTATACTCCGAAGAGGACAAGAGTCGCGAGCGCATGCATAACCTGGTCCACTGGAAAGAAAAGATTGAGCATGCTCTCCTCAATGATCGCTTCGTCCTCTACTTCCAGCCTATTATGCATGTTCAGAGCAGCACCCTCAGTCATTGCGAGGCACTGCTGCGCATGCTTGACGACGATGGAACGGTGCTTGCACCGGCTGCCTTCATCTCCGCGGCAGAGCGTACCGGTCTTATTCACGAGATTGACCATATGGTGTTGCGTAAAGTCATCGCCCAGGCCGCTAGCGTCAATCTCAACCATAATGGGCAGCGGATTAATTTCTCGATCAACTTGTCCGCGCATGCGTTTAATGACCCGAGGCTATTGCAGACTCTGGATGAGGCGCTTGCGGAGAATGCGGCAGACCCCACGGATTTCCTGTTTGAAATAACCGAGACGGCGGCATTGGAAGACATGCCCGCAGCACGCAAACTCATAGAGACAATCAGAGCGCTGGGGTGCCGTTTTGCACTGGATGATTTTGGCGTCGGTTTCTCTTCTTTTGGTTACATCAAACAACTTCCCATCGATGTGGTGAAGATCGACGGGTCATTTATTAAGAACCTGGCCACCAGTCCCGATGACCGGATTCTGGTAAAGGCCTTGTGTGATGTGGCGCGAGGATTTGGCAAGAAAACCACGGCCGAGTTTGTAGAGAATGCAGAGACCCTCTCCTTGCTGGGGGAACTGCAGGTAGATTATGCGCAGGGCTATTTTGTCGGCAAGCCCGTGCCGGCGGGCGAGTCGTTCTTTAAGCATCTGCTAAAAACCAGCAGCTGATTTATTTCAGAGCCTTAGGCAGTGGTTTTGAAATCTCAGATGGTTTTGCCGAGCAACCGCACTTCCCGCTGCGGGAAAGGAATTTCGATGCTGTTGTTCTGAAATTCCCGCCAGATTTCCATATTGATGGCGGAACGCAAGCCAATTTGCCCTTCCTCCGGGTCGCTGATCCAGAAACCCAGTTCGAGATTGATACCGTTGTCGGCAAATTCCTTCAGAAATGTCATTGGCTCCGGATCGGCGAGCACACGCGGCTGCTTGCGCGCCGCTTCCTGCATGATATGCATGGCTGCTTCCAGCGGGCTGCCGTAGCTTATCTGCACGGTCAGCGCCAAGCGCACCCGATTGTTGGTATGTGTCTGCTTGACCACGGTGGAAGTGATGAAGGTGTCGTTGGGAACGATGGACTCGACGCCGTCAAGACCATGCAGCACCACATAACGGTTGGTGAGATCGACGACTTTGCCGGTACGGTTGTCTACCGTCACCACATCGCCCAGCCGCAGCGAGTGATCCAGCAGAATAATGAAGCCGCTGACATAGTTGCTGGCGATTTTTTGCAGGCCGAGTCCCAGGCCTACGCCGAGCGCACCGCCGAATACCGACAGTACCGTGACATCCACTCCGATCAGCGGCAGCGTGATCAGTACACTCAACAGAATAAGCATGGTGCGGGCGACTTTCGACAACATCACCCGCTGGTTCATATCCAGCGCTGCGATACTCATGACGCGTGACTCCAGCGAACTGGCGAGCCATAATGCCAGCAGCATGCTAACCGTGAATGCCACAATTCCCTGCAGGATCAGCAGTACTGAGAGTCGTTGCTGGCCAACGTGAAAGGCAACAGCATCCAGCATGCCCAGTATTTCCGGCAGCACGCCGAGGATATGCAGCGCCAGCACGGTCCATATGCTCCAGCCGATGGTGCGTTCCCACGGATGCAGCCACTGCTGGTCGTGAAAAACCCGGCGCAATATGTAGATGGCGATGCGAATCAGCGCGAGCGCAAACAGCAACGGGATGGCGATATTAAGCAGATGCGTCGGATGCCAGTGCTGGAGCGCCCATCTGCCGAGAACAACCAGGACCAGTGCAAACAGGGGGAACATGAGCCGGCTCAAGTTGCTTGCGCTGATAATGGGGGCGCGATCGGCGCCCACCTGTGAGGTGACGCGTCCGGCGAGTTGTCTTTGCAGCAGCCAGGCAACCCCCAGACTTGCGAGCAGCACAGCGAACTGCCACAGGGCGCTGATTTCCTGCAGGTCAGTAATCAGATTGCTTAGTAGACTCTGGAATTCGTTATTGAGTTGCATGGCAATGTGCTGGAACGGGAATTAATTCTAACATGTGCAGTGATGCAAACGTAGGGTCCCATGTTTGTTGCAACAGAGCCGCATGGCGCGTGGTTAGCGGTAAGGCTGCGAATGCTCGTAGTGCTGTTGCCAGTTTTTTAGATAAAGCTCGGTAAGTGCCGCGTTGCCGCGTAGCACCAGCACATTCTCTGCATTTTTGTGCTGCGCGGCCTGGGTGAAGTTGAAGCTGCCGGTCACCAGCGCTGTTTCCGGACTGCCGGCGTCGATTACCATCACCTTGTTGTGGGCGCTGGTGTGATCGGCGTCGAGGAAAACCGGCACGCCTGCAGCTGCGATTCGTGCGATCAAGCTGGTGGGGATTTTTTCGGTCTGCTCCTTGTCGGCAATCACTTTCACATCCACGCCACGGCGTTTGGCGGCGATCAGTGCTTCGGCGATTTCGCGATGGGTGAAACTGAACGCTTGCACCAGCACCTGGCGGTGTGCGCCGTTGATAGCGTTCGCGATCAGCTTGCCGGCATCGTCTCCCGGCGTGAAGGCAATCTGTATCGTACCGGTGGCGGGGAGGGCGACGGGCTTGCCGCCGTGACCGGAAGCTGGCTCGAAAGCTGCTGCGGGGGCGGCAAACAGGACTGCCAGGCAAGCTGCGATAACAGCAGTACGCATGTTTACTTTCCCGCAAATTCCAATGCGGCGGCAAAAAAACCGTCGGTGCCGTGCAGGCTGGGCGACAGTTGCAGGAATTTGCCGGTGTCGAGCGGGATCTTTTGCTGTGCCAACAGTTCGGCGCAATTCAGCAACGTGTAGCGGGGATGAGCGGCGAGAAAATGTTCGATGATTTCCTGGTTTTCCTCCGGCAGAAAGCTGCACGTGGCATAGACCAGCCTGCCGCCGGGTTTGAGCAGGTTGGCTGCGGACGACAGAATTGCGGTCTGCTTGCGCTTGAGTCCTTCGATGCTGTGCGGAGACTGCCGCCATTTCAAATCCGGATTGCGGCGCAGCGTGCCCAACCCGCTGCACGGCGCATCCACCAGAACCCGGTCGATCTTTCCGCTCAGACGCTTCACCTTGATGTCGTTTTCATTGGCGATGCGCTGCGGATGCAGGTTGGACAGGCCCGAGCGCTTGAGGCGCGGTTTCAGATTGTTCAGCCGTTTCTCGGAAATATCGAAAGCGTAAACGCGGCCTTGCGAGTGCATCAATGCGCCCAGCATCAGCGTCTTGCCGCCGGCGCCCGCGCAGAAATCCACCACCATGTCGCTGCGCTTCGGCGCCAGCAGATAGCCCAGCAACTGGCTGCCTTCGTCCTGCACTTCCACCTTGCCGGCCAAGAACAGTGCATGGCGATTGATTGCGGGCTTGCCGACCAGACGGATGCCGCTGGGCGAGTAAGGGGTGGCGCTGCCTTCGATGCCGTCCTTGATCAGCGCCGCCAGTATTTCGTCACGGCTGGCAAGCAGGGTATTGACGCGCAGATCCAGTGAGGCAGTCTGTTGCAGTGAGCGCCCCAGATTGAGAATATCGGCCTCCGTCATGCAACTGCGCAGTTTTTCCACCAGCCATTCGGGAAACTCGGCCTGGATGGCAAGCGGCTGCGATTCTGGCGTTGCTGCCTTGATCCCTGTAAGCCATTTGGCCTCAGTTTCGCTGACGAGCGGCGTCAATTCGCGCAGGTTCATGCCCTGGAATTTAACCAGGTAGGCAAGCAACAGCGGACGCGGGGCAGTGGTATCGGCGGCGCGCTCAAGGAAAAATCGATGACGCAAAATACCGAACACTATTTCGGTGATGAATGCCCGATCGTTTACGCCGAGTTCGGGGCTGTCACGGAAAAAGTGCCGCAGGATTGCGTCAGCAGGGTGTTCCAGCGGCAGCACGGCGCGCAGTGCTGCGACAGCCATGTCCAGGTGAGCAGGGGTGAGACGCATCTATTGTTGATCCTACAAAGATGTGGAGAGAGTGAATGTCTTGCTTATTGGCACGACAGATATTGTAAGTGTCGGCACGGGCGTACATGGGCCCATGCCTGCAGCCGGTTATGGCAGCAGTTCCAGTTCCAGACGCAGCGCACTGGCGTCAGCGTAGCTTATTTTTGTGATCATCTGGTCCAGTAACAGACCGCTTTCAGTAGCGACGATGCGCACTGGCAACATGTAATAGGCAGGGGCAAGCCAGACTTTGCGCTCGAGCTTGTCATCCCCCTCCATCTGTTTTGTCAGCACAATGGTGTCGAGTTTGCCTAGCGGCGTGTCCAGTGCTTCCTTGTCCACGGTGTAGCGTACCAGCTTGAGGCTGCGGCCATCGGTCTCATGTATGTTCACGACTCCGTCGGGAGATGGGGAGAATGCGAAGCTGTATAACAGGCTCAATCGATCCTGGGTGCCCGCAGGCAAGGGGGTTTGCTGCTCATTGCCCCGGTTGTTGATGGTCAGCAGACTCTTTTCCCAATCGAAAATGGCTATTCTGGGCAACTTGTCGCGGCGCTGATCGGAAAAGCGGCGAGGTTGCAATCCCTGTTCGGTGATGCTGCCCACGCTATCACGCAGGACATTGCCTGACTGTACCAGCGCCAACAGACCGATAGCGCGGACTGCACTGCTGATTGCATAATTGCGCACACCGTTTTCCTGCCTGATCTCGAGGGTGTCGTTCGCCTCTCCTTCCAGGGCGCCGGATCGGATCGAATAGCTGATGTCGATGCGGGTAGGGAGATCGTCAGCCAGGGTAGAGAAACTCAGTCCCCAAATCAAGGCAACAGCCAGGAGTCTCATTTGTGTAATCCCGGCGAATATAAAACCGCATCATCAGTTGCGGCGTTGCTTACCTCAACACGGTTATGGGAGAGTTGCAGTCGTTTTTCCAGAAACCAGCGTACAGCCTCGGGGTAAATGCGGTGTTCTTGCTGCAGCACCCGTGCTGCAAGGGTTACTGCGGTATCGTCCGGCAGCACTGGGACTGCAGCCTGAACAATGATCGGGCCATGATCGACCTGTGGTGTAACAAAATGTACGGTGCAGCCGTGAATTTTTACACCTTCCTGCAACGCGCGCGTGTGCGTATCGAGGCCGGGGAAAGCCGGCAACAACGACGGATGAACGTTAATCAGCCTGCCGTGGTAACGATTGACGAAGACGTCGCCGAGTATGCGCATGAAACCGGCAAGCGCCACCAGGTCAGGCTGATAGGAATCAATTTTTTCCGCCAGTGCAGCATCGAATGCTACGCGGTCGGGATAAGCCAGTTGATCCACCACCTGTGTTTCGATCCCGTACATTTTTGCGATTCCCAGTCCCTCGGCCCCCGGTTTGTTGCTGATGACCGCAGCAACCCTACCTGGCAGGCTGGCTTCGATCAGCGCCTGCATGTTGCTGCCGCGACCGGAGATGAGAATGACAAGGGATTTCATGGTGCTGTTAGCAGGATGGGCTCGCTTCGCCGTTCACTCAACTATCGTTTGCGCTTCATCTGCGCCGCGCTGACGGATAGTGCCGATGCGCCACACAGTCTCGCCTGCAGACTGCAGCATCCGCAGTGCTGCATCGGCATGTTCCGGCGCAATCACCAGCGCCATGCCGATGCCGCAATTGAAGACGCGGTGCATTTCACTGTCAGCGACATTACCTTGTTGTTGCAGCCAGCGGAACAGTGGCGGCATCTCCCACGCGCTTTTCTGCAGTACAGCAGTGACGCCTTCAGGTAAAACGCGCGGGATATTTTCCACCAGTCCGCCGCCAGTAATGTGCGCCATGCCTTTTACCGGCAGATGCCGCATCAATTCCAGCAACGGTTTCACATATATCCGGGTCGGCGCCATGATCACATCGCTTAACGCAGTACCGTTGAAGTCGGCGGACAAGTCTGTGCGGCTTTTCTCGATGATCTTTCGGATCAGCGAGTAGCCGTTGGAATGTGCGCCGCTGGAGGCCAGTCCCAGCACGACATCGCCTTCCTGGATAGTGAGGCCGGTGATGATATGGTCTTTCTCCACCACGCCCACGGCAAAACCCGCGAGATCATATTCGCCTTCCGGGTACATGCCCGGCATTTCCGCAGTCTCACCACCGATCAAGGCGCAGCCCGACTGCTCACAGCCTGCGGCAATGCCCTTGACGACGCGGGTGGCGGTATCGACATCCAGTCTGCCGCAGGCGAAATAATCCAGGAAGAACAGCGGCTCTGCTCCTTGCACCAGAATGTCGTTGACGCTCATTGCCACTAGGTCTATGCCGACACTGTCGTGTCTGCCGAGCTCGAAAGCGAGTTTCAATTTGGTGCCGACACCGTCGGTGCCTGATACCAACACCGGGTTACGGTATTTTTTGGAAATTTCAAACAGCGCGCCAAAACCGCCGATGCCGGCAAGCACTTCCGGGCGCATGGTGCGTTTGGCATAGGGTTTGATATTTTCCACCAGACGATCGCCGGCAGCAATGTCAACACCGGCGTCGCGGTAGGACAGATGGGTTGGGTGCGGATTTGCCGAATTGGATGCAGTCAAGGGGGCCTCTGGAAGTTCAAAGCTCTAAGCAGACTCATTTGCTGGTTGAGAGTGCGAACGACATAGTGTTGCAACGGAATCTAAATTTTTGCAGGTACCCGTAAGTTGAGTTCTCATCCCATTGCAGATAGAGTGCCACTTTCAAGAAATGTGATTTTACCGTAAATGGATCCCAAACACTCCGACGATCTGCATTATCTATGGTGGCTGGCGCTGGCCACCGTCGCCGGGGTGCTAGTTTATCTGTTAAGCCCGATACTCACGCCATTTCTGCTGGCTGGGATCATTGCCTATATCTGCAATCCACTGATGACGCGACTGGCGGCGGGAAGAATTTCGCGCACCTTCGGCGCCCTGCTGGTGATGGTACTGTTGCTGGGCGTATTTGTGGCATTGCTGCTGATCATGCTGCCGTTGTTCGAACAAGAAGTCTCCCGTCTGATTGAGCGGGCACCGGCTTATCTTGAAACAATCAAAGGCAACCTGATTCCATGGCTGGAAGCGCATCTGGGTATCAGCTTGCAACTGGATATTGCCACGCTCAAGCAGTTGCTGGCGCAGCATTGGCAAAGCGCGGGCGGGGCAGCGGCGAAGCTGCTGCCGTCGCTCACCAGCGGTGGCATGGCGGTGGTGGAGTTTTTCGTGAACCTGCTGCTGGTGCCGGTAGTGCTGTTCTATTTGCTGCGCGACTGGGATAGGCTGGTCAGGCGGGTCGATGAAATGATTCCGCGCCGCTGGCATGAACAGGCGCATACGCTTGCACGTGAAACCGATCGTGTGCTGGCGGAATTTCTGCGCGGACAGCTTGCGGTGATGCTGTTAATGAGCGTCTGTTACGTGACCGGGCTGTGGCTGGTGGGCCTGGAATTTGCATTGCCGATCGGGTTGCTGGCCGGACTGCTGGTGTTCGTGCCTTATCTGGGTGCGGCGGTCGGCCTGATCCTTGCGACCCTGGCAGCATTGATGCAGTTCCAGGGGTGGAGCGGCCTGCTGCCTGTATGGGCGATATTTGCTGTTGGCCAGTTGCTGGAAGGGATGGTGGTAACGCCTTGGTTGGTCGGTGATCGCATCGGCCTGCACCCGGTGATGGTGATTTTCGCGCTGCTTGCATTCGGCCAGTTGTTCGGTTTCTTCGGCCTGTTGCTGGCGCTGCCGCTGAGCGCTGCATTGCTGGTATGGCTGCGTCATGCACGCGCACAGTATCTGCAAAGCGAGCTTTACAAATAAATGAAACAACTGCTGCTGGATATCGCCCCACTGCCACCGCCCACACTGGCCAATTTCGTGCCGGGACGCAACCGCGAACTGCTGCAGACTCTGGACGATATGCTGGCGGGGAAAGAACGGTTTGTTTATCTGTGGGGTGCAGCGGGTTGTGGCAGGAGCCATCTGTTGCAGGCAGTAGTTGTTGCAGCTACGCGCAACCAACTGAACGCGGTATATGTTAAGTGCGACAGTGCCGACAATATGAACACCGCGTTTGCTGCAGCCAGTGCCGCCGACTGCGCGGCAGTGGATAACGTGGAGCATCTCAGTGCCGACGCGCAAATCGATCTGTTCAACCTGTATAACCGCATGCGCGACGAAGGCCATGCACGGCTGCTGGTAAGCGGGCCGGTCGCGCCGGCACAACTGGGGCTGCGCGAGGATCTGGTCACGCGCCTGGGATGGGGACTGGTTTATCAGGTACATGAATTAACCGATGAGGAAAAAGTACAGGCCATGCAAAGTCACGCTGCCAGCCGCGGTTTCGATCTGCCGCAGGAAGTGAGCGACTACCTGCTGCGGCATGGGCGACGCGATATGCCGTCATTGATCGCCATGCTCGATGCGCTGGACCGCTATTCGCTTGCAAGCCAACGTCAGATTACTGTGCCACTGCTGCGTGAATTATTGCGGGGGGCGCCATGACTCGTTACCGTGGAGCGGCCGTTTGCGGGAATGGCGCCCTGCCCCCCGTTTCTGCTTCTGATCCAGTTTTGCTTGCTGCATTGCGGTGGGAGCCATGAATCTGGCGCTGTTTGATCTCGACAATACGCTGCTGGCAGGCGACAGCGATTTCGAGTGGGCGCAATTCCTGATCGAGCAGCGCGTGCTCGACCGTGAAGTGTATGAAGCGCGCAATCTGGAATTCTACGAACAGTACAAAGCCGGCACCCTCGATATTCACGCGTTTCTCGATTTCCAGTTGAAACCATTGTCGCGTCACCCGCGCAGCCAGCTTGATACCTGGCACAGTGAATTCATGGCGAAAAAGATCAAACAGTTGATCGCGCCCGGTGCGCGCAAACTGATCGAGCAGCACATGCTCAACGGCGATTTGTGCGCCATCATCACCGCTACCAATAGCTTCGTGACTGCACCAATCGCGCAGGCGCTGGGCATCAGCCACCTGATTGCCACCGAACCGGAACAACAAGATGGCGAGTTCACTGGCCGGGTGTCAGGGACGCCCTGTTTCAGAGAAGGTAAAATCGCCCGGCTGGAAAGCTGGCTGGACGAGCACAACCTCACCTGGCTATCGTTCCTCGAAAGCTGGTTCTACAGCGATTCGCTGAATGATCTGCCGCTGCTCATCAAAGTCACCCACCCGGTGGCGGTGGACCCCGATCCGACGCTGCGGAGTCATGCGGAGAAGAACGGCTGGCCCATCATCAGCCTGCGTTAGTATCCGGATAAGAAAGAAAACGCTGGTGGTTAAAAACGGCCAGCCGCGGCGCCGTCCAAACGTGATTCACCTGAGGGCAGAGGGAGGTTGCGGTGCGTACCCAGTCGTCCGTTGTTCAGACCCTAGTCATCATCACCATAGTCGTATTCCTGTGGGAGTCCGATGCCGCCGGCCTGATGGTGAGCGCTTTCGCCCTGTGGCCGCTGCAAGCCGGGTTCATGCCTTGGCAACTCGTGACCTATGCATTCTTGCACGCCAGCATCCTGCACCTCGCATTCAACATGTACGGCTTGTGGCTATTCGGCCGGGAACTAGAGAACTTGCTGGGGCGGCGCGCGCTGCTCCAGTTGTATTTCGCCAGTATCCTGTCGGCCGGGGTCACGCAACTGCTGTTTACGCACCTGACCGGGGATGTTTATCCAACGGTGGGCGCATCTGGCGGCGTATTCGGGATACTGCTCGCCTACGGGATATTCTTTCCGAACCGGGTCTTGATGCTCCTGTTCCCGCCCATTCCACTGCCGGCATGGCTGTTTGTGACCCTTTACGCAGGTATCGAACTGACCCTTGGCGTGACCGGGACCCAGGCTGGAGTGGCGCATTTTGCTCATCTCGGCGGCATGGCGGGTGGGTACCTGGTCATCCGCCGCTGGCGCCGCCGAAGCTGATGGGGTTGTATCCTGGCGTTCTATTGAACGGCTTGAGTGTTAGACCGAAAGGCCGTTGAGTGTCAGGAGGTGATCAGGCTTCAGCTCCACAGTTGCCATTCGTATAAATACGCGAATGCGTGCTGGCGGGCAGACCGGTTGCAGAGCAGTAGCAACTATTTGAACGTTAATGATGAAATAAGGCATCAAGCATGTTTTGTGTGTAGAATTCCACCACTGGCTCATTTCATTGCGGATAGCGCATTTATCGAATGGCTATAGAAAACCGGGAACCTCGACGTCGTGTCGTACATTGGCGAATCGCCATCGTTTTCGATGAGGCGGAGAAGAGGCCATCCATCCATGCTCATACGCATGACCTGTCGCTCAGCGGCGCTTCCGTACACACCGATCATAACGTGGCCACGAACACGCTGGTCACGGTCCTGTTGTCTCCTCCGGTAGCGTATGAGGGGGAGCGGCAGAAAGTGATCGAAATCAGAGCGAAACTGGTCTACTCGGTATATTCAGGCAGTAATTTTTGTTTCCGTATCGGTTTGAATTTCATCAAATTCAAGAACGAGGGCCTACAAATTCTCAAGGATATGCTCGACAATCAGTTGGATTCTCCAGGGTATATTCGATAACCAGACTCGCGTGATTTCGATCAATAGATGCGCCAAGATCACGCATCCAGGACACCTCTGCTGAGATCGCCTGCGACTTGTGTCAGGCAGACTTTCCACTCATGCTTCCTCTATTCCTACAGAAAAATAGGCGGATTCCTACATTGGAATGTTGGCCTATCCAGCACACTTTCCCGGTCTTAGTAGTCGAGGGCGCTAATGATAAGACTATGCAACAATATATGTTGCGCGTAGAACTCCTGCCTTCACCTTGTCGCACATAGTGCAATCATCAAATGAGTATTGAAAACCGGGAATTTTCGCGTCATTACGCGCGCTGGCGGATCGCCATCGTTTTCGATGAGTCAGAAAGCAAGCCGACCATCCATGGCCATACGCATGACGTGTCGCTCAGGGGCGCCTCCGTATACACCGAACATAATGTGGTTTCCAACACGCCGGTCACGGTTCTGCTGTCCCCCCCCATTGGCGCATGAGGGGGAGCGGCAGAAAATAATCGAAATCAGAACGCAACTAGCTTATTCGGTATATGCAGGCAGCAATTATTGCTTCCGCATCGGTCTGAATTTCATCAAATTCAAGAATGATGGTCTGCGAGTTCTCAAGGACAAGCTTGATAACCAGATTCTCTTGAGTTCGATAGGGGTAAAACCTGCGTGAGCGGCCACCTGCTTCGTGCTTCGGAGCGTTATGAGAAATTGTACCTAAGGCCCAATCAGGTTCCTGCTGCATATTCTGTCCTCCCAAATTCCTACAGAAGAATCGGCGGATTCCTACATCGAAATGTCGCGGCTATCCAGCACAATTGCTTACATCCCAAGCTCCCAAGTCAAAGCTGCAACCGGGGATGGGAATGGGGCGGTTAAATCATAAAATCAACCTAGCTCGAGACTAAATATGGCCATAGAAGATAAACGAGCGGCTCCACGCTATCGTGCGCACTGGAAAATCTCTATCATTTTCGATGCGACGGAGAAAAAGCCCATCATTCATAGTTATACCAATGACCTGTCGCTCAGCGGCACGGCAGTAAACACCGACCTTAACGTAGCCTCCACAAAACCGGTCACGGTCCTGCTATTCCCGCCATTGAAGTATGGAGAGGATAAGCAGAAAACAATCGAAATCAGATCGAATCTGGTCTATACAATATATTCAGGTAGTGATTCTTGCTTCCGCATCGGTCTGCATTTCATCAGCTTCAAGGACAATGGCCTGAAATTCCTCAAGGATATACTCGATCGCCAGTTTTCTGTGGGTTCGAGAGATGAAAAACTTCCGGGAATGCCGGCAGGCGGGGTTTTTGGCTGAAAGACTCTTGGGCCGCATTCTGCGTTTTCACTAGTTTTACAGTGATTCAGCGTCCCGCCACAGCCCAACAGCCCATCTATTGAGAGAGGGTATCTGTGAGCGTATCGCAAGGAGCGCTTAATGCAACATGCCAATCCTCGCTACCTTCCTTCATTTTCTTGTGGTCACACGCAATCCGGCCAGATCATTCTGCGCGACGGAACAACAGCGGCGATTCGTCCCTCCGTACCAACAGACCAAACCGCCTTGCAGAATTTCATGGAGCGGCTTGCACCCGAATCCAGGAGGCATCGCTTTTTTTCCGCAACTTCGCCGACTGGCGAAATTGTCGCATCGCTGTGCGATTCGACAGACCCCTGCACCCGCCTGACCCTGGTAGTAACCCGTGTCTGGGATGGGGCGCTGCGGATTATCGCGGCAGGCTCGTATTTGGCGCGAGATGAACGCACAGCCGAGGTCGCCATGGCGGTGGACGATGCCTTCCATGGGAAAGGGCTGGGTACGCTCCTGCTTGAGCGGTTGGCGATGTCGGCCATCCAGCACGGCTTTGTCCGCTTGTGGGCGGTCACACACACGGATAATCTGGCGATGCGTGAAGTCTTTCGGGAATCCGGCTTCGACATGCAGGAAAGCTGCGAAGGCGGAGAGGTCGAAGTCGAGCTGTCTCTGATCCCCACAGAAACCACCCTGGCCCATTCTGAGTTGCGGGACCGCATTGCCACTACCGCTTCGCTGCATCCATTCTTTCACCCGCGGGCAGTAGCGGTCATCGGTGCCTCGCGCGATCCGCGCAGTATCGGTTACCGATTGGTCGAGGCCTTGACCGGCAATCGCTTTCATGGCGCCACTTACCCGGTGAATCCACGGGCGACGGAGATTGCCGGCCTGCAGGCGTATCCGTCGCTCGCAGCCGTACCCGGCAGCGTCGATCTGGCCATCATTGCCGTGCCGCGCGATCTGGTCCTGACTGTGGTCGACGAGTGCGCGGCCAAGGGAGTGCGGGCCATAGTCGTGATTACTGCCGGGTTTGCCGAGACTGGTGAGCAAGGCAAGCAACTGCAGGATCGTCTGGTCGAGAAAGTACGCCAGCAAGGCATGCGCATGATCGGCCCGAATTGTTTCGGTCTACTGAATACCGATCCGGCGGTCTGTCTCAATGCAACCTTCACCACTACGTTTCCGCCGCCGGGGCGGGTCGCGATGTCATCCCAGAGCGGCGCACTGGGAATAGCCATTCTTGCTGCGGCGCAGCGGCTGCAACTGGGGATCTCGTCTTTTGTCAGCGTCGGTAACAAGGGCGATGTGTCCGGCAACGACCTTTTGCAATACTGGGAAGAGGACCCCGCAACCCATGTCATCCTGCTGTATCTGGAATCATTCGGCAACCCGCGCCGCTTTGCGCGCATTGCGAGACGAGTGAGCCAGCGTAAGCCTATCATTGCGGTGAAAGCAGGCCGGAGCCAGTCTGGATGCCGTGCCGCCGGTTCCCACACTGCTGCGCTGGCGGCAAGCGACGTGGGAGTGGAAGCATTGTTCCACCAGACCGGAGTGATACGCGCCGAGACATTGGAAGAGATGTTCGCGCTGGCGGCGGGCTTGTCGGCCCAGCCACTGCCGGCAGGCCGACGGGTCGGGATCATCACCAACGCAGGCGGGCCGGCGATACTCTGTACCGATGCGTGCGAGGCCAGCGGCTTGACGGTGCCAGAGCTGTCAGCCTCGACCAGGGCCGCACTCGCCGCATTTCTGCCGTCCGCCGCTGCGCTCAACAATCCGGTGGATCTGATCGCCTCTGCCACCCCGGAACAGTACGCCCATGCAATCGAAGCCGTGTTGAAAGCAGATGAGGTCGATGCGCTGATCATATTGTACGTCTCGCTGATGGCTGCTGACGTGTCCCCGATCGCAGACGGCATTCTGGCAGGACTCGCCGCCGCACAGGAAGCAGACATGCCGAAGAAACCGGTGTTCATCTGCTGGATGGCGGAAGGGGACCCGAATCGCTCCTTTACCTTGTCGGGCGAAACGATCCCCGTTTATCGCATGCCGGAAGTTCCGGCGCGGGTGCTGGGCAAGGCTGCTAGCTATACCGAATGGAGAGCGCGGCCGTGCGGCGCGATCCCGGATTTTGCCGACATGGATCTGCCGCTGGCGCGCGAAATTTGTGACAAAGCCCTCGCGCAGCGCGGCAGCGGCTGGCTGACCACGCAAGAGACCAGTGCGCTGCTGACGGCAGCCCGGTTGCCGCTGCTGCCGGGGGACATCGCCACGACCGCCGATGCCGCAGTTGCTCTGGCACGAACCATCGGTTTTCCGGTTGCAGTAAAACTGGCCTCGCATACTCTCGTGCACAAAACCGAGATCGGCGGAGTCCATCTGAATCTGGCTGACGAGACCGCCGTGCGGGAAGCATTCGAGGCAATTCGCGCGCGGCTGGCGCAGGATCATAACCTGGCTGCGATGGAAGGGGTGTTGGTGCAGCCGATGATGCCGGACGGCGTCGAATTGATGATCGGGGTCACGCACAACTCGCTGTTCGGTCCGCTGATTGCGTTCGGCCTGGGCGGCATCCATGTGGAAATCCTCGGTGACGTGTGCTTTCGCATCACTCCTCTCAGCGACTGCAATGCTGCCGAAATGGTGCGCGAGATCAAAGGCTACCGGTTGCTTACCGGTTACCGCGGTCACCCGCCGGCGGATGTGGCGGCAATTGAACAGGTACTGTTGCGTATCTCGCGTCTGGTGGAAGAAATTCCCGCGATCAGGGAGCTCGATCTAAACCCGGTTCTGGCCCTGCCGCCTGGTCAGGGCTGCCGCATCGTGGACGCGAGGATACGCATTGACGCGAACGTGCCGGGATGAGCAGTTCAGAAATATAGTAAAGATGTTCAAAGATGCCGGATTCTGCTAATTTGCAGTCCGGCACATTGATCCCTTGCGTAACCGCGTGACTTCTTCCAGACACCCCTTGCCATACCTGTTCCTCTTTCTGCTGCTTGCGGCAGGCAGCCTGTTTGCCGGATTGCTGTTCGGCAGCGTGAATCTCCCTATTTCGGGAGTTGCCCAGGCGCTGCTGTCACCGGCTGATGACACTAGCAGCCAGATTGTCTGGCAGTTGCGTCTGCCACGCGTGCTGGCGGCGTTTGCCTGCGGTGGTCTGCTGGCGCTGGCGGGGGCGTTGTTGCAGGTGCTGCTGCGCAATCCGCTGGCCGATCCCTATATTCTCGGGGTGTCGGGGGGCGCAGCGGTGGGCGCGCTCACCGCTATGCTGCTGGGATGGGGGTTGGTATTGGTCAATCTGACATCGCTGGCAGGTGCGCTGGCCGCGATTGCCATTGTGTTTGGTTTGAGCTTTCGCAGTGGCGACTGGAATCTCTACCGGCTGTTGCTGACCGGAGTGGTGCTGTCCGCCGGTTGCGCTGCGCTGACCACCCTGATTCTGACCTTGGCGCCAGCCAGCGACGTGAAAGGCATGCTGTTCTGGTTGATGGGCGATATGTCGCGTGCGGTTGGCGGAGAAGGGTTGTCGTCTGCATGGGTGGCGCTGGTCATTGTGGCCGCCATCAGCATGATTTTTTCCGGTAGCCTCAATGTCCTCAGCCTCGGCCAGATGAAGGCGAAAACCCTTGGTGTGGCGGTGCTGCCACTGCAAGTAGGAATCTACTTCGGCGCCGCCTTGGCTACCGTGGCGGCGCTGATGCTGGCGGGTGTCATCGGCTTCGTTGGCTTGATTATCCCCCACGTCATCCGCTTGCTGGGGATCAACGACTATCGCTGGCTACTGCCCTTGGCCATGCTGCTGGGGGGCAGTTTCCTCACATTGGCGGATACGCTGGCGCGGACCCTGTGGGCACCCCAGCAATTGCCGGTGGGGGTGTTGACTGCGCTGCTGGGCGTGCCGCTGTTATTGTTGCTGCTGTCGAGAAAACGTTGATCAAAAACCCGCAAGCGAACAGAGTGTAATTCTGACTGGTGAAATTCTGATCCTGGTAATCGTGAGGGGTAACCTGAACCACCTGAACCAATAATGCGTCAGCAACGACACGATAGATCACTCGCCAGATAGAGCCTCATCGTGAAACCCTAGTAGGCGGGCCATAGCGACGTTTAGCGGAGTTAGTGATTCTCGCGGAGTAGCTTATCGATAAATCGAGTCTGGCCCCATTTCTGCCATTTCTGCTTATGGATGGGTTGGGCATCGTTAATCGAAAGACACGGCGTACTATTTCTGTTGCGCCCAGTAGCCAGGACGCCGCCTGTGATGTGCCACGGCGAGAATTCGAAGCTCTTCTGTGGTGACCTGATAAATGATGCTATATGGGAATCGGCGGAGGATATATCGTCGACGAGTGCTACGAAACATAGCGCCGAGCAGAGGGTTGTCCAGTACGAGATAGGCCGCTCGTTCAAACTCAGCCACAAACGCGAGACCAAGCTCGACATTCGCTTTCAGCGTATAAAACGCTGCCGCGTCGTGCAGTTCGGCGAGCGCCGGTGGAGTAACGACGAGTTTCACTTCAGTGCTGCACGAACCTGGGCCAGAGCGTCAGCAATCGGAATGACTTGTACCGCTCCACTTTCGATGTCAGCAATTCTGCGCTCGGTTTCGGCGGCCCACGCTTCCTCAATCTCGGTATCTTCGTCGAGACTAGCGAGCAATAGCTGGGCGAAAGCGGCACGCTCACCAGCAGTTAGTTTCAGGGCTTCGGCTTCGAGCAATTCGAGTTGATTTCCCATGGCTAATGCCTCCGTAAAAATAATAAGAATTGTACCGCGAGTTTGGTGCCGAGTGATGAGGAGATGCCCAACGAATGAAATGGACTCTCCCACCCCGAATATATAAGTCGAGTCTGCCCCTATTTCTGTAGACCTTTCTGTACTGCTTGGTCAAAAACAAACTTCTATGCCGGATAGGCCGCGACCTCATGAATGACTAAAACGTGTTGCATGCGAGCTCCAATTGCGGGTTGCTGAGTTAGCGCAAACTTTTTAATATGGCGAACCGTTTTTATGTGCAAATTGCCATTTTCCATCGACGAGAAGTGCCTGCAAGTCGTCATCAGGGTACACGGCGGAATCTCCTGCGCTGCGGTCACCCACTTCAAGGTAACTTACTGCTTCACTTGTGCGATTAACCAACTGGTGCGCGTTTCCCGTGCCAGCCTTGAATCCCGCGCACATGCCAGGAGAGAGTTGCGTTTCCCCGGCATCGGTAAGCAGCATGGGATGGCTGTGCAATATGTAGATGAACTCGTCCTGCTTGGAATGCGCGTGACGTAAAGCTGAACTGGCGCCAGGCAAAAGCCGGGTTAGATTTACCCCGAAGTTTGAAATGCCAAATAAATTGCCGAGTAGGCGCTTCTCTCGACCTTCCATACGTGAGACGAATGGTTCTGGATAGTTTGAGAGTTTCGTACGCGGCGCAACTTGTGTTGCCACCACAGCGATGGGAACGTCTTGATCGTTCATAGTGATTCCTGGTGTACTGGGCGCACGTCAGGCGTGCCCCGCTTGGCCGTCATGTCAGGCCGCTTTTCCAGGACCTCGATTTTGAGATCATCATGTTTCGGAGTGCCAGCGCCTGCCAACAGCGAATAATCCATTACGGAGCCTGTTCGCCGATAGCCACGCCGCAGATAGAAGGAAATAAGTTCACTTCTTGAGGATACAACGACGAGAATGAATTTCTCGGCGCCGAAATTTTCGCTTGCGTACCACTCGGCATGGGTGAGCAACTGTTTTCCTATCCCCATCCCTTGAAGAATTGGATCAACTGCGAACAATCCAATATAGCTATTACTGGCGGCTTTTTCGATGTGAACACAAGCCGCAATCTCAGAGTCTTTGAGGCCAACAAGAATAATGGAATCCGGCTTTGACATTATTTCCGTAACTTGATTGATGTTTATTCTGTTTCCAGACACCAAATCGGATTCGTGCGTCCAGCCGGACGCACCTGGTTCTGGGCGATATGCCTTGTTGACGAGATTGGCTATTGCCTCGGCATCTGGCTTATTGGCTGCGCGGAATATATCAATGTTCATGTCTGGGGTCGAAGCCGAACGAGGTTGTATATGTAAGCCGTGTCTGACCTTATTTCTGCTCATAACGTGGAGCTAAGGGGCTGTGCGCTTTTGCGCAGTCCCGCTTGTGAGCGTGGGGTCAGGTTCTGGCCAGCCAAATGGCGGGGTCTCTGCTGCCATGGAATACTGCCAAGACAACGATGCGATGTTTCTCTGCGCGGAAATAAACGCTGTATGGAAAACGATTAGCGACGACACGCCGAATGTCTTCACGAACAACGGCAAACTGGAGGGGGTGTTCAGATGCCAGCGATACGCAACGGTCAATCTCGGCCATAAACTCAATAGCAAGACCAACTCGCTTGGTCTCATACCACGCACTTGCTTCGATGAACTCTGCACTGGCGGCACGATGAAAAGTAACGGGCAGGCTCATTGCCTGATTTTGGCAAGAGCAGCAGCCTTTACTTCACTCCATGGAACGACATCGTCAGGGTTGGCCAGATGGTCGGCGAGGCGGCGGTCAAGTTCCAATTTCTGCGCCTCTGTCAACGGCGGGACAGCGCCGCGACTGACGATACCGTCCCAGATGGCCTCAACCAGCTCGATCTGCTCGTCAATGTCGAGCACACTTGCTTGCTGCAAGAGTCGTGTGTTCATGATCTGGACTCCATTTAAAACCAACGAAGTAATTCTAGCGCGCTTCGTACCCTATGTCGAACGTATGCCTAACGTGGAGGTCACCGGCGCCGCGCGGCTTTATCGCGCAGTGTCCCTTGGAATGATGGGTTCGACCTACCCGGCAATTTCATTGAGACGTTCCTCTGTGGATCTCCATGCCTCGGGTATTCGGTCGGTAGTGCCGGCTGCCTGGAAAATTAAAGGGCCCACCCCGAATATATAAGTCGTATCTGACCCTATTTCTACTATCTTAAGAGGCAGCAACATTTGATAGCACAAACCCAATTGCCCAGAAGACGATTGCCGCAATCAACGTGGGGATTCGATCGTCCAAACCGAGGATACGGAAGTGCCCCGGGAATACAGTTGCAGCCCCGAGAAGGTATCCGAGGTTCGCAAATCCGTAGCCAAGAATGAGGATGGGAGAAGCGGGAGTCTCGGTCATAGACAGAATTGCTATCACCGGATAAAGCAACGCAAGCAGACTCAGGTACGGAAAACCGTGTCGCGGCAACAACTCTCGGTGCGTCTCGATAAAATGCTGCTGAGACGCCTCGATCTGATCTTCGCGGGCGTAGAGCTTGAGCGTTCGACCCAAGCTCGGAACGGGTAGCAGGAACGGGCCAGTAAACTCCGATCCGGGCGCGGACTCAGACCCTTGAAGCACGACCCACGCTGGATCCTTCGAAATATACTCGAGCGCCTTTTCGGGGAACCTTGCGGCGAGCTTCCAGAAGGATAGTTTCCCGAGCTTGCCATAGAACAGCGCCAGTCCTCCCAGAGAAGCAATGAAGAAAATCAGTGCGACGATTGCGTTGCTCATAGGTGCCCTATGCTGCCGAACGTGATATATACGACATCAATTGTTCAATAATCCACTGCATGTGTCGCATAATCTCAATTGAAATAGACTATCTTGTTGCCTGGACTGACCAAAGGGTAAAGTAAAAGGACAAGTCATGCAAACAAGCGACATCAGCGCCAGGCAGGAAATTACTGGATCAGGTGCGCGACAAGATACGTTTCAAACACTATAGCTTAAGCACGGAAAACGTCGGTTTACTCTGAAAAGAGATTCAGCCGCGCCAGGTTATGCGGCATAATTCTTCCTTTTTCATTCCGACGCGATGAATGCTGCCCGGCTGGCTTGGTCTCCTGCACCGTCTTCCATTACACCGCGCGCCCGTGACTGGCTGCAGAACCGTGGCTCCCTTACCCGCCTGATTCAGCAGCGCTGCAGCAATTTTCGCGTCAAGCCGGTATCCCAGTCGCTGGCGACGGTATGCGGGGACGAGCTTGCCGTCATGGGTCTGCGCCGCAGCGAGTTGGCGCTGGTGCGGGAGGTGTATCTATATTGCGGCAACACGCCGGTGGTTTTTGCGCATTCGGTTGTGGCCAGGAAAAATCTGCGTGGCGCTTGGCGCGGATTGAGCGGCCTCGGCAACCGCTCGCTGGGTACGGTGCTGTTTACCAATCCGGTGGTCAAACGCACGCCGCTGCGTTTCAAGAAACTGAATGCGGGCCATCCGCTTTTCCGCCGCGCTTGCAGAGGCTTGCCGGCGACGACAGAAGTGCCGTCCAGTCTGTGGGCGCGCCGCTCCCTGTTCACTTTGCACGGACAGTCCATCCTGGTTACCGAAGTGTTTCTTCCCGCCATTTTGGATTTAACCTAGTGATTCTCGCGCAACGCCTCGACCATTACCGCAAACTGATGCGGCTGGATAAGCCCATCGGCATCCTGCTGCTGCTGTGGCCGACATTGTGGGGCTTGTGGCTGGCCGCCGGGGGGGTGCCCGCCATCAACATCCTGGTGATATTCGTGCTGGGTACGGTGCTGATGCGCTCCGCCGGTTGCGTGGTCAACGACTATGCCGACCGCAAAATCGACCCGCATGTCGCGCGCACCAAGAACCGTCCGCTGGCAACCGGGGTGGTGAGCAGCAAAGAGGCGCTGCTGCTGGCAGCGGGTCTGAGTCTGTGCGCGTTTCTGCTGATACTGCCGCTGAACCGGCTCACGCTCGTGCTGGCGGTGTTTGCACTGTTTCTTGCCGCCAGCTATCCGTTTACCAAGCGCTTCTTCGCCATGCCACAAGCCTATCTGGGCGTTGCCTTCAGTTTCGGCATCCCGATGGCATTCGCCGCACAGACCGGTGAATTGCCGTTGATCGTCTGGCTGCTGATGGCGGCGAACCTGCTGTGGGTGGTCGCTTACGACACCGAGTATGCGATGGTGGATAGGGCCGACGACCTCAAGATAGGCATCAAGACTTCCGCGATTACGTTCGGGCGGTTCGATGTGGCCGGGATCATGCTGTGCCATGCGAGTTTTCTCGGTATCATGGTCGGCATCGGGCTGATGCAGAAACTGGGCATCGCGTATTATGCCGGTCTGATTGCAGCAGCGGGTTTGATTGCTTACCAGTATCGGCTGATACACGAGCGTGATCCGGCGTGCTGTTTCAAGGCTTTTTTACACAACAACTGGGTGGGCGCGGTGGTGTTTGCCGGCATTGCGCTCGATTACCTGCTAGGGACAACTTCATAAGTGCGCCATTGCCATGAAATATAAAGACCTGCGGGATTTTATCGCGCAACTGGAAAGCCAGGGCGAGCTGAAGCGCATCACCACCGAGATCGACCCGCGTCTGGAGATGACCGAAATCTGCGACCGGGTGCTGAAGGCTGGCGGTCCTGCCATCCTGTTCGAGCATCCCAAGGGGCATACCATACCCGTGCTCGGAAATTTGTTCGGCACGCCGCGGCGGGTGGCGATGGGCATGGGACAGGAATCGGTGGCAGCGTTGCGGGGAGTGGGCGAGCTGCTCGCTGCGCTGAAAGAGCCCGAGCCGCCCAAGGGTCTGAAAGACGCATGGGACAAATTTCCGGTGCTGAAGCAAGTGCTCAACATGGCACCCAAAGTGGTTTCGAGCGCGCCGTGCCAGGAAATCGTGTGGGAAGGCAAGGACGTGGATCTTGGCAGGCTGCCGATCCAGACCTGCTGGCCGGGAGATGCCGGCCCGCTGATTACCTGGGGATTGACCGTCACCCGCGGGCCGCACAAGACCCGGCAGAATCTGGGCATATACCGGCAGCAAGTGATTGCGCCCAACAAAATCATCATGCGCTGGTTGGCCCATCGTGGTGGGGCGCTGGATTTTCGTGATTTCTGTCTCACCCATCCGGGACAGCCTTATCCGCTGGCAGTAGCGCTGGGAGCAGACCCGGCGACCATACTCGGCGCGGTCACCCCGGTGCCGGACAGTCTCAGCGAATACCAGTTTGCCGGTCTGCTGCGCGGTGCCAAAACCGAAATCATCAAGTGCCTGAGCCATGACCTGCAGGTTCCGGCAAGCGCGGAAATCGTGCTGGAAGGCTATATTTATCCGGACGAAACGGCGCTCGAAGGCCCGTTCGGTGATCACACCGGTTATTACAATGAGCAGGAGACCTTTCCGGTATTCACGATTGAGCGCATCACCATGCGGCGCAACCCGATTTTTCATTCCACTTACACCGGCAAGCCGCCGGACGAGCCGGCGATACTCGGCGTGGCGCTGAACGAGGTGTTCGTGCCGCTGCTGCAAAAACAGTTTCCCGAGATCGCCGATTTTTACTTGCCGCCGGAAGGCTGTTCCTATCGCATGGCGGTGGTGAGCATGAAAAAGCAGTATGCCGGGCATGCCAAGCGCGTAATGTTCGGCGTGTGGAGTTTCCTGCGACAGTTCATGTACACCAAATTCATCATCGTCACCGACGACGACGTGAATATCCGCGACTGGAAGGAAGTGATCTGGGCCGTCACCACGCGCGTCGATCCTGCGCGCGATACGCTGATCGTGGAAAACACGCCGATAGATTATCTCGATTTCGCCAGCCCAGTATCGGGTCTGGGCGGGAAAATGGGTCTGGACGCCACCAACAAATGGCCGGGAGAAACCAGCCGCGCCTGGGGTACGCCGATTGCGATGGATGCAGCGGTGAAAGCGCGCGTGGATGAAATCTGGCGGGACCTGGGGCTTTAACCACCAGCTCTCTATTCTTGCTTTAGTTGGAATCCCTGGAACTACTCGACCGTCACTGATTTCGCCAGATTGCGCGGCTTGTCCACGTCGGTATTTTTTTGCAGGGCGACGTGGTAGGCCAGCAGTTGCAGCGGGATGGTGTGGAGGATGGGGCTGAGCAATCCCGCATGCTCCGGCAGGCTGATGACGTGCATGCCCTCGCTTTGCTGAATGGTCGAATCGGCGTCAACGAAAACGTAGAGCTCGCCGCCGCGCGCGCGTACTTCCTGCAAATTGGATTTGAGTTTTTCCAGCAGCGCGTTGTTGGGAGCGATCGCGACCACCGGCATGTCTTCGTCCACCAGTGCCAGCGGCCCGTGCTTCAATTCGCCGGCAGCGTAGGCTTCGGCATGAATGTAGGAAATCTCCTTGAGCTTGAGCGCGCCTTCCATGGCGATGGGGTAGTGCATGCCGCGCCCGAGAAACAGGGCGTGGCGTTTCTGCGCAAATCGCTCGGCCCAGACCTTGACCTGGGGTTCCACTTGCAGCGCGTGCTGCAGTGCGACCGGCAGATGCCGCAGTGCGGTGATCACTTCGCGTTCGCGCTCGCTCGATAATTTTCCGCGCAGTTTCGCCAGCGTCACGGCAAGCAGCATCAGTGCCGCCAGTTGCGTGGTGAATGCCTTGGTCGAGGCCACGCCGATTTCCGGTCCGGCGCGGGTAAGGAAGCGCAGCTCGGTCTGTCGCACCAGCGCGCTTTCCGGCACGTTGCAGACGGCCAGGCTGTGCCGGTGTCCCAGCGACTTGGCATAGCCGAGTGCGGCCAGCGTATCGGCAGTTTCCCCCGATTGGGAGATCGCCACCACCAGTGTGGTGGGACTGGCTACCGGGTCGCGGTAGCGGTATTCGCTCGCAATCTCGACATTGCAGGCCAATCCCGCCATGGACTCGAGCCAGTAGCGGGCGACCAGGCCGGCGTGGTAGCTGGTGCCGCAGGCGAGTATCAGCACGCTGTCGGTATGCTGGAAAATATTTTCCGCTGCGCTGCCAAACAGTTGCGGAGAAATGGAGCGGGCATTGAGCACCATTTCCAGCGTATTCGCCACCACGCCCGGCTGCTCGAATATTTCCTTCTGCATGAAATGGGCATAGGGTCCCAGTTCCACTGCAGCATCAGTCAGCTCACTTTCGTGTACAGCGCGCGTTACTTCCTGGCCTGAGCTATCAGCAAGGCAATTGACGATGCGATAGCCGTCGTAACGCAATTCGGCTACATCACCTTCTTCCAGGTAGATCATGTGCCTGGTTACCTGCAGCAGCGCAGAAGCATCGGAGGCGGCGTAATTGCCATGCTCGCTCAGCCCCAGCAACAACGGTGCGCCATTGCGGGCAACAACGATGCGCTCGGGCCGCGCCTCTTCCATCACGGCGATGGCGTAAGCGCCTTGCAATTCGGCAAGGGAGCAGCACACTGCAGCAAACAGATCGGGAGTTTGCTTGAGGTTGAACGTGATGAGATGGGCGATGACTTCGGTGTCGGTGTCGGACAGAAACTCGAAACCCGCAGTCTGCAGGCGCTGGCGCAGCGCTTCATGATTTTCGATGATGCCGTTATGCACCACTGCAACTTTTGTTGCTCCAGCGGAAAAATGCGGGTGAGCATTGCGTTCGGAAGGTGCGCCATGTGTGGCCCAGCGGGTGTGGGCGATACCGACCTCACCGTGAAACTGCTGCTCGTCTGCGAGCTTGCTGAGTTCCGCCACCCGCCCGGTGGTGCGCAATCTGCGCAATCCGCCATCCACCAGCGCGATTCCGGCAGAATCGTAGCCGCGGTATTCGAGGCGACGCAGACCTTCCAGCAGGGCGGGGACAACATCATGTCTGGCAACCGCGCCGACTATGCCGCACATAGGCAAATCCTCTTGGTGCTACCTTCTTCGGGATGACAGAACTGAGAGGGTGCCTTCATTTTCCACTTTTCGTTTTTTTTACCGGCCGTTTCCACCCGGCGATGCTCATCTGTTTGGCACGTGACAGAGTCAGGCTCTGCGGCGGCGTGTTCCTGGTGATGGTCGAACCCGCGCCTATGGTCGTGCCTTTTGCTACTGTCAGCGGCGCGATCAACTGGGTATCGGAGCCGATAAATACGTCGTCTTCGATGATGGTCTGGTGTTTGTTGGCACCATCATAATTGCAGGTAATGGTTCCGGCACCAATGTTGACATTCTTGCCGACAATGGCATCGCCGATGTAACTCAAATGATTCGCTTTGCTGCCGGTGGCGATGCTGCTGTTTTTGACTTCGACAAAATTGCCGATATGGACTTCGCTCGCAAGCCGGGTTCCGGGACGAATACGGGCATAAGGCCCGATGCGGCAGTTCTTCCCGATTTCGGCATTTTCGATATGGCTGAACGGAGCGATCAGCGTTCCTGCTGCAATCTTTACATTCTTCAAAATGCTGTGAGCGCCCACTCTCACGTTATCACCTAGCTGTACCGTACCTTCAAAAATGCAGTTGATGTCGATTGCGACGTCACCACCGCAGGCAAGCTGGCCGCGAATGTCGATACGCGCCGGATCGGCCAGGGTTACGCCTTGTTCCAGCAACCTGCTGGCGGATTCGTGCTGATAAATACGCTCAAGTGCCGCCAGTTGCGCTTTGCTGTTGATGCCCAGTATTTCCCAGACATGACCCGGTTGGGCAGCCTCTACTCTGACCCCATCCTTGACTGCCAGCGCCACGATATCGGTGAGGTAATACTCCTTCTGCGCATTCCTGTTCTCCAGTCTGGGCAGCCAGTCGTGCAGATACTGATTGGGAATCGCCATGATGCCGGTATTGATCTCGCGGATCTGCCGCTGGGCCTTGCTGGCGTCCTTGTCTTCGACAATGGCGGTGATCTTGTCACCCCCGCTGCTGCGCACGATCCTGCCGTAGCCGCAAGGCTCGTCCAGTTCCAGCGTGAGCAAGGCAAGATATTTTGCTGCCGCCGTTGCTATCAACCCCTGCAGGGTTTCAACCTTGGTCAGGGGTACATCGCCATACAACACCAGTGTCACGCCTTTCTTGTCCAGATGCGGCAGCGTTTGCATCAGCGCATGGCCTGTGCCCAGTTGCGGCTCCTGTTTTACCCAGATGAGCTTCCTGTCGGCTATCGTCTGCGGCACGGTTTCGCCGCCGTGACCGTATACCACGCAGATTTTTTCCGGCACCAGCGCACGCGCCGTGTCGAGCACATGGGAAAGCAGCGGCCTGCCAGCCAGCGGGTGCAGCACTTTGGGCAGTGTCGAGTGCATGCGCTTGCCGAGTCCGGCGGCGAGAATGACTATGTTCAGTTTGGGCACGACAGTGGGCGGTAATCAAGCATTCGTGAAAAGTGTGACAGCAGAGGGTGAGAGCCTGTTTCTTCCCACAGCGCTTTCAGGCATGGCGTGAGGCACGCTGCAGAATTGGCATGGATGAGTCGGGCGTGTTTGGATGGACATGGCTGGATTCTAGAGCTTTAGCGGGATAACGGCAACCCACGGAGAATTTGTTCGGCACCCTGGTTCCAGAGAAAGAAAAAGGCGGACAAGGCCGCCTTTTTCAGGAGAGAGATGAAGTGACTTAATGTCCGCGTTTTCTGAGCTTCTGAATCGCCGCCAACTGTGCGATCGACTCGGCCAGCTCCGCCTGGGCACGGGCATAATCCATATTGGAGGAGCGATCTTTCAGGGCTTCCTCCGCACGTTTCTTGGCTTCTATTGCCTTGGCTTCATCCAGATTGGCGCCACGCACGGCGGTATCGGCAAGAATGGTCACCACGTCTGGCTGTATCTCCAGCATGCCGCCGGAGACATAAATCAGCTCTTCTTCCTGCAGCGGTGCCTTGATCCGCACCGAGCCGGGCTTGATCCGGGTCAGCATGGGCGTGTGGTGCGGGTAAATGCCCACTTCGCCCGCTTCTGCTGGCGCCACCAGAAACTCGGCAGGACCTGAGTAGATCGATTCCTCGGCACTGACGATATCAACGTGAAATACGGTGCTCATCTAAGTTTCCAGTTATATGATGGGTCAGTCGCGTCTATAAAAAAGCTTCTGCTATTGCAGGGTCTTGGCTTTTTCCACCGCTTCGTCTATCCCGCCCACCATGTAGAACGCCTGTTCCGGCAAGTGATCGTAATCCCCGTTGACGATGCCTTTGAAACCCTTGATGGTTTCTTTCAGCGATACGTATTTCCCGGGCGAGCCAGTGAATACTTCCGCCACGTTGAACGGTTGCGACAGGAAACGCTGAATCTTGCGTGCTCTTGCCACCGCCAGCTTGTCTTCAGGGGAGAGTTCATCCATCCCCAGAATTGCGATAATGTCGCGCAATTCCTTGTAGCGCTGCAGGGTCTGCTGCACATCACGTGCAGTGTTGTAGTGCTCTTCGCCAACCACCAGCGGGTCAAGCTGGCGCGAAGTGGAGTCGAGTGGGTCCACCGCCGGATAGATGCCCAGCGAAGCGATGTCGCGCGACAGCACCACGGTTGCATCCAGATGGCCGAAAGTGGTTGCGGGCGAGGGATCGGTCAGATCGTCCGCCGGTACATACACAGCCTGAATCGACGTGATGGAACCGGTCTTGGTGGAAGTGATGCGTTCCTGCAGGCGTCCCATTTCTTCAGCCAGTGTCGGCTGATAGCCCACTGCGGACGGCATGCGGCCCAGCAATGCCGATACCTCGGTTCCCGCCAGCGTGAAGCGATAGATATTGTCCACAAACAGCAGCACATCGCGGCCTTCGTCGCGGAAAGATTCCGCCATGGTCAGACCGGTCAGAGCTACACGCAAGCGGTTTCCGGGCGGCTCGTTCATTTGTCCGTACACCAGCGCCACCTTGTCCAGCACGCCGGATTCTTTCATTTCATGGTAGAAGTCGTTGCCTTCGCGCGTACGTTCACCCACGCCGGCAAACACCGAAAAGCCGCTGTGTTCAATGGCGATGTTGCGGATCAGTTCCATCATGTTCACGGTCTTGCCCACGCCTGCGCCGCCAAACAGGCCGACTTTGCCGCCTTTGGCGAAAGGACAGACCAGATCGATCACCTTGATGCCGGTTTCCAGCAATTCGGTAGAGGCGGCCAGCTCGTCAAATGCTGGCGCCTTGCGGTGGATCGACATGGTCTTTTCCGCGCCGATGGGGCCCATCTCGTCTATTGGCCTGCCCAGCACGTCCATGATGCGGCCCAGAGTCTTGAGGCCGACTGGCACCAGAATCTGTTTACCGGTATTGGTCACCATCATGCCGCGGCGCAATCCGTCCGAAGATCCGAGCGCAATCGTGCGCACTACCCCGTCGCCCAATTGTTGCTGCACCTCCAGCGTGAGTTCCGTTCCTTCCAGCACCAGCGCGTCATACACTTTCGGTATTGCTTCACGCGGAAATTCAACGTCTACCACCGCGCCGATACACTGAACAATTTTTCCTTGGTTCATGGCTGTTCCCTAAATACTAAATCAAAAAGTTTAAACTGCTGCCGCGCCGCCGACGATTTCCGACAATTCCTTGGTAATCGCAGCTTGCCGGGATTTGTTGTAGATCAGCGTCAATTCGTCTATCACGCTGCCGGCATTGTCGGACGCGGCTTTCATTGCCACCATCCGCGCCGATTGTTCCGACGCCATGTTCTCGGTCAGCGCCTGGTAAATCAGCGCCTCGACGTAGCGCACCATGATGTCGTCAATCACGGGTTTGGCTTCAGGTTCGTAAATGTAATCCCACACGCCTTTCTGCCCCTTGGGACCTTCGCCTCCTCTGAGGCGCTCGTCGGACAGCGGCAGCAACTGCTCCATCACCGGTTCCTGTTTCATGGTGTTGATGAAGCGGGTGTAGAAAATGTAGACACGGTCGAAGCGATCCTGGGTATATCCGTCCAGAATAATTTTCACCGCGCCAATCAGCTTTGCCAGATCGGGCGCATCCCCCAGACCGATAACATGCGAAATCACGTTGGCGCCGAGCCGGTTCATGAAACCAAAACCCTTGTTGCCAATGCAGCAAGCCTCGATCTGCTCGCCTTCCCCTTCCCACGCCTTCATTTTGCCCAGTGCCATGCGCAACACGTTGGTGTTGAGACCGCCGCACAAACCCTTGTCGGAAGTGACCACGACAATACCGATGCGTTTGACCGTATCCCGCTCTATCAGAAACGGATGACGATACTCGGTGTTGGCGCGGCTCATGTGTGCTGCGACATTACGGATCTTTTCGCCGTAGGGGCGCGCTTTCTTCATGCGCTCTTGTGCCTTGCGCATTTTGGAAGCAGCCACCATTTCCATGGCGCGCGTGATCTTCTGCGTATTCTTGACGCTTTTGATCTTGTTGCGGACTTCTCTGCTGCCGGCCATCGGTTAATACGTTCCGTTTGTCTTGAAGTCCTGGATCGCGGCGTCGAGCTCTTTCTCGGTCGCAGCGTCGAGGTCTTTGCTGGTTTCAATCTTGTCCATAATGGCGCCGTATTTGCTGCGCATATGGCCTTTCAGTGCCGATTCAAACGCCAGCGCGCGCTTTACTTCCACATCGTCCAGATAGCCTTTGTTGACGGCAAACAGCGTGAGCGCCATTTCAGACACGCTCAGGGTGGCGTATTGCGCCTGTTTCATCAGTTCGGTCACCATCTTGCCGCGTTCCAATTGCTTGCGGGTGGCTTCGTCGAGATCGGAAGCGAACTGTGCAAATGCGGCCAGTTCACGATACTGCGCAAGCGCCAGACGCACACCGCCACCCAGTTTCTTGATGACTTTGGTTTGCGCCGCACCGCCCACGCGCGACACTGAAACACCGGCATTGATCGCAGGGCGGATGCCGGCATTGAACAGATCGGTTTCCAGAAAAATCTGGCCATCGGTAATTGAAATCACATTGGTGGGAACGAAGGCGGTCACGTCGCCAGCCTGAGTCTCGATCACCGGTAATGCAGTCAATGAGCCGGTCTTGCCTTTGACTGCTCCGTTGGTGGCTTTTTCCACGTACGCTGCACTGACGCGAGCGGCACGTTCCAGCAAACGCGAGTGCAAATAAAATACGTCGCCAGGATAGGCTTCGCGACCGGGCGGCCGACGCAGCAGCAGTGAAATCTGCCGGTAGGCCCAGGCTTGTTTGGTCAGGTCATCATAAATGATGAGAGCGTCTTCGCCCTTGTCGCGGAAGTATTCGCCCATGGTGCAGCCGGAATAGGGGGCAATGAACTGCATCGCTGCCGATTCGGATGCGGTGGCGGCCACCACGATGGTGTACTCCATTGCGCCGTGCTCTTCCAGCTTGCGCACCACGTTAGCGATGGACGAGGCTTTCTGCCCGATCGCAACGTAGATGCAAACCATGTTCTCGCCCTTCTGGTTGATGATCGCGTCTATCGCCACTGCAGTCTTGCCAGTCTGGCGGTCGCCGATGATCAATTCGCGCTGGCCGCGCCCGACCGGCACCATGGCATCAATTGATTTCAGTCCGGTCTGTACCGGCTGATTCACCGATTGACGCCAGATCACGCCGGGTGCAATTTTTTCGATCGGTTCAGAGCCTTGCGCGGTTATCGGACCCTTGCCGTCGATCGGCTGTCCCAGCGCGTTGACTACGCGGCCCATCAATCCTTCGCCGACCGGGACTTCCAGGATGCGGCCAGTACACTTGACGGTATCACCCTCGGTGATGTGCTCGTAGGCGCCCATAATCACTGCACCAACGGAGTCGCGCTCGAGGTTGAGGGCAAGACCGAAAGTATTGCCGGGAAATTCCAGCATCTCGCCTTGCATCACGTCGGACAGACCGTGAATGCGCACGATACCGTCAGTCACCGAAACGATGGTGCCTTGGGTACGGACTTCCGCAGTAGTGGCAAGTCCTTCGATTCTGCTTTTGATCAGTTCACTGATTTCAGATGGATTTAACTGCATTTCAAATAACTCCTAGCTTTTAAGGGCAACGGCCATGGCTTCCAATTTGCCGCGCACGGATGCGTCGAGCACTTCGTCACCGATTTCAACTTTCACTCCACCGATTAATTCCGGGTTTACACTTACCTTCGCTTCTATTTTGCGTTTAAACTTGGCCTCAAGGTTTATCACCAAGTCCTTCAGTTGCGCATCATTCATGGCAAATGCGGAAGTAACATGCGCTTCCAATACGCCTTCATGTTGCGCCTTCAGTTGTTCGAACAGTTCGCTTACTTGCGGCAGTACTTCGACCCGGCCGTTTTCCACCAGCAGCAGAACAAAATTGCGGCCTTCGTTGTTGAGCTTGTTACCACAGATGCTGAGAAGCAGCTCGCTCAATCGTTTGGCTGGAATTTTCGGGTCGCCGATCAGGGCGCGAATACGCTCGTCACCGGTTATCGCAGCCGTGAGCTGCAGCATGTCGGACCAGGCGGGCAGCGTATTATTCGCCCGGGCCAGCTTGAATACCGCTTCCGCATAGGGCCGTGCAATGGTGCGGGCTTCGGCCATTGCTTACAGCTCCGCTTTGATGGAGGTGAGCAGGTCGGCGTGAGTTTTGGCGTCTACTTCGCGCCGCAGGATTTTCGCGGCACCTGCTATGGCCAGGTCGGCCACCTGCTGACGCAATGTTTCCTTGGCGCGAAACACTTCCTGCTCCACTTCTGCCTTGGCGCCGACGAGGATGCGATCGCTTTCATCCTTGGCGGTTCCCTTCGCTTCCTCAATGATCTGGGAGGCGCGTTTTTCTGCCTGGACAATAATGTCAGCAGCCCGTTGCTTGGCTTCTTTCAGTGCATCAGCGGAACGGTGGCTGGCCAGCTCCAGTTCATGCTTGCCGCGTTCACCCGCTGCCAGACCGTCGGCTATGGTTTTCTGGCGGTCTTCAATCGCACGCATCAACGGCGGCCAGACAAATTTGACCGTAAACCAGATGAATATGGCAAAGGCCGCCGCCTGAGAAAAAAGGGTGAAATTGATATTCATGGCTAGCCCCTAATAATGGTACCGAGAGCTGGCATATTATTTGATGACGGCGAGTAGCGGATTGCCGAATGCAAACAGCATCGCCAGACCAACACCGATGATGAAAGACGCATCGATCAGTCCGAGCAGCAGGAATACCTTGCCCTGTAGCGTCGGAATCATTTCGGGTTGCCGGGCAGCTCCCTCCAGGAAGCTGCTACACATGATACCGATGCCGATACAGGCACCGGCTGCGCCGAGGCCGATCATCAGACCGATACCAATGCCCGTGTAGGCCTGAATCATTGCTAAATATTGCAAATTGTCCATTTTGTTTTCCTCTCGTCGTGGTGGATAGTAATGATAAATATTAAGACAAAAAATCAGTGTGATTCATGAGCCATGGAAAGATAGACCACTGTCAGCATCATGAAAATGAATGCCTGTAAGGTAATGATCAGAATATGGAAAATCGCCCATCCTGCGCCAAGCATTGTGCCGAACACGGTGCCGGCCAGACCAGTGGCAGCCCACATGCCGATCAGTAGAAAAATGATTTCACCAGCGTAGATGTTGCCGTAGAGACGTAAGGAGTGGGACAGCGGCTTGGAGACATATTCGACCAGGTTGAACAGCAGGTTAACCGGCCACAACAGGGGGTTCTTGCCGAACGGGGTGCACACCAACTCGTGTATCCAGCCGCCCAATCCCTTGACCTTGATGTTGAAAAAAATCATCAGGAACCATACCGACAGCGCCAAGGCAAAAGTGGCATTGATATCGGTGGTGGGTACGCTACGCCAGTTGTGCAGGCCCAGCAACTCATAGAGCAACGCCATGATGTCTATCGGCAGCAGATCCATTGCGTTCATCATCAGCACCCACACAAATACTGTGAGTGCTGCCGGCGCAACAAACGCGTGACGGTCGCCGTGGAATGTGCTTTTAACCTGGTCGTCAATGAACTCAACAGCCAGTTCGACAAATGCCTGGCGCTTGCTGGGAACCCCGGAAGTTGCGCCACGCACCACTGACCACAAGAAGCCGAAGCTGAGGATGCCCAGCAGCAACGACATCACCAGCGTGTCAACATGCAGCGTCCAGAACGCACCTTCGCCAACTGAGCTAGTCATGTTGGTGAGGTGGTGAGTCATGTACGATGTGGGGGTGAGTTCTGTGCCTGAAGCCATGGTTATTTAGTGCCTGCTCAAACTATTTAATCTGTGGGGCCACTCTTGTATCATCCGGGACAAACAACGCCATGCCGAAGATCAGGACAGTGATGGCGAATGTTCCGATGAAGCTTACTGCAACAACATCCTTGTAAAACGTCAGTACCAGCCAGAGCAAAGCTATCATGGCCATGATTTTTACCGCTTCCGCCCGCAGTGCGGTTTTTAGCGCCCCACTTATGGTAGCGCCATGGTAGCGTGAGACAATGGTTGCGTAAGCAGCAGCGGCGACAATACTCACCACCCCTCCCAGAAACGCCGAGACTGCACCGTGGAATCCCCATATTGGGGCGAGGATCAGTACCATCACCACGGTGACGATCAATTGCCAGCGCATGATGGTGCGTACCGGCTTGCTTCGTATCCAAGGCATAATTTGGCGTCTGTCAGAAAAGCTGAACTGCTTGGTGTGATACTGAGGATGCTGAAAGTGTACTTTCAGGTGAATTGCGTTTTTCCATTTCCCGGGCCAGCGCTTATCCTCTGTTCTCCGGCATCAGGCCGAAGCAGTAAAACCCAACGTTTGTCTGTATTTTGAAAACGCGAATTCTAATCTGTCCGAGCGCGCCAGTCAATGGGGAGTCTCTTTCAGGATGATACAAGTTTGAATGAGAAAGATATATTTTCGGCAGTACGCGTGTCGAATTCACGGTGCCAGCGATGGATGCGCACCTGTCAGCTAAACTTCAAGTGCTCAATTCCCGAACTCAGATCCCGATCCTTTGCTTCTGCTCCCTGAAGTTTGATTTGCAAACGCAGTTCGTTCATGGAATCGGCATTTCTCAGGGCGTCCTCGTAACTGATTTTACCGGCTTCGTACAACTCAAACAGTGCTGTGTCGAAGGTCTGCATGCCGAGTTCGCGGGATTTTTTCATGATTTCCTTGATCTCATGAACCTCGCCTTTGAAGATCAGATCGGAGATCAGTGGGGAATTGAGCATGATTTCAATTGCCGCTGTTCGACCTTCGCCCCCTTTTAACGGCAGCAATCTTTGCGCCACCACCGCTTTCAAGTTCAATGACAAGTCCATTAGCAGTTGCGCTCTGCGTTCTTCCGGAAAGAAATTGATGATGCGGTCGAGTACCTGGTTGGCGCTGTTGGCATGCAGTGTACCCATGCACAGATGGCCGGTTTCGGCGAAGGCAATCGCGTGTTCCATGGTTTCGCGTTCGCGGATCTCGCCAATCAGAATCACATCCGGCGCCTGGCGTAAAGTATTCTTCAGAGCGGATTCCCACGAATCCGTATCTACCCCCACCTCACGTTGGGTTATCACGCAGTTGATGTGCTCGTGCACGAATTCTACCGGGTCTTCAATAGTGATGATATGGCCGTGGCTGTTTTTGTTGCGGTAGCCGATCATCGCCGCGAGTGAAGTGGATTTGCCGGAACCGGTACCGCCGACAAAAATCACCAGGCCGCGCTTGCTCATCACCACATCTTTCAATACTGGCGGCAATCCCAGTGCATCAAACTCCGGGATCGCGGTGGTGATGGTGCGCAGCACCAGACCCACGCGTTGCTGCTGGACGAAGGCGTTGACGCGGAAACGTCCAATCCCGGAGGGATGAATGGCAAAGTTACACTCTTTGTTCGTCTCGAATTCTGCGGCCTGCTTGTCGTTCATGATGGCACGCGCCAGCTCGGCGGTATGTTGCGGCGTCAATGGTTGACTGGATACCGGAGTCATTTCTCCGTCCACCTTGAAGGCGGGAGGGAAGCCGGCGGTAATGAACATGTCCGAGGCTTTTTTGCTGAGCATCAGGCGTAGCAGATCAAAGATGAATTTTGTTGCCCGATCTGTTGTCTGATCCGTTGCCGAGTCTTGTTCCATGAGTTACTCCTGTATTTCTCAACTGTGGCCGGATAACATCAGACTGGAAAATTGTCCTTGTTCATGGCCTTGGTACGGGCTTCCGCATTGGAAATAACATTACGCTTCACCAGATCTGTCAGATTCTGATCCAGCGTTTGCATGCCGACACTCTGACTGGTCTGGATAGTCGAGTACATTTGCGCCACTTTCGCTTCACGGATCAAATTGCGGATCGCCGGAGTGCCGATCATAATCTCATGTGCGGCTACCCGGCCGGTGCCATCCTTGGTCTTGAGCAATGCCTGCGAAATTACCGCACGCAGGGATTCTGACAACATGGCGCGCACCATTTCTTTTTCTTCGGCCGGAAATACATCGATGATCCGGTCGATGGTCTTGGCGGCGGAACTGGTATGCAGTGTGCCAAACACCAGATGACCGGTTTCCGCTGCCGTCATCGCCAGACGGATAGTTTCCAGATCGCGCATCTCGCCCACCAGAATGATATCCGGGTCTTCACGCAGCGCTGAACGCAATGCATTGGCAAAGCTCCGGCTGTCGCGACCGATTTCACGCTGATTGATGAGACACTTCTTGCTTTCGTGGACGAATTCGATCGGATCTTCCAGTGTCAGGATGTGGCCGTGCTGATTTTCGTTGATGTCATTGATCATTGCCGCCAGGGTAGTGGACTTGCCGGAGCCGGTGGGGCCGGTTATCAGCACCACACCGCGCGGCTGTTTGGCAATTTCAGCAAAAATTTTCGGTGCTTTCAGTTCTTCCAGGCTCAATACTTTCGATGGAATGGTGCGCATCACCGAGGCGGCGCCGCGCTGGGTATTGAACGCATTCACCCGGAAGCGCGCCAGATTGGGTACGGCAAAAGAAAAATCGCATTCCAGATTTTCCTCATAGAATTTGCGCTGGCTGTCGTTCATGATGTCATACACCATGTCGTGCACATCCTTGTGCTCCATCACCGGCAAATTGATGCGCCTGATCTCGCCGTGCACCCGGATCATCGGCGGCATGCCCGCAGACAGATGCAGATCCGAGGCTTTATTCTTGACCACGAAAGCGAGTAGCTCTACTATATTCATCGTGATGCTCCGTCGGACGTGAGCCAATTCAGGAACGCGGGATAACCGCGCAGATTATGACAACAATCGCCTCAAGCTTGCAAGCCGTAAATGCCCGCATCGCCAGAGTTGCACAATCCGTTGGCCGCCAACCGGATGAGATTACTCTACTGGCAGCGAGTAAGACCAACCCTGCCGAGGCAGTACGGGAGGCCTGGCTCGCCGGGCAAATCATTTTTGGTGAGAATTATCTGCAGGAGGCGCTGGCAAAAATGCCCGCTCTTGCCGATTTGCCAATCGAATGGCATTTCATCGGCCCGATCCAAAGTAATAAGACCAAACGCATTGCAGAGAACTTTTCCTGGGTTCACAGTGTGGATAGAGCAAAGATTGCCGACCGTTTGTCGAAAGACCGCTCTGAATCACTGCCACCGCTGCAAATCTGTCTGCAAGTGAACGTGAGCGGGGAAGACAGTAAAAGCGGGGTGGAGCCTGAGGAATTGGCGGCCCTGGCAGCTCATGTCGTTTGCCTGCCCCGCCTGAAATTGCGCGGACTGATGGCTGTTCCTGAGCTCACTACTGCCACGGCCCTGCAGCGCAGCCAGTTTCACCTGCTGCGGGAACTGTATGATCAGCTCAAGCAGAATGGTTATGAACTCGACACTCTTTCCATGGGGATGTCAGAAGATATGGATATTGCCATTGCCGAAGGCGCGACCATGGTGCGCGTGGGCACGGCGATTTTCGGGCCAAGGCGCTACCCTATACCGGAGGAGCTTGCTGCCCGCGCTGCCCGGTGAGTGCAAGATATTTGTCTTGCAGCTGTTCTTTGGTCTCGATGCTGTCCGGGTTGATGATGATGCAGTCTACCGGACACACTTCGATGCATTGCGGTGTGTTGTAATGCCCCACGCACTCGGTGCATAGAGCGGAGTTGATGAGATAGATTTCTGCACCTTGTGCAATCGCAGTGTTGGGACACTCCGGCTCGCATACGTCGCAGTTGATGCACTCGTCGGTAATTATCAGAGCCAAATCAGTCTTTCCAAGAATTATTTCCCGGCTTTGCTGCGTAGCTGTGTGGCAATCAGGGGATGAACAAACTTGTCGGCGTCGCCACCCAGCAGAGCGATTTCCCGCACGATCGTGGCGGAAACAAACATGTACTGTTCCGATGGGGTCATGAACATGGTTTCAACATCGGGATACATGCTGCGGTTCATCCCTGCCATCTGAAATTCATATTCAAAATCGGAAACTGCGCGCAATCCGCGCAGGATTACTCGGGCATTCTGCTGCTGCAAGAACTCCATCAACAGACCAGAAAACGCTACCACTTCGACATTGGGGCAGTCTGCCAGCACCTGTTGCGCCATTTCTACCCGCTCAGCCAAGGTGAAAAATGGTTTTTTGCCACTGCTGGCCGCGACCGCCACCACCACCCGGTTGAACAGGCGTGCTGCGCGTCGAATCAAATCCTCATGACCGCGCGTGATGGGATCGAAAGTGCCGGGATAGATAGCTTTATCCATTTGTCTCCAATTTTAACAGTTGGTAGCTTACCTTGCCTGCTCGTCCGCTGCGCCAGACCTGCCATCCGGCAGCAGGTTCAGAAAGATTCTCAGCTTCGATATAGACCAGGCCATCTTTGGCAAGGTGGGGTGGGAGCAGAGGCAGCAACTTTGGCAACAATTCCAGCCGGTAGGGTGGATCAAGAAAAATCACGTCAAACGCACGCCAGTCGGAAGCAATGAACTTTAGTGCATCCATCGCCACCAATTCTATCCGCTCCGTCTCAAGCTTTTGCAAACTGGCGTGCAGCGCTTTCAATATCCTAGGATCGGATTCCACCATCACTACCCGTGCTGCCCAGCGGGACGCAGCCTCAAAGCCCAGCACCCCGCTACCTGCAAACAGATCAAGGCAGGTCTTGCCGCTCAAGTCCTGTCCCAGCCAGTTGAACAATGTTTCGCGTACCCGGCCAGGCGTGGGGCGCAAATCTGGGCTGTCAGGAAAAGTAATGACGCGGCTGCGCCACTCGCCGCCGATGATGCGAACTTTGTTTTGAATCAAGAAACCCCCGCTGCACGATGCTAAAGCTTAAACCGCAGAGGACACCGAGGAGGCAGAGGAAAAGCAAAATAAACAGAGAGGATTTGCAGGATTACATTCTATTTTTTGTTTTGTCTGATTCTGAATCCCCCCAGTCCTTTGCGGCGAATAACTTTATTATTTTTCTTCCATTGCCCCCACTACCACCGTCACCATTCCTTCCGGTTTGACCCGACGCTGAAAAGCCTCCTTGATCTGCGCTACAGTCACTTTGTCTATCGCTTTCACGTAGTCATCCAGATAAGTGAGTGGCAGATTGTAGAAACCAATCATGGCGAGATGATCGATGATCTTCTTGTTGCTGTCCAGGCGTAGCGGGAAGCCACCGATAATATTTTGCTTGGCTGCGATCAACTCTTTTTTCGTTGGACCGCCGGCAACGAAATCAGCCAGTACCCGTTGCGTCAGCCTGAGCGCATCTTCTGACTGCTCCTTCTTGGTTTGCAGGCCGATCTCGAATGGACCCTCAAGCCGGAGCGGAGAAAAGCCGCTGTAAACGCTGTAGGCCAGTCCGCGATTCTGGCGGATTTCCTGCATCAGGCGCGAAACGAACCCGCCACCACCAAGTATGTAGTTGCCGACAACCAGCGGGAAAAAATCAGGATCGTCGCGCCGCAACCCTGGGTAGGCTAGCAGGATATGACTCTGGCTCGCAGGATGGGCGATTCTCCTGGTCTCTGCCGTTGGCGTCAGCACTGGCGGCAAAAGGATATCCGATTTGCCTTGTGGCAGATCCTTGGTCAGAGCCTCAGCAATGGCCGCTGCTTCGGTACGACTCACATCGCCCATGATCGACACCACCGCATTGGCGGCACGATAGCGGGATTGATAGAGTTCCACCAGATCCTTGCGTTGCAATAGCTCCAGGCTGGCGATCTCACCCGAACCGCGTAATCCATAGGGGTGGCTGCCGTAGAGCATTTTCCTTAAGGTACGACTGGCGATGTGATCCGGTTTGGTGTCGCTCTCTCTTAGTCCGGTGATCACCCGTACCCGTTCCCGCTCCAGCACATCTTCAGGAAACTCGGGGTGCTGTATCACACGGCCGAGTATATCCAGTGCTTGCTTGCGTTCACGTTCACTACTCAGAGTTCGTAACGAAACACCCGCGCGATCCTGATCAAAGCGGCCCCCCAGTTCTGCGCCAACATCGGCCAGCGCTTTGGCGATCTGGTCTTCGGACAGTCCGCCTGCACCAAGGTTGAGCAGTTGCAGAGTCAGGCCGGCGCGGCCTGAAGTTTCCGGCGCATCAGCGCTGCTGCCTGCGTCGAAATCCACGCTGATATCGAGTATCGGTAAATCGCGGCTTTCGACAAAATACACCCAAGTGCCGGAGGATGTCTGCCAGAGCTGGATCGGCAGGGTAGCGAGTGCGCCTTGGGAATAAGCCGCCAGGAGCAGGATGAACAATGAACGTATCGCTTGCATCGAAAATCTCTCTAAGGGGTTCTTGCGGACTTGTTTTTCAGTTCTTAATGCCGTAATCCGCTGCGCCCAGCGGCAGGGAGTTTTTGTTCCAGTGGTTGCGGATCGAGCACCGCCACGGTCAGGCTGTCATCCTTCACATATTTCTTTGCCACTTCGCGCACTTGTTCGGCGGTGACGGCCTGCAATTTTTTTACCATTGTATCGAGGTCACGATAAGACAGTCCGACACTTTCCAGTTGGCCGATCTGCATCGCCTGATAAAACATGGAGTCGAGCCTGAATACGTGGTTGGCCACTACTTGCGCCTTGACGCGCGCAAGCTCCTCTTCGGTTACGCCGTCCAGCATGAGTTTTTCCATTTCGCCGCGCAAGGCTGCTTCCAGTTCTGCTGTGGTTTTTCCTTCACTGGGTGTGCCGTAGAGATAAAACATGCCGGGGCCGCGCGCAGTGGAATCGTAACCCGCACCGGTCGAGTTGGCGATGCGGCGCTCGCGTACCAGTTCTTTGTTGAGCCGTGCGGACTCATTGCCATCCAGCACTCCCACCAGCATTTCCAGTGCATAAGGCTCCCAGTCGTCGCTGGCGTTGCGCAACGCCGGTGCATGGTAGCCCATGGTCAGATAGGGCAGTTTTGCCGGCGCTTTGACCGTCAGCCGCTTGATCCCGACTTGCACTGGTTCAATCTGCGGTTTGCGCAAGGCCAGAGGCACCAGCGGACGTGGTTTTATTTCGCCGTAATATTTTCGCGCTAGGGAAAACACTTCTTTCGGGTTGACATCGCCCACCACCACCAGTACGGCATTATTGGGTGCGTACCAGCGGTCGTACCATTCCTTTGCATCGCGCACGCTCATGTTCTCCAGATCGTTCATCCAGCCGATGATCGGGCGCTGATAGGGATGCGATTGGTAAGCCGCCGCCATCATTTTCTCGTGCACCAGCGCATGAGGTTTATCATCGGTGCGTAAGCGCCGCTCCTCCATTACCACTTGGATTTCTTTGGCGAATTCTTCTTTCGTCAGTATCAGATTGCGCATCCGGTCAGACTCCAATTCCATCGCCAGCGGCAAGCGGGATTTATGCAACTGCTGGAAGTACGCGGTGTAATCGCGCCCGGTGAATGCATTCTCGCGCCCGCCCGCGGCAGCGATACGCTTGGAGAACTCGCCGCCAGGGACTTTCTTCGTGCCTTTGAACATCATGTGTTCCAGCACATGGGCCACCCCGGTGGCGCCATTCAGCTCATCAATGCTGCCTGCTTTGTACCAGATCTGCGAGATCACTACCGGCGAACGGTGGTCCTCCTTGACGATCAGTCTGAGGCCATTGGCAAGTGTGTATTCATGCGGATTGGCAAAAGCCTCAGATGAGACTGGGATAACCAGCGCGGCCAACGCCATCACGGTAAGCTGCAGACCGAGAGATAGAACAGAAGCGCGGCGAGCGGAACTCATTTTTTAATAACCTAAGTTTGGGTAAACGGAATAAAATCGTGTCTTATGCATCATGGAGTGTGACAGCCTACCAGAATGTTAAGTTTCTTCAAATCCAAAAATAGCCCCGTCTCCACCGAAGCCATACCCCCCAACTGGGCAACCAAGGTCAGGCAGGGTCTCGCACGCACGCGCGCGACTCTTGGCAAGCAGCTGTCCGGCGTGTTCGGCGGCGGCAAGATAGACGCAGCTCTCTACGAAGAGCTGGAAGCTATATTGCTTGCTGCTGATACCGGCGTAAATGCGACGGCCTGGCTGCTGGATGAGCTGCGCCGGCAAGTTAAGCGTGATGGCCTGACCGACGCGGCGCAACTGAAAGAAGCATTGCAAGAAGCTCTGATCAGCCTGCTGGCGCCGCTGGCACAGCCATTGGACACTCATGCCAACAAGCCTTTCATCATTATGCTGACGGGTGTGAACGGCGCAGGCAAAACTACTTCCATCGGCAAGCTTGCCAAATATTTTCAGTCGCAGGGGAAATCGGTGCTGCTGGCTGCCGGCGACACTTTTCGCGCCGCCGCGCGTGAGCAACTCATGGCCTGGGGTGAGCGCAACAATGTTGCGGTCATCGCTCAGGATGGCAGCGGCCAGCAGAAAGGCGATCCGGCGGCGGTGATATTCGACGCCATCAATGCGGCCAAAGCGCGCGGCATAGACATTGTGCTGGCGGACACCGCCGGGCGGCTGGCGACACAGTTGCACCTGATGGAAGAAATCAAGAAAGTCAAGCGTGTTATCGCCAAAGCCGAGCCAGGGGCGCCGCATGAAGTGCTGCTGGTGCTGGATGCCAACACCGGCCAGAACGCGCTCAATCAGGTGCAAGCCTTCGATGATGCGCTCGGCGTCACCGGTCTGATACTCACCAAGCTTGACGGCACCGCCAAGGGCGGCGTGATCGCCGCCATCGCCAGGCAGCGTCAGCAAAACCTGCCATTACCGATTCGATTCCTCGGCGTGGGCGAAGGCGTGGATGATCTGCGGCCATTTGATGCGCGCGAATTTGTTGAAGCGCTGTTTGACTAATTGGTTTGGTGCTGACTGTCCCCTGCTTTCTTCTTTATGCCTTGCGGTGCGGACAAGCTGTTTTGATACAATCCGCATAGAGTGACAATGAGTGCTCATGGATGGTGAAGCCGCGGTCCTTGGCGATTTTGGCCTGGCGTTTTTCGATTTCCGCATCGTAGAATTCCTCCACCCGGCCACACTGCAGACATACCAGATGGTCGTGGTGGTTGCCGCTGCTGAGTTCAAATACCGCCTTGCCGCTTTCAAAATGGTGACGCTCCAGTAACCCGGCCTGTTCAAACTGTGTCAGCACCCGATAGACTGTGGCAAGGCCGATATCCTCACCTTCATTGATCAGCGCCTTGTAAACATCTTCTGCCGACAGATGCCGCACCGTGCTACTCTCGAACAGGCCAAGTATTCTCAGCCGCGGTAGCGTGGCCTTGAGGCCCATGGTTTTGAGGTCGTTTGGTTTGCTCATGGTTGTGTCCGTCGGTTAAATTATTTGCTGTATCATATAGCGCTGGGTTTGTTTTGAAAACATATACTGCCGCAATGCGCGCAAAAATATTCACGTTGCATGTGCTGCTACTGCTTGCCGGATGTTCGTCTGTCCCATCGTTGCTCTATAGAATCGAAATCCAGCAAGGCAATGTTATCACCCATGAAATGATGGAAAAACTAAAGCCCGGGATGACCAGGGCGCAGGTGCGCTTTGTGCTTGGTTCGCCAATGATCAGCGACGCTTTTCACGGCAATCGCTGGGATTATGTGTACCGTCTCGAACAGGATGGCAGGCTGATCGAACAGCACCGGATTACGGTATTTTTTGAGGATGACAGGATGACGCATACTGAGGGCCGACTGCGGCCTTCACTTGCCCCGGTTCCGCCCAAGGCGGTAGCTGCCGAACCTGCCAAGGAAAAGCCTGCGCCAGCGGCTTCGCCGCAATCTGAGGCGATAGGCAGCAAAAAAGTGGAACCGGTAATCGAGAAGAAGTATGACACAGCAGTTCCGTCGCAACCGGCGAAGCCAAGCTCTACACAGACCTCTTCCCCATCCAGCGCCGCAGACCCTATGGAAGCGGATCGACCGAAAGGGGAAAGAGACTTGTTCGGCGGGAGGGGGGCAGATCGACCAAAAGAAGAGAAAGGTCTGCTTGACAGAATGCTGGGGAAATAGGCGCATAGGAAAATGACAATTTTGAATATCACCATTGCTGGAAGTTCCGGCCGCATGGGGCGCGCCCTGCTGGAGGCAGTTGCTCAGGCGGCGGACATGCGGCTGGCGGCTGCTCTGGAACGGAGCGGCAGCCCTTATCTTGGCAAGGATGCCGGGGAATTGATCGGTGCGTCTTGCAACGTTGCCGTTACTGACGATTTCGTCGCTGCGCTTTCCGGCAGTGATGTGCTGATTGATTTCACCCGCCCCGAGGGGACGCTCGCACATCTCGCGGTGTGCCGTGCCAAGGGTGTAAAAATGGTAATCGGCACTACCGGGTTTTCAGTGGAGCAGAAAGAGGAGCTCAAAGCGGCGGCAAAGAACATCGCCATCGTGTTTGCACCCAACATGAGCGTGGGGGTAAACGTTACTTTCAAACTTCTGGAAATAGCGGCCAAGGTATTGAACGAAGGTTATGACATCGAAATCATCGAAGCGCACCACCGGCATAAAGTGGACGCTCCTTCCGGCACCGCATTGCACATGGGCGAAGTCGTGGCGCAAACGTTGGGCAGAAATCTTGCGGAAGTTGCTGTTTATGGGCGCCAGGGTGTCACCGGCGAGCGCTCACCCAGCACCATTGGTTTTGCCACCGTGCGGGGTGGGGACATCGTGGGTGATCACACGGTAATGTTCGCCGGCACGGGTGAACGCATTGAAATCTCCCACAAGGCCAGTAGCCGCGCAACGTTTGCTGTGGGCGCACTACGTGCCGCCCGCTTCCTCACAGACAAGCAGAACGGCTTATTTGATATGCAGGACGTACTCGGTCTGCGCTAGCGATCCAAAGCATGGCGGAGAGGGCATAGCGCGTTCCCCGGCTGCTTTGTCACAGTCTCGGGCAAGCGCACAAGCGTGGTTGCATTGAAGCCCGTACCTTTTTCGCGTATGATTCCACAACTCCAGCGAAGCGGGACGGGCATCAGCCTGTCCCGCTTTCCATGTCTGGCCAGCACTCAAGGAGCTCCCCGTGTCACAACGTCCGCACGCTGTCCTCGCTCTCGCTGACGGCACCATTTTTCGCGGCATTTCCATCGGGGCGGAGGGAGATAGCACGGGTGAGGTGGTGTTTAACACCGCCATGACCGGTTACCAGGAAATTCTCACCGATCCTTCCTACTGCCAGCAGATTGTCACACTTACTTATCCGCACATTGGCAACACCGGCGTCAATCAGGATGATGTCGAATCCGGCAAGATCAACAAAGTATATGCTGCTGGGCTGGTGATTCGGGATCTGCCCCTGGCCTCCAGCAATTGGCGGCAGACCCAGACCCTACCGGAATACCTCCAGGAACAAGGTGTGGTGGCGATTGCGGACATCGACACACGCAAACTCACACGTCTGCTGCGGGAGAAAGGCGCACAGGCCGGTTGTCTCATGGCGGGTCGCATTAATGAAGCGGCAGCGCTGAGACGCGCCCGGGAATTTCCCGGCCTTGCCGGGATGGATCTGGCCGCAGTGGTGAGTTGCAGCCAGTCTTATTCATGGAGTGAAGGTGAATGGGCACGCGGGCGCGGCTATCAGGTGCAGGAGCACCCACGATTTCACGTCGCCGCATTCGATTTCGGTATCAAACGCAATATTCTGCGCAAACTTGCGCAGCGCGGTTGCAAAGTGACAGTGCTCCCCGCCCAGACATCCGCCGATGAGGTTCTGGCATTGCAGCCCGATGGCGTGTTTCTCTCCAATGGGCCGGGTGATCCCGAGCCGTGCGATTACGCCATTGCCGCAACCAGAAAACTGCTCGAGAAAGGGGTGCCAATTTTTGGCATTTGCCTGGGGCATCAACTGCTGGGGCTGGCGAGTGGTGCCAGAACCGTCAAAATGAAGTTTGGTCATCATGGCGCCAATCACCCGGTGCAGGATCTGGATACTGGGCGGGTAATGATCTCCAGTCAGAATCACAGTTTCGCCGTGGATATCGATACGTTGCCGAAGAATGCACGCGTTACGCACCTATCGCTGTTTGATGGCAGTCTGCAAGGGTTTGAATTGACCGACCGGCAGGCGTTCTGTTTTCAGGGACATCCCGAAGCAAGTCCGGGACCGCATGACATGGATTATCTGTTCGACCGCTTCATCCATATGATGGAGAGCCATTAAAGCCAGCTTTGATTGCAGAGAAGACCCAGAGAGTCTCTCGGTTTTTTCGCGGTCAGCGCAGTCAGAAAAATATGCCTAAACGTACCGACATAGAATCCGTTCTGATCATCGGCGCAGGACCCATCATCATTGGGCAGGCGTGCGAATTCGATTATTCCGGTGCGCAGGCCTGCAAGGCACTGCGCGAGGAAGGCTATCGCGTCATTCTGGTGAACTCCAATCCTGCCACCATCATGACCGATCCGGAAATGGCTGACGCTACTTATATCGAGCCAATCACCTGGCCGATGTTAGAGAAAATCATCGCCATCGAACGCCCTGACGCACTGTTGCCGACCATGGGCGGGCAGACGGCGCTGAACTGTGCTCTTGACCTGGCCAAGCACGGGGTGCTCGAAAAATATGCCGTGGAACTGATCGGCGCATCGCGGGAAGCGATAGACAAGGCCGAAGACCGGGAGAAATTCAAGCAGGCCATGACCCGAATCGGGCTGGATTCGGCGCGCTCTGCCATCGCGCACAGTTTGGAGGAGGCGCTGCAGGTGCAGGCAATGGTGGGTTATCCAGCCATCATCCGTCCGTCGTTCACCATGGGCGGCAGCGGTGGCGGTATCGCCTATAACCGCAGGGAATTCCTCGATATTTGCGAGCGCGGACTGGAAGCCTCGCCCACCAAGGAGCTGCTGATCGAAGAGTCCGTCATCGGCTGGAAAGAATTCGAAATGGAGGTGGTGCGCGACAAACAGGACAACTGCATCATCATCTGCACCATCGAGAATCTCGATCCGATGGGGGTGCATACTGGTGATTCCATTACTGTTGCTCCGGCGCAAACGCTGACCGACAAGGAATATCAGATCATGCGCAATGCATCGATCGCGGTGTTGCGTGAAATCGGCGTGGAAACCGGCGGTTCCAATGTGCAGTTTGCCATCAATCCGCAGGACGGGCGCATGCTGGTGATCGAAATGAATCCGCGGGTATCGCGTTCCTCCGCCTTGGCATCGAAAGCAACCGGGTTTCCCATCGCCAAGATTGCGACCAAGCTGGCAGTGGGCTATACGCTGGATGAACTCAGGAATGACATTACCGGCGGCACGACACCGGCTTCATTCGAGCCAACCATAGACTATGTCGTTACCAAGGTGCCGCGGTTTGCCTTCGAAAAATTTCCCCAGGCCGATGATCGTCTTACTACCCAGATGAAATCGGTGGGCGAAGTCATGGCCATCGGCCGCACTTTTCAGGAATCACTGCAAAAAGCCCTGCGCGGACTGGAAACCGGTGTCGATGGTCTGGACGAAAAGACTGCCGATATCGGCACCATTGAAACCGAACTGGGCGACCCTGGCCCGGAACGCATCTGGTATGTGGCTGACGCATTTCGCTGCGGCATGGCATTCGCTGAAATTCATAATCTCACCCATATCGACCCTTGGTTCCTGTCGCAGATTGAAGACCTGGTGAAACAGGAGCAGGCACTTGCTGACAAAACCCTGGACATGCTTGATCTGGGTGCGCTGCGCAAACTGAAGCGCAGTGGTTTTTCCGATCTGCGTTTGGCGAAACTGCTGAACACAAAGCAGACTGCGGTGCGTGCCAGGCGTCATCAACTCAACTTGCGCCCGGTCTACAAACGTGTGGATACCTGTGCTGCCGAGTTTGCTACCCGTACAGCTTATATGTATTCCACTTACGAGGAAGAGTGTGAGGCATTGCCCACCGATAGAAAGAAAATCATGGTGCTGGGCGGTGGCCCCAACCGTATCGGTCAAGGCATCGAATTTGATTACTGCTGCGTGCATGCTGCGCTGGCATTACGCGAGGATGGTTTCGAGACCATCATGGTCAACTGCAATCCGGAGACAGTGTCGACCGACTATGACACTTCTGATCGGCTGTATTTTGAGCCGCTGACGCTGGAGGATGTACTCGAAATCATCGCAGTGGAGAAACCTTTCGGCGTGATCGTGCAATATGGCGGGCAAACGCCATTGAAGCTGGCGCGTGATCTTGCCGCCAACGGGGTGCCCATCATCGGGACCAGTCCGGACATGATCGATTGCGCCGAAGATCGTGAGCGCTTTCAGAAAATGTTGCAGCAACTTGGGTTGAGACAGCCATCCAACCGCACCGCGCGCAATCCTGAAGCTGCTTTTGCCGCTGCCAATGAAATCGGTTACCCGCTGGTAGTGCGCCCCAGCTATGTACTGGGCGGGCGCGCCATGGAAATTGTGCATGAGCAACGCGATCTGGAACGTTACATGCGCGAGGCGGTAAAAGTATCAAATGACTCGCCGGTGCTGCTGGATCGTTTTCTCAACGACGCCATTGAAGTCGATGTGGATGCAATCTGCGATGGCGAAGCCGTGCTGATTGGCGGCATCATGGAGCATATTGAGCAGGCGGGCGTCCACTCGGGCGACTCGGCCTGTTCGCTGCCGCCTTTCAGTCTGGCTCCCGCCTTGCAGGATGAGCTGCGGCGGCAAACCGAAGCGATGGCGCGTGCACTCAAAGTGGTGGGATTGATGAATGTGCAGTTCGCTATTCAGGGTGATATCGTATATGTGCTGGAGGTAAATCCCAGAGCATCGCGTACCGTACCTTTCGTCTCCAAAGCCACCGGACTGCAGTTGGCGAAAATTTCTGCGCGCTGCATGGCTGGCGTGACGCTCGCTCGTCAAGGTGTAACCAGAGAAGTGATTCCTCCTTACTATTCGGTGAAGGAAGCCGTGTTTCCTTTCATCAAATTTCCCGGCGTGGACACCATACTCGGACCCGAGATGAAATCTACCGGCGAAGTGATGGGCGTGGGCAAAACTTTCGCCGAGGCATTCGTCAAATCGCAACTGGCTGCAGGAATAAAGTTACCCGCCGCAGGCAAGGTGTTCATCAGCGTACGCCAGTCGGATAAACCGCGTGTGGTGGAAATCGCCCACAATCTTGCGAAATTGGGATTCGCCCTTTATGCTACTCGAGGTACCGCGACCGTACTGACCGCAGCAGGACTGATGGTAACTCCAGTAAACAAGGTAAAAGAAGGGCGCCCGCATATTGTCGACATGATCAAGAACGGCGAGATAAATTTTATCGTCAACACCGTGGAAGACAAGCGTAGTGCGATCCAGGATTCGTACTCGATTCGCAATGCCGTGTTGCAGGCAAGGGTAACGTATTACACCACGCTGGCGGGTGCACGTGCCGCCTGTATCGGCATGGCAAACATGCAGGAATTGCAGGCCTACAGCTTGCAAGGGTTGCACGCACGACTGGATGCGGACGGGTGTAAGGAGTAGTGAAGGACACTTGTCGTTCGGGGCAACTCTGTAAGACTGGGCACTTCCCGGCTTTAACTCTGCCGGAGCAGGTTTTGTTGTCTCGGTACTGATAGTCGCGAGACGAAATTGAATATGAGAGGGTAGATTATGGGCACGATTCCACTGACAGTTATTGGCGCAGAAAAGCTGCGCGCCGAGTTGCACGAAATGAAGAGCGTACAGCGCCCAGCTGTGATTGCTGCTATTGCAGAAGCCCGCGCGCATGGCGATCTTTCCGAGAACGCCGAATACGATGCCGCTAAAGAGCGACAGGGTTTTGTTGAGGGGCGTATTGCCGAACTGGAAAGCAAGCTTTCTAATGCCCAGATTATCAACCCGGCACTGCTCGACGCCGATGGTGCCTGTGTGTTTGGTGCCACCATCGACCTGGAAGATATGGCCAGTGGGACAGTGGTGACTTATCAGATTGTTGGTGACGACGAAGCCGACATCAAACAAGGAAAGATTTCCATCAGTTCGCCAATCTCTCGCTCCCTGATCGGCAAGTATCCCGGTGACGTGGCGGAAGTGCTGGCACCGGGTGGGGTGCGGGAGTACGAGATTCTTGATGTGAAATATATCTGATTCAATACGATAACTACGGCATCAGGCCTGAAAGCTGCGCTTGGCACGACGTGGTTCACGTTTTTTGCGGAATTTGGCAGCAGCAGGTTTTACTGCTTCTTCCGGTTTGGGACGGTAGATTACCAGTATCTTGCCGATATGTTGTACCGGAGCGGCTTCAAGACGCTGGCAGATTTCCTCAAGCAGCAGCTCCCTTATTTTCCGTTCGCCGCTGAGTACCTTGACTTTGATTAGCTCGTGACTTCTGAGTCCGCGATCCAATTCACGGATAACATTTTCCGACAGGCCCGCTTCGCCTATCATGACAACCGGATTGAGGGCATGGGCAAGCGCCCTTAGGGCATGACGATGAGTGAGTGTAAGAGCTAACATGCAATTTTCCAGAATGCTTTATTCTACGCGATGAAACGTGCCAAAACCAGCAAAGCCTGGATGAGGGAGCACGTGAATGACTTTTTCGTCAAGCAAGCGAAAAAAGAAGGTTATCGCTCACGTTCCGCCTACAAGTTGATGGAAATTGCTGAGCGTGACCATTTGCTCAGACCGGGCATGACGGTGGTGGATCTGGGTGCGGCACCAGGTGGCTGGTCGCAAGTAGCAGCGGACAAGGTGGGCAGGAAGGGCAGAGTAATTGCGCTTGATCTACTGGAAATGGCGGCATTGCCAGGCGTGATTTTTATCCAGGGAGATTTCAGGGAAGCGACGGTACTGGCTGAACTGGAGAATTGTCTGGGTGACTGTCCAGTTGACCTTGTAATTTCGGATATGTCCCCCAATATAAGCGGCATAAGCATGAGCGACCAGGCGCGCAGTATGTATCTGGCTGAGCTGGCACTTGAATTCTCCGTGGGGCGATTGAACTCTGGCGGCAACTTTCTCGTCAAAGTATTTCAAGGCTCCGGTTTTGAGCAGTTTTTGCTTGCTATGCGCGCCACATTCAAACAAGTGTTAACGCGTAAACCGGAAGCTTCCCGGGGCCGGAGCAGCGAAATATATTTGCTGGGACTGGGAAAACGGGAAAGGGCTCTTTCCATTTTAGGCGAATAGTGTACAGAGTGGGCCGCGTGGCGATCGAAACAAGACGGGCCACGGGCGCAATCCATTCTGTTATAAATCCCAAAATGGGTTTAGAATGCAAATTATTGTAAGATTTTGACGGCGCAAGCCAAGGAGCTATCTTGAACAATCTCATTAAAAACATGGCCATCTGGCTAGTGATAGCGCTGGTGTTGATGACCGTGTTCAACCAGTTCAGCACGCGACAGACAACAGCGCAGGCGACGATGGAGTATTCTCAGTTCATCGATGAGGTGAAGCAGGGCAGAATAGCCAAGGTCACCATTGAGGGACGTACGCTGAAAGGCACTAAAGCCGATGGCAGGCGTTTCACCACCTATACTCCTTCCGATCCCTGGATGGTAAGTGACTTGCTCAAGGCTGGTGTCATTGTCGACGCCAAGCCAGAGGAAGAGCCATCACTGCTGATGAACATTTTCGTTTCATGGTTCCCGATGCTGTTACTGATTGGCGTATGGATTTTCTTTATGCGCCAGATGCAGGGTGGCGGACGCAGCGGTGGCGCGTTCTCGTTTGGCAAGAGCAAGGCACGCATGCTGGATGAGACGACCAACACCGTGACTTTTGCAGATGTTGCCGGCTGCGAGGAAGCCAAAGAAGAGGTGTCGGAACTGGTCGATTTCCTGCGAGATCCCACCAAGTTTCAGAAGCTTGGTGGCCGCATCCCTCGCGGCGTACTGATGGTGGGCAATCCCGGAACTGGTAAAACCCTGCTGGCTCGTGCCATTGCGGGTGAGGCCAAGGTTCCGTTTTTCAGTATTTCCGGATCTGATTTCGTGGAGATGTTTGTTGGTGTGGGTGCCGCGCGCGTGCGGGACATGTTCGAGCAGGCCAAGAAACAGTCACCCTGTATCATCTTTATTGACGAGATTGATGCGGTTGGCCGGCAACGCGGCGCAGGGCTGGGCGGTGGCAACGATGAACGCGAACAAACATTAAACCAGTTGCTGGTGGAAATGGATGGGTTTGAGGCATCCGTCGGTGTGATTGTGGTTGCCGCCACCAACCGCCCCGATGTGCTCGACCCGGCACTATTACGTCCTGGTCGTTTCGACCGGCAGGTGACGGTCCCACTACCCGATATACGTGGACGTGAGCAGATACTTAACGTGCATATGCGCAAGGTACCAATTGCACCCGACGTACGTGCTGACATCATTGCGCGTGGTACGCCGGGGATGTCAGGTGCCGACCTAGCCAATTTGGTGAATGAGGCGGCGCTGTTTGCGGCACGCAGCAACAAGCGGCTGGTGGATATGGAAGACTTTGAACGCGCCAAGGACAAGATTTTCATGGGTGCCGAACGGCGTTCCATAGTGATGCCTGAGCGCGAACGCCGTAATACCGCCTACCATGAATCTGGTCACGCTGTGGTAGCGCAACTCCTACCTAAAACCGACCCAGTGCATAAAGTTACGATCATTCCGCGCGGACGCGCACTGGGTGTGACGATGCAACTTCCGACCGAAGATCGTTTCAGCATGGATCGGGAGGAGCTTCTGCAGACTATCGCGGTACTGTTTGGCGGACGTATTGCCGAAGAAATATTCATGGGGCAAATGACAACCGGCGCATCTAATGACTTTGAGCGTGCTACCCAGATGGCTCGGCGCATGGTTACCCAGTGGGGCATGTCAGATTCTCTTGGGCCGATGGTATATGGCGAGAATGAGGGAGAAGTCTTCCTCGGCCGCTCTGTCACTACCCACAAGAACGTGAGTGAAGCCACCATGCAGAAAGTGGATATGGAAATTCGTCGTATTATTGACGAACAGTACGCCTTGGCGCGTAAATTGATCGAGGAAAACCGTGACAAGATCGAGGCCATGACCCAAGCTCTGCTGGAATGGGAAACCATAGACTCCGACCAGATTGGTGACATCATGGAAGGCCGCGCTCCGCGACCCCCCAAGCCTTCCAAAGCCATGCCGTCGTCGAAGGATGATACGCCTCCGGCAGCGCCGGCAGCGACTGCGACACCAGCGCAGGAAGTGTGAGAGGCCACAGACTATCAGCAGTAGATGGGTAATGAGCAGAAATGAATAAGGCGAGCCTGGCTCGCCTTATTTTTATTAGACCCCAGTTTCAGACTCGCAGCTCTTAGACCCCTTGTTCCTTCATTGCGGTAAATTCAACCTTTCTCTTCACCGTCCCCTCATCATGGGGGTCGTCAATGTCACACCCGATTCTTTTTTTGATGGCGGTTTGTATGCCTCCAGCGAAAGCGCTGTCTGCCATGCTCTACGCCTGCGGGAAGAGGGAGCCGACATGCTGGACATCGGTGGTGAATCCACTCGCCCCGGCGGTGCCCCGGTAAACGCGGCAGAGGAGTTGCGCCGTATCATCCCGGTGGTGCAGGTTCTAGCCAGCAGGGACATACCTGTTTCGGTGGATACTTCAAAACCGGAAGTGATGTGTGCGGCGATACGGGCGGGTGCGGTCATGATCAATGATGTCAATGCACTTCAGGCGCCGGGCGCACTGGAGGCGGTTGCAGCAGGAAATGTGGCGGCATGCCTCATGCACATGCAAGGTGAGCCGCGCAGCATGCAGATTAATCCTCAATACAGCGATGTGGTAGCGGAAGTGAAGGACTTTTTGCAGCAGCGGCTGGATGCGGCGCAAGCAGCAGGAATCTCGCTCGGGCGGCTGGTAATAGATCCCGGGTTTGGTTTTGGTAAGACACTGGAACACAATCTTGAATTGCTGCGCCATCTTGACCGCTTTGCGGACATGGGTGTACCGGTGCTGGCGGGGCTGTCACGCAAATCCATGTTGGGGAAGATCACCGGCAATGAAGTGGGTGAGCGGATTCATGCCAGCGTCGCCGCAGCTTTGCTGGCGGCAGCCAGGGGCGCCAGCATTCTGCGAGTCCATGATGTAAAGGCGACCAGAGATGCGTTGGCAGTTTATAATGCGCTTGAGCAGTGACCCGTAAGTGGTAAGTGATGAGAGACGGCAGAGCAACACTGTTTACTTTTCACCCTTCGTGGATTTCCAATTGAGTAAGAAATATTTCGGTACTGACGGCATACGCGGGCGGGTGGGGGAGATACCCATCACCCCGGATTTCATCATGCATCTGGGCTATTCCGCCGGTAAGGTGCTGGCCTCCGCCGATTGGCATCTGTCCAGGGGCGAGCGCCCGGCGGTGCTGATAGGCAAGGATACGCGCATCTCCGGCTACATGCTGGAATCAGCCTTACAGGCAGGACTGTCTGCCGCCGGAGTGGACGTGTTCCTGTCCGGACCCATGCCAACCCCGGCAGTAGCTTACCTCACCCGTGCACTTCGGTTACAGGCGGGCATTGTAATTTCGGCTTCGCACAATCCGTTTGAAGACAACGGCATCAAGTTCTTTTCCGCTGCAGGCAGCAAGCTGCCCGATGCGATTGAACACGAGATAGAAGCGGGACTGAATGCACCCATCAAGTCCATGCCTTCAGCGCAGCTCGGCAAGGCGCGACGTATCAGCGACGCGCCAGGGCGCTACATCGAGTTCTGTAAAAGTACTTTCCCTTACCATCTCGATCTGCGTGGTTTGCGTGTCGTAGTCGATTGCGCCCATGGCGCAACCTATCACATCGCCGGTCATGTACTGCACGAACTGGGGGCAGATGTGGTTGCCATCGGGGTGCAACCGGACGGTCTCAACATTAATCACGAATGTGGTGCGACCCATAGTTCCACCTTGCAAGAAGCTGTCAGGCAGCATCACGCCGATCTTGGCATTGCGTTGGATGGCGATGGTGATCGCGTCGTCATGGTGGATGGTAAAGGCGTGCTCTATGACGGGGATCAACTGGTCTACATCATTGCAAAGCATCGCCAGCAGAGGGGCCTGCTCAAGGGGGGAGTGGCGGGCACGCTGATGACCAACCTTGCGGTAGAGAACGGTTTCAGGAAATCGAAAATTCCCTTTGCCCGTGCCAATGTCGGCGACCGCTATGTACTGGAACTGCTGCAACAAAGAGGCTGGCAACTGGGCGGAGAAGGTTCCGGCCATATCATTTGTATCGACAAGCATACTACTGGTGACGGCATCATTTCTGCGTTGCAAGTACTGCATGCAATGCGAGACTGCGGCAAGACTCTGGCCGGTCTTACGCGGGGTCTTGCACTTTATCCGCAGCGACTGGTTAACGTAAAGGTTGCCAAGGGATTTGATTTTCGTGTTAGCGCGCAGGTCAAAGCCGCTCAAGCCGCTGCTGAGCACGATCTTGGCGACAGAGGTCGCATACTGCTGCGCGCATCAGGCACCGAGTCGCTGGTGCGAGTGATGGTGGAAGGTGAGTCAGAACGGAAGGTCAAGCGCTGGGCAGAGCAGATAGCCGGCGCCGTGCGGAGCGCCGCAGCCGGTTAAAAGGCCATCAGCTGATCGCTGTTCTCGAGTGTCCGCCACGACGGATTGTCATACCCAGACTGGATGTTTCTTGTTCATGTACAGTGCATCGGGTTGCCCCTCAACAGGAGCTATGGGAGAATGCAATTTGTGCCAGGATTCATCTGAAACTTTATAAGCCCCCTGCAGTCAGCCCCCATTCTTATCAAAGGAAGAAGCTGTGACAGTCGTTCGTCTACCGGATGGTTCGGAGCGTAAATTTGAGCAACCGGTGACGGTGATGGAAGTCGCAGCGTCGATTGGTGCAGGACTGATGCGTGCGGCGTTGGCCGGCAAGGTCAATGGCAAGCTCATGGACACGTCTCACCGTATCGAAGCCGATTGTGATCTGGCGATCATCACCGAGAAAGATGCCGAAGGGCTGGAAGTCATACGTCATTCCAGCGCGCACTTGCTGGCGCACGCGGTGAAGGAGCTGTTTCCCGAAGCGCAGGTCACCATCGGTCCGGTGATCGAGGATGGGTTTTATTACGACTTCTCTTATAAACGCCCCTTTACGACAGAGGATCTGGCGGCGATCGAAAAGCGTATGGCGGAAATCAGCAAACGCGATCTGAAAGTGGAGCGCAAGGTATTAGAGCGCTCCGAAGCGATCAATTTCTTCAAAAACCAGGGCGAGCACTACAAGGCACAGATCATCGAGGCCATTCCGGGCGATGAGGACGTGTCACTTTATTCCCAGGGAAATTTTACCGATTTGTGCCGCGGCCCGCATGTGCCGGCCACCTCCAAACTCAAGGTGTTCAAGCTGATGAAGGTGGCGGGGGCCTATTGGCGCGGTGATTCGCGCAATGAAATGCTGCAGCGGATTTATGGCACGGCCTGGGTCAAAAAGGAAGACCAGGATGCTTACCTGCACCGGCTTGAAGAAGCTGAAAAGCGTGACCACCGCAAGCTCGGCAGGCAACTGGATCTGTTTCACATTCAGGAAGAAGCGCCGGGCATGGTGTTCTGGCACCCCAAGGGCTGGGTCATCTGGCAACAGGTAGAGCAGTATATGCGGGAGGTATTCCAAGATCATGGCTATCTGGAAATCCGCACACCGCAAGTTCTCGACAAGGGGTTGTGGGAGCGTTCCGGACATTGGGAAAATTTCCGTGAGAACATGTTCACCACGCATTCGGAGCAGCGTGACTTCGCGGTCAAGCCGATGAATTGTCCAGGCCATGTTCAGGTATTTAACCAAGGCTTGAAAAGCTACCGTGATTTGCCGCTGCGACTGGCCGAGTTTGGCTCATGTCATCGCAACGAACCGTCCGGTGCGCTGCATGGCATCATGCGGGTGCGCGCTTTCACCCAGGACGACGCGCATATTTTCTGTACTGAGGCCCAGATACAAGGCGAGGTGATGCAATTCATCGACCTGTTGCAGACGGTCTATACTGATTTCGGTTTTAATGAGGTTCTGGTAAAGCTTTCCACTCGGCCGCAGAAGCGCGTCGGTTCGGAAGAGCAGTGGGACAAGGCGGAAGCCGCGCTGGAGTCCGCATTGAATCACAAGAAACTGGTGTGGGAGTTGCAGCCTGGTGAAGGGGCATTCTATGGCCCGAAAATCGAATTTTCACTCAAGGACAGCATCGGCCGAGTATGGCAGTGCGGCACCTTGCAACTGGATTTTTCCATGCCAGCACGATTGGGAGCGGAATACGTAGCCGAGGATAATACCCGGCAGATACCGGTGATGTTGCACCGGGCGATTCTGGGGTCACTGGAACGCTTCATTGGCATCCTCATTGAAAACCATGCCGGAGCGCTTCCCTTATGGCTTTCGCCGGAGCAGGCAGTGGTGTTGAACATCTCCGAAGGACAGGCGGATTACGCCCGTGAAGTGGCTGACAAACTCAAGCACAATGGCATTCGTGCACACGCGGACTTGAGAAATGAGAAAATAACCTATAAAATCCGCGAACATAGTTTACAGAAACTGCCTTACCAGATCATAGTGGGCGATAAGGAAGTGGCGGCACAAATGGTTGCCGTGCGTACCCGGTCAGGTTTAGATCTTGGCCAGATGTCTCTGCAAGCGTTGATTGAACGCCTTGAAGCGGAAATATCCATAAGGGCTGGTACGGTTTGATTTATTAAACAAACTTGGGGAATTGCTATAGTTCAAGAAAAAGCAGCGCGTACAAATCAGGAGATTAACGTCCCGGAAGTGCGCTTGATTGGTGTAGAGGGAGAGCAGATAGGCATCGTTACGCTAGCGGTCGCCAATGCCTTGGCGGAGGAGGCCGGAATAGACTTGGTCGAAATTGCGCCTACTGCCCAACCCCCGGTATGCCGCTTGATGGATTATGGCAAGTTTCGTTATCAAGAAAGCAAGAAAAAACACGAAGCCAAGCTCAAGCAAAAGCAGATCCAGATCAAGGAAGTCAAATTCCGCCCCAACACTGACGAGGGCGATTACAACATCAAGTTGCGCAACTTGATCGGCTTTCTGGAAGAAGGTGACAAGGCCAAAGTCACGTTGCGTTTTCGTGGACGTGAGATGGCGCATCAGGAGTTCGGTATACGCCTGCTGGAGCGGGTGCGAGACGATCTGTTGCAGCATGCGGTGGTAGAGCAGTTCCCCAGAATGGAGGGACGACAAATGGTGATGGTGTTGTCGCCCAAGAAGAAGGACGTGAAAGTGGCCAAGCCGAAGGTGGCCAAGCCAAAGACGGAAAAGATAGCCAGTGACATAGCTCCAAATGCAACAAAGACTGAGGTAGATTCTGCAGCCAGCACAGAGGTAGTGGCCGCAGAGGCTGAGAAGTGATCAAGTAACAACCGGTGTATGCCCTGGCATACGCGGATAGCAGCAAAGCTGGCGCGAAGAATATTCATGCCAGCGTAAAACCAAGTGACTCCCGGGTCTTAAAAGTGTTCCGCTCAGGAAACACCCGATGTCATGTTAAAACAGGAGCAGTATCATGCCCAAGATGAAGACCAAGAGCGGCGCTGCCAAGCGCTTCAAGGTGCGGCCCGGCGGTAGCGTCAAGCGTTCGCAGGCTTTCAAGCGTCACATTCTCACCAAGAAAACCACCAAAAACAAGCGCCAACTGCGGGGAACCGCCGGTGTCCATTCCACCAACGTGGCGTCAGTACGCGCCATGATGCCCTACGCCTAAGGAGAGACTGCCATGCCAAGAAATTCCAACCCCGTCAATGTGAGCGCAACCACTAGCAACGACACCCCGTACGCGGCGAGCCCGATCGAACCGCAGGCCACCACATCGCAGGCGCAGCGCTGGCTTTTTGGCGTGGCCATGATGGGCGTCACCATGCCCGGCCAGGTCTTCGGCGTGTCGCTGCTATTTTTCTACACGGACGTCAAACAT
>CAMAPK010000006.1 GCA_945860135.1 Nitrosovibrio sp. Nv4
AACAAACCTCAGCCAAAGCTTGGCAACCATGTCTTCTCTCCTTTGTTGTTCCGTAATTATTATGGTGTTCGTGTTCGTGGCCGTCTGACCCTATCCCAATATCCCAGAATAGCCCATTCCAACGACCCGCGTAGCCTAACGCCTCATCCAATACCTGTCAAGAAATTTGCGCAGCTTTAAACACCCTGAATCTGCCCCGGAAAACAACTGTTCTCCATGCTGTCAGCATGGAGAACCTTACTTGCCTGATTATTTAGTGAAATACAGGAAATCTTGTGTGGCGTGGCGGGAAAACAATCCGATCCGATTGCTGCAGCTTTTGCGAAAGCCTGTCCTCCTGAGGATAATTGGGTATAAATCGCGCAGTTGCACTTCCCCCGCTATGTCAGCAACTGTCTGCAAATGGAAGCTTGATGACAGCAAGAACCCCACCGCCAAAGTTTTCATCCCTTCATGCTGAAATATGTTTGGTTTTGGGATTTATTTCCCAATACGCATTGTGATAGAATTGCGCGTTTTTCAAATTTGTTAATTAAACTACGGACCTGCAAGGGAACTGCAAGATATGACAGATGCTTGGGAGAAAAATGGAATGAATGGCAGGAGGCGTTTCCTGATCGCCGCAACCTCGGTAGCGGGTGGGGTTGCATGCGTTGCCTGGGCGACGCCCTTCGTCATGAGCATGATGCCTAGCGAACGCGCCAAAGCAGCAGGTGCGCCAGTTGAAGTTGACATCAGCAAACTGGAACCGGGCATGCTGCTGACGGTGGAATGGCGCGGCAAAGTGGTGTGGATATTGAAACGCACCCCGGAGATGCTGGCTAACCTCGCAAAACTTGATCCCTTGCTGGCCGACCCAAAATCGGAAAAAGAAGATCAGCAGCCCAAATATGCGCAGAACCCGACACGCTCGATCAAACCGGAAATCCTGATAACGGAAGGGGTTTGCACCCACCTGGGATGCTCCCCCATATTCCGCAAAGACATTGCTCCTGCTGATCTGGGTCCTGATTGGCTGGGTGGTTTTTTCTGCCCCTGCCACGGTTCCAAATTTGACCTTGCCGGCCGCGTCTACCAAAACCTGCCTGCGCCCACTAACCTGATTGTTCCACCCCACACATACTTAAGCGATAGCCTCTTGCTAATCGGGGCTGATAGCAAGGAGACCGCATAACATGGGTAAGCTGATGGACTGGATAGATGCGCGTCTCCCTGTAACCGCCAAATGGAAGTTACATCTTTCCGAATACTACGCGCCCAAGAACTTTAATTTCTGGTACTACTTCGGCTCTCTGGCGATGCTGGTGCTGGTGAATCAGCTGCTCACCGGCATTTTCCTCACCATGAACTACAAACCGGATTCCAGCCTGGCGTTTGCCTCGGTGGAATACATCATGCGTGACGTGAATTTCGGCTGGCTGATCCGCTACATGCATTCCACCGGCGCTTCCATGTTTTTTGTGGTGGTCTATCTGCACATGTTCCGCGGCATGATGTACGGCTCCTACCGCAAACCACGAGAGCTTCTGTGGTTGATCGGCATGCTGATCTTTTTCGTCCTGATGATGCTGGCGTTTACCGGCTATATCCTGCCGTGGGGACAGATGTCATTCTGGGGTGCGCAGGTAATCCTGAGCATGGTGGGCGCGATTCCGGTAATCGGCGAGCCCCTGAAAGATTTGATCATGGGCGACTACATGCTTTCCGATGCAGCGCTCAATCGTTTCTTTGCGTACCACGTCGTGACACTGCCGATCCTGCTGCTGACGCTGGTGGTAGTCCATGTACTGGCACTGCATGAAGTCGGCTCGAATAACCCCGATGGCATTGAAATCAAAAAGAACAAGAATCCCGAGACGGGCATTCCGGTAGATGGGATTCCATTCCACCCCTACTATTCGGTGAAAGATATTGTTGGAGTAGTGGGCTTCCTAATCGTGTTCTTCGGGATCATATTCTTCGCGCCGGAAATGGGCGGCTACTTCCTCGAATATAACAATTTCGTCCCCGCCAATTCGTTGCAGACACCCGATCACATCGCCCCAGTATGGTATTTCACACCCTACTATTCGATGCTGCGGGCAGCCACGGTCAACTTCCTTGGAATCGACGCAAAGCTGTGGGGCATCATACTGATGGGCGGTTCGGTCGCCATCTTCTGCCTGCTGCCTTGGCTGGATCGCAGCCCGGTAAAATCGATCCGCTACAAAGGACCTTATTTCAAAATCGCACTGACACTCTTCGTCATCAGCGTTTTCGTGCTTGGCTGGCTGGGTACCAAGACGCCCACACCGCTGTATACGACGCTAGCGCAAATATTCACGGTGGTCTACTTCGCGTTCTTTCTTCTGATGCCGTGGTACAGCAAGATAGATAAAACCAAGCCTGAGCCTAAAAGAGTGACATAATGAAAAAAATAAAAAATATTTTATTCGTTTTATGCCTGCTTCCACTCGCCGCATTCGCCTCTGGTGTAGAAGTAAAACTTGATCACGCGCCGATCCAGACCACCGACAAGCTTTCTCTGCAACGCGGCGCGCAGACTTTCGTCAACTATTGTCTGACTTGCCACAGCGCCGACTATATGCGCTACAACCGGCTGCGCGATCTGGGGCTCAGCGAAAAGCAAATCAGCGATAACCTTATCTTCACCGGACAGAAGCCTGGCGGACTCATGCACACCGCCATGGTGAAAAAAGAAGCCAAACAATGGTTCGGCGTGCCCCCGCCCGATCTGTCGGTGATCGCCCGTTCCCGTGGCGCCGACTGGCTCTACACTTATCTGCGTCAGTTCTATCGTGATGACTCCACCGCCACCGGCTGGAATAATCTGGTATTTGACCGAGCTGCGATGCCCCATGTGTTTTACCAGTTGCAAGGGGAGCAATCGCTCAAGGTGGAAATGGTTGATGATGGCCACGGCGGCAAACATGAAGTGAAAAAACTGGAACTCAGCAAGCCGGGCTCACTGTCCAAAACGGAATTCGACAAGCAGGTCGCCGATCTGGTGAACTATCTGGTCTACCTGGGCGAGCCAGCAGCAGCCTACCGCGTACAACTGGGAATTGTCGTGATGCTCTTCCTGTTCTTCATGCTGGGACTGGCCTATGCTCTGAAGCATGAATACTGGAGAGACGTTCATCATTAATAATTATCTGCCAGCCGTGCTCCACGTTCCACTGGGAAGAGATCGATCATGATGACGCTGTATTCAGCCACCACCTGCCCGTTCAGCCACCGCTGCCGTATCGTGCTGTACGAGAAAGGCATGGACTTTCAGATCATTGATGTCGATCTGCACAATCGGCCCGAGGATCTGGCGGTAATGACTCCCAATGGCCGCGTGCCGATACTGGTGGAGCGCGACCTGATCCTGTACGAATCAAATATCATCAATGAATACATCGATGACCGCTTCCCGCATCCGCAACTGATGCCTGCCGATCCGGTGATGCGCGCGCGCGCGCGCCTGTTCCTGCATCGCTTCGAGCAGGAGCTTTTCTGCCATATCGACTCAATCGAACATGGCAACCAGAAAACATCGGACAAAGCTCGTGTGCTGGTACGTGACAATCTGTCCATGATCGCGCCCGTGTTCACCAAGCAGAAATTCATGCTGGGCGATGAATTTTCCATGCTTGATGTCGCGATCGCACCTTTGTTGTGGCGACTGGATCACTATGGTATCCAGCTTCCCAAGCAGGCCGCGCCATTGCTGAAATTCGCCGAACGCCTGTTCAGTAGACCCGCATTCATCGATGCGTTGACCGCTTCCGAGAAAGCAATGCGCAAGTGAAAGAGCTTTCCACCAAGCCCTACCTCATCCGCGCCATTCATGAATGGTGTACAGACAGCAATCTCACCCCTTACCTGTCGATACAAATCGACGCCCAGACCCGTGTACCCCTGGAATATGCAAATAACGGCGAGATCACGCTCAATATCAGCCACAGTGCCGCGCACCATCTCAAGCTGAACAACGATGTGATCCAGTTTTCTGCGCGCTTTAACGGCGTCTCACGCGAGATATCAGTACCGATGAGTGCGGTCAAGGGGATATTCGCCAGGGAAACGGCGCAAGGCATGCTGTTCCCGCTCGAGACGGAAACAAATGTACCGCAAGCTGAGGCCGCCACTGTCGAGAATTCGGACAAGCCGCAGCCTGCATCACCCGGCCCTTCGCCTGCCAGCGGCGGCAAACAGCGCTTTCAGGTCATCAAATAATTCCTGGTTATTTTCCGTCGCATCTTCCCAAGTTTGCCCCCTTGCCTCCCAGTCTCTATAATTGCACCCGCGCCGGCATAGCTCAGTTGGTAGAGCAGCTGATTTGTAATCAGAAGGTCCCGAGTTCGACTCTTGGTGTCGGCACCAGTACTCATGCGGCTTACAGCAATGTAAACCGTTTTCATTTCAAGTGTATTTGAACAGATGTAACCGGTTTGTAACCGCGCTTTCTCAATGACGTGGCATTGTTGCCTCTGGCTACAGTACGTCAAATTTCCAACGCGATACCGTGCTCAACCGGCACAGATGACCAACATTCGGCCGACAGCAACAAGCATGATTGTAAATTGCATGCTTGGCGCCAGCGGCTATCACATTTGCAGGTACTATCTGAATTCGCCCACTCAAGTCATGCAACCTCCTAATGCAAATCGAAGTTGAAGAGAAATCCAGGTACGCCGTCGTGGCGGCCGTACAACTGCCGAGCGTGAGCGATAATGAGTTTGAATCGTCGCTGAGCGAGCTACGGGAACTCGCAAAAACACTGGGATATGAGGTCATCCGCACGTTCGTGCAGAAACGCTCAGGCTTCGACATGACGGCATACCTTGGTGCTGGCAAGCGACAGGAAATACGCAGCTTCGTGAGCAACGAACCCGCCGAGCCCGAGGAAATAGTCGCTGACCCTGATAGCCGGGAGATCGATGTCATCCTGGTCGACCACGAGATCTCACCATCGCAGGCGCGCAACCTGGAAAAGGAGGTTGGCTGCGAGGTAATGGACCGCACCATGGTCATCCTCGAAATCTTTCACCGCAATGCCCGCTCACGCGCTGCGCGCGCCCAGGTGGAAATCGCGCGCCTCGGCTACATGGCACCGCGCCTGCGTGAGGCGGCGAAGCTTGCCGGGCCGCAAGGGCGGCAGCGTAGCGGCGTCGGTGGCCGGGGGGGCGGTGAATCACACACTGAATTGGACCGACGCAAGATCCGTGACCGTATTGCCGAACTGCAGCAGGAGATCGTCGCGATGGATGCCGAGCGCAAGACCCAGCGCGCGCGGCGGCAAGAGCGCCAGGGACTCGCTGGCGTGGCGCTTGTGGGCTACACGAACGCCGGCAAATCTACCTTGATGCGGGCACTCACAGGAAGTGAGGTGCTGGTCGCGAACAAGCTCTTCGCTACGCTTGATACCACCGTGCGGGCCCTCCACCCGGAGAGCGTGCCGCGCGTGCTGGTCAGTGACACGGTCGGTTTCATCAAGAATTTGCCGCACGGGCTGGTCGCCTCGTTCAAGTCAACACTCGACGAAGCGCTTGATGCATCGCTGCTGCTGCACGTCATCGATGCCAGCGACCCCGGGTTTGAGCGCCAGCTTGAGGTCACTGATGGCGTACTGGAGGAGATCGGGGCGCATGTCGTGCCGCGCCTCCGCATTTTCAACAAGATCGACCACGTCGGCGATGCAGCGGCGCAAGCTGAACGCGAAGCAGCTTTGCGGGCACAGTACCCGGATTGCATCGTGATGAGTGCACGCCGTCCTGATGATGTCGTAAAACTCCGCCAGAAGATCATTGAATTTTTCCAGCAGGGCCTGGTTGAGGCCGAGTTTTTCCTGCCCTGGTCAGCACAGCAACTGCGCGGTGGAATCTACACCAGCTGTCAGGTGCTGGAGGAGCGCTCGGACAATGAGGGTGCTTTCTTCCGGATTCGCGGCGAGCCCAACGCCATCAAGAACCTGCGCAAACAGTTCAGCCAGACGCGATAGATTCAAGTCTTTGCTCCCAACACGCTGACTCCATGTATTGGGTGTTGGCGCCGGTTGTATGTTGATCAGCAGATTCCGCGTTCGACTTTTGATGTCGGCACCAGAAATTCCATGCCTTATGGAAGTAATTGGGATGAGGGCAAGGCCAAACAATGGCAGCTTAGCGTTGCGTAGTATTACGCGATACTCTTGCGAGCGCCCATTGCCACCATCTGGCGATTCACATATGGGCAGCAGGGGAAATGGTGAATTCGTTCACACTACCCGCTCGGGGTGTGTATGCATCTCGTACCAGAGCAAACTGCCGAGTGCCACCCGGTCACTGGGCTGCAAATCCTGAAATTCCACGCCGTACTCGTAGTGCGTTGGGGCCTGCTCGCCTGGCAGCTCTTTCGAGCTGCGTATCCTGGCATGCACCTTAAGCGGCACCTGAACATCATACAACTCGAACTGCGTAATGATCTGTAGCGGGCTTTCGTCCTTGAGCGGTTGAGAGGTGCTGATACAAGCCCCGTTTACGCCGATGTTCAGCATGTACCCCTGTGTGCCTGTCGCCTCATCGGCAACGGCGACCGTGATGGGGAAACGCACACTCTGACGAACCGAAGTACGTATCCTCACGGCTTGCACTTGCGCCGGGAAAGACAGATGCATATAGGTGTAGGGAGCATGCGTTATCTTGACTATCGTGGAATGGAAGGCAAATGCATTTTGGCCCGTGAATGCCCGCAGCAATACCTGCTCGTTCTCTCTCACCAATCCAGCATGAACCGCATTTTGCTGAATGTTGACAAGAAGGCTGTTGCCCTCCAACCAGCCGACCACTTTTCCCACCAGACGCTTTCCTTTTCCTCCGCCACTACTGCTGTATTCGGCCGTCTCAATCGGCATCCTGTCACCGGCTCTGATGTTCATTTCTGCAAACGTGGTCGGAGATGCAACCCGGTGCCGTGCCGGGGCATTGGTCGCAGCTGATTCAGCGGTCCCGGCAATCTCTGCAGTCTCTGTCTCTACTTCTGATTTCGAAAAAAAGAATTTTAGTTTTTTTGATCTCTCAATCCGGCGCGGTGCCGGGGTATCGGTCATGGCTGATTCGGAGGCCTCAGCCTCTGCGGTCCCTGACTTTTGTCCCGGTAAAAAAAATTTTGTTTTGCTCATCTCGATCTTTACTGCTCAGTTGAAAAAGTGATGTAGCCCAGCCGCAAGCATTATGCGTGTTCCGAGCGCGCTTGCAACTCATACCAAAGCAGACTACCCAGGGCCAGGCGGTCGTTGGGCTGCAGGTTCTGAAACTCCACACCGTACTCGTAGCGCGTTGCACCCCGCTCGTCTGATGTCTCTTTGGAGCTGCGTATCTGCGCATATAGTTCGAGCGACATCGGAACACCGTGCAACTCGAATTGCATGCCAAGCTGTATCGGGTTTTTATCCGAAAACGGTTTGGCGCTACCGACGCGAGCACCACTCATACCGATATCCAGAATATATCCCGTCACATCTGCCGCAGCAGTAGCGCTGATCTTGACCGGAAAATGCACTTCATGACGGGGCGAATGGCGTACCGTCACGGCTTCCACTCGATCCGGGTAGCTCAAATGCAGGTAGGTAAATGGAAAATGCTCTATCTTGAGCACTGCAGCTTGGAAGGAGAATGCCTTTTCACCAGTGAACGCCCGCAACAGCACTTTGTCATTTGTTTGCGCCCAACCACGCTGGGACATTTTCTGTGGGATAGCGACAACGAAACTGCCGCCTTCCAGCCAGCCAATCACTGTCACCAGCACACGTTCTTTCGTCCCGGGATTGGTGGAGTTCTCGATTTGAATCTTATTGCCGATTTTGAGGCGCATCTCCGCGAACGGAGTGGTGGGCAGGTTCGAGTGCGGCGGCGAGACATCGTTTGCGGCTGGCTTAACAGCCTCTGGTTCCGCGGTCTCTGTTTCTGGTACGGTAAAAAAGAAACTCTTTTTCATTTTGCCGATTCACTTCCGAAATGTGAGTGAAATCCTGTTTGATGGCTGGACGAGCCATCTAAATCTGCTGTCAACCGGTTCGTATGACCCGCCTTTACTGATTTGAAAGGAGGGTTGGCACTCAGCCTGTTACTCGGTATTGTCCAGCGATTGGTGTATAAACGCATGCGTCATTCTGCGGCGCATTGACCATTATCTCTCTTAATTACATGCGCTTGAACAGCAATCCCAATGTAATAACATAACATGGAAATTCGGATGCGGCCATACTTTTTTAGAATCGTCTACTTGCGAAGGGGGGCTTGCGATGGAGCAACACAAACAACGCGGATCAAGACATTCAATTCTGCGAGACGCAACATCTCTTCGATGCGCAAGATTTTCTGTCAAACAGATGGTTCAGAGGCGGAGTTTTTACGTGTAGACAGTTACCCATGGAACAGCGCTGGGGGAAGAGGATTGTTGTTCTTTATGCAGCGCGCTCCGGATGCATATGCATCTCGTACCAGAGCAGGCTGCCGAGTATCAAGCGGTCGTTGGGCTGCAGGTTCTGGAATTCCATACCGTACTCATGGCGCATCGCGCCATGCTCGTCCGACACGCTCTTCGAACTGCGTACCTGAGCGTGCAGCTCAAGCGACACCGGCACATCGTGCAGCTCGAACTGCATAGTGAGCCGTATCGGGTCTTCACTCTGGAGCGGTTCGGCGATGCCGATGCGTACCCCGGTCATGCCGATGTTCAGAATATTTCCGGTCATATCCGCCTTGCCGTCGATGGCGATTGTAACCGGGAGGCAGACGCCATGGCGAAACGAACTGCGCACTACCACTGCCTCGATTTTTTTCGGGAAACTCAAGTGCAGGTAGGTATACGGAAAATGCTCTATCTTGAGTATGTTGGTGTTGAAGGCGAACGCGCTTTTGCCGGTAAATGCCCGCAGCAGCAAATTTTCGCCTTCTTTCACCAGCCCGGCCATGATGACTTTCTGCGGCAAGGTGATGAGAATACTGCCACCTTCTATCCATCCAATCACCTTCCCCAGCACACGCTCGCCTTTTGCTCCGCGGGGTAGCGAGATTGGGATCTTGTCGCCGACCTTGAGGCGCATTTCCGCAAAAGTGGCAGGGGACGCGATCGGGCCTGATTCCGGGGCGTCGGTTAAGGGCGGGGCATCGGCAATTTCAAGTTGCGGAGAGGAGGTTTCCAGCGTGTCGAGTTGTGGAGGGGGAATTTCCAGTGTATCAAGTTGTTGAGAGGCAGTTTCCATCGTGTCCTGTGCAATTAAGAATGAGATTGCTTAAGCCGGCTCTGGTTTATTCCAGATCTGAAAATACCCGCTCTTTCCCAGCCTGAGTGACGAAACCAATTCTTCATGGATCGGGCTGAACAGCAAGCCCAAGCCACATCCATGCCTGAATCTCCTGCGGCAGAAATATGGCGTGACTCAATGTTCGCAATGTGGACATTGTGCCCGCACAGACCAATGTCCCGTATAGGAATACTCTGATTCTGCTGTAGGAATATGGGAATAGACGATGGGAATTTCTTCAGTTGCCGGATCGGGGGAAACGATCCGTTTGCTACCGTGTCAGCGCAGCAGCATCAGTCTGGGAATGGCATCCGCACCGGCCCACACGATAGCGTTTTGTCCGAACTGTCTGCCCAGCGCTTCGGCCACGTCAAGCTCCACTCCCAGCGCAAGCAGACTTGGCTCCGCTGGCCATGCGCCGGATGGATCAGAACCCGTGCCTTCGATGATCTGGTCGGTATGACGGCTCAGTTCTTCATGCAGGCGCGCATGCGCAGCTTGATTCGCTGCAGGACTTTGCGGCTGACTGCCGGGATTACAGGCAGTGATGAAGACTGCACATTGCTGGCCTGACGCCGCCAGCAGTTGCGCCAGCGATTCGGAGTACTGATCGATACGCAGGCTGATCGAGGCAGAACCAAACCCTGCCCGGTAGTCGGCCGCACGATAACTGGCGATGAGGTCAGCAGGAATCTTGGATGGCATCAGGCAAAATCCCCGTTTGAACTTAGTCAAATTCCAGATAGAAACACCAACAATCTAACCGTTCGTGGTGAGCTTGTCGAACCACCCGTACCCTTCGACGAGCTCAGGGCGAACAGCTGGCGTTTCTATCTGGAATTAGAGTTAGTCTCGCCATGCCGGAAATTGCGGCAAGTCATGAAAGAAAGCCATGTCGTGATTGGGCCACAGTTCGGCATCTTCAGTGCGGGCGAGAGCCTTGAGCTTACGGATGCTGGCAAGTGCCAATGTCGTATTGTCCTGCCAGCAGCAACCGGGGGCAATTTCCTCCGACAGATTCTCGGTCAGATCGGCGGCGTCGCCGCACAGGATCACTGGCCGGCCTCTCGGCAGTTCGATCAGCAGCGACATGTGCCCTGCGGTATGACCCGGGCTGGTGATGGCCTGCACGCCTGTTGCAACGCTGTATTCACCAGTCTGTTGGTGCCATTGCTCCGCAGCAGCCAGCTCGTCGGCAAACACGCCGCCATCCAGTCCGGTGCGCGCGGCAGCGAGTTCATCGGCGTGGATATGTACTTCGCAACCCGGCAGGTCGCAGATGCCGCCGACATGGTCAAAGTGCAGATGGCCGATAAAGACCACGTCGATGTCGGATGGCGCCAGCCCCAGTCGCGCCAGGTAGCGCGGAATGCGCTGCTGCTCCTGCATGTTGGGCGCCTCGATCTGCGGGCGCAGCGGGTCGAAGTGCCGGGCGCGTAAGGCAGGGTCGGCCAGCTTGCGGTAATCGCAGCCCGCATCGTAGAGGATGCGGCCGTTCGGCGTCTCGATCAGGTAGGCGAGAATGGGCGCGTCGATGAACTGGCCGTGGCCGCGGTTGCGGGTTGAAATGGTCTTCTCGTAGCGCAGCGTGCCGGTGAGCAGCGGCCAGACTTTCAGAGCACGTGACATGTTGCATTTCTGAAACTACGCTCTATCGGCTTATACGCGGGCTATGAAAATGGTGCTTAGGCTTTGCGGAATAACTCGTCGAGCGGGTTCTTGACTGCAGGGGCACTGCCGGAAACACGCTTCACGGTGAACCCTTCCTCGATGTTGTCGCGATAGAAACTCCACGCCGCCCCCGAGCTGCTGAGACGTTGCCAGATTCCCTCGCCGACACCGCTGTATTGCAGCGTGCTACCATCGTCGAGCTGGACTTGCAGCATCCGGGCGCGCGCATCGTAACCGATGGCGCGCAGCTTGCCGGAGTTGATTTTTTTCATTTCCATGGTGGCGTCCTAGAGCAATTTTGAGCCCGCCCCCTTTAAATTCACCCCATTAGCCATTAGATCACGCAAGGGGCCTCCGGCTTTTGCATCCAAGGCAGACCATAACTTGATTCCGAAAGCGACTCGTGGAAATCAATAAACGATGTCGTCAATTCAATTCTATCCATCACCACCCAGTAAATACTCTCGGTTACATGCTGAATAATATTCACATCTGAATTCGAAACATTGCGCACTCCCGCATGCACAAGCCCTGATCGAATTGCATATAGCGACTTAAGTTTGCCTGCGAGTTGTGATCGTAACTTCGTATCATCTTGCAAAATTACAGAAACATATCTTGAAATTGTTTGCACAACAGGCGCAGTCTTATCATCACTAGACAAAAGTGACTCAATGGCAGTAAAGAAAAAGAGGAATTTCTCAGCCCTGTCTGCGCTCTGCCTTCCGCGAGTTAGCCAGCCAAGACCTTGCCCGAATCTTTCGCCCAAACTTCTTCTATTAGGGGAAAAGATTGCCTTTGCTCTGCTTTTAAACACAGGTGATTCTGTTACGGCGATAACATCACTATCGATTTCATACAACCCTCCGACGGCGCCTCCACCATATGAAGCATTGCCATCTGCAAATGTAATCCCTTGCTTATGCATTTGAGAAGGAAACACAGGATGCAGCTCCCTGGCTCCATTTTTAGGGAATAAACCATAATTTTTATTAGTGGGATAGGATAACCGGAGAAGACTGATGGCAATATTTATTAGCCATGTTGCCTCCTCTTCAATATGCCCTGGAGCGGCCTGAAGTGATACGCGCCAGATAACAGGTGGAAACTCAAAACTTACTCCACCTGGCACAGAAATTGTCATTTCAAATTTCGAGCCTAATGACCAAGATAAAATTTTGTTAGCTTCAAATAATTTTGGCAAATGATTCGATGCTAATAAAGCCTCCACTGGCCCAATGCATAACTGAGCAACTGCACCTTGAAATCGAATAATGTTATTAGGAGAAACATACTGATATTGCCGCTGGATATGCGCATGCAGCGCATTTAAAAAATCGGCCGCAATTTTTTCTATGTCGGAAGAAACATCTTCACCCGCCAAACTATTTTGCACACAATCCCATGCAAGATTTTCAATTTCATTCTCATGCGCCGATTTTGCCTCCAATAACTTCACGCACCTTGCGACTAACTCATGCTGGGAATGAGCGGTTTCTTCGTTGATGCTAAACATCAACCCACCAAGCATCCTAAAACCACCGCGACTAAATAGCTCGGGTATCTGTGCAGTATCTGTAACCACAGAGTTACGCGCTAATTCAAAGAATTTTTTTGCTTTTTTCTTTAAATCAGAATCTGATTTCCATTGGTCATTCATATGCTGTCGTTCGATAGCTTACCGACTAATCGGCTTGTAGCGTATCCGCTTTGGTTTCGCACCCTCTTCACCCAGACGCTTGCGCTTGTCCGCCTCGTATTCCTGATAGTTGCCGTTGAAGAAGGTCCATTGCGAATTGCCTTCCGCCGCGAGGATATGGGTGGCGATGCGGTCGAGGAACCAGCGGTCGTGCGAGATCACCAGCACACAGCCGGCGAATTCGAGCAGCGCATCTTCCAGCGCGCGCAGGGTTTCCACGTCCAGATCATTGGATGGCTCGTCCAGCAACAACACATTGCCGCCCGAGATCAACGTCTTGGCCAGATGCAGCCGACCACGCTCGCCGCCGGACAGATTGCCGACGATCTTGGCCTGGTCTGCGCCCTTGAAGTTGAAGCGGCCGATGTAGGCACGCGCGGGCGTTTCGTACTTGCCCACGGTGAGGATGTCGTTGCCGCCGGAGATGGCATCGAACACGCTCTTGTCGTTCTCCAGCGAGTCGCGCGCCTGATCAACGTGCGCGATCCTGACGGTGGAGCCGATCTTCACTTCGCCGGAATCCGGCTGCTCCTTGCCGGTGATCAGCTTGAACAGCGTGGACTTGCCCGCGCCGTTCGGGCCGATGATGCCGACGATGGCGCCGGGCGGCACCTTGAAGCTGAGGTTGTCGATCAGCAGACGCTCGCCGTAGGCTTTGGAAACGTTGGTGAATTCGATCACTTCGTTGCCCAGCCGCTCCGCCACCGGGATAAAAATTTCCTGGGTCTCGTTGCGCTTCTGGTATTCCTGAGAATTGAGTTCTTCGAAGCGGGCGATGCGCGCTTTCGATTTCGCCTGCCGCCCCTTGGGGTTCTGCCGTACCCATTCCAGTTCCTTGTGCAACGCTTTCTGGCGCGCGGATTCGCCGGATTCTTCCTGCTTCAAGCGGGCTTCCTTCTGCTCCAGCCAGCTTGAGTAATTGCCTTTCCACGGAATGCCGTGGCCGCGATCCAGTTCCAGTATCCACTCGGCGGCGTTGTCGAGGAAGTAGCGGTCATGCGTGACCGCCACTACGGTGCCGGGGAAACGCACCAGGAATTGTTCCAGCCATTCCACCGACTCGGCGTCGAGGTGGTTGGTCGGCTCGTCCAGCAGCAGCATGTCGGGCTTTTCCAGCAGCAGCTTGCACAGCGCCACGCGCCGCTTCTCCCCGCCGGAAAGATTCTTGACCACGGCATCCCACGGCGGCAGACGCAATGCATCGGCGGCGATCTCCAGTTGCTGGTCGCTGCCTCCGCTGCCGGCGGCAAGAATGGCTTCCAGCCGCGTCTGTTCGGCGGCAAGCGCATCGAAATCGGCGTCCGGTTCGGCGTAAGCAGCATAGACTGCATCCAGCTTCTGCTGCGCGCTGGCCGCTTCGCCCAGCCCTTCCTGCACGGCTTCGCGCACGGTCTGCTCCGGGTTGAGCTGCGGCTCCTGCGGCAGATAGCCAATATTGAGATTGGGCATCGGCAGGGCTTCGCCCTCGAAATCCTTGTCCACTCCCGCCATGATGCGCAGCACGGTGGACTTGCCCGAACCGTTCAGGCCCAGCAGGCCTATCTTGGCGCCGGGGAAAAAACTGAGCGAGATGTTCTTGAGTATCTGCCGCTTGGGGGGGACGACCTTGCCCACGCGGTTCATGGTAAAAACGTATTGCGCCATAGTGTGTTGGTGTCAGTAAGAAATAGTGATTTTGTTTCTCGAAGTACCCAGGGCGAACAGGTTTTCACCTCAATTTCGCTGCTGAATTATACCCCCTTAATGCTTTGTTCCGCCTGATCCGCAGAGCGCATTTCCCAGCATGTCATATGCATCCGTTATGGCGAAAGCCGTCAACCGGTCTATACTTTTTTCTGATGCACTCGATAAACCTCACACCGGAGGATCACATGAAACTACGCCAATTGCTTGCCATTGCTGCCCTGACCCTGTTCAGCAGCGCGGCCTTTGCGTACCACTGTACAAGCGACATGAGAAAAATCGATACGGCGCTGGAAAAGAATCCGAAACTCAGCGAGGCGCAGGCGGAAGAAGTCAAGAAACTGCGCGCTGAAGGCGAAGCGCTGCACAACAAGGGCAAGCACAAGGAATCAGTCGAAACCCTCGGCAAGGCGATGAACATCCTCGGTATCAAGTAGCCGCACCGCCCTGACATCATGTCTTCGGATGTTGCGCCTCTTGGCAGGCATGACGATAGGCCAGCAAGGCTTGCTGCGCGCGGCCCAGCACGCTGTCTTGCGGATAATTACCCGCCGCATCAGCTATTCCAAACGCACATCCGGCAAGCAGTTCCATGCCTTCGCTCACGTGCTCCGCAGTATGAATATGAAATAAACCTTTGGCGACCGCCTCGACCACCTTGTGTTCCAGCATCAGGTGGCGGCGGTTGCGCTGCGGAATCAGCACACCGTGACTGCCATCCAGTCCGGCCGTTTCGCACGCGCGGAAGTAACCCTCTATTTTTTCGTTGATCCCGCCCACCGGCAACACTTCACCATGCTGATTGACTGCGCCGGTAACGGCAATGCTCTGCTTGAGCGGCAAGTCCGCCAGGGACGAGAGCAGGATATAAAGCTCGGCACAGGACGCAGAGTCCCCTTCCATACCGTGATATTCCTGTTCGAACACGATGGAGGCATTGAGCGCGAGCGGAGCAGCATGGACAAATAAGGCAGACAGATAGTTCTGCAGAATGAACACGCCCTTGTCGTGGATCGGCCCGGACATTTCCACTTCGCGCTCGATGTTGAGCAAGCCATCCTCACCGGCAAAGGTGCGCGCCGTGACGCGTACCGGGAAGCCGAAGCGGTAATCCCCCAGATCCACCTGAGTCAGGCTGTTGAGCTGGCCTGTTTTCGCACCCTGCAGCGTGATCAGCACTTCGCCTTCGGCGATGGATTCCTGCAGGCGTTGTTCCGGGTAATCATGGCGCAGGATGTGCGCGCGCAGCGCGTCCTCGACATCTGCTGCCTCAACCAGGCGACCAGCGCGCGCATGGCACAGCGCGCCACTTTCCATCACCAGCGCCTCGGCGCGGGCAAAGATCGCGCTTTGACGCGCCTGGTCGTCCACCTGCCGGTGGGAATCCTCCAGCAGGCGTGCGACGGCGGCGGCAGAAAAATGCGGCAGCCCCAGTTCCCGGCAGGCATGGGCAACGAAGATGGCCGAGGCGCGGCGGGTTGCAGCGCTGGCGGCAAAGCTCTCGGCAAAGTCCACCTTGACGCGAAAGCGGCGCCCGAACTCCGGATCTGCTTCCTGCAACTCGTAATACTGTTGACGTGAACCGATCAGCACGATCTTGACTTCCACATCCACCGCCTCGGGTACCAGCGAGACCGCCGCAATCGAAGTAAAAGCCGTGCCCGGTTCCTCGATCTGCAGTCTGCCGCTGCGCAGCAAGCGGCGCAGTTTCTCCCATACCAGACCATCGGCCAGCAGATCGCGCAGATGCAGCATGAGAAAACCGCCGTGCGCCTTGAGCAGGCTACCAGCGCGGATGCGGGTAAAATCGGTCACCAGCACGTCGTTCTCAGACTGGTATTCGATGCTGCCGAACAGCGAGCGGAATAATGGATTGTCCTCGATGATTACCGGCGCACCGTCCAGACCATCATTGTCCACTACCAGATTAACCCGGTAGCGGGACATCACCTGCTCCAACTCCTCCTGCCGGCTTTCCTCATCGGTATCGGAAACCTCGAACAGTTCCAGATTGTCGAGTAAATCCCGCATGACCTGTTCCAGATAAGCGCCGAGCTTGACGGAGTCCTTGATCTGTTTCTTCAATCCGATACGGATTTCCTGTAATTCGTGCTCCAGCAACGGCTTCACCACCTGCCGCTGCAATGCTGCCAGCGCCTCGTGCATGACCCGCTCCATCGGCCGGGTCTTCTCGAAATAGCGCGTAATCTCGGCGCGCAATTCCTGCTCGGCCTGCTCAATCTCGGTCCGGCGTTCCTTCGGCAGGGTAAGCACTTCGTCCTCGGTCAGAATGTGTCCTTTCTCGCCCAACAGAGTGAAAACTATGTGCCCGGCCTCGCGGTGGATGGTGAAATTATGCGATTCGGCGAATGTGGTGAGTTCGGCATAGGCCTTGGTTTCTTCTGCCTTGTGGGCCTTTTCAATGCGCTCGCTCTCGGCCTTGAAATCCTGCCCATCCAGGCGCTGCGGGATTTCCGTCAGCAGAGATTTTGTCATGCGCGCCAGATGCTGCCGCAGCAGGCGTCCCTGCCCGGCAGGCAGGCGCAGGGCCAGCGGCCTTTCCGGCGCGTCGAAATTGTGCAGATAGCATAAGTCGGGCGGCGCCGCCCGGTTGGCGGCGGCTGCGGCCATCGCCTGGCGCAGCAGCGAAGAGCGGCCGCTGCCGACTTCCCCCAGCACGAACAGGTTATAGTCGGGCTGATCCATGCCGAGACCAAAACGGGCAGCCATTTCCGCGCGCTCCTGCCCGATCCACGGCAGCGGATACTGCAGCAATTCCGAGGTATCAGAGAACCCAAGCGAAGCGGGATCGATGGTAAGGCGCAGATCGGCGGAGGTCAGGTTTGAGATCGGCATTTTTTAACCATAGTCAGACAGGAGCAAGGTAGGCTAGCTGATTCCCCTCTGACACTCAAGGCCCATCATGCCGACAGTAACGCTGAACCAGCTCCTTGGCATATTGCTGCTTCCGGTCATGTTTCTTTCTTTCCCTGCGATGGTCGGCTAATATCATGCCGGACAGTATCTATCTGCCCAAGTAAAACTTGTGCTCAAGGTTTGAGGTTAGCAAAAGGATGACGGGAATGGGTCGGTTGCTGAAACAGGCGTTGTCGGGTTGCCTATTGCTGTTGGCGTTGACCGGACAGGCAATGGCCGATCCGCTGGCGGAGGCGAAACAGGCCTACTTTGCGGGCGATTACGCAAAAGCGGAAAAATTGTTCCGCCCCCTGGCAGAACAGGGAAATGCATCTGCGCAGTTATACCTGGGTTCGATGTATGACGATGGCCAAGGCGTCCCGCTGGACCATCGGGAAGCCGTAAAATGGTATCGCTTGGCTGCGCTGCAAGGGAATGCGTATGCGCAATACAGCCTGGGAGATCTGTATGAAAATGGCGAAGAAGGGGTGGAGCAGGATTACCAGGAAGCGGTGAAATGGTTCCGACTGTCTGCGGCGCAGGGACATGCCAATGCGCAGAATGATCTTGGCTTGATGTATGCCACCGGCCAGGGCGTACCCCGGGATTATGTGCGCGCCTACATGTGGTTCAGTCTGGCTGCGGCAAAAGGTTTCGGTGAGGCACGACAGAACCGGGATACGGCGAGCGGAAAGATGAAGCCTGCACAGATCGCGCGTGCGCAACAACTGGCACGGGAGTGCGAGAAACGCAATTACAAAAACTGTGATTAGCCCGTAGTTCAACAATGCGCCACAACCAGCATTTGCATCCCGAAACCTTGGTCATTAGCGACCGGTTACCAAAGAGGTGATATCCATGCAATTCCGTACTTTTCATTTCATGCTGCTGGGATTGGCAGTGACTGCTGGCGGCAGCACTGCTGCGTTTGCCGAGACTGTCCAGAGCGGCGCGAGTACTGCAACATCCACAGTATCGGGATCTGCGCATAAACATGAGATGCAGCCGCCAAATCAGTCGGGCGCAGATGCTCAGGCCGCACCAAAGCTGCTGAATCTCGGCTCACATACCTTCCCGGTCAGCACGCGCAACGGGCGGGCGCAGCAGTTCATCAATCAGGGACTGAACCTCTCTTACGCATTCAATCATGCCGAAGCAGGCCTTGCATTCCGGGAAGCGGCACGGTTGGACCCTGCGCTTGCCATGGCGTACTGGGGCCAGGCGCTGGTGCTTGGTCCCAACATCAACGCGCCTATGGCAGCAGAGGATGAAATACCGGCGCTGGAGCTGGTGCGCAAGGCTGCCTCGCTGGTCGCGCAGGTTACGTCACGTGAGCGCGCGCTGATTGACGCGCTGGAGAAGCGCTACACCGGGAAACCCGAGCAGCGCAAGATGAATGACCGGGCTTACGCGGATGCGATGCGGGAAGTACATCTGCGTTTTCGCAGCGATCACGACATCGCAATGCTCTATGTCGAATCGATGATGGATCTCAACTCCTGGGGTTACTGGATGCGCGATGGCTATCCGCTCGAAAGCACAGCCGAAATAGTCACGATCACCGAGGAGGTGCTGCAGCGCAATCCGCGACATCCGGGCGCAGCGCATCTGTATATCCACCTGGTCGAGCCGACAAGCACACCGGAGCGGGCAGAGAAGGCGGCCGATATGCTGCTTACGCTGATGCCGGCGGCGGGGCATCTGCTGCACATGCCGTCGCATATCTACCTGCGCGTGGGCCGCTATGCCGACGCAATAAAGAGCAACCAGCTTGCGATCGCAGCCGACGAGGCGTATTTCGCGCAGCACCCTGCACCGGGACCAGGGCTGTACCCAGCAGTCTATTTCCCCCACAACATCCATTTTCTCTGGTTTGCTGCTACCGCGGATGGCCAAAGCCGCATGGCGCTAGAATCGGCACGCAAGCTGACCAGCACCATAGATGCACCGGTTCTGCAGGCGGTGCCGGCGACAGCGATATTCCGAGTCGTACCGTACTGGGCGCTGGCAAGATTTGGAAAATGGAATGAGATTCTCCAGGAGCCAGCGCCGCCAGCCACGAATGCATTTTTGCAGGGCGCCTGGCACTATGTGCGTGGCCTGGCGTTTGCCGCAACGCGGCAGTTGCCGCAGGCCGAGCAGGAACTGGGGGCGCTGCGCGCGATCACAAATGATGGAGCACTGGATTGGCAGTTGATGTCGCTGAACAGCGCGCGCGACGTGTTGCGCATTGGTCCTGAGGTGTTGGCTGGCGAGATCGCGGCGGCCCGTGGACAGTTTGATGCCGCCATCGCACACCTTGACCGGGCGGTGCGACTGGAGGATGGCCTCGCTTATACGGAGCCGCCGGAATGGCAATCCCCTGCAAGGCTGACGCTGGGTGCCATCCTGCTGGAAGCGGGGCGCGCAGCCGAAGCGGAGACGGTGTACTGGGAAGATCTGCGCAGAAATCGCCACAGCGGCTGGACGCTACTTGGACTGTTGCAGACACTACGTGCGCAAAAGAAGGACGATCAGGCGGCATTGATCGAGGCGCGCTTCAAAAAGGCATGGGCACGCGCGGACGTGGAACTCGACGCATCACGTTTCGGCTGTATTGCGATGCCTCGCGCAGGAATGGCACCCTAGCTTGAGCGCCCGCTTTGAGGAGGATCGACCGACCGTTCAGTACCAGGAAGAGACAGTCGAGCTTCAGCTTCTAAGCCCCCATTCACTCGTACGCTACGGGTCGAGTCCCGGCTGTCATAACCCCTCCATCCGTATGCTATAGTGAAAATAGTTACCGCGAGACCAAGGCGCAGAGAGTTAAGGAACAGGTGTAGAAGTTAGGGCGCAAAACTTTCTCCCGATAACAATGCTGAGCATAAACAAGAAAGTTAAATATGAGACTCAGACTCTTGCTGATAACAGTTGCGCTTCTAAGTGGTTGCGCCACACCGCCGCTCATTCCACCAGAGCTTCAATACGTTGCTCCGGCTGGTCAGGAAAGCTCTCTTGCAACGCTGGTTGGCTCCCATGAGAAAAGCACACTAATTGACGATTTCACGGCATATGTTTTAGCTGTTGACGGTAAACGAGTGATGTCAGGCCGGAAAGGCTGGAACACAGTTCTTCCCATACAACCAGGGCTGCGGAACATCACAGTTGCCTTTCTGCGTACTCCGTTCAACGCACAAGTAAATTTACAATTGCAGGCAGTCGCTGGCGGCAAGTATCAAGTCCAGTTTTCTACCGATGCGCAGTTTTTTGGAGCAGACACCTATTGTGATTTCTGGATCATAGACATCGCGACGCAAAAACCTGTGACTGGAATTAGGCGCGGAGATATCATAAACACCATTCGGCATTCCCCTCCCGTCGATTAGTGGGATTCATGTCTCAATAATGAGAAGCAGATTCAATAAATATTATGCTCAGATTTTTACTGATAACAATTGTGTTTCTAAGTGGTTGCGCCACGCCTCCGCGCCCCATTCCGCCAGAGCTTCAATACGTTGCTCCGGCCAGTCAGGAAAGCTCGCTTGCGACACTGGTTGGTTCTCATGAGAAAAGCACACTAATTGACGATCCCACGGCATATGTTTTAGCTGTTGACGGCAAACGTGTAATGTCAGGTCAGCAAGGCTGGAACACAGCCCTTCCAATACAGCCAGGACTGCGGAACATCACAGTTGCCTTTCAGAGTGGAGTGTTCCACACACAAGTAGATTTGCAAATGCAGGCAATCGCTGGCGGCAAGTACCAAGTCCAATTTTCCACCGATGTGCAGTTATTTGGAGCAAACACCTATTGTGATTTCTGGATCATAGACATCGCTACGCGGAAACCTGTGTCTGGAATTGGGTGCGGAAATATAGTAAATCCGTACGAAAGGTAACTGATTGTTCTTGTAGTCTGGTTATTTCGAGGATTTCGGCCCGGCCTGATAGGGCAGTAGTCGGGATAGATGTTTTATTAATCTTGTGCTGCGAGTAACTCAAAGGGGAAATAAAATGATGAAACTATTTATCGTACCTTTCTTGATTGCGCTGTTTTCAACAATCCCTGCTTATGCCGCGGACAAGGCGGATGAGAAGCGGCTTGATGAAGTTGTACAGCGCGGCGCTCATGTAATGCCATTCGATCTGGAAAAAACCACACATGTTTTTTCCAAGACAGCAAAGGGAGGAGTACAGCAGGTTATCGCTAAAGACAAATCCGATACGAAGCAAATCGGTTTAATACGTGCCCATCTGTCAGAAATTTCCCGCGAATTCAGGCAAGGTGATTTTTCCAAACCAGCAAAAATTCATGGTGAAACTATGCCAGGACTGGCTGAATTGAAAACAGCCAAGGCTGGCCAGATCAAGATCGAGTATAAAGACCTTCCTGATGGGGCGCAGATTACTTATTCCACTGAAGTACCAAAATTTAGACAGGCGATTCATCAATGGTTCGACGCTCAACTAAGTGACCATGCACGCCATGCTGTACCAGGACATTCGCACCAACAAATGCACCCTAAGTGACTGTTGCTGACGGTTTCAATTGTGTCGATAAGCGACCAATGCAACCAGCGGAATCGTGCCGTTTCCGAAAACTTATTGATCAAATCGGAACTGCTGCAGATTAAGGCAGTCTGACGGGACACCCCAACTGGCCTGCGATGTTTCAATTCAACCCACCTACCTCTTTTTCACCACCATCACATTGCTGTAACAAACCCCGTGTATGGTTACGGCAATATGACTTTTTCGGCCACAAAGATTTTTGATCGTGCGATCAATTTGCTATTCGGGGTGCTGCTGCTATTTATCACCGTCGGGGTTGCTGCCGGTGTCGTTAATTTATTCCTGCAGCTCGGCGAACTGCTAACGAACACCGATATCACCCGCCATTACGTGCGGCTTGTTTCCGATGTCTTGACCTTGTTTGTGCTGATCGAACTTTCTCGTTCCCTTGTTTCCCATTTTGACGAGCATCGCCTGCGCCTGACATTTATTGCCGACGCCGGCATCGTGTTCGTTCTGCGCGAAATTATGATCAAATTATTTGAGCACAAGATTGCAGCGGATGAGATTTATGCCTTGAGCGCACTGCTGCTGGTGCTGGGCTGTCTGCGTACTGCAGCGGTACTGGTCTATCAACGCGAGAAACGGCTGTTGGCAAAGGAAACTAGGGCCAAACGGCCATTTCCGCAAATCCCGTGAATTAACCGGCTATGCCGGTTTCTTCGCCTGCTCCGCCAGATACAGCCAGGTTTCGACCACGCTATCGGGGTTGAGCGAAAGTGTATCAATCCCTTCTTCCATCAGCCACTTCGCCAGATCGGGGTAATCCGACGGTCCCTGTCCGCAAATGCCGATATATTTGCCGGCTTTATGACACGCCTGGATGGCCAGATGCAGCAAGGCTTTCACCGCCGGATCGCGCTCGTCGAAGGACGCGGCGACCAGGCTGGAATCACGGTCCAGCCCCAGGGTCAGTTGCGTGAGATCATTCGAGCCGATGGAAAACCCATCGAAGTATTCCAGGAATTGATCCGCCAGCAGCGCATTGGACGGAATTTCACACATCATGATCAGCCGCAGTCCGTTCTCGCCGCGTTTCAGGCCATCGTCCGCCAGCAGTTCCACCACGCGCCGGGCCTCGGTCAAGGTGCGCACAAACGGGACCATGATTTCCACGTTGGTGAGCCCCATTTCGTCACGCACTTTTTTCAGTGCCCGGCATTCCAGCTCGAAACAGTCACGGAAATTTTCAGCCACGTAACGCGAAGCGCCGCGAAAACCCAGCATCGGATTCTCTTCCTTGGGTTCGTATCGCTGTCCGCCGATGAGGCTGGAGTATTCGTTGGACTTGAAATCCGACAGGCGCACGATCACCGGCTTGGGGAAAAATGCCGCCCCGAGCATGGCGATGCCCTCGGTGAGTTTTTCCACGTAGAAACTCACCGGATCGCGGTAGCCGGCGCTCTGTTTTTCCACCTCACGCTGCAAGTCCGCCGGAATATTGGGGTAATCCAGCACCGCCTTGGGGTGGATGCCGATCATGCGGGCGATGATGAATTCCAGCCGCGCAAGTCCCACACCGTCATTGGGCAGGCGCTGAAAAGCAAATGCCAGTTCCGGGTTGCCCACATTCAGCGCGATCTTGACCGGCGGCTTGGGCATGGTTTCTAGCGCAAGGTCGAGCACTTCGACTTCCAGCACGCCGCGATAAACATTGCCGGTGTCGCCTTCGCTGCAGGATACCGTGACCATCTGCTCGTCGGACAATACGCTGGTGGCATCGCCGCAGCCAACCACGGCCGGTATGCCCAGTTCGCGCGCAACAATGGCCGCATGGCAGGTACGTCCGCCGCGATTGGTGACAATGGCGGCAGCGCGCTGCATAATCGGCTCCCAGTCAGGATCGGTCATGTCGGTCACCAGCACGTCACCCTGCTGCACCCGTGACATTTCTTTTGCATCCAGGATCAGCCGCACCGGCCCGCTGCCGATTTTCTGGCCGATGGCACGGCCCGTCGTCAATATTTCCGATCGAGTTTTCAGGCGATAGCGCCGCAATGTTTCCACCGCCGCCTGCGTCTGTACTGTCTCCGGTCGCGCCTGCAGAATGTAGAGCTTGCCATCGGCACCGTCCTTGCCCCATTCGATATCCATCGGCCGGCGATAATGCTGTTCAATCGCGAGCGCATGGCGCGCCAGCTCTTCCACTTCCGCATCGGTGATGGAAAAGCGCTGGCGCTCGGCTTCCTCCACCGCCAGCGTTGCCACTGAATGGTTGGCTGCACGGCTGCTGGCGAATTGCATCTTGATGAGCTTGGAACCGAGATTGCGCCGCAAGATCGCCGGCCTGCCCTGCTGCAGCGCGGGCTTGTAAACGTAGAATTCATCAGGGTTCACCGCGCCCTGCACCACGGTTTCGCCGAGACCATAGGCAGCCGTGATGAACACCACCTGATCGAAACCGGATTCGGTGTCGAGCGTGAATATCACGCCGGCAGCACCGATGTCGCTGCGCACCATGCGCTGCACGCCGACAGACAGCGCCACTTCGGCATGAACGAAACCGTGGTGAACGCGATAGGAAATGGCGCGGTCGTTGTAGAGCGAGGCAAACACCTGCCTGACGGCTGCCAGCAGATTGTCCAGGCCGTGGATATTGAGAAAGGTTTCCTGCTGCCCGGCGAACGAGGCGTCGGCCAGGTCTTCGGCGGTGGCCGAGGAACGCACCGCCACAGAAATATCGCCGGCTGCCTGCTGCAGCAGCTTGGCGTAAGCCGCAGCGATCTCCTGCTGCAGTCTTGGCGGCAGCGGGGTTGCCACGATCCAGCTACGGATTTGTGCGCCAGTCTCAGCCAGTGCTGCGACATCTTTGATATCCAGCGTGGCAAGTATTTGTTCGATGCGCTGCGCCAGACCGTCCTGCGCCAGGAAATGACGGTAGGCTGCAGCGGTTGTGGCGAAACCGCCGGGAACCCTTACCCCGGCTTGAGCCAGTTGGCTGATCATCTCCCCGAGCGAAGCGTTCTTGCCGCCGACGCTGCCCACATCGGTCATGCGCAGCTCGTCCAGCCAGATCACATATCTTGCATCTTCCATTCCCGTTCCTGCTCCTGTCAGCGCTGTAGGCTGGGGTGAGGCACGAACCCCAGCAACATGTGTAATCTCGAAATGCTGGGGTTCGCAAGCTCACCCCAGCCTACGGTACTCACCCCAACCTACGGTACTGCGTATATCAGAGTACGGTTGTGTTATCCATCAAAACACGATATTTTGATTGTAGCTGAACATCTTCGTAAGGAACCGCTGATGCGGAACATTCAATATGAAAACATCCGGCAAACTTCTGCTCGTCTGCGCTGCGTTGCTTGCTGCCACGACCTTTATCCTGCCCATCGGAGCCACGACCATGACTGATCAAGGCAAACAACAAACCGCTTATCTTGCGGGCGGCTGCTTCTGGGGGATGGAAGAGCTGGTGCGGGAAATGCCCGGGGTGCTGCAGACCGAAGTCGGCTACAGCGGCGGCAACACGCCGAATGCACGCTATGAGCAGGTGAGTAGCGGGAAGACCGGCCACGCCGAATCGCTGAAAGTGGTGTTCGATCCGCAGCGGCTCAGCTACCGGCATCTCCTGTTCGAATTCTTCCGCATGCACAATCCGACCACGCGCAACCAGCAAGGCAATGATGTCGGCACGCAATACCGCTCAGCAATTTTTTATGTCAATGAAGAACAGAAACGCGTTGCCGCTGAGGTTATCAGAACGGTGGATGCCTCCGGCCAGTGGAAAGCCAGGGTCGTCACCGAAATGGTGCCGTTCAAGGAATTCTTCCGCGCCGAGGAATACCACCAAAAGTATCTGGTCAAGAATCGCGGCGGCTATACCTGTCATTACATGCGGGGGTTTGATCTGGGGGAAACCAAATAATTCCAATTCCATTTCATCAGTGACACTTCGTTGATATCCTTACTCTCGCCTTGCCGTACTACTGTACTGTCTGCGGCGTTCGTTCGTCATCGCCTCGTTTCACTTTCGAACTGGAACTGGAATAACCCGGGTAACGCCGCTTATTCGCGTGCGGCACAGCGCCGCGTCAAGTATTCGACCGCGCTGTTTAATGTCAGAAGTTCGGCATAATCCTTCTCGGGAATATCGATGCCGAGAGTTTCATGCAGGCGGATGATGAAGTTGAGAAAATCAAACGAGTCGATGTCGATCTGCTCGCGCAACGGCCGCTCCGGCGCAATCATGGCCGGCTCCACCTCGGGCGCAATAGCGCCCAGCGCATCAAAGATGATGTCCCTGATTTGCTCACGATTGTATGAAGTCATCGCAATTTCTCCGGTTGCTGCAGCAGCCGGTCGAGCGCAGCCAGAAACAGGCCGCCGCGGTGACCGTCGCTGGCACGGTGATCGGCCGCGAGGGTAGCGGTGGCAACCTTGCGCACCACCACCGCACCGCCTTCGACCCATGGCCGTTCGCTTATCCTGCCCAGACCGACGATCGCGACCTGCGGCGGATAGATCACGCCGAATACGCCTTCAACGCCCTGCTCGCCCAGATTGGTGAATGTCACGGTGGGATCGCTCATCTCCGAGCTGCGCAACCTGCCGCTGCGCACGCGGGTGATGAGATCGCGCAACTCAGCCATCAATTGATCGAGGCTCTTCCTGTCGGCATCGTGAATTGCGGGGGCAACCAGGCCGCCACCGCGCATCGCAATTGCCATGCCGAGGTGCACTGCCGCTGACGGCCGCGCTGCACCGTCGCTCCAGAAGCCGTTGAGTTCGGGCACTTCGCGCAGCGCGAGTGCCACCGCTTTCATGAACGGTACCACCGGCAATAGTCGTTCCGTGACGCTGCGTTTGAGATTTTCCGTTTCGAGCCAACTGCTGACGGCAGTCACATCAATATCGGTGGCCAGATAGTAATGCGGAATCTCGCGCTTCGAGCGCGACATCGCCGCTGCAATCGCCATGCGCATCTGCGCATGCCAATCCGGCGCTGCAGCTTTGGCAACGGTCGGTATCGGCGTTTTTGCCTGGGCGGCACGCTCGACATCGGCCCGCGAGATCACTGCGCCCGGCTCCGCTGCTTGCACCGCTGCGATATCGACACCCAGTTCTTCGGCAAGTTTACGCGCTGCAGGCGCCACCCGCTGGCGGGCTGACACCACTGTCGCTGCCGCGCGTGGCGGGGCGGCAGCAACGATGGCGGGCGCTGTTGCCGCCTGCGGAGTTGCTGCCGCTGCGGGCGTCTCGGGTACTGTAGCCGCTGCCTCACCCGCGGTGCGCAGCAGTGCAAGGAGTTCGCCCACCGGCACTTTCCTGCCCGTCTCCACCACCAGTTTATCGACCGTTCCGGCTTCCCAGATTTCCACGTCGACGGCGCCCTTCTGGGTTTCGACCACCGCGACCACCTGTCCGCGCTGCACTTCATCGCCGGGTTTGATCAGCCATTCAACCAGCGTGCCCGCTTCCATGTCAGCCCCGAGCGAGGGCATGCGAAATTCATACATAAGTACCTCTAAAAATTCAGATTTCGTCACAATACTTTGTTGCTCACAAAAAATGTTTCCTTACATATTGATCATATGCTGCGTCTACATTTTTTGCTCCCGCCTCGTCTTGTTTAGAACTTTGAATTTTTAGAGGTACCCACATATTACTTCACCGTGCGCAATGCTGCTGCGAGTATCGTTTCGACTTGCGGAATCGCAGCCTGCTCCAGATGTCGCGCATAGGGTATCGGCACTTCGGCGCTGCACACGCGCTCGATCGGCGCATCGAGTTCATAGAATGCCTGCTCCATCACGCGTGCCATGATTTCGGCCGCCAGGCTGCCGCTCTTCCAGCCTTCATCGATGATCACCATGCGATGCGTCTTCGCCAGTGAAGCCAGCACGGTCGTCATGTCGAGCGGCCGCAGGGTGCGCAAATCGATCACTTCGGCGCTGATATTCTGCGCGGCAAGGCGTTCCGCCGCCTGCAGCGTCTTGGGCAGGGAGCCGCCATAGGTCACCAGCGTGAGATCGCTGCCTGCACGGCGCACCGCCGCACGGTCAATATCGACTGCGCCGGCGTCGGCCGCAAGCTCGCCCTCAAGGTTGTACAGCAATGCATTCTCGAACATGATGACGGGATCCGGGTCCATCAGCGCCGTCCACAGCATGCCGCGCGCATCCTCGAGCGTTGCCGGCGTCACCACCCGGATGCCGGGAATATGCGCATACCATCCCTCGAAGCTGTGGGAATGCTGCGCCGCAAGCTGCCTGCCGGCACCGGTGGCCATGCGGATCACCAGCGGGATGTTGAACTGCCCGCCCGACATGTGGCGCAGGGTGGCCGCATTGTTGAGAATCTGGTCGAGCGCGAGCAGACTGAAATTGCAGGTCATGACCTCGACGACCGGCAGCATGCCGTTCAACGCGGCGCCGATGCCGGCGCCAACAAATGCCGACTCGGACAGCGGCGTGTCGCGGATGCGCTCCTCACCGAACTCCTCCAGCAAACCCTTGCTCACCGCATAAGTGCCGCCGTAGCGGCCCACATCCTCGCCCATCAGGAATACGCGCGGGTCGCGCTGCAGCGCTTCCCGTAATGCCATGCGCAGTGCCTCGCGATAAGTGGTGGTGATGGCAGGAGCGGTCACGGCATTCATTCTGTTTGCGCCCGTGCGGTGTACACATCGCGGGTCAGCGTCTCCACCGGCTCCAAAGTGCCGGCTTCGGCGAATTCGACCGCCTGCGCAATCTCGTACGCGACTTCCGTCTCGATTGCGGCGATCGTCTCGGACGTGAGCCAGCCTTCGCTTATGGCACGCGCACTGAATCCTGCGATCGGGCAGCGCTGTTTCCAGCGCTCGACTTCGGCCTTGCTGCGATAGAGCTCGGGATCAAACATCGAATGTGCGCGAAAGCGGTAAGTGCGGAATTCAAGGAAATATGGACCGTTGCCGGCGCGCACGAACTGCGCTGCCTGTTGCGCCGCTTCCAGAACCGCGAGCACATCCATGCCATCCACGCTCTTTCCTGCCATGCGGTAGCTCGCTGCTTTCTCGACCAGATTGGTATCGGCTTCGGAACGCTCCAGTGCGGTGCCCATCGCGTAAAGATTGTTCTCGCACAGGAACAAGGCCGGCACATTCCACAGCGCAGCCAGGTTCATCGATTCGTGGAATTCGCCTTCGGCAATCGCGCCCTCGCCGAAAAAGCATGCCGCCAGCCCGCTGCGCTGCTGCATCTTCTGCGCCAGCGCGTAACCGACCGTCAACGGCAGGCCGCCGCCGACTATCGCGTTGCCGCCGTAGAATTTTGCCGCCGCATCGAACAGGTGCATCGAACCGCCGCGCCCGTGCGAACAGCCTTCGACCTTGCCGTACATCTCCGCCATGATGGCCCCGGCGGACAGGCCGCGCGCCAGCGCATGACCGTGTTCGCGGTAAGTGGCGAATACCGCGTCCTGCGGCTGCAGCGCTTGCATGACGCCGACAGCGACCGCTTCCTCGCCGATATACAGATGCAGGAAACCGCGGATCTTGCCCGCGCTGTAGAGTTCGGCCGATTTTTCCTCGAAGCGGCGGATGCGCACCATCTGGTGCAGCAAGTTGCGTGCAAGCATTGGATCAGGTGTCATGCGCCGCTCTCCAGAGTCGAGGTGTCACCTTCGGGCAAGCCGAGTTCACGCGCCTTGAGCAGCCTGCGCATGATTTTGCCACTGCGTGTTTTGGGCAGATTTTCGATAAAGTCGATCTCCTTGGGTGCGACCGCCGCCCCCAGCCGCTTGCGTGCAAAGCCGAGCAGCTCGCGCCGCAACGCCTCGCTTGGTACATACCCGGACTTGAGCGCGACGAAAGCCTTCACCGTTTCAAGCTGCACCGGATCGGGCTTGCCGATGACCCCGGCTTCGGCAACTGCCGCATGCTCCATCAGCGCGCTTTCCACCTCGAACGGGCCGATCAGATGACCCGACGATTTGATCACGTCATCGGCACGACCGATGAACCAATAATAGCCATCCGCATCGCACCTGGCGAGATCCCCGCTCAGATACCATTCACCCGCGAAACATTTGCGATAACGCTCGTCCTCGTTGAGGTAACCGCGGAACATCGACGGCCAGCCGCGCTTCAATGCGAGTTCGCCTTCGACATCCGGCGCAGTGATGATCTCGACTGCATCCTCGCCGCAACGTTTGACTATCGCAGCCTCGATCCCTGGCAGCGGCTTGCCCATGGAGCCGGGTTTGATATCCATCGCCGCGTAATTTGCCAGCATAATGCCGCCGGTCTCGGTCTGCCACCAGTTGTCATGAATCGGCAGTCCGAATGCCTCCAGCCCCCAGCACACCGCCTGCGGATTCAGCGGCTCACCGACGCTGGCGATGAAGCGCAGCTTTGGAAAATCATGCTGGCGCACCAGTTCCGTGCCGCCCTTCATCATCATGCGCACAGCGGTCGGCGCGGTATACCAGACACTGACTTTCTGCTCCGCGAGAATGCGATACCAGCGTTCGGCATCGAAATCCCCTTCGTCGACGATACTGCTGATGCCGTTGGTCAGCGGCGAGATGATGCCGTAGGAAGTGCCGGTGACCCAGCCCGGATCGGCCGTACACCAGAACACGTCATCGCCATGAAAATCAAGCGCCAGCCTGCCGGTGGCGTCATGGGCAACGACTGCGCCGTGTACATGCACCGCGCCTTTGGGCTTGCCGGTGGTGCCGCTGGTGAAATGCAGTAGCGCCGGATCATCCGCTGCCGTGGGGCCTATGACAAAATCGGCGCTTGCCGCGCGCATCAGCGCAGCAAGATCCAGTGTGTCGGGGATATCGTCTGGCTCAGCCTCGTCACGTACCAGCAACACATGGCGCAATTGCGGCAACCGCGCGCGCAGATCGGCAATCTTTTTCCGATACAGACTCGCGGTTGTCACCAGCACATTGCCGCCGCCCAGCGTGAGGCGCGTGTGGATCGGTTCTGGACCGAATGCCGAAAACAGGGGGCTCACCACGCAACGCTGCTTGAGCGCCCCCAGCACCGCAATATAGAGTTCCGGAATGCGTCCCGCCAGCACGAATACCCGCTCGCCCGGCTGTACGTCGAGACCCGCAAGCACATTCGCAAAACGGCTGCTCTGTTCGGCAAGATCGCGGTAGCTGAAATCCCGCGTGACGCCGGTTCTGCCCAGCCAACGCAATGCGAGCTGCTGTGCCCGCGCTCCCTGTGCATGGCGATCCACTGCTTCGTGGGCGATATTGATGCCGAGACCGTCGGGCAACCCCGTCAGATTTTGTGCTGCACTTTCCCAGGAGAATCCGGCATAGGTTCGCGCGTAATCGTTCATGTTCGGCGCTATGCCAGAACTGGACGCCGACTTGCGGATGAGATTGGTCGTCACGCGATGTTGTTTCCGGTTGTTTCGATTGATTGGCAGCAGATGGGGATTTCAGTCTAGCCACTGGCTTGATCGGCGTCAATCTGAAGCCACAGCTAATCTGCCTCACGCTCCACACTGCAGCAATGTGCTGCCGCCTGCCCTGCTTCGATCCCGCGCAGGATCTCGCCGGTCACCGCATTAGGACGGAAAGTGGTGCAGCCTTTCAATCCCTGATCATAGGCAAGTTGATACAGTTCACGGAATGCAGTGTAAGCATAATCCGCCGGTACATTGATGGTCTTGGAAATGGCCTGGTCCACATGCGGCTGAATGGCCGCCTGCATGGCCAGGTGGGCAGCGGGCGCAAGCCCATTGGCATTGATGAAAGCTGGCGGCAGCGCGGCCGTATTGCCCGCAGCACGCCAGCGTGCCACGGCATAATCGACCACCTGATATTGCGCATAACCTCCATCCGGTTCCAGCACCCGCCGCGTGAATTCGCTGTCAAACACCGGCTCCAGCCCGCTGGAAATATTGTTGGCCAGCAGACTGATGGTGCCGGTGGGTGCAATGGCGGTGAGATGGCTGTTGCGAATGCCATATTGCGCAATACCGTTGCGGATGTCGGCGGGCAAGGTGCGCACGAATTCGCCGGCGAGATATTTCTCCCGCTCGAACAACGGGAACGACCCCTTCTCCCGGGCGAGCTCTATCGAAGCACGATAGGCTGCATGACAGATGGTTTGCATCACGGTTTGCGCGAGCTGCAATGATGCCTCGCTGCCGTAACGGATGCCGAGCAGCAGCAAGGCATCGGCCAGACCGCTAAACCCCAGACCGATGCGCCGCGAACCACGCGCCTGTGCGGCCTGGCTGAGCAACGGAAACAGCGAGACGTCAATGACGTTATCCAGCAAGCGCACGGCGACAGCCACGGTCTCGCCTATGGCCTCCAGATCGAGCCGGGCTTGCTGGGTAAAAGGCTCACGGATGAATTGGGTGAGGTTGATGGAACCAAGATTGCAGGCGCCATAAGGAGGCAGCGGCACTTCGCCGCAGGGATTGGTCGCACTGATCAGCTCGCAGTAATAAAGATTATTGCGCCGGTTGATGCGATCGATGAACAGCACGCCGGGCTCGGCGCAGGCATAGTTGGCGCGCATGATCTGTTCCCACAACGTACGGGCATGAACGTGTTTATGGATTTTGCACGGCACCGGCTCAGCGTGCCCCGGCCAGCGGCGCAGCAGCATTTCACCGTCGCCCTGCATAGCTGCAGGGAACAGCAATGGCCAGTCAGCATCAGCCTGAACTGCGGCCATGAACGCATCGCTCACCAGCACCGAGATATTGAAATGCCGCAGTTGCGTGCGATCCTGCTTGGCGGCGATGAATTCTTCGATGTCGGGGTGATCGCAACGCAGCGTCCCCATCATGGCGCCACGCCGCGCTCCGGTGGAAAGGATGGTGGCGCACATGCTGTCCCAGATGTGCATGAACGAGACCGGGCCAGAAGCCACCGAACCGACGCTGTAAGCCTGGGCGCCCCGTGGCCTGAGCGTGGAAAAATCGTAACCGACGCCGCCGCCTTGCTGCATGGTAACGGCGCCTTCCTTGAGCGCGTCGAAGATGCCGTCCATCGAGTCGGTGATGGCGCCCATGACAAAGCAATTGAACAGGGTGACCTTGTGCGCGGTACCGGCCCCGGCCTGGATGCGCCCGCCCGGCAGGAATTTGAAGTCCTGCAGGATGGCATAAAAACGTGCCCGCCACATTTCCGCATCGCTGTCCGCTGCGGCCAGCGCATGCGCGATGCGCCGCCAGCTATCGGCGATAGTTGCGTCGCAGACCACAGCCCCTTCGCGGTGGCGGTACTTGGCGTCCCAAATGTGCCGGGCAACAGGTGCGGTAAAATATGCGTCATCCATAATGTTCAGGATAGCACCAAATGGGTCGGCTAATTCCGCATCATGCAGGCGTGATGCGGCTACAATTCAATATTAAGATTTGAAGCAGTAGAGGACGAAAATCGTGCTACGAAAACCGCTCACGCCGTTGCTGGTCGTGTTGCTGCTGCTGGGCAGCAGCAACGCTCTCGCCCATCCCGGTCACGATGTTTCCGGATTGAGCGCCGGCCTGCTGCATCCGTTCAACGGCTTTGATCACCTGCTCGCGATGCTGGCCGTGGGTCTGTGGGCTGCACAAAATGGCGGGCGCAAGATATGGCTGCTGCCTGCCGCTTTCATGCTGCTGATGGCGATCGGCGCAAAATGCGCGCTGATTTACCCGTTTCTGCCGCTGATCGAATCCGGCATCGCCGCTTCGGTACTGGTGCTGGGAATTGTCATCGCACTCGCGCTGAAATTATCTACACGACTCAGCATTACGATCACGGCCTTGTTCGGTTTCTTTCATGGCTATGCGCATGGACTGGAAATGTTCGAGGCCAGCGAAGCGCAAGCGTACGCATTGGGATTTCTTGCCACAACCGCAGCACTCCACCTTGCCGGCATCATCACCGGCATCGCCACGCGCACCCGTTGCATGCGGCTGCCGCAAGCGCTCGGCGCTATCATCGCTACCAGCGGCATGTGGCTGCTGTCGGCCATCTAGCCAAGATTAACGCGGCAGCGGCAGCGCCAGCCGCTCCCATTCCTGCAAATCGGATGCAGCACAGAGTTGTTGCAGCAAATCAAAGGCGGCCTGCAGATTGGCTGCTGCTGCCGGACTCAGCGCCGCGCCCAGTTCAAAGCTTTCCCCGCGCACCTGCAGAAGATAGGCGGGAGGCGGTTCGCCGTAGAGCTCCCGATAGACATGCAGTACTGCCATCGGACTCATGACATGGGTAGTGTAGCTGGTGTCCTTTTGTGCCGCGAGGCGTGAAAAGGCATAAGGCGCCGCGCAGGCAATGCTCGCATCAATGAACAGCACCCGTTCCCGGCCCTGCAGATCATATGCATGTTCCACCTGCAACTGGAAATCGGTGAGCGTTTCGACATGCGCAAGATTCAGTGCTTGCAGCCGTTCCAGCAGCAAAGGCCCGAGCGCATCATCGCCGCGACTGGGGTTGCCGTAAGCAAAAATCAGCAGCGGTGTAATCAAGCCCTATACCGTCCGTCGGAATCCTTGATCAAGCGCTGCAGCACTGTCCCGCTAGCATCCAGCAACTCCACCTCCAGCGGCATTTTGCCGAGAGCATGAGTAGCGCAGGAAAGGCACGGATCGAATGCGCGGATCGCCACTTCGATGTGGTTGAGCAGGCCCTCGGTGATCTGCTGGCCATCCAGATACTGCAGCGCCACCTGCCGCACCGCTTCATTCATCGCCTGATTATTGTGGGTGGTGGCAACGATCAGATTGGCGCGCACGATCTGCTCGTCTTCGTTGATGCGGTAGTGGTGGATCAATGTGCCGCGCGGCGCCTCGATCACACCGACACCATGCAACTGCCGTGCGCCGCTGCTCACCAGAGCATCGCTCTGCAGATCCGGGTCATGCAGCAATTCCTGGATCGCTTCAGCGGCGTGCAGCATTTCGATCATGCGCGCCCAGTGATAGGCGAGCGTGGCCTGGGTGGCGCTGCCGCCGCCAAATTCCTTGAAGATCCTGCGCTCCGCATCCGCCCGCTGGGTCGGAATGAAGTCGCAATTATTGATGCGCGCCAGCGGGCCGACCCGATACCAGCCCTGCTCCCGGCCGTGCACACGGATGAACGGAAATTTCATGTAGGACCAGGACTTCACTTCCTCGTGAATGTAATCCCAGTAATGGGTGTAATCCACATGGTCGAAAATGGTCTGACCATGCTCATCCCTGGCGCGCAGGCCGCCGTGATACAGATCCAGAGCGCCGTCAGCCCGCACCAGGCTCATAAAGCTGGAGCGGTAGGAACCGAAGCTGTCATGGAAATCCGGGCGCTCGCAGTAGATCGCCTTGATCAGTTCCACCGCCGCCTGACTCCAGACGATGATCTGGTCTATTTCCTTGAGCAGGTAATCACGCTCATCACGCGACAGATTCTTGTTCATGCCGCCGGGGATGACCCCGGTGCCATGCACGCGCTTGCCGCTGGTGAGGCGGATGACTTCCTGACCATACCTGCGCAGCGCCACCCCCTGTCTGGCGATATCGGGATAAGCCGCCGCCAGTCCGGCAATGTTGCGTTTCCCTGCAGCCGCATCGAAACCAAATAGCAGATCCGGCGCGGACAGGTGGAAAAAATGCAGGGCATGCGATTGCAGTATCTGCCCCATATGCATCAGACGGCGCAGCTTGTCGGCAGCGACCGGAACCGTTGCGCCGATAATCATGTCCATCGCCTTGCAAGCCGCCAGGTTATGGCTCACCGGACAGATGCCGCAGAGGCGCTGCACCAGCACCGGCACTTCCCAGAAAGGACGGCCCTGCACGAATTTTTCGAAGCCGCGGAATTCGACTATGTAAAAACGCGCCTGATGCACGCGATTGTCTGCGTCCAGCAGCAGCGTGACTTTGCCATGCCCCTCCACCCTAGTGACCGGTTCGATCACGATCCGTTTCAGGTTTTCAGGATGGGCGGCGGTTTCCAGTTCAAAAGTCATAAGATGGATTCAATCATAACGCAGCATGGCGGAATCCAGCTTCGGCTCGCGGCCTTCGATCAGATCGGTGAGAAACTTCCAGATCGTGTCGGCAGACGGCGGACAGCCCGGCAGAAAGTAATCTACTTTGACCACTTCATAGACGGGATACACCTTGTCGAACGGCAATGGCAGCTCGGGGTCGTTGGGGATCTGGTTCCCTTCCAACCCGCCCTCGTACAGATATACTTCCTGAAAGCAGTCCCACAGATCGATGTTGTTGCGCAGCGCAGGCACCCCACCGGTGATGGCGCAGGCGCCGATCGCCACCAGCACCTTGCAGTTCTTGCGAAATTCCTTGAGCACATGCACGTTCTCCGCGTTGCTCACGCCGCCTTCGACGATGCCGATGTCGCAAGGCCCGCAATGCTTGATGTCGGTGAACGGCGTGCGGTCGAATTCGACCATAGCCAGAAGATCAAACAGTTTTTCGTCGATATCCAGCAAAGACATATGGCAGCCGAAACAGCCTGCCAACGAACAGGTTGCCAGCCGGATTTTGCGCTGCTCATTCATGCTCCGGCTCCTGCGGTTTCATCTGCACTTCGCTGATGTTGTGGTGATCGAAGGTGCGCTGGCCTATGGGTATTCTGTAGCCCTGGCGCTTGATCAGAATCGCACCGGTGGGGCAGACATGCGCAGCCTTATCGGTTGCAGCGAAATTGGTATCGCCCAGTCTGCCGCTGGCGGCATTCACCACCAGATGCGTGCCGATGCCGCGCCCGGAAATGCCGAACACATTCTTGCCATCAACCTCGCGGCTGGCGCGCACGCATAGCTCGCACAGGATGCAGCGGTTAAGGTCGAGAAAAATATCGGGGTGTGACGCATCCACTGCGCGCGGCTGATAGAAGTGCGTGTAATGCGGACTCTGCATCTCCAGGTAATAGGCCGCCGCCTGCAACTGGCAATTGCCCGACGCCTCGCATGCCGGACAGATATGATTGCCTTCCACGAACAGCATCTGCACCAGCGCCTTGCGGTCACGGTTGAGTTCGGGTGTATTGCTGGCCACCACCATATCTTCCGCAGCCGGCATGGTGCAGGCAGTCATGTTGCGGCCATTGACGCTGACCACGCACAGCTTGCAGCTGCCGTGTGGCTCGAATTGCGGATTGTGGCACAGGTGCGGGATATATACCCCGGCCGCCAGCGCCGCGTCCATGATGGTCTGGCCATCGCTGAACGGCACGTGCTTGCCGTCGATCGTCATGTTGTTGCTCATGGCAGGTGCGCCCATGCATCGTCCCGGCCGGTGATGTTGCGCGCGGTCTCCAATGCCCCGTCTAGGTCAAAAGCCGGTTCGAATGCCAGCTTCTTCAATTTGTGCTGGTAGGCATCCGGAAACTTCTGCAGCAGATCCAGCACCGGGTTGGCCGCAGTGTGCCCCAACCCGCAATGGCTCATGGTCTGCATGATGTGGCCGAGCTGCTTCAACTCCTCCAGGTCGGAGGCCGTACCGTGGTCATTTGCTATTTTATCCACGATCTTTTTCTGCAACTGCGTGCCCACGCGGCACGGCGTGCAGAAACCGCAGCTTTCGTGCGCAAAGAAATGGGCGCAATTCTGTACCAGCTGCAACAGGTCGCGCCCGCGCCGGAACACGGTGAACGCTCCTGCGGTAGGCAGGTCTTCGAAGGCAATGCAGCGGTTGAATTCCTGCGCCGAAACCAGGATGCCGGAAGGTCCGCTCACTTGCACCGCGTAGGGGTCTTCCGCACCGCAGTCGTCGAGGATTTCCTGCAATGTAATGCCAAACGGGTATTCGTAGATGCCCGGCCGGGCGCAATCGCCGGCAATGCTGAGTATCTTGCTGCCGCTGGATTGTGCCGTACCGATGGCGGCGAACCACGCGCCGCCCTGTGCCGCGATCCGGGCGGCGCAGGCCAGGGTTTCCACGTTATCCACTACCGTGGGCTGGTCGAGATAGCCGTGCGTCACCGGAAATGGTGGACGCTTGCGCGGGCGGCCGCGTTTGCCTTCGAGCGACTCGATCAGTGCCGATTCTTCACCGCAGATATAGGCACCGGCGCCAAGATGTATTTCAATATCGAAATCGAAACCGCTCTCGCCCAGAATATTCCTGCCCAATAAACCGGCCGCCCGCCGCTGCGCCAGCACCTGTTCCAGCTGGTGCAGCAGGTAGCGGTATTCGCCGCGCAGATACAGAAAGCCTTTGCTTGCGCCGATTATCCGCGCGCCGACCGTCATGCCTTCGCATACCAGATCGGCGTAGCTGTGCAGCAGCACGCGGTCCTTGAAAGTGCCCGGTTCGCCTTCGTCGGCATTGCATACGATGTAATGCTGCTCGCCCGCAGAAGCGCGGCACATCGACCATTTCCTGGCGACGGAAAAACCCGCACCGCCACGCCCGCGCAGGCCGGATGCTTCCATCTCCGCCAGCGTCGCAGCGCTGCCCCGCTCCAATGTCGCCCTGAGCGCAGCACCGGGTATGAAAGGTTCGCCCAGCAATGTGCCGGCGCGGCGGATATTGTCCTTGACCTCAAACAGCAGGGATGGCCAGTCGCAAACAGGCTTCCTGACGCGGATCAATTCCGCGATCAGATCAAGCCGCGCATGGTCCAGATTGGTGAGCGGCCAGCCGTTGACCAGCGCTGCCGGCCCCTGGTCGCACATGCCGGTGCAGGAAGTGCTGTCCACGCTCAGCAGATTGTCTTCCGATACCTTGCCCGGCTCCAGCCACAACTTGTGACAAAAATACCGCATCAATTCCGGATTGCCCTGCATCTGGTCGGTGATATTGTCGGAAAACAGCATGCGGTATTCGCCTGCCGATTTGAGCGACAGAAAAGAATAGAAACCGGCCACGCCTTCCACGCGCGTTCTCGGCACGTCGAGATGGGCAGCAATGCAGGTGATCGCCGCAGCAGGAATGAAGTGAAAGATTTCCTGCACCTCGCGCAGGATTTGCAGCAGCTTGTTCGCCTCACACCCATGCCGCTCGAACACGGAGGCGAGTTGCTGTTCGATCTGAGGAAACTCGTGGGGCTGCATAAAACCGTTCTCCACCATGAGATAGTGCCAGTATATGTCTGTTGAACAGTAAGCCGCTAGCAAATCCGCGGCAGTGGGTCATCTTCCAGTTCTTCCAGAATACGCTCGCCGCCTAATTCGGTTTGCAATACCACCTGCGCACGTCCTGCGTGGATGCTGCCGATGATCGCGGCTTCGCGCCCCTGCGGCAGCGCCTGCAAGCGCGTCAATGCCGTGGTGGCCTGCGCCGCCTCCACCACTGCCACCACCCGCCCTTCGCATGCCAGGAACAGCGGATCATAGCCCAGCATCTCGCATACCGCCGCCACCTGCTCGCGCACCGGAATCGCAGTCTGCTGCAACCGCAGTTGCAGACCGGTGGCGCGGCAGATTTCGTGCAGCACCGTGGCGAGTCCGCCGCGCGTCGGGTCGCGCATGAAACGCAGACCAGACAGCGCGGTCAGCGCCTGCGTCAAAGGCAGCACGCTGGCGGCATCCGACAGCAGATCGCCGCGCAAACCGAACTGCTCGCGCGCCAGCATCACAGCAATGCCGTGATCTCCCACCGGTCCGCTTACCAGGATGGCATCGCCGGGCTGCACCCGATCCATACCAAGTTGCAGATGCGGCGGACGGGTGCCAACACCGGTGGCAGCGAGATAGAGACCGCCGCCTTCGCCGCGTGGAACCACCTTGGTATCGCCTGCCACCACCACCACCTTGGCCTCACGCGCAGCTGCCGCAAGACTGATGACTATGCGTTCCAGTTTGGCGATTTCGAAACCTTCCTCAATGAAGGCATTGAGTGTCAGATAATGCGGCACCGCGCCCGATACCGCGAGATCGTTTACGGTGCCATGCACCGCCAGCGAACCGATGGTGCCGCCCGGAAACTCCAGCGGCTGCACGGTAAAGCCATCAGTCGTTATCATCACCACCCCTTCCATCACGGGCAATGCCGCCGCATCCGTCTGCACATCCAGCAGCGGATTGGCAAGATGCCGCGCGAACAGACTCTCGATCAGTTCGCGCATGTAGCTGCCACCGTTGCCGTGCGCAAGACGGATATGCGTATCATCCATCGGCATGCCCTGCTTCGACCAGTTGCCCCAGCGCGATGCCGCCGTCATTACACGGCACGCTCTGCGGCAAGTGCGCAGTGAAGCCGGCGGCGGCAAGCTGCGCAACTGCCAGTTCGGCCAGCAATTTATTCTGGAATACGCCGCCGCTCAGACCTATCAGATCGAACGGGGTCGATGTCTGCATGCGCTGCGCCTGGGCAACGATGGCGCCTGCCAGACTCAGATGAAACTGCAGCGCTCTTTGTGCCACTGGCACATCTGCCCGCAGCAACGCCGGCACCAGCGGCCGCCAGTCTGATGTGAACAGACCGGATGCGTCCTGCTCCAGCGGCAAATTCACCGCTTCAGCCTCACCTGCGGCGGCGCTTTCCAGATACATGCCCGCCTGCCCTTCGTAACTCGCGTTATCGATCAGTCCGAGCAGATTTGCTGCGCCGTCGAACAGCCGGCCGATCGCGGTGGTGACCGGTGAATTCAGTCCCTGTTGCCAGGCTTTCTTCAGCAGCGTGGCATCGGTGGCGGACGGCTGCTCATCCAGTCCGCTCTCCCAGCACAGCGCCATGCCGGAGCGCCACGGTTCGCGCCCCGCGCGCTCCCCGCCCGGCAGCCGGAACGGACGCATGCGTGCGATCCGTCGCCATGCGCCGGGACGGCCATGCAATGCTTCGCCGCCCCATAACGTGCCGTCCTCTCCCAAACCGACGCCATCCCAGGTGAACATCAGCCATGTCTTGTGTGGATCATGCTCCAGCGCCAGCGCCGAGGCGTGCGCATGGTGATGCCAGACGCGGAGCAGCGGCAGTCCCTGGCGCGCAGCCCAGCGGCTGCTGGCATAACCACTATGCGCATCACATACGATGGCCTGTGCTTGCACCCGGTACAGCCGCTGCATATCCGCGATGACCTGCTCGAATACCGCCAGACTGCGCGGGGCATCCAGATCACCGATGTGGGGAGCGAGCACCGCGCGTTGCCCCCACCCCAGCGCAACGGTATTTTTCATGTGGCCACCGACCGCCAGCAGCGGCCGCGCGAAGCCGCCGGGAACATCCAGTTCGATCGGCGCAATTCCACGTCCGGCGCGGAGCAGGCGCGGTTTCCCGGCAACGATGCGCATCACCGAATCGTCTGCCGGACGTGCAATCGGGCGATTGTGCTGCAGAAAGATTTGTGTCACGTTGCCCAGTCGTTGTTCCGCTTCCGCATTTTCAGTCAGCACCGGTTCCCCGCTCACGTTGCCGGAAGTGGCGACCACGGGGCGGCCCAATCCGTCCAGCAGCAGATGGTGCAATGGGCTGTAGGGTAGCATCGCACCGATTTCATTCAGCCCCGGCGCAATCGATTGCGGCAGGGTCGAATCACTGCGTCGCCGCAACAGCACGATCGGCCGTGCCGGGTCGCATAACAATGCACACGCGCCGGCATCGGTTTCCAGTTGCTGCTGCACCTGCTCCAAGCCGTCTGCACCGTGCCATGGAAACATCAACGCCAGCGGTTTGTGCGGGCGCTGTTTGCGGGCGCGAAGCCGGGCAATGGCGGCAGCATTCCCCGCATCGCACAGCAGGTGATAACCGCCGATACCCTTCACCGCCACGATTTCGCCTTGCTGCAGTGCGGCGATGCAGCCGTCCAGCGCCGCAGTCCCGGCAGTCTGGCCATGCGGCGTGACGAAACAAAGCTGCGGACCGCATGCCGGACACGCCACCGGCTCGGCATGAAAACGGCGGTCCAGTGGATTTTCGTATTCGCTGCGGCATGCCGGACATAATGTAAATCCCGCCATGGTGGTGTTGGCGCGATCGTAAGGCAGTTGCGTGATCAGGGTATAGCGCGGTCCGCACTGGGTGCAGTTGATGAAGGGATAGCGATAGCGTCGCTCATGCATTGTCTGCATTTCCCGCCTGCAGTCGGCGCACATGAAATAATCCGGCGGCATATGGATTTGTGCCGCCGCTGTTGCGCTGGGCATGATCTCGAAATGCTCCAGCCTGCGGTAGGCGATCCTTTCGGCACGGATCATTTCCGCTTGCGCCAATGGCGGCGCATCGCTGAGCAGCGCTGCACCAAACGCATCGAGCACTGCAGTCTCGCCCTCGGCCTCGATCAATACCTGGCCCGCAAGATTCTGCACCCGCCCCGGCAAACCGAATCGCTGCGCCAGGCGAAAAACGAACGGACGGAAACCCACGCCCTGCACCCGCCCTGTCACCAGCCAGCGGCGTGCCTCAGGTTCCATTTGAATCATATGCTTATCCTTTGCGTTCATGCGGTACGGGCAAGGCTACCCAGGGAATCTCTGCACCAGCGCCCTCAAGCGTCGAGAGTCTGCGTGTCGCCGGCCGCTGCGTTGCTCCTGACCCCGGCGGCCCACCAAATCCGGCAGGCACCTTCGTCCGATACCATGCAGGGACCCACCGGTGATTTCGGCGTGCAGGCACGGCCGTAAATCTTGCATTCGTTGGGATTGATTTTGCCCAGCACCACGCTGGCGCATTCGCAGCCCGGCGGCATCTGCCCGGCGCGTTTGCGTCCGGCTGCGTCAAAATCCGGGAATTGCATGCGCGCATCATGGCGGGCGAAGCGCGGGTTGAGTCCGAAACCGGAAGCGGGAATCACGCCGATGCCGCGCCAGTTGGCATCGGTAACATGCAATGCCTGCGTAATTTGCGCTTGCGCCGTCGGATTGCCGCCGGGGCGTACCAGTTCGGGATAACAGTTGTCGAGAAAACGCTCGCCTTCCAGCAACTGGCGCAAGACCGAATACATCGCCGCCAGCAGTGAAACCGGCATGAAACCCGCAACCGCTGTGGGAATGTGATGCTTCTCCACCACGAACAGCCATTCTTCCGGCCCCATCACGGTAGAGACATGGCCGGGTGCGACCAGGCCATCGAAGCCCGGCGTATCCGAATCCAGCAGCATTGCCACTGCGGGCCAGGTACGCCTGGCCGACAGCAGCACGGACAGATTATCCGGCACCCCTTCCAGCAGCATGGCTGCCACCGGCGCGGTGGTGGTCTCGAAACCAGCGGCAAAGAATACCACTGCCCGCTGCGGGTTTTCCCGCGCAATCCTGACTGCCTCGCGCGGACTGGCGATGGGCCGGATATCGGCACCGCTGGCTTTGGCCTGTTCCAGCGAGCGCACCTCGCCTTTGGACACATTCACCGGCACCCGCAACATGTCGCCGAAAGCGACCAGGATCACATCTGCCTGCAACGCCAGTTGTATCGCCTGGTAGACATCTTCTTCCGGGCATACGCACACCGGGCAACCTGGCCCCGCAATCAGCTCCACCGTCTTGGGCAGCGCACTCCGGATGCCCGCCAGCGTAATCGAGCGTTCGTGTCCGCCGCATACATTCATGATGCGCACCCGCCGTGGCAGCGGCAGCGCGCGGATCTTTGCGAGCCAGTCCTGGGCAGTCAGCGTCACCTGGCCGCCTCGTGCAGCTGCGCACCATCGGCCTGTAGCCTGGGCTGCACAGTCTCTCCCCGATCCACGCGCGCGCGTTGCCATGCCAATTCACTGCGCAGCCAATCCAGCCATGGCTGCAGGCCCAGCGCCTTGCGCGCGGCCAGCTGCATCACCGGCACGGTACTGGCAAGGTTGCGCAGATTTGCTTCGGCGCGCGCTGGACTAAAATCATCCAGCAGCGGCAGCAAGTCGCTCTTGCTAAGAAGCAGCAAATCAGCGGCGCGGAACATCACCGGATATTTGGCCGGTTTGTCGTCACCCTCGGTAACCGACAGCAGCACGACATTGCGATGCTGGCCAAGATCGAAGCTGGCCGGGCATACCAGGTTGCCGACGTTCTCGATGAATAAGATGTCCAGCTCTGCCAGCGGAAACTGGTGTAGCGCCTCGTGCACCATGTGCGCATCCAGATGGCATGCCGAGCCGGTGGTGATCTGGTGCGCCGGCACGCCTTTGGCGCGAATGCGTTTGGCATCATTCTCGGTTTCCAGGTCGCCCTCGATCACGCCGATGCGGTATTCGTTGCGCAAGGCATCGATGGTCGCTTCCAGCAGCGCGGTCTTGCCCGAACCGGGGGAAGACATGAGGTTGATTGTCAGCAACCGCTGCCGGTCAAAATGCTGCCGATTGTGTATTGCCTGATCGTCGTTCCTGGCCAGCAGGCTTTTCAATACCGCCACGGCGGTGGTGCCGTTCACCGGCTTGTAGGCGAATTCGCGATTACCCGGCGTAATATTGCAACCGCAAGTGTCACACATGATTGCTTCCTTCTGCAGTGATCAGTTCCACACTCATGAGCAGCATCTCATCCCCGCTCACCAGTTGAGTATGGCAGCCGCCGCATGCTGCGCATACCAATCGGCTCGGCTCGGCCTCGGTCTCGGCACCGCAGCTTTCACATCTCACCTGGAGCGGCGCCAATTCGATCACCAGCGTTGATTCTGCCGCCAAGGTGCCGGCGCTGGCAAAAGGATAGGCATGCTGCATCAATGCCGGCTCGACCCCGGACAGGGGGCCTATTTTCAGTGTTACCAACCCCACGCTTTGCGCCCCATGGGTCAATGCGAGCTGCTGCACCTGATCGATCAAGGATTGACACAGCGAGAGTTCATGCACCCTTTGCCTCCGCGGCCAGCATTTCGTCGTAAACTTCCCATGCCGAGCGCGCTTCCTGTTCGTTCATTTTCTGGATCGCATAGCCCACGTGCACCATGACGAAATCGCCTGTAGCCAGCGGTTCGCCTTGCAGCAGGAACAGGCTCACCTCGCGCGCCACACCCTTTGCCGCACAGTGGGCGTTATAGCCGTCGATTGCGACGATCTGCATGGGAATGCCTAGACACATAATGATATTGTCAACTTAACTTGCGGCCAATTCAAGCGCCAGGCATAAACAAATGGAGAGTATCAGGGAGTAGCGGTTGGCTGAGGCTTGCCGCCCTGCGTGAGATTTTTCTTGTCAGCAACCGGAAAATGATAATAGGCAGTGTTCAGGTAGCGGGTGACATCGGTGATCTCATCTTCGCTCCAGCCCAGCCCGATGTTGCCCTGCCAGCGGCGCACCTGGGCTTTCAAGCTGCGCCAGTCGGTTGCCAATGTCTGCGCGCGCCAGTGGATTTCTGCAGCATGGCAAGTACTGCAGTGTGCCGAGTAGAGCAGTTCCCCGCGCGTTGCGCCTTGCTCCGGTTGGGCATACGCCAGCGAACCCGCTCCCGCTAAAGCCAAGCACGCCGCAATGAGCAGCTTCCTTGCCCCAAACATGGAATCGCGGCCATCGTCCAGCCTGTACCAGTATTTCGCTGAATGACGTCCGGTCATACCGATGGGTTCGTACTTCAGGGCTTCGGCTCGTGGCTCTTGGTATCGCCACGCAGCTTGCGGGCATAATCCTCAAGCTGGCGTTTGGCGGCATCAAAAGCATCGCGCAGGGCCACATAAACATCTTCGTGGTGATCGTGGTTGACCACAATCTCATTGCCCGGCACGCCAATGTCGATGCGCACATTGAACTGTTTGCCCTGATGATGATGTTTATGCGGCATCTCGACCACCACCCGGCAGGACGTGATGTGGTCGAAAAATTCGTCGAGTTTCTGCGCCTTGGTGCGAATATGTGCGTCCAGCTCGGCGGAATGCTCCATATCGCGCACGGTAATTTGCAACGGGATCTGCATGTCTATTCCTTTTAGATTAGCGGCGGTGCCGCATTTCCTTTTTGCGCTCGTATCCTACCAGCTTGGAGAGATCGAGCATTTCTTCCGCCAGCAGTTCCAATACGTCATCCAGCGTAAGGATGCCCACCAGGCCGCCGTGCTCATCCACGATCGGCAGGCGCCTTACCGTCTTGCTGCGCATATATTGAATCGCCTCGAAAATCTCCGTGCTGTCCTTTAACGTGAACAGCTCCGGCGCCATGATATCACCCACAGTGATGACCATGTGATCGAGTTCCGGTGCCATGATTTCCACTACCAGATCACGGTCGGTGACTATTCCCACCGGAACCCGGATCCCGCTGCGGTCCTCGACCACCAGCACATCGCCTACATGATGCTGCCGCATCAGCTTGGCCGCTTCCATGACGGTTTCATCACGTTGCATGACAACAACTTCTCTAGTGCAAATATCACCGACCGGCATGATGCCCTCCTTGTAAGATTACGTAATTAAGCGCCACTATTTATGGCGAATGCTATTGACACGATCCGTGGTGATAAGCGCTACACCTGGCTGACACTAAAGTACATGCAGGTCGATGACATCGCCTACGGTGATGACCATGTAATCGAGTTCCGGCGCCATGATTTCTACCACCAGATCGTGGTCGGTGATAATGCCTAGAGGAATCTGTTCACCGTCACGCTCTTCTACCACCTGCAAATCACACACCCGGTGCTGACGCATCAGCTTGGCCGCCTCCAGCACGGTATGGTCACGCTGCACCACGATGACGGTATGCTCGCAAATCTCTCCACCAGACATGACAGCCTCCCATTGCATGCACCGCACAGCCAAACTAAGGTCGGGTCCGCGGATTAATGCGTCCAGCTCACGCGCAACAGATTTTCCTCCGGGTTATAGTGATACTGCAGTTCGCCCTGATAAGCATGATGCAAGGCTTCGCCGATGCCGCGGGCGAGATGGATATCGGTGGTCGTCACCAGTGTGGCGCCCTCTTTTTCTTCCACTGCCATGATGCGTTTGAGCGGATGTTCCGCCCGCGCATGTTTTTCCTGGTTGTGCACCAGTTGCATGATTTCATCGCGATGCGTACGGAAGAATTCTCCCTGCAGGGTTACAAAACCGGCAGGATAGTGGTCATGCAGCCGATGACAGGCGGGACAGGTCTGCTGATGCGCATCCGCCGGCGCCGAACGCCACTGCCAGCGTCCTTCATGAAATACCGCGCCGCATTGTGGGCAGACGGTCGGCTCCGGCAGTTTGCCCTTGGTCTTGTAGGCGTCATGCACGCGCTCCTGAAAAATCCCGTCGTGCCGAGGGATTTGGTGAAAACCGGTGGAGACAACGCTTTGAGTTCCCATGATAAACATCCTTTAGTATCAAACAGAGAATATTGTTCTTCCGCAATCAAAATTGTCCGCGTTATTTGATCTCCAACTGCTTGGCGGCACTTCCATTTTTCTTCGGTAGCGTCAGCTCCAGCATGCCATTTTCATACTTGGCCTGGGCCTGGGACTCATCCACCTCACTATCCAGAGTAAAGCTGCGATAGCTCGAGCCTTGGCGGCACTCGCGGCAAATGACTCTCTCGCCTTCCTTTTCCTCTTTTTCCCGTTTGCTCTCGGCACTGATGGAAACCCGGTTGCCATCCACTTGCACCTTGACGTCTTCTTTCTTGACCCTGGGGATTTGCGCACGCACGGTATAAGCCTTGTCATTCTCGCTCAAATCCATCTTGATGCGCGGCGCGGTATCCATCTCCATGGAAAAGGGACGCATGCCGAAACCGCGGAACCAGTCATCCATATCAGCGAACGGGTCGAAGCGCACCATATCGCTGACCACAGGGAGGGGGGACCGCTGAATGATATTTGCCATGATCTTGCTCCTTTATGAAATGTAAGTATTGCTCTAACTGCCACTGTTGCGCTCGATTGCAGCCGGGCCTGACAGCCGCCCAACTGCATGGGATGTAGCGTCCGTCGCCATTCGTTATTGCAGGCTTGCGCTCACCTGCCATCGATCTATTACTTGACCTATCTGCTCATGTCGTGCAGCTGGCACTGCAGCAACATGCGATTGCCATAGTGGGCATCGGTGATGTTGATTGCGACAGGGAAAGTCGTGCCGTCCTTGCGCCGGGCGACCGACTCGAAGCGCGATTCCTGGCCGCGCAGATGCGACCCGACCATGCTCATGAACCTGTCAGGATCAAGCACGTCCAGATCTGCCATGACATGTGCCACCAGTTCTTCTCTGGCATAGCCGAGACTGCTGCAGCACCGTTCGTCTGCATAGGCCACGCGCCCGTTGCCGTCCACATAGAACAGCGGATCGCGCTTGCCAGCGGCGGATGCGGTGAAATGCTCTGATTCTCTCATGGTGATTACTCCGCAGCTTCCAGCTGCATCAGCTTTGCCAAATCTTCCGGTTACAGTTGCAAACCGCCCCAGTGATATTTCTCCGGCCGTCACCTCGCCCACTCAATTGCTGCCAGTCTGTGCGTCCAATTTCAGTGGTACACCATGCTGTCTATCTCGGCTTCAGCCTCCAGCCAATCCAGCATGGGATCACCGCCATCGAAACCGCGCCGCTCGGCACGGTAATAAGCAGCGATAGCGATCATCTCTTGTCTATCCTCTCCGTTTCCCGTGCGCTGCGCCCGACCGGCCGGCGCGCTGTCGCTGGCTGGGCGCGCCGCAATTCTCCCGCTTGCTGCCGCAGACTTGCTCTGGCCCGCGTTCCCGGACGATTTAATCTCAGCTTTATTGACCACCCTGGCAGGAGCGCTCTTGGCCCCGTGTTGAACCGGTTTGACAGCGATCTTCTTGCCCGCCACGGCAGGACTGCTCTTCTGTACTGACCCAGCTTTACTTGACTTAAGCATTTTCATACCTCCTGAATATCGGTTGAATGAAGCAGCCGTCCCGCATGACTGCCAATTGCCGCAATTTCATTTCTGGAGCAGGCCGGCAACTGAGACCCGTAGCGCCTGCTAGCGTGCCCTCAGCCTGCTGAAGGCATGAATATCTTGATATCTTCTTAAAAGGATAGAACTTTATTGATGACCAGTGAATAAGCAGGAGGCCTATTCTCGAGTAGGAAAAACCCTTAAAAATGGGGGGAGCGAACGATGTGTTATCAGCGCAACTCGGCTCCTTGCCAATTCCCCGCTACAGCAACCCATCCATTGACACGCCATCATGCTTCAACATCTTGCGCAGTATTTGCAGCGCTTCCAGTTGGATCTGCCGCACCCGCTCGCGGGTCAGCTCAAGACCTTCCGCCAGTTGTTCGAGCGTCTGGGTTTCATAACCGTTGAGACCGTAGCGCTGCTCGATTACGCAGCGCTGTCGCTCGCTTAAGCGTTTTAGCCATGCATGTACCTGCTGCTGCATTTCAGACTGCTCCAGCATCAGATCAGGAGTGGGGGTATGGTCATCGACGATGCCGTCGCCGATGGACAGCAGCGGATCGATGTCGAGCGGCGCATCCAATGAAATCGCGCCATTGTTCAGCGACAGCACCCAGCGCACTTCCTCCACCGGGCGCCCCAGCAGATATGCCACATCTTCCGCCTTGGGCTCTCTGCCAAGATGCGCCTCCAGGTGACGGAAGGCGCGCAGTACGATATTCAGATCCTTGATGACGTGCACCGGCAGGCGGATGGTGCGTGACTGATTCATGATGGCGCGCTCGATGTTCTGGCGAATCCACCAGGTGGCATAAGTGGAGAAACGGAATCCGCGCTCCGGATCGAACTTGTCCAGCGCATGCATCATCCCCATGTTGCCTTCTTCGATCAGGTCCAGCAAGGCGACGCCATGATTGGGATTGGTATAGCGTTTGGCGATATTCACCACCAGCCGCAGATTGCACTCGATCATTTTCTGCCGTGCAGCGAAATCTCCCTGCTTGACCCGCCGCGCCAGCGCCGCCTCCTCCTGCGCGCTCAACAGCGCGTTAAGGCCGATCTCTTTGAAATAAATCTGGGTGACGTCGGTCTGCTGGGCATCAGCGAAGACCACGGCCTCGACTTTGGCTGGCGCGCTTTCACCTTCCTCAGTGCACGCATCGTCCGCTTGGGATGGCCAATAAGTCTCGCCACTGATGGGTGCAACTCCGCATTCTTCACTGATCGTATGCTCCATCTGCTCAGCTCCTGTTTGTTTATGACAGATGCACGATAAGGCAGACGCCGTGACAATGGGATAAGCAAACGGCTTATTCCAGACTAAGGATAATTCTTATAATTATGGTTTTTGCGTAATGCTGCCGGGATCGGCGAGGTATGTGGCGGGGATAAAAGCGCTCGGGCTGGAGCGCAGCGCGTGGGGGATGCAATGGCATGACTGCCGGCTACGGCAAGTTGTTACACCTGGATGACGTTGCACAGTATCGCCAGGCGAACCAGTTGGGCGGCATTCTCCAGCTTCAGCTTGCGCATGATGTTGGTGTGGTGCACGCCGACCGTCTTGGGACTGATGGAAAGCAGGGTGGCAATCTGTATCACTGAATTCCCTTCCGCCAGCAGTCTGAACAACTGGAATTCACGCTTGGACAGAACACTCAAGGGGTCTGCCGGGATATCGTGGAGCGTCATGTCGGCCACCATGCCCGAGACCAGCTCCGGATCGACATACAAGCGCCCCCGCTTTACCTGACGCACCGCTTCAATCATTTGTCCGGGGCTACCCTGCTTGGTGAGGTAGCCGGTGGCGCCCATCTGCAGTGCACGCTGGATCATGGTTTCATTGCTGTACATGCTGAATACCAGAATGCGTGCATCCGGATCGCGCGCGCGGATGCGGCGCAGGGTTTCCAGCCCGCCGGTGCCCGCCATGTTGAGGTCAAGAATCACTACATCGGGTTTGCACTCGCGGTACAGCGCGTAGCCGGTTTCACCATCCTCGGCTTCCGCCACCACGCGAATGTCCGTGGTGCTTTCAAACAAGCGGCGATAACCGGCGCGCACCACGGGGTGGTCGTCCACCAGCAGCACGGTGATGGGCCTGGATTCCATATCAGGCATCGCTTTTCCTTCTCTTCGCCGGCTGCTCTGGCTGCTTAAGCGGCAATCTGACATCGATATGGGTGCCATGGCCCGGCGCACTGCGCGAAGAAAATTCTCCGCCCGCCGCGATCGCCCGTTCACGCATTCCCAACAACCCCAAGCCGCCGAGTCGCTGCTCGGGATTGTAGCCCCTGCCGTTATCCTCCACACTCAGCCACAGGGTGTCGGTCATGTCCGTCGCGTCCCGCTTGCGGCTCAGCCGCAGCTGCGCCCGGGTAGCATGGGCATGACTGGCGATATTGTTGAGCGCTTCCTGCACAATGCGGCAGATGGTGATGTTGACCGTCTCGCCGAGACCCTCAAACTCGCCTTCCAGTGCCAGCTCGCAACTGGTCTCGGGATGATGCGCACACCACTGTTTCTTCAGTTCGCGCAGGCTGTCCGCCAACCCCAGCATATCCAGCAATGCCGGACGCAGTTGATGCAGCAGGTCATGCACCACATCATGCATTTTGCCGACGCTGTCGCTGATGGCCTGGGCGCCGGCATGGATGGCGGAGTCTGGGCTGGCGCTGTTGGCAATCGCCTTGGCTTCGGCATAAATGGCGGTCAGCCACTGCCCCAGTTCGTCATGCAGCTCACGTGCAAGATGGCGGCGCTCCTCTTCCTGCAGCTTGAACATGCTCTGCGTCAACTGCCGGTTCTCGCGCAACAGCTCGAGGTTGCGGCGCGCCACATCTTTGAGCTGATCGATGTCGGTCATCACCGTGCGCCCGCCCGCCCCGCCGCTCACGACGGAAGATTCCAGGCGGACAAAGCGGGCTTTGCCGCCACGAATTTTAATTCTCAGCTCGGTAACAATGTTGCCGCTGGTATGAAAAATATCGTGCAGATGCTGCAGAAATGCGTGGATATCGCCTTCGGCCACATGCGTGATAAAAGGCTGGCCGACAAGGTGGGCACGCTCCACCCCCAGCATGGTGGAACCGGTCAGGTTTATTTCCAGCACGCGTCCGCTCTTATCCAGGGTAAAGTAACCCACCGGTGCATAGTCATACAAGACGGCGTAACGATCGCGCGTTTCCTCCAGTTGCTGCTGCGCTTCCCGGAGTTCGTAGTTCTGCATCTCCAGTTCTACCCGGTGAGCCTGCAGATCGGCGATCAGCTCCGTTTTACTGCGAGTTTCACTGTCATCAAACCTTTTGCGTTCCCGCTCCTGCGTCATACCACCTCCCTCTCGGTAAGCGCGATGGTAGCTGGCTTGCCAGCATCGTCCAGCAATACGGTGGTGGTCAGCCACACCTTGAAGATGCGCCCATCCCTGGCGCGGCGCAGGCTTTCGCAGGGCGGCGCTGTTTCACCCTGGCGCAGCCGCTCCCTCAGCACATGCATATCCGCGCGCGCCGCGTCGGGGATCAGCACAGCGGCGTTGAGCTGCAGCGCCTGTTCCTCGCTGTAACCATACATCTCGGTTGCGCGCCGATTCCAAGCCAGAATACGGCCAGAAAAATCCTGCAGCATGACGGCATCGCTGGCATCGCGCACCACCGCCGCCAAACGCCGTTCCTGCTGTAACGCCTGGCGCAGGCGTTCCGCATCCTTGATGCTGTCGATGCCGATAAACGCCAGCACCGCACCTTCGATGCGATTATCCAGCGTGCGGTAGGGACGCATGCGCAAGGTGTACCAGTGCCCATCATGATCCTGCAGTTCGACAGATTGCGGCACCATGCTGTCGATCACCTGCTGCACCCTTTGCTCCAGATCGGGGAGTTCGAAATTGGGACGAATATTGCCGAGAGGCCGGCCGATGTCGGTATCAATCAGATTCAGCAGTGGTTTTGCGGCAGAGGTGAAACGCCGGATGCGCAGATCCGCGTGCAGGATCACGATCGCCAGCTCGATGCTTGCCAGTAAATTGCTGAAGTCATTGTTGACCCGGTTCAATTCCTGGTTGCGGTTCTCGTGCTCCTCGATGATTGTGGCCAGTTCCTCGTTGGTGGACTGCAGCTCTTCCTTGGCGGTTTCCAGCTCCTCGTTGGTGCTTTGCAACTCTTCATTGGCGGACTGGACCTCCTCATTGGCGGACTGCAACTCCTCGTTAGTCGCCTCCTGATCCTCGATGATGGATTGCATGTATTCCCGTTCCGCAAGCAACTCATTTTCCAGCTCCTGGATGTGCAGGCTGCTGGCATCTGCAGCGTCCGGCTCCAGCTTGGTCTTCCGGACTACGGCAGCTTCTGTGCCAGGCTCAAACAGCACCAGATAATTTGAGGCAGCGGCTTCCGCATGCGCAAGCGGCAGCACCTGCAGATTTATCCTGCGGACGCTATCATTCTCGTGTAACTGCACTCCTTCCTTGCGCACCGCGCTGTGCTCCTTGATTGCCTGCTGCACCAGCGTGCGCAGTTCCAGCACCAGATCCGGGCGTGCCATCTTCAGCAGATTGAGGCTGGCGCTACCGGCAGGCGGCTGGATGTAAGGGCCGGTTTGGCCGCGGAATTGGAGTATCTGCATGTCCTGATTGATGATCACGCCCGGCGGCCCGTACTTCTCCAGAATCAGTTGCTCGGCCTCCTGCTGCACCGTGGTCGGGGATGACATAGCTGTGCGCATGGATGGAATTACGGCAAACGGCGGCATGGCGTAAGGCATGCTGATGAAATCAGTGCCCGTCCGGAATGCCACGGGCTTGCGGGTGTAAATCTTGTTTTTCTTGTCCAGCAGGGAAAAAAGCTCCGTTTCGCTGCCGATGCTCTCCGATGTGCCCAGCATCAGGTAGCCCTCGGCGCGCAAGGCATAGTGAAAAGTGTGCAATACTTTTTTCTGCAGTACCGGACCAAGATAAATCATCAGGTTGCGGCAGCAGATCAGGTCGATGCGCGAAAAAGGCGGGTCCTTGGTGACGTTCTGCAGTGCGAACACGCAGACGTCGCGGATCGGCTTGCAGATCTGGTAGCCGGTTGCCGTCTTGACAAAAAACCGCTGCAGCCGTGCCGGCTCCACGTCTTCGGTTATTCTTTGCGGATAGATGCCCTGGCGCGCCCTATCGATGGCTTCTTTGTCGATATCGGAGGCGAAGATCTGGAGGCGGGTGGTGCCGACGTTATCGCCGAGAAATTCAAACAAAGCCATCGCGACCGAATAAACCTCCTCGCCGGTGGAACAGGCCGGTATCCAGATGCGTAACGGCAGCTCACTGGCACGGCCTGTCATGAGCCGCGGGAAAATTTCTTTCTTGAGCGCATCGAAAGTTTCCGGGTCACGGAAAAAACTGGTGACATTGATCAGCATGTCCTGAAACAGCGCATCCAGTTCTTTCGGGTGCTCCTGCAGAAACTTGACGTAATCTCTTGTTTTGTCCAGTTGATGCAGCACCATGCGCCATTTGATGCGGCGCTGGATGGTGTTCTGCTTGTAATGCGTGAAGTCGATGCCGGTACGTGTGCGCAACAGCAGGAATATTTTGTTCAAGTTAATGTTCTTGTCGCCTTCCTCCAGCGCTTCCGGCGAGACGGCCAGCAACTCCTGCCGCAGGTAAGGGTGGCGTGCGATGCGCGCCAACTCGTTGGCAATGTTCTCCGGCGGCAGGACGAAATCCACATGGCCTGCGGCAATCGCGCTGTGCGGCATGCCGCTGTACTCGGCGGAATCCTCGCTTTGGGCAAAAGTGATGCCGCCTGCCGCCTTGATTGCCTGCAGGCCCAAGGTGCCATCCGATGCCGTGCCCGACAGAATGACCCCGATCGCATTGTTCTGCCGGTCCTGCGCCAGACTCTGAAAGAAATCGTCTATCGGCATGTGCTTGCCGCGCAGGTCCGGACGCGGCATCAGGTGCAATATGCCGTGCAGCAGCGCCAGGGTGCAGTTGGGCGGCATGACATAAATGTAGTTGGGTTCGATTCGTATGCCATCGCTCGCTTCGAGTACCGGCAGGGACGTTGCGCGTGTCATCAGTTCCGGCAGCAGACTGATATGTTTGGGATCGAGATGCTGCACCAGCACAAAGGCCATATTGGTGTCCAGCGGCAGCGCCTTGAGCAGTCTGGTGAATGCACTCAGTCCGCCGGCGGAGGCGCCGATGCCCACCACCGGAAATTGATTCGGCGGTGCGCCCGACGGCGTGGCATCCGCATTCGCTGTGGCAACGGGAGGGGTTGATTTTCTGGCCATAGGTGCCGTTAGGGGCAAGTTATGCGGTAATTCTGGATACAGCGGTTCCTTCATATGCTACAGCATCCTGCGGTAAAATTCTGCTTGATGCCTGTGCCGGAATTGCCCTCACTATAGGTTCCCCTATGCCTATGCCTATGCCTATGCCTATGCTTTTCCCAAGCCGGAATCGCGGCCTGCAGCCGCGAGTATGGCGATGACTTCCGCGTCCGTCACCTGCGGAAAATCCAGGTAAAACTGCCCCACTGCCTGGAAATTGAGCGGGGCTGACAGGCACACGACCCGATCCGCATTGTTGCGGATTTTTTTCAGCGTGTCGGGCGGCGCCACCGGCACCGCGCAGACCAGCTCTGCTGGTTTTTTTGCCCGCAGTGCATGCAGCGCCGCAATCATGGTCGAACCGGTGGCCAGGCCGTCGTCGATGACGATGACGATGCGCCCGGCCGGGTCATGCGGCGGGCGCACCGGCGTGTACTGGATGCGGCGCTGCCGTATCGTTGCCAGTTGCGCGGCAGTTTCCTCCCTGATGTATGCCGCGTCCGCACCCGCTGCGGCAGCGTAATCCGCCAGGTAAACCCAGCCGCTCTCATCGACCGAACCGATGGCGAATTCCGGATTGCCCGGCGCACGCAATTTGCGCACCAACACTACATCCATCTCGCCCTCCAGCCTGGCGGCGATGATCTGCGCCATCGGCACCGCTCCGCGCGGGATCGCCAGTATCAGCGGCTGTCTGCCGCGGTATTCGGCCAGAGCCGTGGCCAGTTGCTCGGCGGCGGCTATGCGATCTGTAAATATCATGACTCCCTCCGTTAGGACTGATGGCGCAGAAAATAAATAGTGGCAGGCATGGTGATACTCCCTGGTGGTTACATGGTGCGGCTGAGCAGCGTGCGCAGCTCGCGCAGTGGGCGGGTATTGAGCGTGTTGTGTTTTTCCAGCCAGCCGCGCCGCGCCTGGCCGATGCCGAAACGCAGGTTGGCAAAATCAAACGTGCTGTGCGCATCGGAATTGACACTGACCAGCACCCCCTCCTCCCTGGCCATCTGGCAATAGCTGTCGAGCAGATCCAGCCGCTCCGGATGGGCATTGAGTTCGAGAAAACAGCCACGGCTTCTGGCCTCGCGAATAATGCGCGGCATATCCACATCGTACGGAGCACGCTGCTGGATCAGCCGCCCGCTGGGATGCGCCAGCATGGTGAAATGCGGGTGTGCCATGGCACGCAGGATGCGCTCGGTCTGCTTGGTGCGCGACAGTTCGAACTTGCTGTGCACCGCGCCCAGCACCAGGTCGAGTTGCCCCAGCACTTCGTCCGGCAGATCCAGGCTGCCATCCTCCAGGATGTCCACTTCGATGCCCTTGAGCAAAGTAATCCCCTCCAGTTCCGCATTCAGCCGGTCGATATCTTCGCACTGCCGCGCCAGCCGCAGCGGGTTGAGGCCGTGCGCCACGCTCAGCCGGCGCGAATGTTCGGTGATGGCCAGATATTCAAAGCCGTATGCCTTGGCGGCCAGCGCCATTTCGCGCAGGGTATTGTGGCCGTCGGTGGCTTTGGTGTGAACGTGCAGGTCGCCGCGTAAATCGCCCAGTTGCAGCAGTTGCGGCAGCCGTCCGGCTTGCGCCAGCGCAATCTCGCCGCGATTCTCCCGCAACTCCGGCGGGATATAGGTCATGCCGAGCGCAGCATAAACCGACTCCTCAGTTTCACCGGCGATACGGGTTTTCCCGCGGTACACGCCGTATTCGTTGATCTTCAGCCCGCGTTTCTGTGCCAGCCGGCGCACCGCGATATTATGTGCCTTGGAGCCGGTGAAATAATGCAGCGCAGCGCCGTAGCTTTCTTCCGCGACTACGCGCAAGTCCACCTGCAGGCCGCAGCGGAGTATCACGCTGGCGCGGGTGCTGCCGGCTGCCAGCGTATCGGCCACTTCCTCATAATTAATGAAACGTTGTATCACCGCTCTGGCCGCGGCGGCCGTAACGAGTATATCCAGATCGCCGACGGTCTCGCGCATGCGGCGGAAACTGCCGGCCACCGTTACCCGCGTTACGCCCGGCAGCAGCATCAGGAAGGCTCTTAACGCATCGGCATATTGCGCCGCCACCGCCAGCTTGAAACGGCGCGTCTGGCTGGCATGCGCCTCGATCGCCTGCAGGATATTTAGTTCGCTCTTTTCGCCGAAACCCGGCAGCACGCGGATGCGCCCGTCGCGCGCTGCGCGATAGAGCTGCTCGACGGTCTGCACCTCAAGATCGTGATACAGCGCCTTGACGCGCTTGGGGCCGAGGCCGGGAATTTTCAGCAGTTCGGTGATGGCGGGCGGCAATTCCTGACGCAGACGTTCCAGCAGGCTGCAACGACCACTGGCAACTATCTCCCTGATCTTGGCAGCAAGGTCGTTACCGATGCCGGGCAGACGGGTCAGATCCTCGCCCTGTTCCAGCAGCAGCGAAACTTCCGCAGGAAGTTCGCCAATGCTGCGTGCGGCATTGCGGTAGGCGCGGATGCGGAACGGGTTCGCCCCCTGGATCTCAAGCAGGTCGGCGATCTCCTCAAAAATGACAGCGACATCGGCGTTGTGGTGCGGCATGCGGGATACTCCTTGCTGTAATCAGCCTAGTATATCCGGCCGGCTAAAGCTATCTTGGAGTATGGATTATTCAACGGCAAGCGCTCAGCAAAAACCCGTACCGCAGACTGAGTCACACCATGCCAACCTCATCTTCGCCGTATTTCCAGCATGACGCCGACATCGGCATCATCGGCCGCGGCACGACGCTGGAACAGGCATTCGAAGCCGCCGCGCAGGCGGTGTTTGCCATTGTCACGGATCTGGCTCTGGTGCAGCCCAGCAGCACCTTGACGCTCGAGTTCGAAGAGACCGACCCGGAGCTCGCGCTGGTCACCTGGCTCAACCTGCTGCTCGGCAAAGCACGCGAACAAGGCATGGTCTTCAGCCGCTTCCACGTGCAGCATCATGGCAGTCAGTGGCGCGCCGATGCTGTGGGTGAAAAATGGCGAGACGGTCTGGAGCGCGGCGTGGAAGTTAAAGGCGCAACCCTGACCATGCTGTCGGTGAAGCAGACCGGGGCAATGTGGGAAGCGCGTTGTATCGTGGATGTGTGACATGAATCTGGAGCAATTACGCCAGCTGCAACCTTACCTGTGGAGCCTGCCGCGCGCGTCCGGCGAACAGCGCGCAGAGGTGCTGCTGTATGGCACTGCACCGCTGCTTGCAAGCATGGACGACAAGGTGCTGGAGCAAATCGCCAATGTCGCTGCACTGCCGGGCCTGGTCGGCGCCGCGATGACCATGCCGGACGCACACTGGGGTTATGGCTTCCCGATCGGCGGGGTGGCAGCATTCGATGCCGAACAGGGCGGTGTGATCTCCGCCGGCGGCGTCGGCTTCGATATTTCCTGCGGCATCCGCTGCCTGCGCAGCAACCTTGATTTGGCCGATGCGGCCGCACACTTCACCCGGCTTGCGGACACGCTGTTCCACGCCATTCCCGCCGGCGTGGGCGAAGAAGGCGAGCTGAAACTGAATCCCGCCCAGCTCGACCAGGTGCTGCTGGATGGCGCGCACTGGGCGGTACAACACGGTTATGGCAATGCGGCCGATCTGGAATATGTGGAAGAACAGGGGCGTGTTGCCGGTGCCGTGCCGGCTTATGTATCGGAGCTGGCCAAGAAACGCCAGCGCGGCGAAATGGGCACGCTTGGTTCCGGCAATCATTACCTTGAAGTGCAAGTGGTGGAACGCATTTACGATAGTACTGCCGCCTTGGCTTTTGGACTGCATCCAGGCCAGATCGTGATTTCGATCCACTGCGGCTCACGCGGACTGGGGCATCAGATCGGCACCGATTATCTGCTGATGCTGGCTAAGGCTGCCAGCCGCCTTGGCATCCGCCTGCCCAACCGTGAGCTGGCCTGCGCGCCGATCAAGTCGGTGGAAGGCCAGCAATATCTCGGGGCGATGAATGCCGCGATCAACTGCGCTCTCGCCAACCGGCAAATCCTGACCCAGTTGACGCGCAACGCCTGCACACAAGTTTATCCCCAAGCCGAGCTGGAAACCCTGTTTGATGTCTCGCACAATACCTGCAAGGTGGAAACGCATGCAATCGACGGCAAACCCAGGCTGCTGCATGTTCATCGCAAAGGCGCGACGCGCGCATTCGGCCCTGGGCACGCCATGTTGCCGCAACGCTACCGTGCGGTGGGACAGCCGGTCGTGATTGGCGGCAGCATGGGTAGCGGCTCGTACATCCTCGCTGGCAACAGCGGCAACCCGGCGTACTCATCCGCCAGCCACGGTGCCGGCCGCGCCATGAGCCGGCATCAGGCACTGACCCACTGGCGTGGCCGGGAATTGATCGATGAACTGGCGCAGCAAGGCATACTGATCCGCACGCGCTCAATGCGCGGAGCGGCAGAGGAAGCACCGGGCGCGTATAAGGATGTTGATCTGGTGGCGGAAGCAACCGAACAGGCAGGGCTCGCGCGCCGGGTAGCTTATCTGCGACCGAAAGTGTGTGTGAAAGGATGACTTTCTTCAGGAGATAACATGTACCAGCATATCCTGATTCCGGTTGACGGCAGCCCGACTTGGCAATGATGAAAACCGTGCTTGAGAGCGGCGATGCTCTGCTCGTGGCCGATATGCAGAACGATTTTATGCCGGGCGGCAGTCTGGCCGTGCCGCGGAGCGACGAGATCATTCCGCTGCTCAACCGTTATATTGCCTGGTTTCATGCGCATGACCTGCCGGTTTTCGCCACCCGCGACTGGCACCCGCCGGATCACTGCTCTTTCCTGCCACAAGGCGGTCCATGGCCACCGCACTGCATTGCGGCCACAGCGGGCGCGGCTTTCCCCGCCGCGCTGGTACTGCCCGCCGACACCCGCATCATCTCCAAAGCCACCCACCGCGAGCAGGATGCCTACTCCGGTTTTGCCGGCACTCAGCTCGACGCCCTGCTGCAAGCGGACAACGTGCGCCGGCTGTTCGTCGGCGGAATTGCCACCGAGTACTGCGTGCGCCACACCGTGCAGGATGCGCTGCAACGCCACTACACGGTGTTCGTGCTGCTGGATGCGGTACGCGCATTGAATCTGCAGGCCGATGCCGGCCCGCAGGCGCTGGAGGCAATGGCGCATTTGGGCGCAATTCCGTTCCACTTCGAGGCGCTCGGCGCATGAACCCGCAGTCCAGTCCCCTGTTGACCGACCTGTATCAGTTGCTGATGCTGCAAAGCTATCGCGATCACGGCATGGAGGATAACGCCGTGTTCGAACTGTTCGTACGCAAGCTGCCGCCGGGGCGGAATTTCATGGTCGCGGCCGGACTGGAACAGGTGCTGGATTTCCTCGAAAACCTGAAATTCTCGCCGGAAGAATTGGCCTGGCTTGCCAGCCGTTTTCCGCCTGCCTTCATTGCCTATCTCGAGCAGTTTCGGTTCGATGGCAATGTTCACGCCATGGCGGAAGGCACGATATTTTTCCCCCATCAACCCATCCTGCAGATCAGCGCCGCGCTGCCGCAAGCCCAGCTGGTCGAATCGCGCGTGATGAATCTGCTGCATTTCGAGACGCTGATTGCCTCCAAGGCTGCCCGCTCGGTGCTGGTGGCGCCGGACAAGCTGCTGGTGGATTTCGGCATGCGCCGGGCGCACGGCGCGGAGGCAGCGCTGCTCGCGGCGCGGGCGAGCTATCTGGTCGGATTTTCCGGCAGCGCCACCGTGCTGGCCGGAACGCTGTATGACATTCCGCTGTTCGGCACCATGGCGCACTCCTACATCCAGGCGCATGCCGATGAAACGACCGCTTTCGAGCATTTCGCCCGCTCCCATCCGGACAACGTGATCCTGCTGATCGACACTTATGACACCGAAGCCGCCGCCGCCAAGGTAGTCACGCTGGCGCGCAAGCTGCAGGCGGATGGCATCAGCATCAAGGGCGTGCGCCTGGACAGCGGCGATCTGGCAGCACATGCCCGGCAGGTGCGGCAAATACTCGACGCGGGCGGACTGCAGCAGGCAACCATATTTGCCAGCGGCAATCTGGACGAATACCGGCTGCGCGCATTGCTGTCGTCCGCGGCGCCGATAGACGGCTTCGGTGTCGGCACTGCGCTGGATGTCTCCAGCGATGCCCCGGCACTGGACTGTGCCTACAAACTGCAGGAGTATGCCGGCAAGCCGCGCCGCAAGCGTTCGGAAGGCAAGGCCACCTGGCCGGGGAGAAAACAGGTTTACCGCAGCTACAGCGCCGACGGCCGCCTGGCCGGCGATGTGGTGGCGCTGGCGGAAAATGACCCGCAGGCGGGCGAGGCGCTGCTCCAGCCGGTAATGCGCGCCGGCCGGCGCATCGCGGCGCATGCCCCGCTGCAGCAACTGCGCCGGCAGACAGTGGCGGGATATGCCCATCTGCCGCATACCATGGCCACACTCGACACCGCTCCCGCCTACCCGGTAACGATATCCGCAGCACTGCAGGCATTGGCGCAGCAACTGGATGCGGAGCAGGCGCAGCAAGCAGGATAAATCCTGGCATTACCCGCAAAAACGCCGCAGCAATGCCTTGCGCAATTCATCCAGGGCCAGCATGGCAAAGGCAAAAGGCAGGGCATACAGCCAGACATCAACACCGATGGGCGCGGTGCCGAACAGGTGGTTGCCTAACGGTGTATAGACGATCAACAGGATCAGGATAATTTCCGCTGCAATCCCCAGCAGCAGCAAGCGGTTGCCGAACCATGCAAAACGGAAAACTGATTCTGTGGGATGACGGCAAATGAACACATTCATCAGCTGCATCACGATGATGGCCGACAGACACGCGGTGGTGGCCTGCAAGTACAAGGTGTCATCGGCAGCCAGCGTTTGCCCGTAATGCCAGCCGCCGTCATGCAATACATAAAAGAACGCCGCCATCGCCGCCAGCGCTTCCAGCAAACCGAGAAAAAGATAAGCGCGCAACAGCAAGGGCCCGTGCAGCAACCGTTCGCTGCGCGCACGCGGCGGCCGCTGCATTACATCGTCACGCGGCGCCTCAGTGCCCAATGCCAGCGCCGGCAGCATATCGGTACCGAGATCCACCGCGAGGATCTGCACGATGGTGAGCGGCAGCGGGATCTTGAACAGCACGAAAGCCAGATAGGGAATGAGCTCGGGAACATTGGAGGTGAGTATGTAGGTCATGAACTTGCGGATGTTCTCGAATACCGCCCGCCCTTCCTCGATCGCGGCGACGATGCTGGCAAAATTATCGTCGAGCAGGATGATGTCGGCAGATTCCTTGGCGACATCGGTGCCGGAAATGCCCATGCTGATGCCGACATCCGCCGCTTTCAGTGCCGGTGCATCGTTGACGCCGTCGCCGGTTACCGCCACGATCTCGCCCTTCTTCTTCAGCGCCTGCACGATGCGCATTTTCTGGTCCGCCCCCACCCGCGCGAAGATGATCTCCTCTGCATCCAGCGCCAATTGCAACTGGATTTGTGACATGCGCCGCAATTCATCGCCGACAATGATCAGCGGGGTTTGTGCCAGGCCGATTTCAGCGGCAATGGTACGGGCAGTATGCGGATGATCGCCAGTTACCATGATCACCTTGATGCCGGCTGCACGGCAGCGGGCAATTGCTGCGGGCACCTCCGCCCGTGGCGGGTCCTCTATCCCCACCAGCCCGCATAGGATCAGCTCTTGCTCCAGGTGTTCACACGCAGAGTCCGGAACATCGCGGCGGTAAGCCAGGGCCAGCACACGCAATCCCTGCACCGCCATATTCTCCTGCGCTTGCAACAAATGCTGTCGCTGCTCATCGTCCAGAACCCGGGTCGCGCCATTCAAATGGATATCGCAACACAGTGGCAGCACGGTTTCGAGCGCGCCTTTGCAATACAGCATATTGCCGCCGGGTGTCTGGTACAGCAGCGACAGGCGCTTGCGGTCGGTATCAAAAGGAATTTCGTCTATCCGCTTGTGCTCTGGCTGCACTGTGATGGCCAAGCGCGCCAGTTCAAGCAATGCAACTTCCATCGGGTCGCCGAGCAGAACCTGCTTGCCTTCCTGCTCACTCTGCTTCAGGTTGTGGCAATACATCGCCACGGTGAACAGCGGGTTGTCGCGCTGCTGGGTAGCATCCAGCGGCGAGTAAAATTTCCCGGACAGGAACAGTTTTTTTACCGTCATGCGGTTCTGCGTCAGCGTTCCGGTTTTGTCGGTGCAGATCACCGTGGTCGAGCCCAGTGTTTCCACTGCCGGCAGATGGCGCACCAAGGCATTTTTCTTCGCCATGCGCTGGGTGGCCATGGCCAGCGCCAGCGTCACCGTGGGCAGCAATCCCTCCGGGACATTGGCCACGATGATGCCAATGGCGAAAATCAAGTTAGGCCAGAAAGGCAGACCCAGCCACAGACCGATCAGGAAAAACACCACGCCGATCAACACTGACAGCATGGCGATGAAACGGCTCAGGCGCGTAATTTCAAGTTGTAGCGGCGACAGTCCTGCACCCGTCACCTGGGTCAGGTGCGCGATCTTGCCGAACTCGCTATGCATGCCAGTGGCGTAGACCAGCGCCTTGGCTTCCCCCGACACCATGGTGGTGCCGGCGAGCAGCACATTGCGGCTGTTCTGCGCTTCGTCTTCGCCGGAGTGTTCGGAATTGCGCACCCTGGACAACGACTCTCCGGTAATAGTGGCATTGTTGACGCGTACGCCGAAGGCCTCAAGCAGGCGGCAATCAGCCGGAATGGCGTCGCCGTCCGTCAGCAGGATCACGTCCCCCGGCACCAGTTCTACTGCCGGAATCTGCCTGACGCCTCCGTCGCGCAGCACCTTCACTTGATGCGGCAGCAGATTGCGCAGCGCAGCCACTGCCTCTTGTGCGCGGTATTCCTGCCAGAACGAAAACACGCCGTTGACCACGATCACACCCACGATGGCGTAGCCCAGCATGGCCATGCCTTGCTCCGGCTGGTTCCATTCGGCAATGAAAGCGAGGGTGGCGGCCAGCCACAGGATCAGCGCGAAAAAATGAGTGAACTGTTTGATGAAAGCCGGCAGCAGGCGCTGTTCGCTGACCTCTTCCACGCGGTTCGCTCCGTATTCCTGCAAGCGTCTGCACGCCTCAGGCTCGGACAATCCGTCCGGATTGCTATGCAGACTGGCATAGGCTTGTTCCACGGTAAGCTGGTGGATTTTCATGCTGTCCGATGACTGTCCCGTCTCATCGTTTTACTTCCAAATCGAAATTGACATGCTTTGCTGCCGCCGGCAGACCCTCTGCAAGCTGTTCGATACCGATCCTGGAAAATTTCGGCTGCTGTTTTACAGCATAGCGCTAAACTGTAAAAAGAGCGGTCTCTTAACTAGCGAGTATGCCCATGAAAGCCATGATCCTGGATATGCAGAACCAGCCGTTGCGGCTGGGCGAACTGCCCCGGCCCACACCCGCAGATGATCAAATCCTGCTCAAGGTGCACGCCTGCGGCGTGTGCCGCACCGACCTGCACGTAATCGACGGCGATCTGCGGCAACCCAAACTGCCTCTCGTCCTCGGTCACGAAATCGTCGGTACCGTGGTGGAGAAAGGCGCGCAGGTGGAACGTTTTACGCTAGGGCAGCGCGTGGGCGTACCGTGGCTCGGCCGCACCTGTGGTCATTGCCGCTATTGTGCGAGTGGCCGCGAAAACCTCTGCGATGCGGCAGAGTTCACCGGCTATACCCTGGATGGCGGCTATGCCGAATTCGCGCTGGCCGATCAACGCTATTGCTTTTCCTTGCCGGACATATATTCCGATGCTGAAGTTGCACCACTGCTGTGCGCCGGATTGATCGGCTACCGCGCGCTGGTCGTAGCCGGTGAAGCAAAACGGCTCGGCATTTACGGTTTCGGTGCGGCGGCGCATATCATCGCGCAAGTGGCTCGCTGGCAGGGACGGGAAGTATTTGCCTTCACCAAGCCGGGTGATACGGAGGGGCAACGTTTTGCCCGCGAGCTGGGGGCTGTCTGGGCGGGAGACTCCACCGTGGCGCCGCCGCAGGAGATGGATGCCGCCATACTGTTCGCGCCGGTGGGCGCGCTGATACCGCAGGCGCTGCGCCACACTGCCAAGGGTGGCACGGTGGTGTGCGCCGGCATCCACATGAGCGCTGTTCCGGAATTTCCCTATGCCTTGCTGTGGGGAGAGCGCAGCGTGCGCTCCATTGCCAATCTCACGCGCCGCGATGGCGAGGAATTTCTCGCCATCGCACCGCAGGCCGGAGTCAGAACTACGGTGGAAACTTTCCGCCTGGAAGCGGCCAACGCAGCCATACAAAGCGTGCGCGCGGGCCAGGTGCAAGGTGCAGCCGTGCTGGTGATGGATTAATCCGGAGTATCCCGCCGGGGGCGGTCACGGATGGCGCCGATAGCGCCCGATCAGTTCGACATGGGCAATGACGTGCCCTTGCATCGCTTTTTCCAGAATTGCCTTGGTCGGATGTTTCAGATTCGGCAGCAGGGTGTCCAGGGCATAGAGCTTGTGAAAATAGCGGTGCGTACCCACCGGCGGACACGGCCCGCCGTAGCCGGTGCGCTGCCAGTCGTTGAGTCCCTGCAAGGTTCCTGGCGGCAGATCTTTCGCCGCCACACCCTCGGCCAGCCCATTGGTATCAGGCGGAATGTTGTACAGCACCCAGTGCACCCAGGTCATTTTCGGCGCAGCCGGATCGGGCGCATCCGGATCATCGACGATCAACACCAGGCTTTTCGTGCCATCCGGCAGCTTGCTCCAGGAGAGTTCCGGGGAAATATCCCGGCCATCACAGGTGTGGTGCGCGGGAATCTCGGCGTTGTGGGAAAAAGATGTCGAGATGAGTGTCAGAGCCATTATTTTCTTCTCCTGCCCGCTTGGGGGTGATTTGGTCTCAGCCGCACCCGCAGAACTGCAGATGAGGACAGTTGCCAAGCATAGCACTGCGACCGGACGAATGAAACGAACCCAGCCATCGCGTTGCGCGCACCATTCAAGGTGAAATTCGGCGTTCAATTATGAGACCACCCAATATGCAAGCTCAGGACACCGTGATGGACTTGGCCGGCTTGCCGCCAATCTTGGGCAAGCGCACGGTCACTACCCCGTTCTTGTAGCTCGCTTCCGCCTTGTCCGTATCGACGTTGAGTGGCAGCGGAATGCTGCGCTGGAATGCCCCGTACGCACGCTCCATCAAGTGGTAACTGCTGTCGTGCGTTTCATGCGCAAAGCGCTTTTCGCCGGAGAGATGGAGCATGTTGCCGTCGAGCGTGATACGGCAGTCTTCCTTCTCCATCCCCGGCACTTCCACTCTCACCACCACCTCTTTCTCGGTTTCTTCCACTTCTCCTGCCAGCAGGCTCCAGCACGGAAACGAAGCCAGCGCAGGAGTCTGCGTCTGCTCCTCCTTGCTATGGGTGAAATGGGTAAGCGCATTGTTGCTGCGGTTCAGCAATTCGCGCCAGCCTTCCGACAGATGCTCCCACGTGCGACTGATCTCGCGGCTGATATGTTTTCCTGCTTCCTTCAACGAATCCAGCATGATTTGATCTCCTCCAGTAATTGCAGCTAAAGTTAAAAAGTAATTCCCGACATTTTCATAATAGATGAAATTTGGAGCTTGATATGTTTATCGGGCAGCAAGCTGGCGTAACATATCCCGCTGCCACGGGACTCCGCATTTCCCCGTCACCACGCAGGGAGTAAGAAATGCACAACCCGCCAAGGCCGGAACCGCAACCATCCAAGGTTTCAGGAAGAGGCCATCTACCGAATGCGCCTGCGCTGGTGGCTGAACTGGGCGGCAATTACGCGACCGGACTCGGCATCAATCTTGATGCGCTGGACTCCACTGAGATCTACAAGTGGTTTATCGCTGCCGTGCTGTACGGCGCGCGTATTCCGGAAACCATTGCCAGCCGTACCTGGCACGAGTTCGAAACGAGCGAGGTGCTGACGCCGCAGCGCATGCTCGATACCGGCTGGGACGGGCTGGTCGCCATGCTCGACCGGGGCCGCTATGTGCGCTACGACTACAAGACCGCCACCAAGCTGCTCGAAATCAGCCGCACCCTGCTCGAGCGCTATGGCGGCAACCTCAATACCCTGCATGCCGCCGCAGCCGACCCGGTTGATCTGGAACAGCGCATCATGGCTCTGGGCAAAGGGGTCGGCAAGGTAACGGCGGGGATTTTCCTGCGCGAGCTGCGCGGCAGATGGCAGAAAGCAGTTCCACCGCTGTCGCCGCTGGCCTTGATGGCAGCCCGTACCCTCGGCTTTATCCCAAACAGGATCGGCGATGACCACGACCGGGCTCTTGCCTGGCTGCAGCATCTGTGGGGCGAACAGGGCATGACGGCGGCAAGTTTCCCCGATTTTGAGGCTGCGCTGGTGCGGCAAGGACTACGGCTGCGGCGGCGCGCCGCCCGGGGTTCCATGCGATCCGGCGCAACGGGTCTCGCTCCGGCATGAACGCAGCACTGGCACTCTGTTACTTGCGATGACCGAGCACCACGCCGGCTATTTCCACGCCCAACCCGAGGACAAGCAGAACCAAGCCTATCCAGGCGTTTTCCGGTGCCAGAAAAATCAGCATACCACCCAGCACGAGCAACGAGATGGACAGGATACGTTTGCTGCGCGGATTCTTGATCATGGACAGAACGACCCCGGGAACGAAGCATCTATAACAACTATAGACCTGCATCCGCAAAAAGTCAGTGAATCAACTCGGTTGCCTTAACTGCTGCCCCGGCCAAGGCAGCAGCGTCATTCAGAAGCCTCTGCTTAACAGCATCAGTCGATGACGAGTTTTCTGGCGGAAGAAGCGGCTTTCTTGGGCAGTGTCAGTTCCAGGATGCCGTCGCTATATTTGGCGCGGGATGCACCTTCGTCAATTTCGCTGCCGAGGGAAAAGCTGCGAAAGGCTTTACCGTAATAGCGCTCGGCACGCAGCACTTTTTCTCCTTCCTTTACTTCCTTTTCCTGCCGGGTTTCTGCGCTGATCGACACCTGATTGCCTTCGATGGAAACGTGGATGTCTTCCTTCTTCACCCCGGGAATTTCCGCGTGCACCGTGTATGCCTTGTCATCTTCCCTGACATCCATCTTGATCAGGACTTCCTGCTTGCTTTCCATTTTCACCGGGCGAAAAAACCCCCTGAACACATCGTCAAACGGGTCCAGACTGGAAACCTGGAATGGGTCGAAACGAGTCACGTTAGCCATGTTCTTCTCCTTGGGTTAATCGGTTTGTTGGACGGACGATTCCGCCGACAGAAAGAAATATGGTGATAAGCCGCAAGATTTCAATAGCGGAATTTCCACAGGGCATTGTCCATGCATAAGTCGCTGCGATTCTCCGCCATCACACCATGCCGGGGTTGATGACCGACACTCATCAATCCGCAATAATTTTTTTGCCGCCCTTGATTCTGCCCCGGCAATCCACATATCCACACCATCGCTTACAGAGAAACCGCTATGTCCATTGCTCGTTCACCTGCCGTCGCCGGTATGTTCTATCCTGCCGATGCGCGGCAGCTTGCCCACGAAGTGCAGCAGTTGCTGGCCGTAGCGCATCCTCATGCCCTGATCCCCAAGGCCCTGATCGTGCCGCACGCCGGCTACATCTATTCAGGAGCCATTGCTGCTACCGCTTATGCCACTCTGCGTCCCATTGCTGCGCACATCCGGCGCGTGGTGCTGCTCGGCCCCGCCCATCGTGTTGCGCTGCGCGGGCTGGCGTTGCCGGAAGCGGATGCCTTCGACACGCCGCTCGGACGGGTGATGCTGGATATGGCGGCAGTACGCGCCATCGCCCATTTGCCGCAAGTCAGCGTCAGCGCGCAGGCGCATGCGCTGGAGCATGCGCTGGAAGTACAACTGCCATTCCTGCAAAGCATATTGCCGGATTTCACCCTGCTGCCACTGGCTGTCGGCATGGCTTCGGCCGAAGAAGTCGCCGAGGTACTGGATGCGCTGTGGGGCGGCGAAGAAACATTGATCGTCATCAGTTCTGATCTCTCGCACTATCTGCCTTATGCCACCGCACAACGCGTGGATGGCGCGACCGTGCAATCCATCATGGATCTGCATCAGCCGATAGCACATGAATGCGCCTGCGGCGGCACACCCATCAGCGGCCTGATTATTGCCGCGCAGAAACACCACCTGACAGCGCACTTGCTCGATTTGCGCAACTCCGGCGATACCGCCGGTGCGCGCGACCGGGTGGTAGGTTATGCCGCATTCGCTTTCACCGAGGAGGAGCATGGCAACTGATCAGGGGAAAACATTGTTGTCGATAGCGCGTGCGGCGATCGCACAGGTTTTGCACGCGCCGCATGCGGCGGCGAATGAAAGCGCAGCGTGGCTGGCTGAACCCGGTGCGAGTTTCATCACCCTCACTCAGTCTGGCGAGTTGCGCGGCTGCATCGGTACGCTGCAAGCGCACCGGCCATTGCTTATCGACGTCAAAAGCAATGCCGTGTCCGCCGCGCTGCACGATCCGCGCTTCCTGCCGCTTACGCTGAAAGAATTTATCACGGTGCAAGTAGAAGTCTCGCTGCTCACCGCACCGCAGCCGCTGGCTTTTGCCGATGAAACAGATGCGCTGGCGCAATTGCGCCCCGGCCTCGACGGGGTTGTATTCGAATATGGCCGCCATCGCAGCACTTTTCTGCCGCAGGTATGGGAGAGCCTCGCGCAACCGCCCCTGTTTCTTGCTATGCTGAAACGCAAGGCCGGACTGCCCGATAACTTCTGGGCCGAGAACGTGAAACTGTCGCGCTATACCGTGACGAAATGGCGTGAAACTGACTTAGACGAGGAATCCTGCAATGGATGAACCGATCAGCATCGCCGAACAGCATCCCGCCCGGTACTGGCATCGGCTGGATGACGGCCGCATCCAGTGTGACCTGTGTCCGCGCGACTGCAAGCTGCATGAAGGGCAACGCGGCGCATGCTTCGTGCGCGGACGGGTCGGCGATGCAATGGTGCTCACCACTTATGGACGGTCTTCCGGATTCTGCGTCGACCCGATCGAGAAAAAACCGCTCAACCATTTCTATCCCGGCAGCAGCATCCTGTCGTTCGGCACGGCAGGCTGCAATCTCGCCTGCAAGTTTTGCCAGAACTGGGACATTTCCAAATCGCGCAGCTTCGACAAGCTCGCCGACCAGGCCAGTCCGGAAGCCATCGCGCGCCGTGCGGCGGAACTGGGCTGCAAGAGCGTCGCTTTCACCTACAACGACCCGGTGATTTTCGCCGAATATGCGATGGACGTAGCCGATGCCTGTCACGCGCTCGGCATCAAGGCAGTGGCAGTCACGGCAGGCTATATCCACGAGCAGCCGCGGCGCGATTTGTTCGCTAAAATGGATGCCGCCAATGTTGACCTCAAGGCGTTCACCGATGAATTCTATGTCAAGCAGACCGGCTCTCACCTGCAGCCAGTGCTGGATACGCTGAAATATCTGCACCAGGAAACCGAGGTCTGGGTGGAGATCACCACGCTGCTGATCCCCGGCCTCAATGATTCGGCAGATGAGATAAGCAGAATGAGCGCATGGATCGCCAGGGAACTCGGCGTGGACGTGCCGCTGCACTTTTCTGCTTTCCATCCCGACTACAAGATGACCAACATTCCCGCCACCCCGGTAGAAACGCTGATACAGGCGCGGCAGATCGCGCAAGCGGCAGGACTGCGCTATGTCTATACTGGTAATGTGCATAACCGCGAGGGGGATACCACCTGCTGCCCCTCGTGCAACAGTGCCCTGATCGTGCGCGACTGGTATGAAATCGAACAATACCGCCTCACGCCCGACGGTCACTGTCCGGATTGCAATACCCGCATCGCTGGACATTTTGCCAAATCTGCGGGGCAGTTTGGCAGGCGGCGGATTCCTGTCGTGATGGGAGGCACAGCATGAGCAGCGTACATATTCCAGCAGGGCCGATCGAACTCGACGGCGAACTGGTATTGCCGCCATCCGCAACCGGGGTGGTACTGTTCGCGCACGGCAGCGGCAGCAGCCGCTTCAGTCCGCGCAACACTTTTGTTGCCGAAGTGCTGCAACAACATGGTATCGGCACCCTGCTATTCGACTTGCTGACACGCGCGGAGGATCAGGATTATGCCACGCGCTTTGATATTGACCTGCTGACGCGCCGTCTGCTGGCTGCCACTGCCTGGCTGCAGGCCAACCCGCAGACGCAAACCTTGCATGTTGGTTATTTCGGTGCCAGCACCGGTGCAGCAGCGGCATTGCAGGCCGCGGCAGCAATGGGCAACAAGATCGCCGCCGTGGTATCGCGCGGCGGCCGTCCTGATCTGGCTGGAGAAACCGCCTTGAGCCAGGTGACTGCGCCGACTCTGCTCATCGTCGGCAGCGCGGACTACGGCGTGATCGAGCTGAACCAGCAAGCCCATGCGCTGCTGCGCTGCGAAAAGAAACTGACTCTGATTCCCGATGCGACCCATTTATTCGAAGAACCCGGCACGCTGGGACAGGCTGCGCGCAGTGCCGCCAACTGGTTTGCGCAGCATTTATGATTATTCTGTAATACTTGCGTTCTGCCGCACCCGCTCGAAGAAACACACTGCCGCCGCTGCCGCCGCATTCAAGGATTCCGTGCCGCCCGGCATGGGAATGCTGACTTGCTCGCTGGCCACCTGCAGCACCGCCGCTGACAGACCCGCCCCCTCGTTACCGAACACGAATGCCACCGATCCGCTCAAGCGGGTTTGATAAAGGCTGGTTTTCGCCTGCAGCGTAGTGGCGATCACCTTGCCGTTGAATTCCCGCGCCACTTCTGCCAGATCGGATTGCTCGTGGAGGCGCAACTGGAAATGCGCTCCCATCGCGGCGCGCAGCGTCTTGGGCGACCAGGCATCGGCGCAACCGGCAGACAGATAGACGTCGCTGGCACCGGCAGCAGCGGCAGAGCGCAGAATGGAACCAACATTGCCGGGGTCCTGGATGGTTTCAAGCAGCACGCTGAAACTCCCGTCCTGGTGTACGCGGATGACATCGTGCGTGGGAATGGCTATCAACGCCATGATGCCGCCGGGGGTCTTGACCGGAGAGACTGCGCGGAACAAGACATCGCTCAGCACCACCATCGGCACCGCCTGCTCCGTTGCCAGTTGCGCCAGCAGGTGGTTTATTTCTGCATCATCCCCCGCCGATTCACTGATGATCAGGTTTTGCGGCAATCCCAGCGCTGCACGATAGGCGGTGATCAGATGCGCGCCGTCCAGCAGCGTCAACCCGCTGGTTCTGCGCTGCACAGCCGATTCCGTCAGCTTGATGAGTTGCTTGAATAAAGGATTTTCACGAGAGCTGATGGATTTCACGGGTCACCCGGCCAGGCCGATTTCTCAGAATACTCGCTGTTATACGCAGGGCGCATCATCTTGTCCATGCAGCATCACTGCTGAAATGGAATTGGCATCACATGAAATTGCGCGTATGCAAAGCCGCCAAATGTTGAGCAGCTTCCTTGTCAAAGCCGAGCCGCTCCAGCCGCACCTGCCTGCCTGCAGCCATATCCGCAATCAGCTGCTGCACCCGGACATAACCCGCAGCAATTGCCTGCGGGGTGAATTCGCCGGCCGCAATCAGGATCAAGGCATCGAACACTTCCTCGTTGAGTCCGGCAGTATTCGCCAAAGCATCATTGCGCGACTGCACCGCGTTGGCCAGCCGCGTGCGGAACTGCGGCTCCTGCTGCAGCCGCCACAATAAATGTGACATGCCGAAAGCCACATGGCGCGCTTCGTCCCGCGCTGCCAGGCGGGCGATCTGCCGTGTCACCGGATCGGGCGCATGCAGGTGGAGAAAATTTAGCAGGCTGACGAAAGTGCCCTCGCCCAGCACTGACAGCAAGAAACCGGCAACAGAAAAATCGGGTTCGTCCAGCAGGGTTTTGAGCGAAGCCTGGCCACCGGCAGTGGACAGCGCCGGCTCCCGCCCTTTCAGATGCAGCCGGCGGGTAAAGACCTCGATATGGCGTGCCTCGTCCGCCACCTGGATCGCTAGCAATGACTGTATTTCGCGGAAATGTGGATGCACCTGGCCGAGAAAACGCGCCGGCACGATCAAAGCAGCCTCCTCGTTTTCGATCAGATAAGTCATCAGCTGCGCCACCGCATCTTCCACTACAGCGGGAAGCTCGAACGGCTCGTCCCAGTCTATCGCCGTAGCCGGATTCCATTGTGCTGCCACTGCCTGCGCATACAGCACAGCGGCGCTATCCGCCCAGATCTCGTCTTTGCGGTCGAGCCGGAAATGAATGTCCGGCGTACCCGCTTCCACCGTCGCCCCTCTTGCCGACAGTCCCCAGCACGACAAGGCCCGATCCGCAACCGCACCGGTCAGCGTTGCATCGCTGTGTCCGGCATGCACGGCGTCATGCCAGCGACCGCTATCGGCGCCACCCCGCGTCACTATGGCAACTGCACGCCCGTCCTGCTGCTGCATGCTCATGCCATGGCCTTGCGCGCGGCACCATGCCGCCAGCTGCGTTTCCCAGCCGGGATTGCTGCCCACCACGCGCAACTCGCCGCCGGGTGGAATTGCACCCAGGCCGCACTTGACCAGCAAATGCGCGCCGGCATCCAGTCCCAGATTTTCAATATCGATAATCGGGGTCAAGGATGTTGCCTGCTGCATCGTAAAATTTCTCGTCATCCACTGCCCGTATCAGCAGATCGTAGCCGCTGCTGCGGCCAGGTAGCCATGTTTTCAATCCTTCCAGTTCCAGCAGCGGCCGCACCTGCGCATCCTGCCAGTCCATCGCCAGCAGCAATTCGGTGAACCGCGCCGCCATCTCGGCGCTTGCTGCAGATATGCCTGAGACCAAGGTAAAGTTGCAGTGATCGTAGCTGCCGCTGCGCGCCACGATCCGGGTGGCGCCTGCCGGCAGTATGCCTTCGCGTGCAAAAGCCAGATAATTGCCGTCGATCATCCAGGCGGCGTCGATCTCTCCAGCCATCAGCGCCAGTGCCGCCGCACGTTCACCGCCGATATGGTCGCCATGCTTGCCGCTCAGTTCATCGAAACGCCGTGCCGTATAGTCACGTCCGGCAAACAGTCCCTGCGCACGCAAATGATCGCGCGGAATCAGGTTGGCCTGCGGCGAATCCAGCGCGCCAAAACCGATCACCTGCCCCGCCAGAGCGGACAGGTCTGCTGTGATCGCAACATGGGAATCGGAGCGCGCTACCAGCACTGAACAGAGATCGCGGTCACTGTCGCGCATCGCCAGCGCGTGCGCCTCCAGCCCGCGCGCACGTGCCATGCGTTCCGCCCTGATCCAGGCCAGCGGCGAATTCCAGGCAAGATCGATGCTGCCGTCGAGCTGCGCTTCGACTTGGCGCTCGTAATTGGAATAGAGGATGTAATCAAATTCGAAATCGTGCCGCCGGAAATATTCCTTGAATCCTTCCCAGATGGTCACGACTTTGGGCGCATAGGCAACCGCACCCAGCAGCAATGGTTTTGCCATTTCGCGTTTCCTACTCAAACACCGGCAAACCGCAAACGGCTTTGCCGATGAAATCAAACAGCACATCGGAAGTCGGCGCCATGATCGAGGCTGCGCGCGCATCGCGGAAATAACGTTCGACCCCCACATCCTTGCGGAATGCCGCGCCGCCGCACACGCGTATGGCGACATCGGTGACTTCCAGCGCGGCTTCCGCCGCTGCGGCCTTGGTCTGCATCACCCGCAGCATCGCATCAGCACGGCCACCGGCCAGCGCCGCCAGGGTATCGTCGCGCAGAGTACGCGCCATGTCGGCGCGGATGCGCGCACGCGCGAGATAAGCCCTGATGGTGGGCAGGTCTGCCAGCGCACTGCCCAGATGTTCAAATTTGCTGGCGCTCGCATGGGTGCACGCACGCTCGAGCGCCGCCTCCATTATTCCTTGCGAGCAGGAAGCGATCAGCACCGAGAATACCGGTAATACTGCGCCGAGCATGATGTCGAAACCGCCGCCATCGCTGCCCAGCATGGCGGAGGCGGGCAGCCGCAGGGCCTTGCAGGAAAGCGGTGAAGAACCGTTGCCGCGCAGGCCCATGCCGTCGAACAGTTTTGGCTGGCTCAGACCCGCTGTCTTGCTGTCGACCAGCCACAAGGTGCTGGCACCGGCAGCTTCAGCCGGTGGTGACGACCACACGTAGGAATCGGCTTCGCCTGCAGCAGTCACCATGGTCTTGTCGCCATCGAGTAGATAAGCCTCACCATCCGGGCGGGTACTGCCGACCGCTGCCCAGAAGTGGCTGCGGGAACCTGCATCGGACCAGGCCAGAGTCGTCAAATGGCGGCCCGCAGCAATTTCGCGCCGGATCGGGTCGGCACCAAACTTCTCGAGCACGCTCGTGCCGCAATAATGCATGGTCACCACCATGGCAGTGGAAGGGCACGCCTTGGCAATGCGCTCGACCACCTGCGCTGCCTCGGCCAGACCCAGCCCCATGCCACCCACCTCGCTCGCGCTGATCAGGCCCAGCAGGCCGGTTTCGCCGAGCGCGGCAACGGCGGCGCGCGGAAACGCAGCAGCGTGATCGGTGGCAATGGCCGCCGGTTCGATGATGTCGCGAATAATGGGATCGAGCTTCTCAAGATATGGCATGGCACCCTTGCACAAAAAATGGGGCGCTGCCGCATGACACGATAAAACAGACGAGACCCTTGCTGCCGCGAAATGAACATCGCGCAACAGGAATCAGGATTGAATACTACGGTTGTTGGCACACCTCAATCTGTCTGCTGACCTGCACGTTGGCAGCGCTTGGAATGGAACATCCCGTTATGCTTTTTCTCCGGTCGGCCACACACAGGCCGTCTGACCCGGCTCGCTCCCCTCAGGGAAGTCAAATCGGCGTTACGGCGGACCAAGCGGAGACAAGTACAACAGTCGCAGCAGTTTACCAGAAGCAACAGTCACGCATACTGCAGGCTGGGGTGAGGTATAAACCTCAAGCAGCATGTAATCGCGACTCGAAATGCTGGGGTTCGCGAGCTCACCCCAGCCTACAGCTATTCAAGACTTGTCTTGCAACCATCGCTGCCGCGCAGCGCGTGCATCAGCAAAGAATTTTTCCAGCGCCTGCCCGTCACCCCGCGCCAGCATCTCGCGCAAATCTGTCAGCTCGTTCTGGTAAGAATCGATTTGCCCGAGCAGCGCTGCGCGGTTGGCAAGGCAGATGTCGCGCCACATTTCGGCAGAGCTGCCGGCAATGCGGGTGAAATCGCGGAAACCGCTGCCGGCAAAACGCAGCAGGTCTTCCGGCTTGTCGTCGGCACTGGTGCAGACATGATGCATCAAGGTGAATGCCAGCACATGCGGCAGATGGCTCATTGTTGCGAGAATGGCGTCATGCCGGTCGGCGCGCATGTGCAACACGCGCGCGCCGCAACCCTGCCACAATTCGGTCACCCGCGTCACCGCCTCAGTGCCGGTTTCATCCAGCGGCGTCAGCACCAGATTCTTGTCGCGGAACAGATCGGCGCTGGCTGCAGTCACTCCGCTCAGTTCGGCACCGGCGATGGGATGGCCGGGAACAAAATTCTGCAAATGCCCAGCCAGAAAAGAGCGCGCTGCTGCAACCACATCCTGCTTGGTGCTGCCGGCGTCGGTCACGATGGTTCCGGTTGCGAGATAAGGAGAAATTTGCGCCATGATCTTGCCGGTCTGCCCCACCGGCATCGCGAGCAGCACCAGATCAGCGCCCGGCAACGCCAGCGCAAAATCATCGGCGATTTCGTCTATCACCCCCAGTTCACGTGCGCGCTGCAGGTTCTCGCGGCTGCGGCCGATGCCGACGATATGCTTGACCAGCCCGGCCTTGCGCAGCGCCAGCGCGAATGAGCCGCCGATCAGGCCGACGCCGACAATCACCAGTTTATTGATCACAACGTTTACCATCTTGAATGAGGATTTATTTTGTGCGCGATTGCTTCTGCACTACATGCTGCGCCCGATCACTTGCGCTATTCCTTTGAGCGACCCCATCAGGTCTTTGAATTCCTGCGGGTTCAGCGCTTGGTCGGCATCGCACCAGGCTTCACACGGATTCGGGTGCATTTCCACCAGCAGGCCATCGGCACCGGCAGCAATCGCCGCGCGTGCCAGTGCCGGCACCATCCAGGCCTTGCCACCGGCATGCGAAGGATCGACGATCACCGGCAAATGCGTTTCCTTTTTCAGCACCGGGATGCAGGTCACGTCCATCACGTTGCGGTAAGCGGTCTCGAAACTGCGGATGCCACGCTCGCAGAAAATGATGTTGTGATTGCCGCCGGCAGCAATGTATTCCGCCGCCATCAGCCATTCGGAAATGGTCGCCGACATGCCGCGCTTGAGTATCACTGGCTTGTTGATGCGCCCCACTTCCTTCAGCAACTCGAAGTTCTGCATGCTGCGGGTACCGATCTGGATCACATCCACATCGTGCTTGAGAAAAGTGTCGAGCATGCGCGCATCCATCAGCTCGGTGACGATCGGCAGGTTATGTTTGTCTGCTGCCTGGCGAAATATTGCCAGCCCTTCCTCGCCCTTGCCCTGAAAAGTGTAAGGACTGGTACGAGGCTTGAAAGCACCGCCGCGCATCAGCCGGCAGCCGGCGTCAGCAACCTGCTGCGCCGCCAGATCCATCTGCTGCTGGGTTTCCACCGAGCACGGCCCGCCGATTACCTGGATCTGGTTGCCGCCAATTTGCACCCCGCGAATATCGATCAGCGTATCGTGCTTGTGCGATTCGCGCGACACGATCTTGTACTGCTTGACGATGTGCATGGAGTATTCGACTCCAGGCAGAGTGTCAAACATTTCCGGCTCAAGCTTGCGCTCATCGCCGATGGCGCCGATCACGGTGCGCTCGGTGCCACGTGAAATATTGGCGTCCAGACCAAAGCTCCGAATTTTGTTTACTACCGCGTCCACCTGTTCGTCAGTGACGCCGCTGTTCATGATGATGATCAAGCTAATTCTCCAAGTGCTGTTTCAAGTGATTGCAGAAATTTCTGATTCTGCGACTCCAGACCGATGGTGACTCGCAGGTATTCGGGCATTTCATAAATGCCGATGGGACGCACGATCACGCCCTGCTGCAACAGACTCTGATAAACCGCGCCGGCATCGCCGCCGTTCACGCGGAAGCTCAGGAAGTTGCCGTAGGACGGAATGTATTCGATACCCAGCCGCCGCAAGCCGGTGGTGACCTGCATCATCCCTGCCCGGTTGAGTGCGTAGGAGCGCTTCACGAATTCCACGTCTGCCAGCGCCGCCACCGCACCCGCCAGCGCTATGCTGTTGACATTGAACGGCTGGCGCACCCGGTTCATCAGGCTCGCCACATCCTCGCGCGCCAGGCCGAAGCCCACGCGCACACCCGCCAGGCCATAGGCCTTGGAGAAAGTGCGGGTGATGAGCAGATTGGGAAAGCGCTTCAGCCAGGCAACGCTGTCGGCCTTGGCCGTATCCGGCAAATATTCGTTGTAGGCCTCATCCAGCACCACCAGTACATCCGGCGACACTCGCTGCAGAAAACGCAGCAGGTCGGCAGCGGCCAATAATGTGCCAGTCGGATTATTGGGGTTGGCGATGAACACCACGCGCGTTTCCGGTGTAACCGCATCCAGCATGGCATCCAGGTCGTGGCCGTATTTCAGGGCCGGCACCGCGATGCCGCTGGCGCCGACAGCCTGGGTCACCAGCGGATAAATGGCAAAAGCATGCTGCGAATAAACCGCCGATGCGCCCGGTTTCAGGAATACCCTGGCGGCGAGTTCCAGCACATCGTTGGAACCGTTGCCCAATACGATCTGCTCACTGCCCACCGCATAACGCTGCGACAGCGCCGCTTTCAACTCGAAACCGCTCCCGTCCGGATATAACGCCACCTCCTCCAGCGCCTGAGTCATCGCTGCCAGCGCGAGCGGACTTGGCCCCAGCGGGTTCTCGTTGGATGCCAGCTTGACGATGGCATGCTGGTCCAGACCCATCTCCCGTGCCAGCTCGGAAATCGGTTTGCCTGGCTGGTAGGGCATGATGGCACGGATGTATTCCGGCGCGAGGTCGCAAATATTCATAAAGTCAGAGTATCGGAATGCTGCAATCAGGAAGTTAAAATCAGATCACGCCGCAGGGTAGGAACCGAGTATTTTCAGGAATGCAGCTTGCGCGCGCAATTCTGCCAGCGCCTGCGCCACTTTCTGGTCTTGCTGGTGGCCTTCAATATCGACAAAAAATACATATTCCCACAGACCCATGCGGGAGGGGCGGGATTCCAGGCGGCTCATGCTGACGCCATGTTGCGCCAGCGGTGCCAGCAGCTCGTGGATCGCGCCAGGACGATTCTTGACCGACATCACCAGCGAGGTTTTATCCTTGCCGCAAGCGGCGATATCCTGCGCGCCGATCACCAGAAAACGCGTGGTGTTCTTCGGGTCATCCTCGATATTCTCGGCACAGACGGCAAGCCCGAATACCTCGGCGGCCTTTTTGCCGGCTACGGCTGCAGCAGTTTCATCTTCCGCAGCCAATCTGGCGGCATCGGCATTGCTCGCTGCATTGACCCGTGCCGCACCGGATAAATGGGGCAGATTGGCGTTCAACCATTCGTGGCACTGCGCAAATGACTGCGGATGCGAGTAAATTTTTCGGATGCGCGCAAGGTCATCATGCCGCGCCAGCAGACACTGATGTACCGGCAACTGCACTTCACCGCATACCTTTAACGGCGTCTGCAGCAACAAATCCAGCGTTCTGCCGACCGCGCCCTCGGTGGAGTTTTCCACCGGCACCACTCCATAACTCGCGGCACCCGACTCCACTTTACGGAAGACCTCGTCTATCGAATCGCATGCCAGGGTGGTCACCATGCTGCCGAAGCGTTTCAACGCGGCTTCTTCGGAAAAAGTTCCGCACGGACCAAGGTATGCCACGGTCAAGGGCTGTTCCAGGGCACGACACAGTGACATGATTTCAGTGAACAGCCGCGCGACCTGTTCGTCTGCCAGCGGACCGGAATTCAATTTACTTACCCGCGCCAGCACTTGCGCCTCGCGCTCGGGGCGGTACACCATGCCGTTCTTGAGCAGTCCGATCTGCCGTGCAAGATCGGCGCGCGTGCTTACCAATTTCAGCAGCTCGCTGTCTATCGCGTCTATCTGGTCGCGCAGTTGTTTGAGTTGATCGGTCATCGCAGGTTAGCTCATCTTGGCTGCAACTACTCGGCCAGTATCGGCAAGTAGCGCACCATCAGTACGCCGGGAATCGCCGCAATCTCGTCTATGGTTTGCTGCGGCATCGGGCTGTCCACATCCACCAGCGTGTAGGCCATCTCGCCGCGCGACTTATTCACCATCGTGTGAATGTTAAGCCCGGCTTTTGCCATGGTGGTGGAAATCTGTCCCAGGAGGTTGGGCACGTTGGAGTTGGCCACCGCCACCCGGTAAGGCGATTCGCGGCCCATGGTCACATTGGGGAAATTGACGGTATTGGTGATGTTGCCATTTTCCAGATAGTCCATTACCTGATCCACCACCATTATTGCGCAATTCTCTTCCGCTTCCCGGGTAGACGCACCCAGGTGCGGCAGCATGATGACTGCTGCATGATGCCGAAATTTCTGGCTGGGAAAGTCGCATACGTAATTTTTGATTTTACCGGACTCGATCCCCAGCAGTACCGCATTCTCATCGACAATGCCGTCACGCGAGAAATTGAGCAGAATCGCACCCTTCTTCATGTTCTGCACACGCTGCTGATTGATCAGGTGGCGGGTTGCGTCCAGCAACGGCACATGCAAGGTAACAAAATCGCTGTTGTGCAGCAGTTCTTCGATGCTCTGGGCTTTTTTCACTTCCGATGACAGATTCCAGGCTGCCTCCACGGTGATTTCCGGGTCGTAGCCCATCACTTTCATACCGAGCCGGATGGCCACATCTGCCACCAGTCTGCCGATCGCGCCCAGACCAATGATGCCCAACGTGCGTCCCGGCAACTCTATCCCGGCAAACTGCTTCTTGCCCTCTTCCGCCAGCTTATGCAGGGTGGCATCGTCACCCTGCAAGCCTTCGGTGAAACGAATCGCGGGTACCAGATTGCGCGACGCCAGCAACATGCCTGCCAGCACCAGTTCCTTTACTGCATTGGCATTGGCGCCGGGGGCATTGAACACCGGCACCCCGCGCAGATTCATGTCCTTGACCGGAACATTGTTGGTACCCGCGCCCGCCCGGCCTATCGCCTTGACACTTGCCGGAATATCCATTTTCAGCATGTTGTGCGAGCGCACCAGAATCGCATCCGGCTTGACGATGTCGTTGCCCACCACGTAATGACTGGCAGCAAAACGCTTCAAACCCAGCGGTGAAATCGGGTTGAGAGTGAGTATCTGGAAAACCTTGTTTGCGCGTTCAGGCATGGCTGCTTGCAAACTCCCGCATGAATTCGACCAGCACGGCCACCCCCTCGAGCGGCATGGCATTGTAGATTGAAGCGCGCATGCCGCCCACTGAACGGTGACCTTTCAGTTGTATCAGGCCGTGCGCCTGCGCCTGTTGCAGAAATGCTCCATCCAGCGCCGCGTCCTTCAGGGTGAAAGGCACATTCATGCGCGAGCGGTCGGATCTGGCTACCGGGCAATGATAAAAATCAGTGGCATCGAGCAAGTCGTACAGTAGTTTGGCCTTGGCTATATTGACCTGCTCCATCGCCGCCAAGCCGCCATTCCGCTGCAGCCATTCCAGTACCAGACCCATGATGTACATGGCATAGGTGGGGGGGGTGTTATACATGGAGTCATTATCGGCATGGATCTTGTAATCGAACATGGTCGGCGTACCGGGTACGGTTGCTCCCAGCAAATCCTCGCGCACAATGACGATGGTCAATCCGGCCGGACCCATATTTTTCTGCGCACCGGCATAAATCAGCCCGAACCGGGCCACATCCAGCGGGCGCGACAAGATGCTGGAAGACATGTCCGCCACCAGCGGCACCGCGCCGTTCAAGTCAGGCACCCAGTTGAACTCCACGCCGCCGATAGTCTCATTGGGCGTGTAATGCACATACGCCGCAGCCGGGTCGAGCGTCCATTTGTCCTGTGCCGGCGCGTAGCTGAAATTCGCGTCTGCAGATGAGGCTGCGACATTAACAGCGCAGTATTTCTGCGCTTCCTTGATGGCTTTCTTGGACCACTCGCCGGTGTTGACATAATCGGCGCTTTTCTTGCCGCGCAACAGATTCATCGGCACCATGGCAAACTGGCTGGAAGCACCGCCCGACAGGAACAGCACCTTGTAATTATCCGGAATACCCGCCAGTTCGCGCAAATCAGCTTCGACTTTTGCGGCAATAGCCATGAATTCCTTGCCGCGATGGCTCATTTCCATCACCGACATGCCGCTGCCGTGCCAGTCGAGCATCTCGGCGCGCGCTTGCTGCAGCACTTCCGCCGGCATGATCGCAGGGCCTGCGCTGAAATTAAATATACGTTCCATTCCTTACTCTTGCACTCCCCTGCGGTTCAATCGCTATTCTCCGTCGGTCTCGACCACTCGCTCCAGTCCGGCGAGTTTCTCGCCTTTATCCAGATTGATCAGAGTCACCCCCTGGGTGGAACGGCTCATTTCGCGAACTTCCCTGACGCGGGTGCGGATCAAGACCCCGCCGGTGGTAATCAGCATGATCTCATCATCCTGTCTGACCAGTCGCGCCGCCACCACTTTGCCGTTGCGTTCGCTGGTCTTGATTGCGATCATGCCCTGGGTGCCGCGGCCATGGCGGGTGTATTCGCCTATCGGCGTACGCTTGCCGTACCCATTTTCGGTCGCGGTCAATACTGCCTGTTCCTCGCTCTCGGCCACCAGCAGGGAAATAACCTTCTGTCCCTTGCCCAGTTTCATGCCGCGCACGCCGCGCGCACCGCGTCCCATCGGCCGCACGTCATTTTCATCAAAGCGTACCGCCTTGCCGGCATCGGAAAACAGCATCACGTCGTGCTTGCCTTCGGTCAGCGCAACACCGATCAGATAATCGCTTTCGTCCAGACCCACTGCGATGATGCCGCTGGTGCGCGGCCGCGAGAACTCGGACAGCGGCGTCTTCTTCACGGTGCCAAAGGAAGTGGCCATGAATATATAGCGGTTCTCGTCGAATGCTTTTACCGGCAGGATGGCATTGATCTTCTCTCCCTGCTCCAGTTGCACCAGATTGACGATGGGCTTGCCGCGCGCGGAGCGCCCGCCCTGCGGCACCGAGTAAACCTTGATCCAGTACACCCGCCCCCGGCTGGAAAAACACAATATGTAATCGTGCGTATTGGCGATGAACAGATTGTCGATGAAGTCATCTTCTTTGGTACCTGTCGCCTGTTTGCCGCGCCCGCCGCGTTTTTGTGCGTGATAGTCGTCCAGCGGCTGCGACTTGATGTAACCGCTGTGTGACAGCGTGACCACCATATCTGCCGGCGCGATCAGGTCTTCCATGCTCAGATCGTGCGTACTGATCACGATTTCGCTGCGGCGTTTGTCGCCAAACTGCTGTTTGATGGCAGTGAGTTCCTCGGTGATGATGATGGTGATCCGTTCCGGATTGGCGAGAATATCGAGGAAGTTGGCTATCCTGTCCATTACCTCCTTGTACTCGCTGACGATCTTGTCCTGTTCCAGCCCGGTCAAGCGTTGCAGGCGCAATTCCAGAATCGCCTGCGCCTGCGCATCGGACAGACGGTAGCCTTTTTTCGATAAACCAAATTCTGCCGCCAATCCATCCGGGCGGAATGCCTTGGCATCGACCGTGGCGCGCACGAGCATTTCCTCCACCAGCTTCGATCGCCATAGCTTCGCCATCAACGCATCTTTGGCCACTACCGGGGTTGGCGCCGCCTTGATCAGGGCAATTACATCGTCCACGTTGGACAGCGCTACCGCCAGACCTTCCAGCAAATGGCCGCGCTCACGTGCCTTCTTCAGTTCGAATGCCGTGCGCCGTGTCACCACTTCACGCCGGTGGCGCAGGAATGCACTGAGCATCTGCTTCAGATTCAGCAAGCGCGGCTGTCCATCCAGCAGAGCCACCATGTTCATACCAAAGGTGTCCTGCATCTGCGTTTCTTTATACAGATTGTTCAGTACCACTTCAGGCACTTCACCGCGCTTCAGTTCAATCACCACGCGCATGCCGGATTTGTCCGATTCGTCGCGCAAATCGGAAATGCCCTCGATTTTCTTGTCACGCACCAATTCACCGATACGGATCAGCAGGTTGGCCTTGTTTACCTGATACGGTAGCTCGTCAATGATGATGCTCTGGCGGCTGCCTTTTTCCATGTCCTCGAAATGTGTGCGGGCGCGCATCACCACGCGGCCACGTCCGGTGTGATAGCCCTCTCTCACCCCGGCAATGCCGTAGATGATGCCGGCAGTCGGGAAGTCCGGCGCCGGGATGATTTCGATCAGTTCGTCTATGCTGGTTTCGGGATTTTTCAGCAGGACCAGGCAGGCGTCCACTACTTCATTCAGATTATGCGGCGGGATATTCGTCGCCATGCCGACCGCAATGCCGGAAGAACCGTTGATCAGCAGATTGGGGATTTTTGCCGGCAGAATCAGCGGCTCTCTTTCCGAGCCATCGTAGTTCGGACCGAAATCCACCGTTTCCTTGTCCAGATCCGCCAGCAGCTCATGGGCGATGCGCGACATGCGGATTTCGGTATAACGCATTGCTGCCGCGTTATCGCCGTCCACCGAACCGAAATTGCCCTGACCGTCCACCAGCATGTAACGCAACGAAAAATCCTGCGCCATGCGCACGATGGTGTCATAGACCGCGGTATCCCCGTGGGGATGATACTTACCGATCACATCACCGACAATGCGCGCAGATTTCTTGTAAGGGCGGTTCCAATCGTTGGAAAGCTCATGCATGGCGAACAACGCTCGCCGGTGCACCGGTTTCAGACCGTCACGCACATCCGGCAATGCCCGCCCCACAATCACGCTCATGGCGTAATCCAGATAGGAACGGCGCATTTCCTCTTCAAGGCTGATCGGCAGGGTTTCTTTCGCGAATTGATCCATTAAGATTTTTCTATCAGAGACAATAAGTTATGGCGGGAATTGTGCCGTGGACAGCAATAAATAAAGTTGCTAATTCTATCACGCCCCCCCTGTTGTAGCCACCCGGGTATTCTTGCGTTCATGCCATCTGCAATAACACGGCCCCTGCAGGCATGGATCTCCAACCGGACACCGGACGTGGTATCACTAGAATAATGTGCTATAAAGGAACGGATGGTGTGGTTTTGTCCATGACTACACTGGCAAAAGGTGGTTTATTTAAACTGAAATCTTCCCAGAAAGGAGCATGAGCATGAAAAGCATATCGACCAAGAAACTCCTGTTTAGCGCGATTGTTCTGCCGATATTTTTTTCCGGAGCCGCCATGGCCCAAGTAAAGAAATCGGATGCCTACTTGGTAGACGACCGCGCCGTACCCGCCAGGAATTCCACCAATCTATGCTGGCATACCAACGATTGGACGCCCGCCAAGGCGGTCTATGAATGCGAGCCTGATCTGGTACCCAAAAAAGTAGTGGCAGCACCTCCGCCACCCCCGCCGGCACCCAAACCGGCACCGGCGGCACCCGCACCGGTACCCTCAAAAATGCATTTCTCTGCCGATGAGTTGTTCGATTTCGACAAAGCGATAGTGAAACATAGCCCATCGCGCGATCAACTGGAAGAATTTGCGGCCAGGTTGAAGATCCTCAATTATAAGTCGGTCCATGTAGTCGGTTACACTGACCGCATTGGTTCCGAGGCATACAACAAACGTCTCTCCCTGCGTCGTGCCGAAGCAGTCAAAAACCATCTGGTAATGCATGGCGTAGATGCCGGAAAAATTCAGATCGAAGGCAGGGGCAAGGCCGATCCCATAACCGGAGACAGATGCAAAGGCAGCAAGGCAACCAAGGCGCTGATTGCATGCCTGCAACCCGATCGCCGCGTCATAGTCGAAGTGGACGGGACACGGGACACGAAGTAAATCCGATCTGCAGAATAACTGATGATCCAAGCCCTGCCGCTGGCAGGGCTTTTTTTTGCCCGCAAATGATGCGTCCCGAAGAGTGGATACCTTGCTGGCAGCTCAGGAATAATCCACAAGCATATAAAATAAATAGTCCGCAAGCATATAAAGTTATATGCTATATAACAACGTGCTAAATTAATAAACTGATTTGGTTAGGCTTGCGTTCGCGCCTGCCTAGGCAATAGACAGTCCGATTTTAACTTGAAGTTTTTCTAAAAAGGAGCATCAATATGAAAAACACATTGACCCAGAAACTCCTGTTTGGGATAGTTGTTCTGCCGATATTTTTATCCGGGGCCGCCATGGCTCAAGTCACAAAACCGGAAGCCTACCTGGTGGATGACCGCGCTGTGCCCGCCAGGAATTCCACCAATCTATGCTGGCACACCAGCGCCTGGACACCCGCCAAGGCGATTTATCAATGCGAGCCGGATCTGGTAATCAAGCCTGAAAAGGCAACCAAGGCGGCCGCTGCCGCAGCCGCAGTAGCCGCAGCGGCGGCCAAAACCGCACCGGAGAAAGTGACTCTTTCCGCCGATACGCTGTTCGATTTCGACAAAGCCGTGTTGAAACCTGAAGGCATACAGGCGCTGGATAATCTCATCAGTAAACTGACCGGGATCAAATACGACCTGATCGTTGCCATCGGTTACGCGGACCGCATCGGCACCGAGGAATACAACAAAGGACTGTCGGTACGTCGCGCCGAAGCAGTCAAGAGCTACCTGGTAACGCACAAAGGAATAGACCCCAGCAACATCTTCACGGATGGCAAAGGTGAAGCCAATCCCGTGACTGGAGATAGCTGCAAAGGTGACAGAAAAACCAAGGGGCTGATCGATTGCCTGCAACCCGACCGTCGGGTTGAAATTGAAGTGGCCGGAACACGGGAAGCGAAGTAAATCTGATCCGGGTAAAGAAAAAACAGAGCCCTGCCGCCGTGCAGGGCTTTTTTTGCTAAGCTGCTACGCTAAATGTCCCATCCCATAAAAATCGACACTTTGCTGGCGGCGCGCTGGATTGTTCCGGTGGAACCTGCCGGAACGCTACTGCACGATCATGCCATCGCCATTGATCAAGGCACGATCCGGGCGATCCTGCCGCATGCCGAAGCGCAGGCACGCTTTGCTCCGGCTGAACACATCGTTCTCGACCAGCATGTGCTGATCCCCGGTCTGATCAATCTGCATACCCATGCCGCCATGTCGCTGATGCGCGGACTGGCGGACGAATTGCCATTGATGGCGTGGCTCAACCAGCGCATCTGGCCGACCGAAGCCCGGCATGTGAACGCGGATTTCGTGCTGGATGGAACCCGGCTGGCCTGTGCCGAAATGCTGAAAGGCGGCATTACCTGTTTCAACGATATGTATTTTTTCCCGGAAGCGTCTGCCCAGGCTGCGCTGACTGCCGGAATGCGCGCTGCCATCGGCATGATCGTGATCAATTTCCCCACTGCCTATGCCAGCGACGCCGACGATTATCTGGCAAAAGGCCTGTCGCTACGCGACCGCTACCAGCAGCACCCGCTGCTATCGTTCTGTCTTGCGCCGCACGCACCCTACAGCGTGAATGACAAGACCTTTGCCAGCATTCTCACTTATGCCGAACAGCTCGATCTGCCGATACATATCCACCTGCACGAAACCGCTGACGAAATCGAGAACAGCATGGAAACTACCGGCCTGCGCCCGCTCGAGCGTCTGCACCAGCTTGGTCTGCTCGGCCCCAACCTGATCGCGGTACACATGGTGCATCTCACCAGCGCAGAGATCGAATTGGTGGCGCAACAGGGTTGCAGCGTGGTGCACTGCCCTTCTTCCAACCTGAAACTCGCCAGCGGGTTGGCCCCCATTGCCGCACTCCTGAACCAGGGCATCAACGTCGGCCTCGGCAGCGACAGTGCCGCCAGCAACAACCGTCTCGACCTGTTCGAGGAGATGCGTTTGGCCGCGCTGCTTGCCAAGGCTCAAAGCGGCAGGGCGGACACGCTGCCGGCGCATCAGGCACTGCAAATGGCGACGCTCAATGGCGCCAGAGCCTTGGGGCTGGGCAAGATCACCGGTTCCCTGGTCGCAGGCAAGGCAGCCGACATTACCGCCGTGGATTTCTCCAGCCTCGAACTCGCGCCCTGCTATGATCCTGTCTCGCACCTCGTTTATGCTGCCGGTCGCAACCATGTGAGCCATGTTTGGGTAAATGGTAAAATGCTGCTGAACGAAGGAAAACTCACCACTCTGGATGAGCAGGAACTGCTGCGCCGGACGGCGTACTGGCGGGAACAGATTGGAGCGATGCATGAAGAGTAAGGATATGGGAAAAAGCAGCGTCAACGTCGATCTGCTGGAACTGGAGAAATTCAGTCAACTGGCACATCACTGGTGGGACCCCAACAGCGAATTCAAACCGCTGCATGAAATCAATCCGCTGCGGCTGGATTACATCGGGCAGCTTGCTGCCGGCCTGGCAGGCAAAACCGTGCTCGATGTCGGCTGCGGCGGCGGCATCCTGTCGGAAAGCATGGCCGTGCGCGGCGCCAAAGTCACCGGCATCGATCTCGGCGACAAGCCCCTGAAAGTGGCGAAACTACATCTGCTGGAAACCGGCAATCAGGTGGAATACCGCAAGATTGCGGTGGAAGATCTGGCCGAGGAACAGCCGCAGCATTACGATGTCGTCACCTGCATGGAAATGCTGGAACACGTGCCCGACCCGGAGAGCATCGTACGCTCCTGCGCCAAACTGGTGAAACCCGGCGGCTGGGTTTTTTTCTCCACCCTCAATCGCAATCCGAAATCCTACCTGTACGCCGTGGTCGGCGCGGAATATATGTTGCGTCTGCTGCCGCGCGGCACGCACGATTACGCCAAATTCATCAAGCCGTCCGAACTCGCGCGCATGGCGCGCAATGCCGGGCTGGATATCGCAGAGATCACCGGCATGGTCTACAACCCCCTCACCAAGATCTACGCCCTGGCACCGGATTCGAGCGTGAACTACATCATGGTGTGCCGCGCCTGACCCGGATGTTTTGCATCTTCCAATGATCAAAGCCGTCTTCTTCGACCTCGACGGCACCCTTGCTGACACCGCGCCCGATCTGGGCCATGCCCTCAACCGCCAGCGCAGTGCACGCGGGTTGCCGCCCCTGCCACTGGCACTCATCCGCACCGAAGCCTCGGCCGGCGCCCGCGGATTATTGGGACTGGGCTTCAACATCGGCCCGGATGATCCCGGCTACCAGGCCATGCGCGACGAGTTTCTGGATTTTTACGCCGCGCGCCTGTGCCACGACACCCATTTGTTTCCGGGCGTGGCCGAACTGCTCGACCAGCTCGATGCACGCGCCCTGCCCTGGGGCATCGTCACCAACAAGCCCGCGCGCTTCACCCTGCCGCTGCTGCAACTGCTGGGCCTGAGCCAGCGCGCCGCCTGCGTCATCAGCGGCGGCGACACCACCCACTCCAAACCGCACCCCGAGCCACTGCTGGCAGCAAGCAGCGCATTGGCCGTTGCACCCGCCGCCTGTATCTATCTGGGCGACGACATGCGCGACGTGGAAGCCAGCCTGGCCGCAGGAATGGAACCGGTCATCGCCCGCTACGGCTATCTTGGCAATAGCCATCCGCCCGAATCCTGGGGCGCCCGCTACCTCATCGATCATCCGCAAGAGCTGCTTGCTTATCTTTAGGTCAGCACTAACTAAACCCGTTCGCATTGAGCCCGTCGAAATGCCATCTATATAAATTTCCAATCCTATATAGAAACATCAACAATCCAACCCGTTCGGGCTGAGCTTGTCGAAGCCTTTACCAACACGCTGATTTATATTGGCGGCATTCCCATCTGGAATCGGAATTAGGTCAGCAGTTCTTTGATTCTGTTAGAATCTAAGCGGGTGGTGGTTGAACTTTCCGGTTCCGTCACCATCTTATGAACGCTACACAGAATGCCGGGGGCGACCTGGCTTCGACGTGGGTTACAAAGCAGCGCAGGGCATACCGAGGACCAGTCACCTCGTAAATACATCTGGAAAAGCAATAGTCGCAAACGACGAACGTTACGCTCTAGCCGCTTAAATCCGGCTGGACTCTGCACCGGTGGGCCTCAACGCCGGGTCTGGCAACAGACTGCAGAGCCATTAACGAGGATCGCGCTCCGTAGGGTCGCTTTACAGAGCGTTAAACAATAGGTGGCTCGCCTGTCATCAGCCCGCCGGTTGGCGGATGCCGGGTTAAACTAAATAACATGGCTAAGTATGTAGAACTGACTGTAGAGGGCTTGCGGACGCGGGTTCGATTCCCGCCGCCTCCACCAAATTAAAAAACCACCCTCGCGGTGGTTTTTTAATTTGTGGCAGGCCGGATGGGATGAGAACCCGCCATCGGGTTCGACTAAGCGAGCACTGCTCGCTTGGACGCACGAGCAAAGCGAGTGCGGTCCCGAAGCGCAGCGCAGGGATGGCTGGATCGCCCTGAGGCGAGACAGACACATTCCCGCTGCCCCAATGAGAAGTACGGTAATTCCAGAAACACATCGAAATGCAACCTTACGAACCCGCCTAAGTGCGGGTTTTTTATTGTATTTCTTCCTCAGGCATGCTGTCGTTATTCATTTGGATTATGAAGGGTATTACGGTACATTACATAATTCTTGCAGTACAAGCACCTTACCTTCACTAG
>CAMAPK010000007.1 GCA_945860135.1 Nitrosovibrio sp. Nv4
GGGAATATCCTTGAAATCGCCAACGTCGGGGACTTTGATTTCGATAAGTTGAGTCATCACAATCTCATGTTGCGGAACGGATCGAATCCGCCCCGATTTCCGCAATGGTTTATTGCCGTATCTGTCCGTCGCCCAGCACGATGAATTTCTGGCTGGTCAACCCTTCCAGCCCCACCGGGCCGCGCGCGTGAATTTTGTCGGTGGAGATGCCGATTTCCGCGCCAAGACCGTATTCGAAACCGTCGGCGAAGCGCGTGGAGGCATTGACCATCACTGAACTCGAATCCACTTCCCGCAGAAAACGGCGGGCGCGGGTATAGTCCTCGGTGATAATGGCATCGGTATGCTGCGAACCGTAAACGGCAATGTGCTCGATGGCCTGCTCCAATCCGCTTACCACCCGCACGCTCAGAATCGGCGCGAGATATTCGGTATACCAGTCGTCTTCCGTAGCTGCCTGCATTTGCTTGATGATCGCGCGGGAGGCTGCATCACCGCGCAGCTCCACCCCTTTGTCGAGGTAGATTTTGCACAGCGGCGGCAGCACTTCCTTGGCAATATCCTGATGCACCAGCAGGGTTTCCATGGTGTTGCAGGTGCCGTAGCGCTGCGTCTTGGCGTTGTCGGCAACCCGAATAGCCTTATCCAGGTCGGCACCAGCATCGATATAGACATGACATACGCCATCCAGGTGTTTGATCACCGGGATGCGCGCCTCGTTGGCAATGCGTTCGATCAGCCCCTTGCCGCCGCGCGGCACGATCACGTCGACGAATTGTTTCATGGTGATGAGTTCACCCACGGCGGCACGGTCGGTAGTCTCGATCACTTGCACCGCAGTCTCCGGCAAACCGGCGGATTTTAATCCTTCCTTCACGCAAGCGGCAATCGCCTGGTTGCAATGGATCGCTTCTGATCCGCCGCGCAGGATCGCCGCATTTCCGGCCTTGAGGCACAGTCCGGCGGCATCCGCGGTGACATTGGGACGAGCTTCGTAAATGATGCCAACCACCCCCAGCGGCACGCGCATTTTCCCGACCTGGATGCCGGAAGGGCGGTAATTCAGATCGCTGATTTCGCCGATCGGATCAGCCAGCGCGGCAATTTGCAGCAGCCCCTCCGCCATGCTGGCGACCCCTTTGGAGGTGAGCGTCAGACGGTCCAGCAAGGTCGCATCCAGCCCCTGGGCTCGGGCGCCTTGCAGATCCAGCGCATTGGCGGCCAGCAGTTTCTGTTCGTCGCGCTTGATGGCTGCGGCCATCGCGGTGAGTGCCAGGTTTTTGGCGGCAGTCTCGGCTTTGGCCATCAGGCGCGATGCGGCACGGGCTTCGCGCCCGACCGATTGCATATAGGCTTTGATGTCTATGACGTCCATACCGCAACTCCAGGCACGCAATGAATTAATGAATGTGCGAATTTTAACGCTGATATGCGGCTGTGGATACAGTCCGGCCTCATTGGCGCTTGCTGACCGCAAAGCGCAACCCCAGTTGCAGCAATTCATCCCAGGCATCGCCTTGGGCGACGCCTTTGCTGATCCTGTCTATTTTCGCGGCGTGCAGCAAGGCCAACACCAGCGGCTTGAGGCCGATTGATCTGGCCGCATGCTCCGTTGCTTTCTGTTTGTCTCCCCAGACCCTGGCTTCGTTCATCAGTTGCATCAGCGGCCTGCCGGAATCCAGTCCCTTGCGGATGATGATCAGCGAGCGAATCTGCCCTGCCAGAATGGAGAGAATAAACGGCAATGCTGCACCCTCACCCCGCAAGCCTTCCAGAATGCGGGTGTAACGGGTGGTATCCGCTGTTATCAACGCATCCGACAATTTAAAAACATCATAGCGCGCCACATCCAGCACCGCGTCTTTCACTTGGTCGAAAGACAGCATGCCTTGCGGATAAAGCAGCGCGAGTTTCTGCACTTCCTGATGGGCCGCGAGCAGGTTTCCCTCCACTTTGTCCGCAAGAAACTGCAGAGTTTCAGGATCGGCTTTCTGTTGCTGCATCCCGAGGCGCTGACCGATCCACGCCGGCAGGCGCGTGCGCTCGACCGGGGAGACCGGAACCATCGCTCCCGCATTTTCAAGCGCCTTGAACCACTTTGCCGCCTGACCCTGTTTGTCGATCTTGGGCAAGGTGATGAGCGTGACGGTATCGGGCGGCAGCGCACGGCAATACTCCTCGATCGCCGCACTGCCCTGGTTTCCGGGTTTGCCGGAGGGAATGCGCATATCCATCAACCGCCGTTCGCCAAACAACGACAGGCTGTTGCTGCTTTGCTGCAACTCCTGCCAGTTGAAATGGTGGTCTATGGTGAAGATCTCGCGCTCGACATAGCCTGTCTGGCGTGCCTGGGCGCGAATCAGATCGGCAGCTTCGATCGCCAGCAGCGGTTCATCGCCGAACACTGTATAAAGCGGAGCGAGTTGCTTTTGCAGATGCTGGGAAAGCTGATCAGGGTTGATGCGCATAAGAGTGAAAATTTATCGCAGACAAAGTGGAAAAGTAAAACGGGGAACTCCGGATTCCAGGATTACCGAAATAACCATGTCATTGCGGCTCCAGGCATCGGCTATCCTATTGCTCCCCGCATCCTGCGTGATCAAGGCTTCCCTTCAGTCCCCACTGTCGCCAGTCGCCGCAATATCTGCCTGACGATCTCGGTTTGCATCTCCTTGACGAGCAGCGCTTCCTCTGCTTCTTTCGCCACCACCTGCTCATCTGTGAAAGGCAAAACGCGTTCCCGGACAATCTCGGTGGCGGGAACCAGTTCTATCCCATTGGGATCGATGAGACGGTAAGAAACCAGATAGCGCAACAGAAATTCGCGCACCCTGCCTTCCCCGGATAGCGACAGAATACTCTTCTCATTCGTTTGCTTGAGGACTTGTAGCGTGGCTTCCGCACCCTTCGCCTCATCAACGACACGTGTGCTCCCACCAGCATGGATAGTGCGTTTGATGTCGGCAGTAATGGGGTAGTCTTCCGGGTCCGGAATATGAAGCGAAGCAAACGAAAATACGGTCGGTGGCAGCCCGTACCCGCGCAACTGGAAGCCACAGGCGGATAGCAGCAGAATCAAAGTACCGATGATGAGGAGACGATATGATTTAAATTGCATGATTATTTCCTGCCACTGTCATTAGATCCATTTCAGCTCATACCACGATATTCACCAACCTGCCCGGTACCACCACCACTTTCTTTACCGTCTGCCCGGCAACGAATTTCTGCACTTGATCGTTTGCCAGCGCAAGCTGCTCGATGGTCGCACGCTCTGCATCCCTGGCAACACGCATCTGCCCGCGCAGTTTGCCGTTGACCTGCAACACGAGTTCAATTTCATCTTGCATCAGCGCGGCTTCATCCACTTCCGGCCAGGGTGCGGACAAGATGTCGTCGCCGAAATTTAATTCGCGCCATAACTTATGGGTGATGTGCGGGCAGATCGGCGACAGCAGGCGCAACAGGATGGACAAACCTTCTGTTTTTAATATAACGACTGGGTTAAACTGAATTTGTGCTGCCACCCCTGGTTTCAATGCAGGTTCATTAATTTGATACAGGTTGTTTAATATCTTCATGCAAGCAGCAATTACTGTATTGAATTGATGTCTTCCAAAGTCATAGTTTGCTTGCTTCAGAAATTCATGAATTTCTCTCCGAAGCGATCTGAAATCTTCAGTTGTGTTTTTCCAATCGAAGACAAATGGCCTAGGTTGATTTGACGCGTGCTCATGGTAACCAGAAATGGAATTTTTATGGTCTAAAGCAAAAGACCACACGCGTTTGAGGAAGCGGTGCGAGCCTTCCATGCCCGAGTCACTCCACTCCAGCGTCTGCTCGGGTGGCGCCGCGAACATCATGAATAAACGCGCGGTGTCTGCGCCGTATTGTTCCACCAGCTTCTGCGGGTCAACACCATTGTTTCTGGATTTCGACATGGTGCCCATGCCCTGGTAGTCGACCGCCTGACCATCGGCGAGAGCGGTGGCACCGACGATGCGGCCACTGTCGTCGCGGCGCAGTTCGATTTCCTCCGGTGCGAAATACTGGATGCCGCCTTTGGCGGTACGGCGCGAGAAAATGTGGTTGAGAACCATGCCCTGAGTAAGCAGGTTGGCGAAAGGTTCGTCGTATTTGACCAGACCTAAGTCGCGCATCACCTTGGTCCAGAAGCGCGAGTACAACAGGTGCAGGATGGCGTGCTCGATGCCACCGATATATTGATCCACCGGCATCCAGTAGCTGGTCTCTTCGTCCACCATCGCATCGTTCTTGAAACCACTGGCATAGCGCGCGTAATACCAGCTCGAATCCACGAAAGTGTCCATGGTGTCGGTCTCGCGCTGCGCGGGTTTTCCGCATTTGGGGCAGTTGCAATTCAGGAAGTCGGCGCGCTTGTGCAGCGGATTGCCGGAGCCGTCCGGCACGCAGTCTTCCGGCAACTTCACCGGTAATTGCTCATCCGGCACCGGCACCGAACCGCAGGTATCGCAATGAATAATCGGAATGGGGCAACCCCAATAGCGCTGGCGCGAAACGCCCCAGTCGCGCAGACGCCATTGCACCTGCTTGTCGCCGAGGCCCCTCTCTTTCAGGTCGGCGGCGATGGCATCTACGGCTTGCTGATAACTCAGCCCATTGTATTTGCCGGAGTTAATGCAGGCCGTGCCAATCGTAGAGGCATAATGTGCTTTCCACTCATCAGTGGAAAATTCCAGTTGCTCAGATGCAGCTTTGAAGGATGCCGCTTGTTCGGTATCTATTTTTGCAAGGCGATGATATTGCTGTAACTCGGTTCTATCGATAACTTGCTTGATCGGCAACCCATATTTCTTCGCAAATCCAAAATCCCGCTCGTCATGCGCAGGCACCGCCATCACTGCACCATCGCCGTAGCTCATCAGCACATAGTTGCCGACCCATACCGGCACCTGTTCGCCAGTCAGCGGATGGGTGACTTTCAGGTCCGTGTCCACACCTTCCTTCTCCATGGTGGCCATGTCCGCTTCCATCACCGACACGTGCTTGCACTTCTCAATGAAGTCAGCGAGTTTTTTGCTGTCCTGTGCAGCATGCGCGGCCAGCGGATGTTCGGCGGCCACCGCGACGAAAGTCACGCCCATGATGGTATCGGCGCGCGTGGTGTAGACCCACAGCTTGCCGTCGTTAATAACTGCACCAGACGCATCACGGATGTCGTGCGGGAATGCAAAGCGTACCCCGTGGCTCTTGCCTATCCAGTTGGCCTGCATGGTCTTTACCCGCTCCGGCCAACCTGGCAACTTGTCCAGATCGCCGAGTAGTTCTTCGGCATACTGGGTAATGCCCAGGTAATAGCCGGGAATTTCGCGCTTTTCCACCGGTGCGCCGGTACGCCAGCCGCACCCGTCTATCACCTGCTCATTGGCCAGCACGGTCTGATCCACCGGATCCCAGTTCACCACCTGGGTTTTCTTGTAGGCGATGCCTTTTTCCAGCATGCGCAAAAACAACCACTGGTTCCACTTGTAGTAATCCGGCTTGCAGGTCGCCAGCTCGCGTGACCAGTCGATGGCGAAACCCAGCGACTTGAGTTGCTTCCTCATGTAGGCGATGTTGTCGTCCGTCCACTTGGCAGGCGGTACGTTGTTGGCGATCGCCGCATTCTCGGCAGGCAGGCCGAAAGCGTCCCAACCCATGGGCTGCAGTACGTTGTAGCCCTGCATGCGGCGGTAACGCGACAGCACATCGCCGATGGTGTAATTGCGCACATGGCCCATGTGCAGCTTGCCGGATGGATAAGGAAACATCGACAGGCAGTAGTACTTGCGCTTGCCGGGAATTTCGACAACCTTGAAAGCGGCAGTTTTCTCCCAGTGCTGCTGCGCTTCCTGCTCGATTTTCTGGGGATGGTATTTTTCTTGCATGAAATTGGTCACTGTTGCGATAGGTGTAGAAGATTATACCGTGAAGGGCAGCCACTTGCCGTTTTGCGCATCCCCCGCCCTCACATTGCCATACAGGGAGTTGCATAAACTTCGGAAGCTGGTCAGTTTGAGAGAATTTTTTCCGTGACTGCAGGTTCCATAAGCTTCACCCCGATTTTCTTGCTCACCTCATAACAAAAATCGTATCATAACGATAAATAAGGCTGACTATTGCGCCACTTGGCGCTCTGCTAAAGTCGCTGGGTTCGTAAGCAGATTTTATGCTCGCGCTGATTTTTATTATTGCCTCAGGAGAGAATTCGCATGTCACAAAAACACCCTGTTATCGCCGTCACCGGATCATCCGGAGCGGGCACATCGACGGTCAAGAACAGTTTCGAGCATATTTTCCGCCGTGAAAAACTGACCGCCGTGGTGGTGGAAGGTGACAGCTTTCATCGCTACGACCGCGATGCAATGAAAAAAGCCGTGGCCGAATCGGAAAAAGACGGCGGCCGTCCCATCAGCCATTTCGGTCCTGAGGCCAACGAATTCGACAAACTGGAAGCGCTGTTCAAGGAATATGGCAAGAGCGGCAAGGGAAAAACCCGTTTGTATCTGCACAATGACGAAGAAGCTGCACCGCACAAACAGAAAGCCGGCACCTTCACCCCCTGGTCGCCGCTTGCACCCGGCTCCGATCTGCTGTTTTACGAGGGCCTGCACGGCGGGGTCAAGAGCGACACCGCGGATGTGGCCAAGTACGTGGACTTGCTGGTCGGCGTAGTACCCATTGTCAACCTGGAATGGATCCAGAAAATCCGCCGCGATACGAGTGCGCGTGGTTATTCGGCAGAAGCCGTGACACATACCATCCTGCGGCGCATGCACGATTATGTGCATTACATTACCCCGCAATTCTCCCGCACCCACGTCAATTTCCAGCGAGTTCCAACGGTGGATACGTCCAATCCCTTCATCGCGCGTGAAATCCCGGCGCTGGACGAAAGTTTTGTCGTGATCCGCTTCCGTGATCCCAAAAGCATGGATTTTCCCTACCTGCTTGCCATGATTCATGACTCCTTCATGTCGCGGCCAAACACCATTGTCGTGCCCGGCGGAAGAATGGGACTGGCCATCGAACTGATATTGACGCCACTGATTCTGGATCTGGTGGCGAAAAGCAAGAAGTAGCAGTCACGCCCATCTTATTGGCGCGGACATCCTTGCATACTCTGTTCTCTGCGTAGTTTGGTGAAGGCTGTATAATTCCGGCTTTGAATTTTCCCCGGAAACAGCCTTCTCCCTATGTCTTCCCTACTTTCCGGCCTCAATCCCGAACAACTCGAAGCAGTCACCCTGCCGCACCAGTCAGCCTTGGTTCTGGCAGGTGCGGGCAGCGGCAAAACCAGGGTGCTCACCACCCGCATTGCACATTTAATCCAGTCCAGCCAAGTCAGTCCGCACGGCATCCTCGCCGTCACCTTCACCAACAAGGCGGCCAAGGAAATGCTCATCCGTATTTCCGCGATGCTGCCGATCAATACCCGTGGCATGTGGGTCGGCACTTTTCATGGTCTGTGCAACCGCATGCTGCGCGCCCACCATCAGGAAGCCGGATTGCCGCAGGCCTTTCAGATTCTCGATTCTGCCGATCAATTGGCAATTATCAAGCGCATCCTGAAGAGCCTCGGTGCCGACGACGAAAAATTCCCGCCACGCCAGGTACAGTGGTTCATCAATAATGCAAAAGAGGAAGGGCTGCGCGCATCGCAGGTTGAAGTCTACGATGATTTCGCGCGCAAGATGACCGAGTTCTACACAGTCTATGAGCAGCAGTGCAACAAGGAAGGTGTGGTGGATTTTGCCGAACTGCTGCTGCGCAGTTATGAATTACTCATCCGCAACGAGATTCTGCGCGAGCACTACTGCACGCGCTTCAGCCATATTCTGGTCGACGAGTTTCAGGACACCAGCCGCTTGCAATACAAATGGCTCAAGCTGCTGGCCGGTGACAGAGCCGCTGTGTTTGTGGTGGGCGATGACGACCAGAGCATTTATGCATTTCGCGGCGCCAATACCGGCAATATGAAGGATTTCGAGCGTGACTTTCGCATCACGAAAATCATCAAGCTGGAACAGAACTACCGCTCGCACGGCAACATACTGGATGCCGCCAACACGCTGATACGCAACAATAGCGGGCGCCTCGGCAAAAACCTGTGGACTTCGGAAGGTCATGGCGAACCGCTGCGCGTGTATAACGCACCGACCGATTTCGATGAGGCTGCGTTCATCGTCGACGAAGTGAAATCGCTGCGCGCCGAAGGAGTGGCGCTCACGCAAGTGGCTTTGCTGTACCGTTCCAACGCCCAGTCGCGGGTACTGGAACATGCCCTGTTCAATGCTGCACTGGCTTACCGGGTATATGGCGGCATGCGTTTCTTTGAACGCCAGGAAATCAAGCACGCACTGGCTTACCTGCGGCTGATTGCCAACCCCGACAATGACAATGCGTTGCTGCGGGTGATCAATTTTCCATTGCGCGGCATTGGCGCGCGCAGCCTGGAACAGTTGCAAGATGAAGCCAAGCACCAGGGAGGGGGGTTATGGGCAGCGATGCGGCAGAATTGTTGCGATGGGGCAACCCTCATTCAGGATGCGGAGATCAAGGCGCCACCTGGCAGGGGCAAGGGATCGGATAAACCGAAGAAAGGCATGGAGAGCTTTGTTGCCCTGATTGAGAAGCTGCGCCAAGACTGCGAAGGGTTACCGCTGCCGGAGGTGGTGGAACATATGCTCGAGCATAGCGGACTGCTGGCACATTATCGTGCCGAGCGTGAAGGGGCTGACCGGCTGGAGAACCTGAACGAATTAATCAATGCCGCCACCAGCTTCGTGCATGAAGCCGAGGACGACAGTCTCACGGCATTTCTTGCCCATGCCTCGCTGGAAGCAGGCGAGCATCAGGCCGGTAGCGGTCAGGACGCACTGCAATTGATGACGGTGCATTCTTCCAAAGGGCTGGAATTTCATACTGTATTCCTGAGCGGACTGGAGGAAGGTCTGTTTCCCCACGAGAACAGCCGCAACGAAGCAGGTGGCCTGGAAGAAGAGCGGCGCCTGATGTATGTAGCCTTGACCCGCGCGCGGCGGCGATTGTATTTGAGTTTCGCCCAGAGCCGCATGCTGCATGGCCAGACTCGCTACAATGTTCCATCGCGCTTCCTGCAGGAAATTCCGGATAACCTACTGAAGTGGCTACAGCCGGTGCAGAAAGCAGGGTATCGGAGCCATGCAACAGAAAGCGGAAAGCGGGAACCGAACGTGGTAATACGGGAGTCCGCATTCGGCATGCAGGATCACAGCACGAGTGTCCGGGATGCAGAAGCAGCGCAATGGCGCGTGGGGCAGAATGTAACTCACGCCAAGTTTGGTGCGGGTGTGATTGTCAGTTGCGAAAGCCAGGGTGCGGATGCGCGTGTTCAGGTGAAATTCAGTCACGCCGGAACAAAGTGGCTGTCACTGGAGTATGCCAAGCTGGTTCCCGCCTGAAAGGAGTAGCTGGCGACAGCTCGCCGGGTTATGTCGGCTCGACTGTGTCCGCGAAGATATCCTCATAGCTCGCGTAGAGCGAAGCGAATAGTGCCGGTACCAGCACGAAGAATCCCAGGCCGTAGGGCATTGCGGCAATCACCGCCAGCACCACCATCGTGATGGCGTAAAGCTGCAGCGGTATGATGTTCTTCAGACAGGCAAGAAAGCTTAGCTGCATCGCAGCCAGTGCGGGCATCTCTTTGAATGCCACCAGCAATGGCGCAAACCAGGCTGCCATCATCAACGGGATGGACAGCGCCAGCGCTACCATCATGGCGGTAAGACCGCTGCTCATGACACCCTTCAACTCATTCTCATCGACTCTTTTCCCGTTCATCAGCAAATCCATCATCACACTGCCTCCGAGCAGCATGGCCACGCCCAGGATCAGTACCTGCCCCACCAGATAAACCCCTCCCACGGTGATCAGCGGAACGGGGTTTTTCCTGAAACCTGCAAACAAATAGGCAATCTCCAGTTTTTCGCCTCGTTCCAGCGCCCTGCACCCCATCATCAACCCGGCCAGGAATAACGGCGAGAGCAGCGTGAAAAAAAACTGCCCCACCATCGGAATCAGTGCCAGCGTGGCTGCGATCAGCAGCAAGGTAGTACACAGCAGCATCCAGGCCAGCGGGGCTTTTAGAAACAAGTAGAAACCGTTCACGATCCATTGCCATCCTCGCTTCGCATTAACTTGCCTGGCTTCCATTTTTCGTATCTCCAATAGGGCGAATACTCGCCGTCGCGCCCGCGTGGGACTGGTTCAGTGGTTCCCTAAACCCAGATCTGTGCCAGCTTGAAGCAGGATGTCGAATGATTTTTCAGTATGCGCCCGAAATGGGCCGGGTCCTTGACATGAGTCAGCTCTCCCATGCGCGGCAAATGGCAATCATACAGCCGCGACATCCAGAAGCGTAAAGCCCCGGCGCGCAGCATCACCGGCCAGGCATCGCGTTCAATGGCGGCAAGCGGCCGGGTGCGGTGATAAGCTGCGACCAGGGATGATAGGCGCGCCTCATCCAGTTCGCAACTTTCAGTCAGACACCAATCATTGGCAGCGATGGCAAGATCAAACAGCAACACATCATTGCAAGCGAAATAAAAATCGATCACGCCACCGATGGCGCCATCCACGAATAATACATTGTCACGGAACAGATCTGCGTGAATCACGCCACGCGGCAGATCTTCAAAATGGTATGCGGACTGAAAACGCAGCTCCTCCTGGAGCATCTCCGCTTCCTCTGCCGCAAGAAAGGGCATGACATCAGGCGCGATGGTTTTCCACCATTTCGGCCCGCGTGGATTCTCCATTTTTCCGGGATAAGACAGACCGGACAAGTGCATGTCTGCCAGCAACGCGCCGACTTCGGCACAATGCGCGGGGGTGGGATGTTCCTGTGATTTTCCCGGCAGGCAGGTAACGATGCTCGCCGGTTTACCGTTCAGCTCGCCAAGAAATCTGTTGTCGATATTGGCTACCGGGCTGGGGCAGGGAATGCCGTGGCGTGACAAATGCGCCATCAGGTTGAGGTAGTAGGGCAGTTCGGATGCAGTCAGCTTTTCAAACAGGGTAAGAACATATTTCCCGTGACTGGTGGTAACAAAATAATTGGTATTCTCGATACCTGAGGAGATTCCCTGCAGATCGAGCAGCGTACCGAGGGAATAGTTTCTCAACCAAGTAGAAAGCTGCTCTTGAGTGACAGTGGTAAAAACAGACATGAGTAGGGAGAATAGGAAGGAAGACGTGACATGTACCGCTGCACCCCCTTCCCCGTCCTTTATGGAAATTTTAGAACCGGTGTATTACCCACATCGGCGGACGTATACCCTGATCCATATCACTGCGGGTGGCAAACGTACCATCGCCACGGTTATCAATCAGGTAATACGGCAGACCGATACGCGGAGTAACCTTGATCATATAAAGCTGGCCATTGCTGCGATATTCCTCGACTGTGTCCTGCCCGCGCTTAATAATGGTGACCTGGGGTTCCAGCGAGGCGTCCTGCTCTGAGCCAGCCGATGGCGGCGGCAGCGGCATCTCTGGCGGCTCCGGTATCGGCACCAGTTTCTTGGGTGGAGTGGACTGCGCCGCCACCGGCAGCGCAAGACTCAACAACAGTGCAAGAATGATTCGACGCATGATGGCTCCCAACTGGATCAATACGTTTATTCTAGCTGAAATGACCCGCCCCGTTATAGATTGAGCTGAATTTCCCGTTCCGCCGCTGAAGGCTCGAAGCCACGGGTCTCGTAATATTGGAAGATCGCATTCACCACTTGATGGGGTTCATCGATTAACTGTACCAGATCCATGTCTTCCGCAGAGATCATGTTCTCGGCTACCAGCAACTGCCGGAACCAGTCGAGCATGCCGCCCCAGAAATCCGAGCAGACCAGGATGATCGGCATTTTCCGGGTTTTGCCGGTCTGTACCAGCGTAAGCGCTTCCATCAATTCGTCCAGTGTGCCGAACCCACCCGGCATGACTACGTAGGCGGTGGCAAATTTCACAAACATGTATTTGCGCGCAAAGAAATGGCGAAAAGTCTGGCTGACATCCTGGTAAGCATTGCTGTGCTGCTCGTGCGGAAGCTGAATATTAAGGCCGACGCTGAGTGATTTACCGGAATACGCGCCCTTGTTGGCGGCTTCCATGATACCGGGACCGCCGCCGGAAATCACCGAGAAACCCGCATCGGACAGTTGCCGTGCAATCTGTTCGGCCAGTTTATAGTGGGGATGATCGGGAAGAGTGCGTGCACTGCCAAAGATGCTTACTGCAGGCTGGATCGAGTTGAGGCGTTCCGTCGCCTCGACAAATTCTGCCATAATCCCGAACACGCGCCAGGACTCTTTTGCCGACCAGGACTTCTCCAGCAGGTCAGCGGTCATGGTGCTGGCTAGTTTATCTTGTGCGCTCATGCGGAAACCTTTAGAAGAATTGAATGAAAACACTGCTGCTGGTTGACGGTTCATCCTACTTGTATCGCGCTTTCCACGCGCTGCCGGATTTGCGCAATCGCCACAATGAGCCGACCGGTGCGATTCATGGCGTTCTCAACATGCTGCGCCGTTTGCACAAGGATTACCAGGCCGATTATAGCGCGTGCGTGTTTGATGCAAAAGGCAAGACTTTTCGTGACGACTTGTATCCTGAATACAAGGCGCACCGCCCGCCCATGCCGGATGATCTGGCAGCGCAAATCGCGCCGCTGCATGAATGCATCCGCGCCATGGGATGGCCGATGCTGATAGTCGACGGAGTGGAAGCAGACGATGTGATCGGCACCCTGGCGAAACTGGCCGTGCATGAAAACATGCGCTGCATAATTTCCACCGGCGACAAGGATATTGCGCAACTGGTCAACCCGCAGGTAACGCTGGTCAACACCATGAATAACGAAATCCTCGATGAGGCCGGGGTGCTTGCCAAATTCGGCATACCGCCGGCGTGCATGCTTGATTACCTGGCACTGGTCGGCGATACCGCCGACAACATTCCCGGCGTGGAGAAAGTCGGCCCCAAGACGGCAGTAAAATGGCTCACGCAATATGGCACGCTGGATAACATCATCGCTCATGCCAATGAAATCGGCGGTACGGTAGGCGAGAATCTGCGCAAGGCACTCGACTGGCTGGACAAATCGCGCGTACTGCTCACCATCAAGTGCGATGTAGTGTTGCCGCTGGGGTTGCATGACCTTGGCTTGAAACCGCAGGATACGGCAAAACTTGCAGAATTGTACGAGCGGCTGGATTTGAAAACCTGGCTACGGGAATTGCGCCAGGACTCAGGCTCGGAACGGAATGACCCCGTGTCCTCCGCCGCCGGATATCAGGATATGACTGCACGCCAGCAAACCTCTGCTGAAACAGCGCCCACTGACTACCAAACCATACTCACCCGGTCCCAACTGGACGAGTGGCTCGCACGTATCAATGCCGCACCGCTGGTCTCAGTGGATACCGAAACCACCGGCCTGGATCCAATGCAGGCGCAGCTCGTCGGCATCTCGTTTTCCATCACGCCCCATCACGCCGCTTACCTGCCGCTTACCCATCGCTATGCCGGTGCGCCGCAACAACTGGCGCTCAGTCTCGTACTGGATGCGCTCAAACCCTGGCTGGAAGACCCGGCCAAACCAAAACTGGGACAGAACCTCAAATACGACAAGCATATTTTCGCCAATCATGACTTGCAATTGAACGGCATCGTCCACGACACCTTGTTGCAATCCTACGTACTGGAATCCCACCGTCCGCATAACATGGACAACCTCGCACTGCGCCATCTGGGTATCAAGACCATCAGTTACGATGAAGTGACCGGAAAGGGTGCCGGCCGCATCGGCTTTGACCAGGTGGAGATTGAACGCGCGACGCAATATGCAGCAGAGGATGCCGACATCACATTGCGACTGCATCAGCACCTGCATCCGCAAATTGTCAGTGATGCCAAACTCAACCATGTTTACCGCACGCTCGAGATGCCGGTACTGGAAGTGCTGTTTGAAATGGAACGCAACGGCGTATTGCTGGACATCAAGCTGCTGGAAATCCAGAGCCGCGAACTGGGCGAGAAAATGCTGCTGCTGGAGCAACGGGCATTCGCCATCGCCGGGCAACCGTTCAATCTGAATTCACCCAAGCAGATCCAGGAAATCCTGTTCGACCAGCTCAAGCTTCCCGTCATCAAGAAAACGCCGGGAGGAGCGCCTTCCACCGACGAGGATGTGCTGCAACAACTGGCACTGGATTATCCGCTGCCGCAAATCCTGCTCGATTACCGCAGTCTCGCCAAACTTAAATCCACTTATACCGACAAACTGCCGCGTATGGTCGATGACACTACCGGGCGGGTGCATACCAATTATGCCCAGGCGGTGGCAGTGACCGGACGGCTCGCCAGCAACGAACCTAACCTGCAAAACATTCCGGTGCGCACCGCCGAAGGCCGCCGTATCCGTGAAGCGTTCATCGCGCCGCCGGGTCACAGCATCATCTCCGCCGACTATTCGCAAATCGAGCTGCGCATCATGGCGCACATCGCGCAGGACGCAGGACTGCTCCAGGCCTTCGCCGCGGGCGAAGACATCCATCGCGCCACCGCCGCCGAAGTGTTTGGCGTGCCGCTGGAAGCGGTAGACAATGAACAGCGCCGCTATGCCAAAATCATCAACTTTGGTCTGATCTACGGCATGTCCGAATTCGGTCTCGCCTCACAACTGGGGATCGAGCGCGCTGCCGCACGTGCCTATATGGATCGTTATTTTGCGCGCTACCCTGGGGTGGCGGATTACATGCAGCGCACCCGGGAGGCCGCCAAAAGGAACGGCTATGTCGAAACCGTGTTCGGTCGCAGGCTGTGGCTGCCGGAAATCAACAGCCCCAATGGCAACCGCAGGCAAGGCGCGGAGCGTGCCGCCATCAACGCGCCGATGCAAGGTACTGCGGCGGACATCATCAAACTCGCTATGCTCGCGGTGCATGAGTGGCTGGTGCGAGAAAAGCTGCGCAGCAAACTTATCATGCAGGTCCACGATGAACTGGTGCTGGAAGTACCAGACGGCGAAATCGACCTGGTAAAACGCGAATTGCCGAAACTCATGGGCGGCGTTGCCCGGCTTGATGTACCGCTGCTGGTGGAAACGGGCGTGGGACCGAATTGGGAGCAAGCGCACTAGCCCAAGCAGCACAAATTGTTGTGCGCCCCCGCTGCCTCCGTTTCCGGCAATTGCTTTATTGCTTGCTAATAGCGGGAAAATTGCCGTAAAATCACACCCTTTTCGGTTTCGGACCTTCATAAGGTATAGGCACAGACATGGTCATTATTCGACTGGCGCGAGGCGGCGCCAAGAAACGTCCGTTTTACAACATGGTGGTGGCGGATTCCCGCAACGCCCGTGATGGAAAGTTCATCGAGCGCATCGGCTTTTATAATCCCCGGGCAACTGCGGGTGAGGAAGCATTGCGCGTACAACTGGATCGCGTCACCCATTGGCAATCGCAGGGTGCGCAGTTATCCGACACCGTGACTAGGCTGGTCAAGCAGTTTGGCGCAAAACAACAAGCCACAACAAGCAGCTAACCCAGGCGCAACAGCCGAACCCATGGTGGTGATGGGGCGTATTGCCGGCCCCTTTGGCGTGCTGGGCTGGATCAAGGTTCTCCCCTTTACCGAATATGTAGATGGCTTGCTTGACTACCCGGTATGGTGGCTGGGCAAGGGTGATGGCGAGTGGCGCCAGGTTAAGATTAACGAATGCAATGTTCACGGCAAGATGCTGACCGCTGCCATTGAACAATGCGCTGATCGTAGTGCAGCAGCGCAACTGAAGGGATTGCAGATTGCGATCCCTCGCAGCCAGTTGCCGACCTTGCCAAAAAACGGTAAAGATGGCTACTACTGGTCGGATTTAATCGGCCTTGAAGTGGTTAATCTACAAGACGAACAACTGGGAAAAGTAACTGGATTGCTGGAAACTGGCGCCAACGATGTACTGCAGGTGCAGAATCAGAAAGAGGGTGCGGCGGAAAGACTGATTCCGTTTGTCGCTCAAGTGATCGTGAAAGTGGATTTGGCAGCTTGCCGGATGACGGTGGATTGGGGCGTTGACTACTAGCCATGCCTTTCGAATTCGATGTCGTCACCCTGTTTCCGGAAATGTTCGACGCCATCGGCAAATATGGCGTAACCGGCAGGGCGAAGGAAAAAGCGATTTACCGGCTGCACACGTGGAACCCGCGTGACTTCACCGAGAATGATTATCGTACGGTAGATGATCGTCCTTACGGCGGCGGCCCCGGCATGGTGATGTTGGCGCAACCGCTGGAAAAGGCGATCAGCGCAGCCAAGGCAAGACAGGCAGCAGAAGGAACCAGCGGGACGAAAGTGATTTACCTTTCTCCCCAGGGACGGCTCCTCAACCAGGCTGTGGTGATGGAGTTAGGCAAGCTGCCGGGGGTTATACTGCTGTGCGGACGTTATGAAGGCGTGGATGAGCGCCTGCTGGCGCGCCAGGTGGATGATGAAATTTCCATCGGTGATTACGTGCTCTCTGGCGGCGAACTGGCGGCGATGGTGCTGATAGACAGTGTGGTGCGGCAAATGCCGGGGGTGCTGGGTGACCCGGAATCAGCCAGCCAGGATTCGTTTGCAGAGGGGTGCAAGAACTTACTGGATTGCCCCCACTACACACGGCCGGAAGTGTATCAAGGGGATGCTGTACCGGAAGTTCTGATGTCCGGCAATCACGCCAGAATCAACCGCTGGCGCTTGCAGCAGGCACTGGGCAGGACATGGCTGAGACGGCCGGATTTACTGGCATTAAAAATTGAACATGGTATGACCGAGGAAGAAAGAAAATTGCTGGAAGAATTCAAGCAGGACCACAACACCAGGCAAGCGAAACAAATTAAGGAGTAGGAAATGAACTTGATCGATCAACTTGAAACCGAAGAAATCAACCGCCTTGGCAAAACCATCCCGGATTTTGCCCCCGGCGACACCGTTGTCGTCAACGTCAATGTGGTCGAAGGCGACCGTAAACGGATACAGGCTTATGAAGGCGTGGTCATTGCCAAGCGCAATCGCGGCCTCAACTCGGCTTTTACCGTGCGCAAGGTATCCAGCGGTGAAGGCGTGGAACGGACTTTCCAGACTTATTCACCTTTGATCGCCAGCATAGAGATCAAGCGTCGTGGTGCCGTGCGCCGTGCCAAGCTCTATTATCTGCGGGATCGTTCCGGCAAGTCGGCTCGCATCCGCGAGAAGCTTCCCGCCCGCGCGACAGCAAAGAAGGTTGTGCAGAAAAGCGAACAAGCCTGAGTTGCGCTACATGCCGGGCTGCTTAGTGACAACCCTGCCCGGGAATTGAGTCCCGTCTGAAAATTCTACCTTGCTGTTGCCAGCACCTGATTCCACTGGTGCTGGCGCTAGTCCTTCTGCTTGCTCTCGATTTCCTTGTACCAGATATCGTAAATCTCATCCGGCCACAGGGTTTTGATCCAGACGATCACGTCATCAATTTCCTGATTGGTCAACTTGCCATTCCACGCAGGCATGCCGCCAACGCCAGGCGAACCTTCCCGGATCATTTTTTCCAGCGTCCCGGTTGAGTGATGCCAGGCGTGGGCGCTGCCATCCAGTGGCGGCGGCGGAAATCTGCCGTCTGCTCCCTGCTCCCGCCAATTGGGAGTAGCCTCGCCATTCGGGCCATGGCAGGATGCACAATGCGTACGGTAAACGGCTGCACCACGCTTGATTTTCTCCGGGTCCAGCTTACGCGCCGCGATGCTCTGCGGCGTCGGTGCTGGCAGCGCAGCATCGGCGGTGGCTGGCGCTGCAGTGGATGGAGTTGCTGCGGCAGGAGACGGGGCCGGAGTCGCAGCAGACTGCGGCGGCGTTACGGCAGGCGGCTCCGATTTACCGCAGCCGACTACCAGTCCGGTCACCATGCCCAGCAGAAGCAGATAACGCGCGCTCATGACTGTTCACCATTCGCGTTGACCATCCTTTGTGTATCGTGTGCAAAACCAAGACAGCGCTGGCGCTGTCCGCTAGCATGATTCATCGTGCCACCTGTTATAAGAAATAGGAACTGGAAGTATTGGGAAGTGTGTCTGATGGTTGCAACAACCAACCGGGCAAGAATGGAGCAGATAAGAGTTTCGTGTTCAGCAACATGACAACATGTGATTGGAATAATGGGGCTTATGCTTCTTACTTCAGTCGCATCACCGAGTCCTTGGGATCGGCCGGGCCATGGCGGCTGAACACGGTCGTGCTGCCTTGTTTGTCGATCAACAGCACATTGTAAGGTTCGCTGCGTGCGCCTTCCATGCCTGGGGAGCCATGCGGCATACCAGGAACGGCTAGACCGATGGCGCGGGGACGCTCCTTGAGCAGCCGTTTGATGTCCTGCGCTGGTACGTGTCCCTCGATGGCGTAGCCGTCAACCAGCGCGGTATGGCACGAGCCAAGTGCAGTGGAAATACCCGCACGTTCGCGTGCTTCTTTGTTGCCGACGTCGTTGGTATTTACGGTAAAGCCATTGGCACGCATGTGATCAACCCATTTCGCACAGCACTTGCAAGTTGGGCTCTTGTAGACCTCGACTGTCGCAGCGGCGGCAAAAGATGCCGCGCCGAGCAATGCGGTGACGGTGAGCAATCTGGAGAAAAATGTGTGCACGGATATCCTCATTTGGCTTCTATGATGATTTTACCACGCATCCCCTTATAGTGTCCTGGCAGCGGGCAGGCAAAATTGACTGTGCCAGCCTCGGTAAACTGCCACACCAGCTCCCCGCTCTTGCCTGGGTCAACGCTTACCATGTTGGGATCGGAGTGTTCCATGTCAGGATATTGTTTCAACATCTTGGCATGCTTGTCCAACTGTGCCATGGAACCGATCATCATCTCGTGCTTCTTCTTGCCCGTATTTCTGAGAACAAACTTTACCGTTTCGCCCTGCTTCACTTTTATTTCGTCGGGTTTGAAACGGTTGTCGACCAGGGTAACCTCAATGGTGCGCGACACCATGCCCGGGTCGCCAGGCTGGCCGACCGCTGCCGACTCTTCTTCATTATCCTGGTAGGCCTGAGCAGTGGTGCCGACCTGGATCAAGCCTAGTGCCAAGACAGATGCGATGAAAATCTTTTTCATTTCGCCCTCCTGTACACATTCAATGGATACTTCAGCAGATGCAAAGTTCCGAATGACCGGGCGGCCGCAAGATACCGCTACAACCAGCCGGTTGCCTTGACAGGCTGAAAAAGAATTTTCGTGAAAGCGCGGGTTACTTGGCTTCTGCGGCCATTTTCCGATGCGAAGCAGCCATATTCATGTTTGCCTCTGCAGCTTGCTCATAAAAGCGGATCAAGGCATGGCTATGCGCTTTCAGGTCTTCAGCCTCTCTTCCATAGTGATAGCTTTGTGTTTCATATTGTTCAAGCAATTTTTTGTGCTTCTGCATTTTTTCCTGCATCGTCTGCGCCATATTTTCATAGTGCTTGGCCAACGCCTCGTGATCAGCGCGGGTCTTGGCGCTCTGCACCGCCTGGGTCATGTCCATCGGGTGGTAGCGCTCCATCTGCGCACAGGAAGCCAGTAATCCGAGAACGGCAAAGGCGGCGAAGAATGTTTTTATTTGCATGATGAGTCTCCTTATTTAGGTAAACATCCAGTGAACGTCAAATGAGCAAAAGAAAGCAGCAGCTTGTATTTGCAATTCACGCACGGTCTCACCCACGCAGTAGCATAGGTTGGAACAGCGTTTATCATAGATGAAACCGGCAAAAAGTCCATTAGTTTGTCATTGCAAGGCCGGCAAATGGATAGCAGGCAGACCATGCGCAGCGCCAGATCAACCTCAATCTACCGGGCGCCATTCGCCCGGCGCGACGCCTTGCAGCGTATATGTGCCGATGGCGTAGCGGATCAGCCGCAGCGTGGGGAAGGACAGCGCCGCAGTCATATGCCGCACCTGACGGTTTTTGCCTTCAGTGAGCGTTAATTCAATCCAGGCTGTGGCAACATTCTTGCGGAAACGGATGGGCGGGGTACGCGGCCAGAGATTGTCCGGTTCAGCCAGCAAGCGTGCCTGCGCAGGCAGCGTTTGGTAATCTCTCAGCATCACGCCTCGGCGCAATTTCTCCAGTGCAGCTTCATCCGGCACACCTTCCACCTGCGCCCAGTAAGTCTTGGGCAGCTTGTGCTTAGGATCGCTGATTCTGTGCTGCAGCTTGCCATCGTCAGTCAGCAGCACCAGACCTTCACTGTCGGCATCGAGCCGTCCGGCGGGATAGAAATCCGGCAGCGGAATGAAATCCTTGAGGGACTGGTGCCCGGCTTCCGGCGTGAACTGGCAAATGACCCCATAGGGCTTGTTGAACAGGATCAGGTGCGACATGGTTCCATTGCACTGCAAATCACAACATGTCGGGAGAAATGACTGCGCGCAGCACGGTTTCCTCAGCCCCCGCTTTCTCCTTGCGACTGAACCACCACACCGCACCTTTTTTGATGTTCCATCCCGCCAGCTCGCCGGATAGCAGCAACGCCGCCACTTCTCCCAGCGTCGGCTGATGGCCGACCACCACCACCGCACCTTTGGCGGTAGGCCAACCAGCGGCGGCGAGGATATCCTTGGCACAAGCGCTGGTTCCAATCTCTTTCACAGTTTCAAAATCGTTGCCCAGCGCGCGGGCAGTCTGCTGGGTACGCCGGGCAGGACTGACAATGATGCGTGTATTTTCCGGCAGCCTCGGTTCAAGCCACTCAGCCATGGCTCGCGCCTGCTTCAATCCCTTGTCGGTGAGTTCGCGCGCAGAGTCAGGCAAGCCGTCCTCGGCTTCGGCGTGACGCCATAAAATAAGCTCCATCATCTTCCTCTATAAAATTGGTTAAGCGCAGAATACATTTTACTGATCCGCGTCCGCTGCATGCTGGAACAGCACCTCTGGCCCCATAGCCGATTGCTGGATTTCGACCACTTTGCGCCGGGATTTGATCCCCTGTTTGAGTGTCACCAGACGCAGCGGCACATTAAAAGTCCCGGCAAGAAATTGCAGCAGCGCGGCATTGGCCTTGCCTTCGACGGGTGGAGCGGCCAACCTGATTTTGAGCGCATCGCCGTGCAGCCCCGCAGCTTCAGTGCGCTTGGCACCGGGCTGGATATGCAAGGTGAGAGTAAGGCGCTGGCCGCCATCGTCGCTGCGACACCAGGTGCAGGGCATCAGAACAGAATGGAGATTTCCCGCTGTATTCCGGTGACGACCATCAACAATAATTGGATCAGCACCAGCACGAACAGCGGTGACAAATCGACATTGGCAATGGATGGAATGCGGCGGCGGAATACTCCCAGAAACGGTCGGGTGAAGCTGTCGAGCAGCGGCATCATGGGATTGTGCGGGCTGACCCAGGAGAGAACTGCCTGCATGATCACCGTGACCAAAATAATATAGAGCGTCGTCTTGACGATTTCCACCAATGCCAGCAACCCCATGCCACCGGCGGCGATACCGGTGACTGAACTGAAATCATAACCTTTCAGTGCCAGCGTTCCCGCCAGCAGCGCACATTCCACCAGCCATGCCAGCAGCAACGTGGAAAGATCCATGCCGCGCAGGCCGGGAATCACCCGGCGCGCAGGACGTACGATAAAATCAGTGAGAGCGATGAGAAATTGCGTCAGCGGATTGCGGAAGGGCGCACGCAGCAACTGCATGTAAAAACGCAGCAGCAGCGCCAGGGAAAACAATCCCAGCAGCGTGTCGAGCAAGAATGTCAGTATCTGGTTGAGCATGGACGTTCCCTTATGACTGCGGTTTATTCCTTGCCAAACTCATCGCCCATTGCGCGCGCACGTGCATGCGCCGCATGGATCGCACGCGCAATCGCGCTCCTGACTCCGTCATGTTCCATGCTCTGCAGCGCGCGCTCGGTGGTGCCACCCTTGGAGGTCACCCGTGCGCGCAGCGTGGTAGCGTCTTCCTCGCTCTGGCTTGCCAGCCTGGCCGCACCGAGAAAAGTTTCCAGGCTCAACTGCCGCGCCTGGGCTGCGTCCAGCCCCAGTTCCACCGCCGCCTGCTGCAGCGCTTCGATGAAATAGAAAACATAAGCTGGGCCGCTGCCGGATACGGCGGTAAGCGCATCCAGCAATTCTTCGCGCTCCAACCATAGCACGGAACCCACCGCAGCGAGAATCGCCTCGGCATGCTGCTTCTGCTGCACATTCACGCCGGGCAGGGCATAGAGACCCGTGACCGCCGCGCGCACCAGCGCCGGAGTGTTGGGCATGGCGCGCACCACGCGCGCATGTCCGCCCAGCCAGCGGCTGATATCGCTGGCGCGGATACCGGCAGCAATGGAAATGACCAGATGATCTTTAAGCAGCGGCGCCAGTTGCTGCGCCACAGCCGAAAGCTGCTGCGGCTTTACTGCCAGCAGGATGACATCGCTGCCGCTGACGCCGCCGGCCAGATCTGCCACTGCTGCCACACCCAACTCGCGCGTCATTTTCTCGCGGCCCTCGGCACTGATTTCCACCACGCGGATTTGCGCAGCGGCATAGCCTTGCTGCAGCATCCCGCCGATCAGCGCGGAAGCCATGTTGCCACCGCCGATGAATGTGATGTTCATAGTAACCTTGCGTTGGTGGAGTTTCGTAAACTCGGATGATATACCAAGCTGGGGGGTCGGTGACCCTGAACGGATAACCGCGATTCGAGTGGCATGCCTTCTGCTGACAACCTGCATGCGTAGCCAGCAATCAGGAATCCAGCGTTATGCCGGCATCCAGTAGTGTAGCGCTGACAAAAATTTATTCTTTATCCAATACAGTCCTGACCAGCGCGAGCAGCTTGTCGTGCCCCGCTCTCTTGTTCCAGTAACCGGCAACTCCCAGGGCAGAACCGATGCCTGAAACTCTCTCATCCTGAACGCCGGAGCATAAAAGCACTGGCGCCTCGTTCCTTAATTCCGGCACGATCTGCTGGAATAGATCCTTGTCATCCTCGAGATAGAAATCGAGCAGAATCAAATCGACCCCATCCATCTGCCGCCTTGCCTCATCGAGATTGAGCGCCGTTCTCACCGTGCCAAATTCAGCCAGAACGCTCCGGTAGAACGCCAGCATCAGCTCGTCATCGTCAATCGCCAGAATGGTCTTGTTCATTCGGTTCCTCCGGTTGCGTCGATGCAGCAATCATAACCCGCCGGTCGTCATACTGTCATCACTGGAGGGGTCACTGAGATGCACAAGGCATCCAGAATCACTTTTATCCCGTGGAGACTGCAACGATGCAGGCGTCCGTTAGGATGTGGGGTAAACGTTGCTGTGCGCCACTCCACGAATTTATCAACCCGCGACCCCCGCTAAGCTGGTGCGCAGCGCCGACCTAGCAACATGGTCAGGGACGCCAAGTTAGATTCTCTGTTATCGCTCAATCACTGGGACTCCATCTTCATATTCGATTCGGATGTGCCCATCATGCATTACTGAACTGAATTCGCGACGATACCGTGGTTTCATATGTGCAAGTACCTGATCAACGATATCGCTGATTGAATCGCGGACCTTCCGAATCTCCTCGATTCCGACGTCTCTAAATGAATTAGGCAATTTACCGTTAATCTTTGCATGACGGATGAGGTAGGATGCGCCCTCATGAACTACCAAGGGGGTACGCATGGCTTTTGTAAGGTTTGCATGGATAAAGTTGTTTCTAGCATTCGCCAAGGTATGAAAATTCTTGAAGGCGTCTGTCGTATGGTCAATTGGCTTGTCGCGGAAGCAGTCGCAGTAGACGGGAGCTAGTCTAAGTTTTACATCGATTTGCTCTCGTGAGAGGCGGTCGGCTATACGGTCCTCGCGAAGCTCCGGGCGAAGATAGATCTCGTAAATTAGGTTAAGTAAACCTTCCATTGCTGCCACATACTGGAAGAATGCGGATCTACAAAGAGTGTATTGGGCCTCCGACCATCGGAGGGTTGGAAATGGTCCAAAAAACTCAATCTCATGCGATTGTAACTGTTCAGCAAGGTCAACTAATTCATTCGCGGTCTGGTAATAGAGGGCAAATGGGTTTTCTATAACGTGACCCTGCGGATTCTTAAGAAGGGCTGCTGCAGTTGCACGTTGTTGGGAAAATGATTTTTTAATTTGTTTAAGAAGTTCATCAACAATTTTCCTCGCGCGCTGCTCGTCATTGTCTTTCTGGTAAACGGCGATACTCCAGCTGTCCAGCTTCCAATCATAAACCTCGATTCGTGAATCTGTGGTTTTCAGTAGGAAAACCCACTGTTGCTTGTCTTCATCTATGAACGTTCTATCTGGTTCTCCGAACAGTCTTTTTAGCCCAAGATACACCTCTAGGGGATTCAGGTCAGATGGCTTTGATAGTAGCGTCCTGGGCGTAACATCACTAGACTCAAAGTCTTCGGGTATTGCGGAGACGAACTCGAGCTTGGCCATGGGGAGAGATTTAACGGGGTCACGAATTGCTCGGTACCCTGATAAAGTTAAGATACAGGCAGTGTATCGTGATTCTCGAGTGGATGCAGCCACAAAGCGGTGTCCGTCCTCATGCTGTCAAGCAAAAGGACATACTCTAAATCTCACACTAAGGAGGCGTCCTTTTCTATTGCAGACTCATTTCTGGCAATGCGGACAATAAAAGCTTGAGCGCTGCCCCTGTTTGATTTGCCGGATGAGGGTGCAGCATTTGCGGCAGGGCTGCCCGGCCCGGTCATACACCCAGTACTGCTGCTGGAAATAACCGGGGTTGCCGTCGCTGTTGACGTAATCGCGCAGGCTGCTGCCGCCTGCCTTGATCGCGAGCTTGAGCGTCTCCTTTACCGCTTGCGCCAGTTTCTCGCAGCGGCTGATGCCTATTCTGCCGGCGGCAATTTTGGGGTTGATGCCGGCGCGAAACAAGGCTTCGCTCGCGTAGATATTGCCGACGCCGACAACGATATGGCTGTTCATCAGCACCTCCTTGATGCTGGCGCTGCGGCCACGGGTTCTGGCATGCAGCACATTGCCGTCGAAGGCTGCGGTCAGCGGCTCCGGCCCGAGTTGCGCCAGCAAGGGGTGGTGCAGGACGTCACTGCTTGCCCACAGGATAGCGCCAAAACGGCGCGGATCGGTCAGCCGCAGCAGCGTGCCGTCATCCAGCCTCAGGTCGAAATGGTCGTGTTTTTGCGGCGGAGTATTAGCGGGCAACAGGCGCAGACTGCCGGACATGCCCAGATGCAGGATCAACGTGCCTTTACCGCAATCAAGCAACAGGTATTTTGCACGCCGCGTTACCTGGTGAATTTCCAGCCCGGTCAGCGTGCGCCCCAGATGATGCGGCACTGGCCAGCGCAGATTCGGGTTGCGCACGGTAACACCGGCGATGCGTCGTCCCGTGAGATGGGGTGCGATGCCGCGCCGGGTAACTTCAACTTCTGGCAGTTCCGGCATCAAGCCACCTCTAATAATTCGGATTTCGTCACAATACTTCGTTGCTCATAAAAAATGCCTCCTTACATATCGACCATATGCCGCGTCTACATTTTTTATTCCCGCCTCGTCTTGTTTAGAACTTCAAATTATTAGAAGGGCTTTTCATCTGCCCGCCGCAGTGTAAGGATCAAGCAACCGCTTGCCGCTCTCGGCGGGGAAACGATAACGCATTCCCGCATCAACACGTAGCAGAATCAGTTCGGGTTGCTGCTGCAGGATCAGCAGTTGCACGCTGTTGCCGTCGCGCAAAGTTATCTTGATTGATTGCTTGCCAGCGACCTCGTTCGGCGCGTTTGCACTCAATGTGATGCCTGTCGCATAGGCTTGCTGCCAGGATTGCACCCAGTGGTTGAATTCGTTCTGGGTCAAGGTCACGCCGGGTTTTTGCGGGATCATGTGCCAGTTTCCATTCTGCTGGATCACCTTGATATTTTCCAGTTCGAATGCAACCGGAATCTCATTCTCCGCCAGCAGCTTCGGACTGAGCAGGTCGGCGGGCTGACGCGGCAGCGCCGCAACGTAGCGCGGCGCAAGCAGATAGACGTTGTCGCCGCTGGCGACATATTGCTCATTGCTAATGGGCGCCAATCCGCCAAAATAAAATGACTCGTGATCGATGCGCAGACGCACTGCGGGTTGCGCCAGATCGAAACGCTCCAACTCGGTCGCAGGAAAGCGACGCGGACTGGTGGCCGCCAGTATCTCCAGTATCCGCCCCACCTTGATCTCATCGGCCCTGGCCTGCAGCGGTTGCATCAGATGCCAGCGCTCCCCCGCTTTCTGCAGCACGATATTCAATCCCTGCCATTCGACGCGGATGCTTTGTGCATTTTCCGCCGACAGCGATGAGACTCTGTATTCCTGGGTGTCACCCTGTGGCTTGGGCTTGAAATAGACCCACAGCGCCAGACTCACCACTGCGGCAAGCAAAACCAGATTAAGCAGCGAACGGGATGTCATGGAGGTGTGGACTCAGCCTCTTCTGCGCCGCCGCCACACGACCACCCCGCTTAGCAGAAAAGCCAGCGGCAGCACGATCAGGAAACCAACGGCAATGACGGTCAGCGCCGACTGACTGAAAGCCAGGCTGCTGTCGAGCGTTGCGCGCGGCTGAATGGCGATGAGCTCCTCATCCTCCGCGAGCCAGTTGATCAGGTTGATGCCGAAATCCAGATTGCTGCCGTTGCCAAGATAGGTGTTGGCGAGAGAATGGCCACTGCCGATCACCACAATGCGCTGTTCCCGCTCTTGCAGGATACGGCTCAGGGCAACAGCAACGCTTACCGGTCCGGCCACGTCATGCGTCTGGTCGAATGTGATGTCGCCTTGCAGCTTGCCGGTTTCCACCCAGCCGCTCTGCGCCACTTCCACCAGCGAGACGCTGCGCCATTCCTGACTCTCGTTGGCGATAATCTGGCGCGCAAACGGAAACACCGTGATGTAGTCGAAATCCTGCGTGATGGGATGCTGCCCGTAATTCGCCCCCAGCGCAAACGTGATCGGCGCTTTCAATTGCTGCGCCTGCGGATCGATCACCACGCCCGGCGTGAGTGTCAGCTCCAACTTCTCCGCCAGCGGCTGCAGCCCGCGCAGCGGCTCCTGGTCTATCAGCCACAACAGATTGCCACCGCGCTCAATATAAGCGAGCAGCTTGTCTACTTCCCCCGCCAGCAGGTCTGTTTGTGGCGAAGCGATGACCAGCATACTCGCATTGACCGGCACATCCTGGGCAATGGCGAGATTGAGCGCCCCGGTTCTAAAACCCTTGAGCGCCAGCTGCTTGCCGAATTCCCCCAGATCATGATTGGCGATGCCGTCGAGCCTGCGTTCGCCGTGACCAGTGAGAGTCATTACCAGTTTTTCACTGGAACGCGCCAGCCGCATCAGCAGGTTGGTAAACGCCTGTTCGTTGACGGTGGTGAGGTGCTCGCTCCTGCCAGCAAATGTCACCACCATCTCGCCATTGACCTCGATACCCGCTTCCTGTGCGAGTTTCGGCTGCTCGGCGGGGTCGATGAAGGTCGGCGTGAAATCGGGTTTGGCGCGCTGATAAAGCGCAAGAAAGTCGCTGATGATTTTGCGGATATCTCCCAGCCGCACGTCCTGGGCAGTAGCATAGACGGTGACGCTGATCGGGCCGTTCATTTTTTGCAGCACTTCCACGCTCGCCTGACTCAAACTATTGCGCTGATTCTGGCTGACATCCCATTGCACCCTGGTTTCCCATGCCAGATAACCCAGCAAACCGACCAGCAACAGCAGCAGCGCAACGAATACACCGTTCTGTATCAGCCAGTGCAGGCGTAGCTTTTTATCGACTGTGATCATTCGTTTGGGTTGGGTTCAGCCGCGCAGCCGTTCCCCGTCCAGGCGGCGGATGGCCAGTACCAGAAAGGTAAGGATGAACAGCGCAAAATAGGCAAGATCAAAAGTGTCGATCATGCCGCGATTGAAACTTTCGTAATGCTTCAGCAGGGAAAAGTTGCGCATGATGCTGTCCGCATCATCTGCGGCAATATCTACCACCCACAGCCCCAGCAGCGCACCCAGGGTGCCGGCCGCGGCAATCGCCGGCTGGGCGGTAAGACAGGAAATATACAGCCCGAGGGAAGCGAAACAGGCACATATCAGCAACAGACCGGCAGCGTTGCTCAACAACAAGCCAGTATCCAACGCGCCGCCCGCCAGCAGTGAAAGCGCAAGTATCACAACCAGGACGATTACGCTGCAAAAGAAAATTATCAGACCGAGAAACTTTCCCAGCACGATATCGGTCATGGAGACCGGCGCAGAAATAAGGAAAGTCATGGTGTGGTTGCGGCGCTCTTCGGCGATCAGCCGCATGGTCAACAACGGGGTGGCCATCAACAGCACTACCGCAGCCATGGCAAATACCGGCGCAACGATGATTTCCGTCACCCCTGGCGGGTTGGCAATTTGCACCAACTGCGACTGGATTTCCAGAAAAGCATCGAGGCGTCCGAGAAAAACCCATGCCAGCACCAGTTGCATCAGCGCGAGCAGCGTCCAGGCCAGCGGCGAAGCAAACAGTGTTTTCAGCTCTTTGCAGGCAATGGTAAAAATCATGAATGAATATCTCCGGAGCTTTCCTTATCCAGGGTAAGTTGTGCGAACACTTCCTCCAGACTGGTCTGACTCTGTTTCAGCCCGGCGATGGAATCGTTGAACACCATGCGCCCCTGGTGCATGATCTGCACCCGATCGCACACGCTTTCGACTTCCGGCAGGATGTGCGTGGAGAGAATCACGCTGCGCTCTGCCCCCAACTCGCGAATGAGGGTGCGGATTTCGCGCATCTGATTGGGGTCCAGCCCCACTGTCGGCTCATCAAGAATGATCACGTCCGGGTTGTGTATGATCGCCTGGGCGATGCCGACCCGTTGCTGGTAGCCTTTCGACAGCGAGCCGATCAGCTGCCTCCCGACATCGTTCAGCCCGCAACGCTGCTTGGCTTCAGCCAGCGCGGAATGCAGGCTATTGTTGCCGACCCAATGCAGCTTGGCAGCGAGCCGCAGATATTCGTCCACTGTCAGTTCGCGGTAGAGTGGTGGCGTCTCCGGCAGATAACCGATGCGCGCCTTGGCATCGCGCGGCCTGTCCAGCAGATCGATGCCGCAGATTTCCACGCTGCCGGCGCTGGGAGCAAGATTGCCGGTAAGCATGCGCATGGTGGTGGTCTTGCCCGCACCGTTGGGGCCGAGAAATCCCAGCACTTCACCGCGTTTCAGTTCCAGATTGATTTCGCACACTGCGGCATGATTGCCGAAGTTGCGGCACAGACCACGGGCCGAGATGGTTGCAGAGGCGATTGGTTCATTCATGAGAACATTTCCATGGGTCCGGATTTGTGAACAGCCGCTACGTCGCTTGATTGTTTGCTTCTGCTTCCAGCCAGCGGTAAACGGGCTTGTCTACGACTTTAAACGGGTAGTGACGCCTACAAAAACCTGAGGATGCTCAGGAATGTTTTGCCGGCATCCGGACTGGTTATCAATGCCCACTTGTGATAAGCGTGAAATATACCTAATATGTGAGCTGTATTGAAGCTCGATCCCGCCCTTTATAGCCCTATTTTTGAACCCTGTCCGGATTTTTCCATGAATCTTAAAATTCTTGGCGTGCTGCTGCCGCTTGCTCTTGCCGCCTGTGCACAGATTCCGGCGAGGACTGAAGGCGAACCGTCAGAACAGATCAAAGCCAGAACGTTAAAGCTGCCTGGGCAAAAATTGACCGAGCCCATGCTGTTCGACTTTCTGCTGGGAGAAACGGCGCTGCAGCGCGGCGAAACGGAAATCGCCACCGGAATTTATCTCAGACTTGCTAAAGTCACCCGTGATCCGCGTATTGCCCAGCGCGCCACCGAAGTGGCGCTGCATTCACGCCAACCGGTACCGGCACTGGAAGCGGCCATGCTCTGGGCGGAACTTGATCCGGATGCGGTGAGCGCTCGCCAGACAGCGGCGGCACTGCTGGTAACTGCCGACAGGCTGGAAGAAGCCCAACCCCATCTGGAAAAGCTGCTGGCCTCTGAGGGTAACAATATCAACGAAGCCTTCATGCAGTTGAACGGTCTGCTGGCGCGCAGCGCCGATAAGCCCACGATACTGGAACTGGTGCTGCATCTCTCCAAACCCTATCCTGATCTGCCGGAAGCGCACTTTGCCATCTCCCAGGCAGCATGGTTTGCCAACCAGTTCGATATTGCGTTGATAGAAATGAGCCGAGCCCTGGCACTGCGCCCGAATTGGGAGACCGCAGCGATTTATCTAGGACGGATATTGCAACGTACTTCCAGCGACCGTGCCATCGAATTCTATGAAGACTATCTCGAGACTTATCCCAAGGCCAACGATACGCGTATCTCTTATGCCCGTCTGCTGGTAGCGGAAAAAAATTATCTCAAGGCACGCAACCAGTTCCAGCAATTGCTGGTGGGAAATCCGGCTAACGCCGATATCATCCTGGCGGTGGGTTTGCTCTCCACGGAATTGCGTGATTACGATGCCGCCGAGGCGAATCTCAAGAAAGTACTGGAGCTGGATTATAGAGATCCGGGCATGGTGCGCTTTTATTTGGCCGGGATTTATGAGAAAACCCGGCAAATTGATACCGCAATGGAATGGTATCGCTCGGTAACCAGCGGCAATCAGTATCTTCCAGCACAAATCAGATATGCCATGCTGCTGGCCAAACAAGGAAAAACAGCCGAGGCCCGCCAGCACCTGCAGCAACTGCCCGCCACGAATGAGCAGCAAAGCGCTCAATTGATAATTGCCGAGGCGCAGCTATTGCGCGAGGCAGGGGCTCATCAGGAAGTGTTTGCTCTGCTCAACCGCGGCCTGGAAAAACTGCCCGACTATCCCGAACTGCTTTATGACCGCGCCCTGGCAGCGGATAAAATCGGCAAACCCGAGATCCTGGAGCAGGACCTGCGTAAACTGATTCGACTGAAACCCGATCACGCCCACGCTTATAATGCGCTGGGTTACAGCTTTACAGAACATAACCGGCGTCTGCCGGAAGCGCTGGAACTGATCGAGAAAGCCAGCATGCTTTCTCCCAACGATCCCTACATCATGGACAGCCTGGGCTGGGTACATTACCGCATGGGCAATCTTGAGCGGGGGATAGATTACCTGAGACGGGCATTTATGATTTATCCCGACCCGGAAATTGCGGCCCATCTGGGTGAGGCCCTATGGACACAGGGCATAAAAGACGAAGCAAAAGAAATCTGGGATTCCGCCATCAAGAGCCATCCTGGCAACGAGGCGTTGCTCAAAACCATGAAGAAATTTTTACCCTAGTGGCAGGTTATAAGCGTTTCAGTTTTACACGCCGCGGGTTGATTCTTTTTACACTCCCCATTTTGGTCAGTTGCGTTGCGCTCAGTCCCAGAACCGCTGTTGTCAGCACCGTCATCATCGAACCTGTGGCAGGTACAGGCGGTGGGGAGTCCGCAAATTTTGGACTGATCGGTAGAGTTTCGGTAAAAGATGAGAAACAGGGTTTCTCTGGTGGAATTCACTGGCAGCACACCGATACGGGCGACCAGATTCTGCTGTTGTCCCCACTGGGGCAGGCGGTGGCGCAGATTCAGCGTAACCCTGAAGGTATTCGCCTCACCACCTCGGAGCAGAAGGTCTATTATGCCGCCGATGTGGAAGGTCTGACTGAGCAGGTATTGGGATGGCATCTGCCACTTGTGGGCTTGCAATACTGGGTGCAAAGCATGAACTCGCCAACGACAGCAGCCACGGTGGACTGGGGCAGCGATGGGCGGATCGTAGCTATCCGGCAAGATGACTGGGAAATTACTTACTCGAGTTACTTTCCGCCAGAACAGCTACAAACTGCACGCCCCAGAGTGCTGGTGCTCAACCGGGGCGAACTGCGAATAAAACTGGTAATTGACCAGTGGAAAACCGACTAACCCACTGCAACAAATGCAAATCCGATGACCCTGCTTGTTTGCCCCGCACCCGCCAAACTCAATCTTTTCCTGCATGTGGTGGGACGCCGGGATGACGGTTATCACTTGTTGCAAACGGTTTTTCGTTTCCTGGATTTTTCTGATCAACTGCGCTTTGCTCTGCAGGAAAATGGTGCGGTCAGACTGCATGCTCCCACTCCTGGCGTACCCGAAGAGAGCGATTTATGCATCCGCGCCGCAAAATTGTTGCGGCAGGAAAGCGGCACTTCTCTGGGTGTGGAAATTTTTCTGGAGAAGCGCATTCCGATGGGTGGAGGTCTGGGTGGCGGCAGTTCCGATGCGGCCACTACATTACTGGCGCTCAACCGCTTGTGGGGGCTGGACTGGAACAGGAGCCGGCTGATGGAACTCGGACTCCGGCTGGGGGCAGATGTGCCTGTATTCATTTTTGGTGAAAATGCCTTTGCCGAAGGCATAGGTGAAAAACTCACACCCATCATGCTGCCACCCGCCTGGTATCTGGTTCTGACACCGCCGGCACATGTGCCAACCGCGCAGGTTTTTGCCAGTAACGAATTGACACGAAACACGATTCCCATCAAAATACCGCCCTTTTCCGTCACGCAGGGACATAACGATCTGGAACCGGTGGTATGCCGTGCATATCCTGAAGTAGCGCGGCATCTGCAGTGGCTCAGGCAGCTCGACCACACTACGATGGTGGCAATGACAGGTTCCGGTGCTTGTGTGTTTGCCGAGTTCGCCAACGAGGCGGAAGCACAAAGGGCTCTGACGCAACTTCCGGGCGACATGAAGGGTTTTGTGGCGCAGGGACTGAGCCGCCATCCCATACATGATTTTGCGGAACAATAATTTTGGGGAGTCGCCAAGTGGTAAGGCACCGGATTTTGATTCCGGCATTCGTAGGTTCGATCCCTACCTCCCCAGCCATTTTTAGGCATTAAAGACCAAGATCATTTGGCCGATCCAGCTTCACCAGGAGTAACCTGTGTCCTTTATTCAAATCTCTAGCCTCTATCTCTAGTCATGGCCTACGATAGCCTGATGGTTTTCACCGGCAACGCCAATCCCAAGCTGGCGCAGGACGTGGTGCGGCATCTCAACATCCATCTGGGGCGCGCGACCGTAGGCCGTTTCAGTGATGGCGAAATAATGGTGGAGATTCTTGAGAATGTGCGCGGCAAGGACGTATTCGTGTTGCAATCCACCTGTCTGCCCACCAATGACACTCTGATGGAATTGCTGGTGCTGGTGGATGCACTGAAACGCGCTTCTGCCGGACGCGTCACCGCAGCGATACCTTATTTCGGTTATGCCCGCCAGGATAGAAGGCCACGTTCGGCACGGGTGCCGATCACCGCCAAGGTGGTGGCCAATATGCTGACTACGGTCGGTATAGACCGGTTGCTGACTATGGATTTGCACGCAGATCAGATCCAGGGATTTTTCGACATTCCCGTGGACAACATCTACAGCATGCCGATACTGCTGGGTGATCTATGGAAAAGCAATTACCAGAATCTGGTGGTGGTTTCACCCGATGTGGGGGGTGTGGTGCGGGCAAGGCAAATGGCAAAACGCCTGGAATGCGATCTGGCAATCATCGATAAGCGGCGTCCCAAGCCCAATGTGGCCAAAGTAATGAACATCATCGGCGAAGTCAAGGGCCGTACTTGCGTCATCATGGATGACATGGTCGATACCGCCAATACTTTGTGCGAAGCGGCCAGGGCATTGAAAGAACAAGGTGCTGAAAGTGTAATGGCTTATTGCACTCATGCAGTCCTATCAGGCAATGCAGTAGAGCGGGTTGAAAATTCCGCGCTGGACAAACTGGTAGTCACTGATACCATTCCGCTGCGTGCGGACGCCAAGGCCTGTAACCGCATTTATCAGTTGAGCGTGGCTAGCCTGCTGGCAGAAACAGTATTGCGCATCAGCAACGAAGATTCAGTGAGCTCATTATTCATGGAGTAGTCAAGGCGTGTTATGCGCCTTTTTTTAATCGGATCGTCTGGTCGCGGATGATCCTTATTTTGGAGAAGTAAAATGCAAATCGAAATCAGCGCAAGCAAGCGCACGTTGCAGGGCAAGGGTGCGAGCCGCCGCCTGCGTGGTTCCGGCAAAGTACCGGGAATCATTTATGGCGGTGACGATCCGGCGCAAGCCGTGGAACTGGATCACAACAATCTGTATCACAAGCTCAAGCTGGAGGCCTTCCACGCCTCCATCCTTTCGCTGGATCTGGATGGCAAGAAAGAACAGGTTCTGTTGCGCGACCTGCAGATGCATCCGTTCAAGTTACAAGTGCTGCATATAGACTTCCAGCGCGTCGACCCGAACAAGAAGGTACACATGAAAGTGCCATTGCACTTCATCAATGCCGATATTGCCCCCGGTGTGAAAGTCTCTGGCGGCATCGTCAGTCATATTTTGTCCGAGCTGGATGTTTCCTGCTTGCCCAAAGACCTGCCGGAATTCATCTCGGTGGATCTGAGCAATCTGACCTCCATCAATTCGCTGCATCTGAGCGATCTGAGTCTGCCGCAAGGTGTGGAAATTCCTGCGCTGATCAGGGGTGAGAATCTGCCGGTGGCAACGATCATTATCCCGCGTGCCGTCGCTGCCGAGGAAGCCGCCGCCGCAACAGTAGCTGCCGCAGACATTCCGACGACTGTACAGAAGAAGGAAGCTCCCGTGAAAGAAGCTGACAAGAAAGACAGCGGGAAGAAGAAATAACATCCGTCGGTTCTAGGGAATCGCTGAGCAAACCCGCCGGAGTCATCCTGGTTCCGGCGGGTTTTTTACGCAACTGTGGTGTGTTTGATGAAACTCATCGTCGGTCTTGGTAATCCAGGCAGGGAATATAATGCCACCCGCCATAATGCCGGGGCATGGTGGGTATCCCGGCTGGCAGCGGAACTGCACGTTACACTCAAGGCGGAGGCGCGATTTCATAGCCTGTGTGCGCGCATCGGTCAGGGGGATGACGAGCTGTGGCTACTCAACCCTCAGACCTACATGAATGTGAGCGGTAAAGCTGTGGCAGCGATATGCCGTTTTTATAAAATTCCGCCTGAGCAGATACTCGTGATTCACGATGATCTGGATTTGCCGCCCGGAATACCCAAGCTGAAACTGGGTGGCGGGTTGGGTGGTCATAATGGCCTGAAGGATATCGCCGCCCACCTCGCCTCCAGGGATTTCTGGCGGCTGCGTATCGGCATCGGCCATCCCGGCGACAAGAATGCCGTGGCAGATTATGTGTTACAGCCGCCACGCAAGGAAGAGGCAACGCTGATAGATGAAGCCATCTGCCGCAGTCTCGAGGTCTGGCCGCTGATCGCTCAGGGAAACTGCCAGGCAGCGATGCTGAAGCTGCACACTAACCCACGTATCATTCACCCGCAGAGTGCCCCAGCGAATTTGCCGGAGCAGAAATGATACGCATGGCAAGATATTCCCCCATTTTTTACACTGCAGCATTCATGATCCAATAAATCCATGAGCCTGAAATGCGGTATCGTCGGCCTGCCCAATGTGGGCAAATCCACCCTGTTCAATGCTCTTACCAAGGCAGGCATCGCTGCGGAAAATTATCCTTTCTGCACCATTGAGCCCAATGTTGGCATTGTCGAAGTACCTGACCCGCGCCTGTCCAAACTCACCGAAATCGTCAAGCCGCAGAAAGTGCAACCTGCCATCGTCGAGTTCGTCGACATCGCCGGTCTGGTGGCCGGCGCATCCAAAGGCGAAGGATTGGGTAACAAATTTCTTGCCACCATCCGCGAGACCGACGGCATCATCAACATGGTGCGCTGCTTCGCCGACGACAACGTGGTTCACGTAGCCGGCAAGGTCGACCCGCTCTCTGACATCGAAACGATACAGACTGAACTGGCACTGGCCGATCTGGTAACGGTAGAGAAATCACTGCACCGCGAAACCAAACTGGCCAAATCCGGTGACAAAGACGCGATCAAGCTTGTGGCGCTGCTGGAAACAGTACGGGCGCATCTCGACCAGGGAAAACCGGCCAGGAGCCTGCAACTGGACAAGGACCAGCGACACCTGCTGCAACCGCTCTGCCTGCTGACTGCCAAACCGGCCATCTACGTGGCCAACGTCGACGAGAAGGGTTTCAGCAACAATCCGCTGCTAAAGCGTGTGGAAGAATATGCGGCGCAAGAGGGCGCGCCGGTAGTAGCAATCTGCGCCGCACTGGAATCTGAGATTGCTGAACTGTCCGACGAAGACAAACAGATATTTCTCGCCGACATCGGTCTGGAAGAACCGGGATTGAACCGCCTGATTCGCGCCGCCTATCAATTGCTGGGACTGCAGACCTACTTCACTGCCGGCGTGAAGGAGGTGCGCGCCTGGACCATTCACAAAGGCGACACCGCGCCACAGGCCGCCGCCGTGATCCACACTGATTTCGAGAAAGGTTTCATCCGCGCCGAAGTCATCAGTTATGACGATTTCATTGCCTGCAAGGGTGAACAGGGCGCGAAGGAAGCGGGGAAAATGCGGCTGGAAGGCAAGGAATACGTGGTCAAGGACGGCGACGTCATGCATTTCCGCTTTAACGTCTAACCCACCTCGGAGCCTATAGACTGTAGGCCGCAAGTAGTGATTCGGTCTCATAAATCACAACAATAGAAGGTAAAAACGTAACCCCACATTCACTCCCTAGTCGCTAATAATTGACGGTATATCTGAAATCACGGAATCATAGAACCCGCCGCAAATAACAAGCAGGGAGGTATCTCTAAAGTAGCGGATGATCCTCGTGCGCGTGTCAAGGGTAGTCTAAAGACGGGGGATGCTGCAAGGGTACTATTACCCCCCTAGGGGGGGGAGGTCAGGGTTACCAATACAAGGGATAAAATGAAGGCATTGCCCCCTTGGTGGGGGGGGAGTAGGGCGCTGAGGTTATCACCGTGAATGGTCAATCAACTCCTTATGCGTGTTGCCGTGTCATCTCATGCGGCAACTATTCTGCCAATAACATAACCGGCCGCGATCAATATCAGTAGCGGCGGAAACACTACCAATACAATCAACAATACTTCGTGCTGGCTGAATCTACGCATCCGATTATTCATGGTCACTCCACTTGGAGATACTATTTAGAGTGACTTCAGCATAACTGTAAAAGATTACGTTCCAATGAAGGTATTATGAAGATTCTTTTACAGCAGTACGTGTTGGCGCATGACACAGGCTCTCTCGCACCGCAACAATAAAAACGGGAGCTGAAGCCCCCGTTGGTGTTTCCAGAATAACTACCCTTACTCAGGCTTGTCCGTTCTTGCGACAACGCGCCATAAAGCCCATCAGGCCCAGACCCGCCAGAAACATGGCATAGGTTTCTGGCTCGGGGACGGGCATGGCCGTTGATCACGACCTCGTAGCGCTAGCCGTCGCAGTAGAGCCGGTGTGCCGGACCGGGTTTCTTCATACCGGCGTGGGAGAAGATGTGGCCAGATACTTATCTGGAGCTTCATTTTTGCACTATGTCCCCGAAGCAATCTAAAAAAACATTTTGGATTATGGAAAAGGTGAATCAAGCTCGAATTGGTGAAACATTGTGTATGCAAACTAGCTTGATGGATATCTCGGAAATTATTTTCCCAGGTCTATACGTTTAGATAGTGCTGCAGTGGAGTGGCGCAACTGCATCACAGATACAGATTGAATCTTTCTGAGTTTTGTTTATCAAAGAGGTGCTTCGATGGCTCAGCAGATAGCGAATATTGCAATTACCTACTGGCAACCCCAGAGCAAACGAGCGAAAAAGCCACGAAAGGAGATTCCTGACGACGGCACGGCTATCAGCCGCATAATTGGAAATATAGCGCTTTCACGCGAACATAAAGACGAATTCACAATAGAACTGTGGCCGCATTTTTACTCGGATCTGGATGGGTTGAATCTAGATCCAAAAGAAGTCGATGACGGAGATTCTATCGAATATGACTTTAACGGGGAGCGGAAACTGATAACCTTCGAGCAGTTCGGCAATATGGTTTCCGATTACAGGAACAGTAAAAAATAAAATCAGGTTGGCCAGGCTAGCTGAAATCAGTTCATACAGATTCATTTGCGTAAATCGCAACAATAAAAAACAAACGGGAGCCGCAGCCCCCGTCAGTGTTTCTAGAATGACTACCTTTTATCAGGCCTGTCCATTCTTGCGACGACGCGCCATGAAACCCATCAGGCCAAGACCTGCCAGGAACATGGCGTAGGTTTCGGGTTCGGGTACGGGTGAAGTATTCGATACTTCGGGTGGAGGCACGATATTCAATACTCCCGCATATGAGCCGCCAAATAAACCAGCAACCGTTCCCTTGATTTGAAGGGTGTAAGTGCCGGCATCTAATGTCAATGGATTTAAAACCACAGTTGTTGCAGATACTGTCGGGCTGTAGTTAACAGTAGTCCCCCATGCCTGCATAAGCGTACCAGGAGCAACTGGGCCAGTCTCATGCGTGCTACCAATGTATAGACGAGCTCTAAGGTCAGTGAGGCCCAATATAGTGCCCAAGTTTATTGACGAAGTGACCGAGTTCGCAGAACCATCGGGAATCGTAAAGATAAAATCATCCCAAAATGTAGAACCTGAAGATGCGCTAGCGAATGAGTTGCCGTACGTGAGCGAAGTTGGCAAAGGCCCAACACTAAGGTTGGTAATGGTGTCAGCGAAAGCGCTCACGCTGGAAATGCAAAATACAGCTGCCAAGATGATGTTTCTAACAAATGTATTCATGATTGAAACTCCTTGGTGGCATCAAAGCTGGACTGTCCGGTTCCGACTCGTCACAACAGGTCAGAGTCGTGAACTCTGGTGAGAATAATATAATGGAGGCATATGTCAGCTAATGCCTTGCGATAATTCGAAAACATAAGCCTTTCGTATCATTTTCAGTATCGAAAACAAGTGGTGAGGCAGAGAGCACAATGTCGAATGCGATCGGACTTATTATAGAAGCCGACAATATCAATCCTAATAACTCTTCCTATAAAAAACGGGGGCCACAACCCCCGTCAGCGTTTCCAGAATGACTACCTTTTATCAGGCCTGTCCATTCTTGCGACGACGCGCCATGAAACCCATCAGGCCAAGACCTGCCAGGAACATGGCGTAGGTTTCAGGTTCGGGGATGGGAGCAGTGAGGTTATAGCCGATGACGTCAAGCGCCGTTTGTTCAACCGTGCCGTAGTTGATCAACAAACCGGGCGTACCGTAGGCATCCTGCACCCGGGCCGTGTGTGCGCCAACGCTCCACCAATCACCGTAGTCACTAGCCTGACTGAAGCGCGCCAACATCGTCGCGCCGCCATCGATCGAGAAGTAGGCGTCATCACCCGTGGTAGTGAAGGTCCGATTGCCGCTGGAGTCATAACGGAACAAGTCTTCGGGCCGGATATATTGCAGGGTCGAGCCCACGGACGAACCGATACCGAGCACTTCGTCGATCTCATGCATGACGACTGAATTCATGTCGTACAAGCCTGCGCCGATGCCGTCGAGTCGAGTCGAGTCGACCAGGCCGAGGTTGATGCCGATGGTCCCGGCAAAACTGTCGGGTGTCGTGCCGCACCCCAGACTGACCGCCAAGCAGTTTGCATACGAGATTATGAGGTGGTTATCGCCCGTCGCCGGGTCGCTGGGGCCAGAGGAGATGTGGCTCAGCGCCGTGTTGTCGTTGACAGTCGTTTTGTCGGCGTTCAATGCATTGTAATACGTCCTGTAACGCACTTCTTCGATCCACGTGGTACTCTGCCCAAGGCCGCTATTCATGCTGTTGAACTTGATATTCACCGTAATGGGGTCGCTGAATAGCAATGCGAACTGGCCGATCGCGTTGTTCACGGTCGCCTGCTGGGAGGCGTTGTAGCTTGCATCGAATGTGGGAATGATCACCAAGGCATGGGCTGGCAACGAAACCCCGCCAATCAGACAGGCAGACACGGAAACCAGTAGTGCCTTTGGGATTCGACGTTCGCGTCGACTTCCGAATTTAGTCGCACTCATATAGGAATAAATTGATTTCAAATCGGCACCAAAATAACGCTCTGCAACCTGCACCAATGCCTGGCTTCAGCACATGAATTCGTAAGTTAACCGGACACTATTGACTGTCAATCCACCATCAACTTATGTTTTGCAGCATACAGCAGTTGTTCCATCAGTATGTGATAAGTATATGATTTGTAATGATCTGAACGGACTATCACTGTTTACAGGTAACGAGAGAGGACTCCAAGTCAGCGTTGCGCCAGATCGGGCAGTTTTCTTTTGTGGAATTTTTCCGCTGAAATTTCAGAACAGGAAATCTAGGGGTGTGGCTCACTTTGAAAAAAGCGGGTATAAAATGACTTATTGCAGAACGCACCACATATGTGGCGCGGGTATTAGCCGACAATGGCGGTTTAGCGTCCGAATCGAAGTCGTGGCTTCAGTGGGGCTGCGGTATCTTTTCCTATTGTCCGTCCCCCGGTTCGGTCGAACTCCGATTGGCCTCGGTCTTCAGCTTCGGCTTTTCAGCCCCGGCCCTATCGGGTTGAGTCAGTTGCCGGGATTCTTTTTCCATCTCAAGAGCGTCGAGAATCGGTGCGGTCTTCCCGGCGCGCAATCCCTCCGCCAGAGCGCGTGAGGCATCTCTGCGGCGCTCGGCATAATGGCGCAGCACTTCCACTGCAGCGGCGGAAGGTAAAGCAGGATCGGGCGGGAGGTGGGACAACTGTTCGAAGCTCTCTTCGTAACGGTCGCCAACAGCCGTGTCGATGCGGCCTGCCAGCTCGTCGAAAGAAATGCTGCCGCGCTTGCCTTCATCAAGTATGTTCTGCCATGCATGGCTGATTGCAGCATCGTCCCGCAGAAACTCCCCAATCTCCCTGCGCATCAGGACTTCTTCGCTCCAGCGGTAAGCGGGTGCCGGAATCTGGCTGATCAGGATGGCGATTGCCAAGACAAAAGCATTCCCAGCGAACAGACGGCTACGCTGGGATACGCGCTTCGTCAGATCGATTGGCCGCGCCAATATTATCCCGCCCAGTATCCCGGCGATGAATCCGCCAATATGCGCGGCGTTGTCAATACCGGTCACTAAAAGGCCGAGGCCAATAGTGATTGCGGCAAAACCGGCGGCTCCCCAGAATAACCAGCGGAATTCATGTGGATGAAGATTGCCGCGCTCACGCCAAAGAAATGCCAGCAGGGCGCCATAAACGCCAAAAATGGCACCGGACGCACCGCCCGACACCGCCAACCCTTGATGTGCAACCAGCGACAGCAAATTGCCCGCCAAACCGCTGCAAAAATAGATGCCCGCGAACCTGGCGTGTCCGTACATGCGCTCGACCAGTTGTCCGCCATCCCACAGCGCCCAGAGGAAAAACTGATGGCGCAGGAAAACAGTGGTCGACGAGTCGATGATCCGGAATAGATATTCCATTTCCCGCTCTGTCAGAATGATGGGATTCTTCATAACGTATGCGTATTCTTTTATGCCTTGTTCTGGCTGCTGCCATATCCCGGCTACAGCTACCGGCACTTCATGCTTCCTCTGAATCTGCAAATTCAGGCTATTGTCGGTGTATTGCATGACAGGATAATTAAGATGGTGTTACAGATTTGTGAACATTGCATAGGCCGAAGCGCTCATGGAAACTGGCAAACAGGCCTCTGCAGCAGCGCAACAACTGCCGGATTCAGGATTAAGGAACAGCAGCGCCTGCGGACGGCGCAACCGGCGGCTGTGGTTCTGCGGGTGGTTTCGGTGGTGGGGGTGGTGGGGGTGGTGGTGGTTGCGGCTGCGGGTTCGACTGGGGTTGCGGCGTATTGCCCGCAGCGCCCGGCAAATAGACAAATTTCCAGTCCTTGTAACTCGCCGCATCGCTGAAAGAGTCGTAACGTTCCGGGAAACCAGTCCGTTTGATCGGCTTCTGCGCCGACAAGCTATAGACTCCGGTAATGCCAATCCCGGGTTGCCTGACCAGTCCCCACTCGGCACTGCCTGTCATCGGGTCGAAAAAGATTTTGCGCAAATGCCGCTTGACCATGGGGAAACGATCGTCCACCAGCAATTTCTCCAGAGTATCCGGATAGCGCTTGGGTATTCCCGGCGTACTTTCGTAGTACGACCCGATCGCCTGCCTGAACTGGTCGCCCACGAACATCAGTTCTTTTTCCTTGTCCCGCCATGCTTCGGTGCGCCATACCAGTCCTGCGCCAGCCAGCGCGATGCCGGCCAGCGCGACCGCAAACAGCATCCAGATATAAGTGAAGCCCCTCGCCCTGCGCATCCCGCAGCATACCCCGCTTGTTGGCCTGCCGGCTGTCACCATGTCTCGTACAATGTTCCGTCCTTTGCCGTTTCCGCTGAACCGCTGCGCACGTCGTAAACGCCTTCGGTATCATCGGGCGGGGAAATCACCACCCAGGTTGCCGCGCTTTCCGTCAACGGATCAACCGGAATGGCACGCAGGTAGCGCCTCTGCGCCAGTTCGTCCAGATCGACCGGGTATTTGCCGGTATCGCTGTAGAATTTGTCGATGGCATCGCGCATGATGTTGAGATCCTGCCGCAATACCGTCTCTTTGGACCGGTCCAGCGAATTGAAATATCTGGGCGCGACGATACTGAGCAGGGTCGCAATGATCGCCATTACGACCAGCAGTTCTATCAGCGTAAAACCGCGGCAATTCCGGTTCAATTTCGGCAGCATGACCTGGTCGAATTTCCCGCTGCCTGATTCACTGATACTGCAACTGGCACAAGCTGTGCGCATCTTCGCTCACCATCTGTCGTAGGGAATGCCATTCAAACCGGTCTGGCGCGAACGTGAATACACATCAAACACATCGTCCCCTTCCTGCGGATCGTCCGGCGGACTTTCGTAAGCGCGCTTGCCCCAGGTATCCGCATTGGATAATGCGGGCTCGGCGGACATCGGGTCGCGCGGCAATCGTCTCAGAAAATAGATCTTGCGCGATGCCGGATCCTTGATGTCGGGCACGCCTTCGACCAGGTCCTCCAGTCTGCGCGGGTAGTCCGTTGCGTCCGCTTTCCTGGCAACGCGCCCTTCGTTCACTGCGCGCTTGTAGGCATCGATCGCTTCGCGGATTTGCCGCAATCCCGCCCGCAGCTCCTGTTCCTTCTCGCGCTGCACATTGAGTTCATACAGGGGCATGGCCGAAGAGGCCAGTACTGCCATGATGGCCACAACGATCATCAGCTCGACCAGAGTGAAGCCGCGGCTGCCTGCTGGGTTCGTTACGGGATTCGTTGCGGGATGCGTCACCGGAGAAACCGCTGCCGGGTTCATTTTCACCATGCCGTCATCGAATCTCGATGTTCACGGCGGGCGGCAACGGAATTTGCAGGGCGGGGTCCACGTTCTCGCCCTGCAGCGTGAGTTTCTGGACGGAGACCTGCGTCGCACCCGGTTTCTGGGCAATGACCCTGAACTGTAGTTCCGCGGAGCCTCCTCCCTTGCCCAGCTTCAACAGCCGGGTTCCGGATTTCTCTCCGGCATCAAGCGCTTCGAGCGCAGTCGCGTCATAGCTCAGTTCCAGTTCCGCGGCCGGCAGATTCTCGCCGCCTGCCAGGCTGACACTGACCGCGAATGGCTTGCCGGGCGACACTTCCGACGGCGCCAGCAAAGCCAGGCTGGGCTGTGCAGACCCGGCAGCGGCTGCCGGCGGCTGGGAGTCATCGGCTGGAGCGGCCTCGCCTGCGGAAACCTTTGCGCCTCCCGTGGAGGAGGATGCCATCGACAGTGAGCGCGCCGCCACCTTGCCGGTGGTCATGAGCGGCATCCCTATGGCATTTTCGGTGCCAAAATGGAACTCGCTGTCCAGCTTTGCGGGCCGTGCGATATTGCGCACGATGCGCGGCGTAATCAGCAGTGCGATTTCGGTTTTGGTGCGTTGATAGGTTGGATTCGAAAACAGTCTGCCGATCCCTGGCAAGTCTCCAAACCCGGGCAGCTTGGAAAAAGTGGTGCGCTCATCGTCGGTGATCAATCCTGCCAGCACCTGTGTTTCACCGTCTTTCAGCGAGAGCGTGGTCGCTGCGGTACGGGTGCCCACCTGATAAGCAAGCCCCCCCCCGGTGATCGGCACTTCCTTGACAATATTGCTGACTTCGAGACTGACCACAATCGACACTTCATTCTGCAGTGAAATGGTGGGCTCAACATCCAGTTTGAGTCCCACCTCAAGATAAGTTACCGTTGAGGTAATGACGCCGGTGGCAGTAGCGGCAGAAGTGACAACCGGCACCTTGTCGCCGATGAGCACCTTCGCCTTGTCGCGGTTCCTGACCCGGATGCGCGGATTGGCAAGCACGTTGACGATGGAACCCGTTTGCTTGAAATTGGCGATCATCGCCGGATTGATGATGGTTCCGACCAGCCCTTTGCTGCTGATACCGCCGCCGTTTATCTGGTCTTGACTGATCTCGAAATTTGCCCCAATCGGCAGACCGCCCATGGGGGTATTGAGCATTTTGATCGACGCCTGATTGGGAAACTGCACACCCAGATTGAGCAGGTCATTGCGCGCGATTTCCAATACCTCGACTTCCAGCATGACTTCGGGATCGGCCAGATCGTTCAGCGCCAACAGCCGTTCGACCAGACGAATCGCCTCCGGCGTATCTTTCATGACAAACAGATTCAGCTTCTCATCCACGTGAATATCCTTGGTCTTGACCAGCCCCCTGACCATGGCAACCATCTGTTTTACGTCCACGTTGGCAACGTAGAAACTGCGCAGCATCAATTCCTGGTATTCCTTCTGCTTGGCGGGCGTGTTCGGATAAATCAGCACCGAATTGTCGTTGAGCACTTTATGCGTAAGTTGATTGGTCACGAGCAGCAGCTTGAACACATCCTCGATGTGATTGTTGCGGATAAAGATGGTGGTTTTGGTGTCTTGCTTGACGTCCTTGTCGAACACGAAGTTGATTCCCGACGTGCGCGCCATGATCTCGAAGATGGATTTCAGGCCGGTGTCGCGAAACTCCAGCGTGATCGGCTGCTTGAAAGCCGTTTTCAGCGCCGGTTCTATTTTATCGACATGCAATCCCAGTTCGGTGAGCCGTTTTATCAACTGCCGGGCGTCGGCCTGCATCGGATTCTCCTGCATCACCAACCGGATTTTGGCTTCCGCGCCGCTATGATCCTCTCTGTCCAGCAATTCTCCCGCTTGTTTGAGCAAGGCAACATGGCGGCGATCCATGTCGATTGCCTCCTGGCCTGCCTGCGCGCGTTCGTCGCGCGGGTTCATCTCGAGCACCCGGCGATATCCCTGCGCAGCAGCTTCCAGATCGCCAGCTGCTCTGGCATTGTCAGCCTCGAACAGCATGCGTCTGGCTACTGCCTCGCGCTGGCGCGCCAGCACCGCGCGAATCTCGAGATTGTCCGGTTCCTCCTTCGCCGCTTTTTCCAGGCTGGCGAGGCCGGTATCCAGCTTGCCCTCGGTGATGAGCCGCTTACCTTCGACGAAAGCCTTGTTCGACGCGCAGCCGACAAAGGTGGCCAGCAGCATGACGACTGCGATGTATCTTGCAATTCTCATCGAATGTTCCCTGCTGCCCCGCCCGCGATAATGAGCGTTTGTTTTGCACCCAGCGGCAGATAAGTAAATGTGATCATCTGATCGCTCACTTCATCCACTCGATAGCGGTTGTCGATGTTCTCTCCCTGTTTGACAATGTAATTACGATCCGACAGCGATAGAAACACCCGTGTTTCCTCCCCTTCCATCACTTTGCCGAGGTATTTGAACAGCAGCGGGGGCGGGGGCGGGGGACCGGATTCTCTGGGAGACGGGGGTGGAGGCGCCCAGGATTTGCGACTGAAAATGTCGCCTGCCTGCGCGCTGAATTTTCTGCGCTCCAGCCGGCCAAGCTCAAGACCCCTGGTTTCATTCTCCCTGGCACCTGCCTCCGGCTCTCTTGACGGCGCCTGTTCTTCCGCTGCAGGTTGCCCCGGATCCGCGCCCGCGTCATCTCCGCTCAGCCACTGGGCAGCCAGGAGTGTTGCCAGCAAGGCCCCTCCCAGCAACAGCATACGTTCTTGCCCGGTTCTTTTCATTTCTTGCCTTCGTTCAGGTAAAGACTGAATCTGAGACGCGCTTCCAGCACCTCGGATCCCACGTTTTCGCGCTTGAACGCGACATCCACCAGCGCCATTGCAGGAACGGCACGCAGTGCATCGGCGATGAATGCGCGCAATTGCGGGTACCTGCCGCGAACCGGCAATATGATTTCATAACGCGCGAGCTTCCAGTCCCTTTCGCGCACCATGCGATATTCGCTGCCGCTGATCTGCACCTCGCGCTGCTCCGCGACCTGCACCAGTTCCTTGATCCACAGCGGTGATGAATCGATGCGCGGGAAAAAGGCATAAAAAATCTGCAGCGCCTCATCACCTTCCGGTTTCCTGTCCGGCGCCGACACCGGTTCTGTTCGCATGCGCACCTGCAGCGCTTGCGCTTTGTCCATCAGCTCACTGGATTCTTCGCGGCGTGGCAACACCGCTGCAATAAAAAATACGGCCGAAAATACAAGCAGCCCGATACCGATTTTTCCAGCCGTGCCGAGCCGCAGCATTTGCCAGCGCGCGCGCAGCAGCGTCTTCTCCAGAATCACTCGATCCATGACGCAACCAGGGAAAAAATGATCGGCTGCTGCGGGTCGTCCTGTTTGACTTCATACTTGAGCAGATAAACATCCTCGAGTACCGCTTCCCGCTCCAGGGTGCCAACAAAATCGAGCAGCGCCGGCATGTTCTTTGCCTCCCCGCCGATCCGCAGGGTGCGGCTGGCCGCATCCGGCTGGAACGAAAGTAGCGCAACGTCAAGGCTGGATGCATATTCGACCGAATCGAACAGCGCTTCCCACGGCAGGTCGATCTGGCTCAGCACCGCGTTGGCTCTTGTCACTTCCTGCTTCATTTCGCGGTTGCCATGCGCCGACGCAATCCTCGGCGCCGTCTTGCGCTGCGCCATGCGTTCGATACCGGCGATGCGGGAATCCCAGTAAGCCGCTTCGTCCATGACCGCCTTGAGTTGATGCAGCGCGCCCATCAGAACAATTACTCCCAGCAACAACAAAGTATATCCGGCGGTATCTGCGGCAGCCGGCGCTGCTTCACCGCTGGCGGAAAATCTGAGCTTCAGGCTGCGCATGCTTCTACCCCGCTTGCATCCATGGCCAGCGACGGAAAATGCGCTGGCGCAGGCATGTCCGCAGTCTGCAATGGGATGACTTGCCAGCCGCAACCGGCCGGCAACGTCAAACCCGGATGTTCCGGCGCGAACAAATGGATCTGCTCGACCGCTTCCTTGCGCCCGGAAAAGAGCAGCGCCTCCTGATCAAGCAGCGCCAGCAGCTCTTCCCCGGCGTCAGCCAGCATCCTCTGGTTGCATACTCTCTGCCAGGCGCCGCCCGACAATGAGGCAAGGCAAATGCGCCCGGTTTCGATCAGGGCAAACCACATGCGTTCACCCTTGAACAGCCTGCACCAGCGGTCGAATGCCGCCGTCAGGTAGGGCTCGGTGCTTTGCAGCCTTGCCTTGCGGCGTCCAGTGAGTTCTTCCAGCCGTTCGAGCAGGGCGCGATCCATCGCTGCGCAGATGGCGCCACTGCATGGATCCCAGGCACTCACGCCCAGCACCCATGCTGCGGCCCGTTCCCCGTATACCTCGCGCATGTGAAAAGCAGCATATGCGTTCAATTCGGCGGGATTGGCGATTTTTGTCTGCGGCGGTATCACCGTATAACGGACAAAATGGTTGGAAACTGTAATGGCAATCTCGGTACCGGCAGCATCTGCAATCATCTGCTCCAGTTTCTCGAGCGGCGCCCCCCAGGCAGGCAGATCCGGGGAATGTTCGCAAACCGTTGTCAGCCGGGCAATCTGCTTGGGCTTCATGCCACGGCGCAAGCGCACCAGATCGACCCGCTCCGGCGCGAAAAAAACCTGGATTTGATCACGCCACAACCGTGACACGATTGGCCTCCTGTAAGCTGGTTCGCCCTGTCCTGACCATATCCAGGGCTGCTTCACGCAGGAAGCGGGTGCCGCCCCGCTTTGCGGCCTCTTTTATTCGCCGGATCGGTTCCCGCGCCACGATGAGTTCACGGATTTCGTCATTCAGTATCAGCATTTCCGCAATTGCATTCCGCCCACGGTAACCGCTGCCACGGCACTGGCCGCATCCTTTGCCGCTACGGAACTGGAAGCTGCCGGCCAATTCCAGACCGATCCCGGACTCTTCGATCAACTGGTCATCCGGACGTTCCTCAACTGCACAATGCGTGCACAGCAGACGAATCAGCCTTTGTGCGACAATTCCGTTCAGTGCGGAAACGAAACTGTAAGGATCGACTCCCATATGCGCGAAACGCCCGATCACATCGAACACGTTGTTGGCATGAACCGTGGTAAAGACGAGGTGCCCGGTCAGTGCCGCCTGGATCGCGATCTGCGCGGTTTCGGGATCGCGAATCTCGCCAACCATGATCTTGTCCGGATCGTGACGCAGAATCGAGCGCAAGCCCCGGACAAAGGTCAATCCCTTCTTCTCGTTGACAGGGATCTGCAACACACCGGGTAACTGGTATTCGATAGGATCCTCGATCGTGATGATCTTGTCGTGACCATGATTGATTTCCGAGATCGCAGCATAAAGGGTCGTGGTCTTGCCGCTACCGGTCGGCCCGGTAACCAGCAGCATGCCGTAAGGCTCAGAACTGAGGCGGCGCAAACTCGTCATCGTGGCCTGGTTGAAACCGAGATAGTTCAGCGTCAACCCCTCGACATGATCGGCCAGGGCCTGCCGGTCAAGAATACGCAGCACTGCATCTTCACCAAACATGCTCGGCATGATCGACACGCGAAAATCAATTTCCCGGCCCTGAATTGAAACCTTGAAGCGGCCATCCTGGGGCACGCGGCGCTCAGCAATATCCAGATCGGACATCACCTTGATGCGGGAAATCACCTGTTCGGCCATGTCTGCGCCCTGCACCACGCCGATCAGCGTCAATACGCCGTCGATGCGGTACTTGATCGACAGTGCACCGGTCACCATCTCGAGGTGGATATCGCTTGCCTGCGATTTATGTGCGTCATACAGCGTGGAATGCACCAGCCTCACCACCGGACTGGTGCCTTCGTTGATCGTCTTCAGCGACAGGTCTTCCACCCCGGTTTGCGCGGTACTGTGTTCCGTGGCGGGCAGCGCGCTGTCCATCGCGCGCATCGATTTCTCCTGCTGCGCAAAGAAGGCGGCCAGATCGGCTGGATGCGCCAGATGCCAGGTTGCGCCGGCGGCGATATGCTCTTCCGCCCATGACCGCAGGTTGGGTGAGAACGGATTACCGACGGCAAGAAAGTATTTCCCCTCGCGGCGGAACAGTGCACACTCCTGCTTCACCGCTTCGTTGAAAGGCAATGCATCGAATGCCGGATCGGATGCTCGCAGATTCTCCATCGTCAACACCGGCATGTGCAGCAGCCGGCCGAGTTCCGCCATCAGTTCGTCCGGTGCATAACCACAGGTTTCTTCCAGAACATTCATTACCGGAACGCCGCGGTGCGACGCTTCACGCCGCGCCTCGCCAAGCTGCTGCATATCAAGCGGCAATTTTTCCGGTGACTGCATGGTAGCTTTCATCGCTTGACTCAATTGATGCTTCCCGCCAGCCCGAATATCGGCATGTACATGAGAATAATGATTCCGCCAATCACGCCGCCAATCACGGCCATCAACAATGGCTCGATCAGCTTGGTCATCCACTCGACCCAGCGTGCAATTTCTTCATCATGAAAATTACCAATGCGCTCCATCATTTCCCCCATGAGTCCGGTTCTTTCTCCGACCCGCAGCATGCGGCTGCCAACTGCGGTAGTCAGTCCTTCCATTTCCATCGCGCTGGAAATCATTTTCCCCTCGCGGATGCTTGCGGCGGCCGCTTTTACTCTCGGCCGGAAATGAGGCTGCAGCAGACCGCTCACCATTTCCAGTGCTTTTACAATGGGAATGCCGCCACGCAGCAGCATGCCCAATGTCCGGTAAAAACGGGCAAGCTGATATACCCGCATGTGCTCGCCGATGGCCGGGATGCGCCATAGTTGTCGCAGCGCTCGCGCCATGAACTGCGGCCGCGTCACAGCATAGGCGATCAGACATGACGCCATCATTGCGGCGCCTGCCAGCTGCCAGCCGTGCTCATGCACGAAACGGCCCCATTGAATCAGGAGGACAGAAAGCCAAGGCAGATCCCCTCCAATATCCTCGTAAATGGCGCTGAACTTTGGCACCACGAAAGCCAGCAGAAACAGCGCTACCAGCAGTCCGATCACCAGCAGCAGCACTGGATATATCGAGGCGCCAATCAATTTCTTGCGCACCAGGTCCATCTGCGTCTGGTAGGCAATAAAACGCGTCAATGCTTCAGGCAAATCACCGGTACGCTCGCTCGCGCGCGCAGTCGCCACATACAGCGCCGGGAATACTTGCGGATAAAATTCCAGCGCATGTGAAAAAGTGACGCCTTCATAGATCCGTGCAAGCAGCCCTTGGATGACGTTGCGCACAGCGGCATCCTGTTCCTTTTCCAGCAGTGTCTCGATGCTCTCCACCAGGCTGAGTCCCGCTGCCAGCAAGGAAAGCAGCTCTTGGCTGAAATGCGCCAGCGGGAACCGCAGCCTGGCTTTTGGCATCCAACTGGTGAAACTCCGCCGCATGTTCAGTACTATTCCACCCCGCGCTGCAATCTGCTGGCGGACTTCATCCTCGCTGTCCGCGTCAAGTTCCAGCAATACCGTACCCTGCCCGGAAAGCACAGCTTTCACTTCGTAGCGCATCTCAACCTACCAATTCGTGATATCTGCCGATTCACCCGTGCCACCGAGCTGACCATCCTTACCGTAAGAATACAAATCGAATTCTGTGCGCTCGCCCGGATACTTGTAGACATACGGCTTTCCCCAGGGGTCGGGTGGCGCCCCTTTTTTGAGGTAAGGCCCCTGCCATTTTGGTTCATTGGATGGACGCGTCGCCAGGGCGGCCAATCCTTGCTCAGTAGCCGGGTAATGCCCGGTGTCGAGACGGTATTGATCCAGCGCTTTTTCGAGAGCATCAATTTGAGCCTGGGCTGCTTTGACCTCAGATTTACCCACCTGTGAAAAATACTTGGGCGCAACATAGCTGGCCAGCAAACCTATGATGACCATTACCACCAGCAACTCGAGCAGCGTGAAGCCGCATGACTCTCGTGCGTATTTCTGACTATGCCAGCACTTCATCTTATAACCTTCAGATCAACCCACGGAGTTGCAAAATGACAGGAAGTGTAAGCATTTTGGATGACAATACGATTACGGAAAGCTGAAAGTGTAAGCATCCTGGATGACAATATGATGACGAAAAATAGAAAGTTTAAGTATCTTGGATGACAATACAATGACGGAGAAAGGGCAAAATAACTGAAATGATGGATTCATAGATAGGGTTCTCAGGCTTCACAAGCATTTCTTTGAGAGACAGAACTTTCTGGCGGAATTCTGCCTGGAGGCTCAAATGAAGAAATCGCGATTTACGGAAAGCCAGATCGTTGTGATATTGCAGGAAGCCGATAGCGGCATTGCAATCAACGTGATCTGGCGCAAGCACGGGATCGGCTCGGCGACGTATTACAAATAGAAAACGAAGAGCGGCGACAGGTACTATCTCTGAAGTTGCTCTGTGAGCTTTCCTGGAACAGGCTGACTTTCCACTCCCTGGAAAGTGACAAAAAATGTTGTGCCAACGTTGGGCTCGCTTGAAACCTTGATGTGCAGTTTGTTATTTTCCGCAACCGTTTTGACTATTGATAAGCCTATCCCACTCGATGCCCTGTTGTGCAGCACCGCCCTGGGAGTATAAAAATACTCATCAAAAATATGCGGCAGATCTTTATCTGCAATCCCGATCCCATGATCGACGATCATCACAGTCGCAGAAGAGTTCTGTTTATCAACGGTAGCGCTAATCTCCACCGATGCCCCATCATAAGAGTAGGTAATCGCATTCAGAATGATATTCTCGAAAAGTATCTCGAACTGATCGGGTATCCCATCGGCAAAAAAATCCTGCATTGCTACTTCAATCTTGATCTGCCGGGATTTGGCAAGTGTCTTTAATTTATCAATGCACTTATGAACTACCGCTTCAATGCTGACATGCTCGCGGGTGTTGGTGCTGCGCGCCGCCGCTTTCAGCCGCTCAAGTCTGAGCACATCCATAATCAGGCTCGCCATACCAGAGGCACGCTTATCGATTTTTACAAGTACATCTTTTATCTCAGGGGAAGCCTCTCCGCAATAACCCCCTTTTATCAGGTTGATTTTGCTGCGAATGGCGTCCAGCGGAGCCTTGAGCTGATGCGTCATCAGCACGGCATATTGATCTTTCTCTACCTGCCCCAGAGTGATCCGCTCGTACGCACCCACGAGGTCGCGTTCATGCGTGCGTACGACAATCGTGAGCCGTGAAACGACATACCAGACAACAATAAACAGCGTATCGAGGGTAAACATCCACAACAGAGCCCTGCTCTCCTGCAATTCCTCGGCTGATATGTGGGGATCTGTCGGTGTTGTCAGGAGTAGCTGATAAAACATGGAATTTTCGATCAGCAAAATAACCGTATACATGCCACAGACCAGGAGCGTGACAATCAGGCTTTCTCTGGTGGAAAAGAAAATGCATGACAAGGCAATATGCAGCACGTAGAAAAAGGGGGCGGGGGTTGCGGTGCTGCCAACGTAGTGCACCACAATCGACAGGCATAAAAGATCAACAATGATCTGACACCAGATGTTTATCGAGGGGGAGTTATACTTGGTCGACTGGCGAAAATCTAAAGCATAGATGTAAGCAATATTGGCAATAAACAATACGACTATTACGACAATCGGCCATCCCTGTTGATGAGTGATGCCAATTTGGGTGAGTATGTCCGAGAAAACAATCGCCAGTATCTGGAAAAGAAGGAGCGCGCCGATTATTGCCCAGCGAAAGACGATAAACCAGCGGGCATTGCCGATTAAGACTTCATCACTGAGTTTCTGGCTGTCTACTCCAGTACCGGACGGCGCAAAGCGATTCTTGGGTGCCTCCCAGGAAAATTCGGCATCCGCCATGGTCACATTTCTTTAGGCGGGACTGGTTTCAGCTTTGACAGTATCCAGGCGACTGCGAATAATCGCTAACAAACTGACAGGCTCGACTGGCTTCTCAACTATGCAGACCCAGTCATGGGATTCACCACTGAAATAGGGCAGGATCATCTCCCCAAGAGAAGTCAGAAATATCACACGAATTCCTGGGAAATGTTTGCGCATTTCTTCATAGGTATCCAACCCCGCATCCATTGACTCGACCATCACGTCAAGAATTGCCAGATCAGGCAGCTCCGTAGCATCCTGCAGGGCCTTGAGAAAATCGCTGTGTGTCTCATAGCTGTCGACCGTATATCCGGCAACGCTCAAAATACGCCCGACAGTGTCTCGAATATCTGAATCATCTTCGACGTGGGCAATTCGCTGCATCACATTCTCCTTAACCTGAATCCGGCGGATAGAAATTACGCCATGCTATGCAACCTAACACATGAAGTGTGAAGAAAGTGTCGCGCGATTGTTAAGAATTCGTGAAGATCGCACTACCGTCGCAACAAGGATTTATATCAGAACCCGTTTCAGCCATGCGCTGATGTCGGCCATCTCCTCCACACAAACCGTGTGCGCCATTGGATACTCGTGCCATTCCACTGCATAGCCCGATTCGAGCAACTGCCGTCTTGATGCTGCCGCCAGTGTCATCGGAACAATTGGATCTTGACTACCATGTGCCATGAAGATTGATGTGGCGGAATTGACATGATGCGCTTCCGCTGCGAGAGTCTGCTGCAATGGCAGGTAGCATGACAAAGCCATGATGCCGGCAAGTCTCTCCGGGTAGCGCAAGCCGGTTTGCAGCGCCATCGCACCACCTTGGGAAAAGCCTGCCAACACGATCCGCTCCGGCGTGATGCCACGTTGCCGCTCCCGTTCAAGCAGCGCCTCGATTGCCCGCTGCGAATCACGCAAACCATCTTCGTCTTCAAGCTGATTGAAATTCAGATTGAGCACGTCATACCATGCGCGCATCACAAAACCGTTATTGATGCTGACCGGCCGCATCGGGGCATGGGGAAATATAAAACGGATGCGGCTAGCAGACGGCAGTTCAAGCTCATCTATGATCGGCACAAAATCATTGCCATCCGCACCAAGACCATGCAGCCACAGGATGGTATGAGTTGGATCATCCCCGTTCTCGAGTTCGATGGTGGACAGCAGATCAGTGTGGGCAATAGTCATGGGCAGGCGCGATGATTGACTTAATCAGGAGGCGGGATTAGATTTATACATTCTGCTATCAGGCTGACAGGTAGATCATGAAACGCAGAGATTTTATCAAACTAGCCGGGGCCGGGGCCAGCGCTGCGTTATTTCCGCTCGCACCATCGGCGTTCAGCCAGCAAGCCGGCCTGTCACGCTGGAACAGTTACCGTCTGACCTACAAGGTGGATCTTCCTGGCGCAGGGAAAAGAGCGCGCTTATGGCTGCCGTTACCGGATACCAACGATACTTCCCATCAGTTTTCCCAAGGCAGCGTGTGGAGCGGCAATACGGAAATAGCCCGATTTGACACCATTGCCGGCACAGCTTCGCCGCTGTTTTACGCCGAATGGCATGGCAACGGCCCACGCAGTGTGACGGTAAGCAGTGTCGTCAAAACAGCGGATCGCAGCGTCAATTTATACCGTCATTCCGAGCGTGGCAGTTCCGCCATTCCTGCGGACATAAAGCGCTTCCTGCAGCCAACCAGGGACATGCCGTTGGACGGCATTGTGCGCAAGACCGCTTTATCCATCAGCAAAGAGACCAACAGCCAGTCGCCACTGAAAACAGCGCGCGCCATTTATGACTGGGTGGTGGACAATTCCTATCGCGATCAGGCAATACGCGGTTGTGGACGGGGCGATATCAAGTCCATGCTGGAAAGCGGCAACCTGGGCGGCAAGTGCGCCGACCTCAACGCGCTGTTCGTGGGACTGGCGCGTGCTGCAGGCATTCCGGCGCGCAGTCATTACGGCATTCGCATCGATGAATCGGCAACACACAAGAGCCTGGGCAAGTTTGGCGATATCAGCAGAGAACAACATTGCCGCGCGGAATTTTATCTTGCCGGCCTGGGCTGGATACCGGTCGACCCCGCCGACGTGCATCAGTTCGCGCTGGAGGAAGGATTGTCGCGCGATCATCTTAAAGTGGTCGCGCTAAGGGAGAAACTGTTTGGTTCCTGGGAGATGAACTGGGTGGCATTTAATCACGGCAGAGACATCACTCTGGCGCGCGACAGCATTGCAGGCACCCTGCCATTTTTCATGTACCCCCATGCAGAAATTGGTAACCACCAGCAGGACAGCCTGGAACCAGCCGAATTCACTTACAAGATTATCTCAACTGAACTGGTCGGTACTGGCGCCAAGCTTTCCTAGCCCTGTCCAGACTCATTCCGCCGCAGCATCGGTCCGCCCGGAAGCCTGCGGGATGATAGCCTGCAACTCATGAAATAGCGCACGAAAACTTTTGGGTGGTTTGTTGGCAAGTTTTTCTTTGTGGGCGTTGCGCGTGAGCGTGCGCAAGCGCTGCAGATCAGCCGCAGGATAATCCCGCCCGAGTTCGGCAAAAGCCTGTTCATCTGCCAGCAGGCGCTCGCGCCAGCGCTCCAGCAGGTGCAGCCATGCGGTGTGTTGCCGAGTTACGCCGCCCCATGCGGCAAATTTTTCCCGAATTAACACCGTATCCACTTCGCGCATCAGCTTGCCGATGAATTGCATCTGCCGCCGCCGGGCTTCATGTTTACGCAGCCGCTTGGCTTCAACGATGGCATCCAGCAGCGCTTCCGGTAAATCAAGCTCGGCCAGTTGCTTGGAATTGAGCTCCACCAGTTGTTCGCCGATGTCCTGCAGTGCGTGCATTTCCTGCTTGCGGCGCGTCTTGCTGGGCGCGATATCCTGTTCGGGATCATCTTTCAAGTCGTTTTGCACGATGGCCTGTTTAATGCAGTGTTAAGAAGCTGCTATCATAGCGCCATTCTACTCATAACCCTATTTGAACCGCCTTCTTCCTGCCTCCCAGACTTGGGAAACATGGTTCGATTTTTTTGGTGCGTCGCAATTTCCGTGAAACCTACCCCATGAACGATATCGCCACTTCCTCCACACGTTTTTCCTATGCTTACGCAACACTCCAGCAAATCGCACGCGACATTCTGGATTACGCCAGAGAAGGGGGTGCCAGTGCCTGCGAGACCGAGGTATCGGATGGTTTCGGTCAGAACGTCACAGTGCGCCGGGGCGAGGTGGAAACCATTGAATACAATCGCGATAAAGGTCTGGCGGTGACGGTTTATATCGGCCAGAAACGCGGCAATGCCAGCACTTCAGATTTCTCGCCGCAAGCGGTGCGCGATACTGTCGCGGCAGCCCTGTCCATCGCCAGATACACCGCAGCGGATGACTGCGCGGGACTGGCCGATGCTGATTTTCTGGCACGTGAATTCCCCGATCTCGACCTGTATTTCCCATGGGATATGCCGGTGGAGCAGGCGATACAGCTTGCCCAGAGCTGTGAGGCGGCAGCATTTGCAGTCGACAAGCGCATCACCAACTCTGAAGGCGGCAGTGTTGCGCTGAGTGAATCGCAGTTTATTTACGCCAACAGCCTTGGCTTCATGGGCGGTTATCCCACTTCCCGTCACAGTATCAGTTGTGCGGTGATCGCCGGCCGGGATGATGCCATGCAGCGCGATTACTGGTACAGCGTGGCGCGTAACGCCAGCGATCTGGAACAAGCCGACAGCGTGGGCAAAAAAGCGGGAATGCGCAGTGTCGCGCGCCTGGGTGCAAAAAAGATTGCCACCTGCGAAGTACCGGTGCTGTTCGAAGCACCCATAGCCTCGAGTCTGATAGGACATTTTGTGGGCGCCGTAAGCGGTGGCAGCCTTTACCGGAAATCATCCTTTCTGCTGGACAGCATCGGCAAGCAGGTATTTGCACCGGATATCCAGATTCGCGAATTGCCCCATCTGAACAAAGGGCTGGCCAGCGGTGCATTCGACGACGAAGGCGTCGCCACGGTTGAACGAAAAATAGTTGAGAATGGCGTGGTGCAGGGTTATTTCCTCGGCAGTTATTCTGCGCGCAAGCTGGGACTGCGCACCACCGGAAATGCCGGCGGCAACCACAACCTGATTCTGGATAACAATGCGCCACTGGAATTTTCTGCACTGCTCAGGAAAATGGATAAGGGATTGCTGGTAACTGAGTTGCTGGGCCATGGGGTGAATTCCGTCACAGGAGATTATTCCCGAGGTGCGGCCGGCTACTGGGTGGAAGGCGGTGAAATCCGCCATGCGGTCGAGGAAGTCACCATCGCCGGCAATCTGAAAGATATGCTGCTCGGTATCTCTGCAGTGGGTAGCGATACGCTGGTGCGGGGTTCCAAACAATGCGGCTCCTTGTTGATAGACCGGATGACGGTTGCGGGCGGTTAAAGCCTCGCTCGCATACCTGCAGAGCATGAGATAGTGCGCACCGATCCCCAGTAGACCGTATCGTTTGGTTTGCCTCCGTAGCCAAAACTCCAGATGAATTTCCTGCACAAATTTGAGCAAGTCATCAACCGGCTGTCAGGGGCATTCGGCTGGCTGGCTGGCTGGCTATGCGTGGCCATGATCGGCGTGGTGTTCATCGACGTGGTTGCACGCTACGTTTTTGCATCCGGCTCCATCGCCATGCAGGAACTGGAGTGGCATCTGTTTGCCGCCATGTTTCTGCTGGGTGCGGCCTACACCATGCGCGAGAATGCCAATGTGCGGGTGGATGTATTTTATGGGCGCATGAATCTGCGCACAAAAGCCGTGGTGGACATTCTCGGCACGCTGCTGTTTGTCATCCCCATGTGTACACTGATCCTGTACAGCTCCTACGATTTCGTTAGCTATTCCTACCAGATACAGGAAGTGTCCGTCGATCCGGGTGGACTGCCTTATCGCTTCGCCTTCAAAGCGCTGCTGCCACTCGGCTATTTGCTGGTGCTGGTGCAATCCCTGGCGGTGATTTCGCGTAATGTGCGCCTGCTGCGCGGAGATACCACTGCCGGACCCGGCTACATCCACCGGGAAGAAGTATGATCGGCCTCGCCATGTTCCTCGCCTGTCTGGTGCTGCTGGCGCTGGGCTTCCCGGTGGCATTCACTTTCGGCGGCGTGGCGCTGATCTTCGGACTGTATGCGGAAGGCCTGCAATTGTTCCAGTTGGTGGCAGAGCGCATGCATTCGATCATGACCAACGTCACCCTGATGGCGGTGCCGCTGTTCATTTTCATGGGATTGGTACTGGAAAGATCGGGCATCGCGGAAAGAATGCTGGAATCAATGGGCTCGCTGTTTGGCCGCGTGCGCGGCGGGCTGGCAGCATCTACCGTGCTGGTAGGCATGGTACTGGCAGCATCCACCGGCGTGGTCGGCGCATCAGTCGTGACGATGGGGCTGATCGCGCTGCCGGTAATGCTGAAATACAATTACGACAAACGCTTAGCCAGCGGCGTGATTTGCGCCTCGGGCACGCTCGGGCAAATCATTCCGCCTTCCATTATCCTCATCATCCTGGGCGATGTACTGCAGCAACCGGTAGGCGATTTGTATCGGGCTGCGCTGATTCCGGGACTGCTGCTGGTAGCGTTTTATATTATTTACGTTCTCATCCTCGCATTTGCCAGAAAAGATGCTGCGCCCGCCATGCCCCGCAACAATGCGCCGCTCGCAATGCAATATTGGGCAGCGTTCAAGGCCATCGTACCCGCGCTCGCGCTGGTGATGATTGTGCTGGGAACGGTGTTCGCCGGCATCGCCACGCCGACCGAATCTGCCGCAATGGGCGCGGTGGGGGCCGTAGCGCTGGCACTGGCTGGCGGAAATTTCAGATTTCCCATGCTGCACCAGGTGGCGATGGAAACCACCAAGATCAGCGCCATGGTGTTCACCATTCTCGCAGGAGCAACCTTTTTCTCGATGGTGTTTACCTACACCGGCGGTGATGAGGCGGTGGAACAGATCATGCAGCAACTGCCGGGAGGCAAGTGGGGCTTCATCGTTCTTTCCATGCTGGCGATATTCCTGCTGGGCTTTTTCCTCGATTTTGTCGAAATTGCCTATATCTTCGTACCCATGATCGCGCCGATACTGGTTACACTCGGCATAGACCCGCTCTGGTTCGGCATCCTGATTGCGCTCAACCTGCAGACTTCCTTTCTTACGCCACCATTCGGCTTTGCGCTATTCTATCTGCGTGGGGTGGCACCAGCTACGGTCAACACAACGGACATCTATCGCGGCGTGATCCCGTTCATCTTTCTGCAGCTATCGGTGCTGGCTTTGATAATGGTTTTTCCTGGCATGATTTCGCTGTTTGGATAAGCGCCTAACCGCAGAGAACCGGATTAAGCTGAAGGCAAGATAAAAACCAAGGAGAGAACAATGAAATTGTTACCCACATTGATCGCTATCATCGCGCTCGTTTTGCCGCTGGCAACGCAGACCGCCTCTGCCCAACCCGTGTACAAATGGCGACTTGCGATGTCATGGCCAGAAGGCACGCCCATGCTGCACAATGCTGCCCAGCGTTTTGCCGACAATGTGGGGAAGATGTCGGCCGGACGCATGAGCATCGCCATCGATGCGCCCGGCAAGCATAAGGCGCCGCTGGGCATTTTCGACATGGTGCGCTCCGGCTCCTATGAAATGGGACACACCTCCTCCTACTATTACAAAGGCAAAGACCCAGCCGCCACTTTTTTCACTGCCACGCCGTTCGGCATGACCCCGACCGAGATGAATGCCTGGTATTACTATGGCGGCGGCCTGGCTTTGCTGAACAAGATTTACGCCAAGCACAACATCGTCGCGTTCCCCGGAGGGAATACCCACATTCAGATGGGCGGCTGGTTCAGGAAGGAAATCAACTCACTGAAAGACCTGAATGGCTTGAAGATGCGCATTCCCGGACATGCCGGTGAAGTGGTGGAAAAGGTCGGCATGAAGCCTACAAGTATTCCACCCGGTGAGCTTTACACCGCGCTGGAGCGTGGCACGGTCGACGCGGTGGAGTGGATCGGTCCGGCCAACGACGAGAAAATGGGATTCCATAAAATCGCACCTTACTACTACACCGGCTGGCATGAGCCGGGCGCGGAATTGCATGTGTTCGTCAACAAGAAAAAGTTTGATGCCCTGCCGGAAGATCTTAAAACCATCATCGCAGTAGCAGCGAAAGAAACGTCCCTCGACATGCTGTCAGAGTCTTTTTACCGCAATACCTTGGCGTGGGAGAAAATGCAGCAAGAGGGTACGGTCAAAATCCGTACTTTCCCCAAGGAAGTGCTGGATGCGTTCAGGAAAGCCAACGATGAACTGCTTGCAGAGTTCGCTGCCAAGTCACCGGAAGCAAAGGAAGTGATCGAAAGCCAAAAAGCATTCCTCACCAAGGCCCGGGTCTGGACCAAGATTACCGACGAGGATTATTTGAAACTGCGATGATCAGGGAGATTCTATGCCCGCTGCAGCGAGCGAACTGGAATCCCGCTACAGTAGCCATTATCCTGAAACCAGGAGATTGCATCCCTGAGCGCCTCCGCTGCAGGCCGGTAGCGATAGCCCAGCTCGCGCGTGGCTTTGTCGCTGGAAAAAAACATCATTTTCTTCGCCATGCGCACACTGTCCACGGTCGCACGTGGCTCAGTATCTGTAATCATTGCAGATTTTTCCATCATCCAGGCTATGGGTAACATGAGATTGGCTGAGAGATTCATGCGCTTTATCTGCTTGCCGCTGATCTCATCAATGGTCTGCAATATTTGCAATAAAGTCATGTTTTCGCCACCCAGAATATAACGCTCCCCTGCTTTGCCGTGGGCATGTGCCAGCAGGTGACCCTGCGCAATGTCGTCAACATGCGCGACGTTCAGGCCAGTATTCATATAGGCCGGCATCCGTCCGCATAACGTATCCAACACCATACGTCCGGTGGGGGTGGGCCTGATATCACACGGTCCTATCGGAGTAGAAGGATTGACAATGACCAGCGGCAGCTTATGTTCATCGGTGAGCTGCTGTACAGCCTGCTCTGCCAGGAACTTGGAGCGCTTATAATGGCCAGTCATGGCGGCAAGACTGGAAGGTGTCTCTTCATTGGCCGGAGTATTGTCAGAATTCAGCCCCAGCGTTGCCACACTGCTGGTGTATACCATGCGTTCCATGCCGGCTTCGGCGGCAGCAAGGATCAATGCCTGGGTCCCCCTGACATTGATGTCATACATGGTCTCCGGATCCGGCACCCAGAGCCGGTAATCTGCCGCGACGTGGAACAGACCATCACAACCGGCAACCGCACGTTGCAACGATGCGGTATCGCGCAGGTCGCCTTCCGAAATTTCAACGTTCAATTTATCAAGATTGCGCCGGTCGCTACCCGGCCTGACCAGGCAGCGCACTTTATGACCGGCAGCCAGCAGACAGCGCACAACCGCCGAGCCGACAAAACCGTTTGCCCCAGTAACCAATGATTTCAAAATAATTTAATCCTTAGCAGCTTGCATCCATGATAAATCCGCAAGATAAAACTGATGCGCCCATCGCTCCAAAAGAGCCGGAGCAAGTCATTGCGCATATTACCACTGGTGACAGATGGAATGCTGGCTCCGTTCCGGAACACGGCCAATCAGGACGGTTTAGCGGGCAGGGGATGGTGATCCGCCTGGAGTTGGACAGATCAAGGATATACCGTGCTTCAGTTTAAACCACCCCTGCGTCGCGGAAGCGCTGCTGGATCTCCTCTACCTTGTCGATATTTTTGAGCATGGCATCGACGCAGTCACGATCGAGCTTGGTATCAGCCAGACGCCGCAGCATGGCGAAAGCGTCATCATTACTCCAGGGCGCCTTGTAAGTGCGGCGCGAAGTAAGCGCATCGAATATATCTGCCACGGCACTGATGCGCGCCTCAATGGGAATCTCATCTCCCTTTAAACCTTTGGGATAGCCGCTGCCATCAATGGCTTCATGATGGTATTCGGCGATGTTGCGCATGATGCCGACATGGCCGAATGTGCCCAGGCTGAAATCCTCGAGGATGACATCGATGATCTCGCGGCCTTTTTGCGGGTGAGTCATCATTACCTTGAATTCCGCCTCATCAAGCTTGCCGGGTTTGCGCAACACACTGTCCGGAATGCCAATCTTGCCAATGTCATGCAGCGGCGAGAACAGGAAAATATGCTCGATCTGTTCGTCGCTGAGATTATAGCGTGACGCCAATTCACGCGCGATGAGGCGGGCATAGTGCGCGGTGCGGTCGATGTGCGAACCGGTTTCCACGTCACGATAGTGGGTCATGCTACGCGCCGCCTGCACTGCAGCCAACAGGGTGCGGATAGCAGTCAGTTCATTGATGACCATCAGGGCGATGAGATGGCCGTAGATATCGATTTGACGCAGCACCTCCGGTATGAATGGGTGGGGTTTGAAAGAGTTGAAAAACAGGAAACCGATGAAAGTGTCGCTCTGATAGAGCGGCATGGTGTAGCTGGCCTGATAACCCGTGCTCGCCAGCCGTTTGGTGTGTTCCTGAGTGCCATGGGAAAAAATGGTCAGATCCTGTACTACACGTGGGCGGCGGCGCTGCATGATCTTGCGCAGTGACGAAGCGGCCCCGAGTGGCGCCTCATACGCAGCCAAAGGACTGGCGCCTTCGGTGCTGTGGGTATAGGTTTTGAGCATGCTGGTCTTTTCATCAAAAAGAGCGATGGACAGGCGATCGACAAAGGGGAAATCCTCGCGGATCACCTGGTGCAGGAATCGCAGCTTATCGGACAGCGGCAGGCTTTCGTGCAACCGGGCCAATATGTCCTGATGCGGAAACAGATCCTCTTCTGGTGACATGGCAGACTCCTTCGAGCAAGTATCACGCTCACAACACAACTAATTGACATTGAATCAGATCAACATTGATCAGCACATCAGCTTGCAATAACGGCGCATAATTCCAGATAGACCGTTCCATCGGGATGGCTGCCACCAGTCGCCACTTTGGTTAAGGCATCCGGTTCTGGCTGTCCATATGATCGGCCTTGTATGTCAGGAAGAATTTGGATAGTCTACCTGCCATTAAATGGTTAAGAAAGTATCTGGGGTCCGTATGATTAAAACATGTCCAGGTGCTTCTTTCCATCATATGAATCTCTATGGGACCGTACCTTACCGGCGATTCGCTATGCCAGATTCTGGACAAAGGACGTCTGATATCACTGCGGCGCTGCCGCATTTACTGCACAACAAAATAAATCATCCATGAGAAGAATCATTGCATTAATTGGCATTGCCCTGCTTGCCGGTTGCGTAACTATCACTCCGGGGCGGTACTCAATCCTGGTTGACAACCATCAGGCGCTAAAAAAATATGCCGGAAGCCAGGTCAAGGTCGCCACTATGTTGACGCCTGTTGCCTACAGTGCAAGCTGTCGATTGATCACAGGAAAGATACTGGGGCCCGATGGCATGAGCATTGCGCAATATGTCGAGAAAGCGTTCAACGATGAATTCAAGCTTGCCAATATCTACTCGGACAACGGCGTAGCGCTCATCGGCAGCCTTACGGAAATCAACTTCTCATCCGGCCACGGGGGATTGCTCGCGAGTGGGTGGTGGGATCTGGCCCTATCACTTAACTCCGGCAATGGAAAATCGATGCGAGTAGCAAACCGCTACGAGTTCCAGAGCAGCCTTGATAGATATGTTGCCTGTGATCGAACCGCTCAGGCGCTGGCCCCTGCCGTGCAAGATTTGATAAAGAAGGCCGTGACCGATCCGCAATTCGGCACACTGCTGCGGTGAGCGGGAAGCTGCAACGCAGATTAATCTACTTTGCAAACCACCCTATTCCGTCCATCCCTCTTGGCCTGATGCAACGCTGCATCGGCTGAACCAATAAATTTTTCGGCCAGCATACCGACATCTCTTTCTGCCGAGTCTGTAATTAACATGGAAACGCCGATGGAAATCGTGACCTGAATACTCTCGCCAGAGAGTGACTGGAAGGAATAGGACGACATGGCGGCTCGAATCCGTTCGGCAATATCGCAAGCTGGGGGAATGGCGGCCTGCGGTAGCAGAACGACGAATTCCTCACCGCCGTAGCGCGCCATGACATCGCCAGCCCGAAGCTGTACCTTAATCAGCCTGGCGACATTGCGCAGCACTTCATCCCCCGCCTGATGGCCAAAGGTGTCGTTTATACGCTTGAACTTGTCTACATCGAGAAACATGCAGGCAAGCGGCAGACCATGGCGTTGCGCATGAGTAATTTCCTCCAGACAACGACTCTCGAAATAGCGACGGTTGTTGACACCAGTAAGCGGGTCGGTCAACCCCATCAGTTTGAGTCGCTCATGATTGAGAGCATTCTCCAGACAGATCGCAAAAATGGCTGCCAGTCGTTCAAGGAAGTCGGTACCACTGCCGGTGGCAAAGCGTTCCACTTTGCAACTACCTATATTGAGACTGCCTATCAGCTTACCCTGGCTCAGCAGCGGCAGGAACGCTACTGATACACATCCACAGGACGACGGATCGAGGATGGTGCTGTGCCGCTCCGCATCGAAAGCTCCGAGGAAGGGCCGGAGGTTGTCACCATACAGATCTGTCAGCACAACTGGACTTTCCAGCAGAACCAGTCCAGCCATTTCCGCATCCCCTCCTTTTTCCTCTTCCAGGATACGTGCGATTTCGTATTCCGGGTCGATGAGCATCAGGGTCACAGCATCATGCTCAAAAGCAGTCTTGAAATCACACAACAGTATCTGGATCAATTCCGCCAGCGAGCGCGTGCCGATCAAGCACCGCTCAAGCTGATCAAAGCGGTGCATTTTTTGTTCGTTCAAGCGCGCTTCGGCAAGCAATTCTTGCAGTTGGTCACGTAAACGCTGATTTTCTGTTTGCAGAGCGCTCTCCAGGAACATGATTTTCAATCCAACTGTCGGATAATACACAACCTTGGGTTCCGAGCGAAGCCTAGGGAACCACTGAACAAGTCCCACGCGGGCGCGACGGCGGCTTTGCGGGATGGGATGCACGAAAGGCAAGGACGCGAATGGCCATTCCCTTCGCTACAAGCCTGACACCGCAGACCGCCTGCAAAGCCCCGTCCTGTAGGGTTGCGGCAAAATCTGGCGCTTGCTGCGTCGCGCGCCTTGCAATCATCCCGATTTTGCCAGCAACACGCTCCACGGAGGACTTGTTCAGTGGTTCCCTAGTTTCATGAACAGGCGCGCCGATGCCGCTCTGTCAACTTGCAAGCAATGCTGGCAAAGAATATCCCCATCGCATTTCTACGCAGGGGTTGCAATCGGCTTCCACTCAATCTTCCTCCATCACGAGCAGCATCTGCCCGGCGGATACATGCTCGCCTTCCTTGCAAAATAGCTGCCGCACCGTGCCGCTACCCGGTGCATCCAGCACAATCTCCATTTTCATCGATTCGACTATCAGCAACGGATCCCCTGCCATGACGTGCTGCCCTTGCTTGACCAGCAGCTTCCACACCCTGCCGGTCACGTGCGCACTGATGACGCGCGCGCCCTGCGGCAGATCCAGCTCGCTCTGCGTATCCGCCTCGCCGAGCGTAGCTTCGTTTACGTATTCTGCCTGGCCACTGTTCTTCCAGCGTTCGCGCTCAGCTTCAAACGCGGCTTGCTGTCCGGCCTTGAAAGCACTGATTGCCGCCGCATTCTGTCGCAGGAAATCGCTGTACTGCTTTAAACTGAAAGTGGTTTCCTCCACGCGCAGCTTGAAGCGCCCGGCAACAAAATCCTTGCGTAGTTCAAGCAGCTCGCTTTCGCTCACCGGATAGAAACGGAGCTGATCGAAAAAACGCAACAGCCAAGGTTTGCCATGCTGGAAATCGCCAGTCTCGCGATATCGATTCCACATCTGCACAGTACGGCCGACGAACTGGTAGCCGCCGGGACCTTCCATACCGTACACGCACAAATAAGCCCCGCCTATGCCGACCGCGTTCTCCGGCGTCCAGGTACGTGCCGGGTTGTACTTAGTAGTGACCAGACGATGACGAGGGTCCAGCGGAGTCGCCACCGGCGCACCCAGATACACATCGCCCAACCCCAGTACCAGATAGCTCGCCTCGAACAGAAAACGCTGCACCTCCTCAATGCTGCCCAGCCCGTTGATGCGGCGGATAAACTCGATATTGCTCGGACACCACGGCGCATCGCTGCGCACCGACTGCATGTATTTCTCGATTGCCAGCCGCGTCGCCGCATCGTCCCACGACAACGGCAGGTGCACGATGCGCGTCGGCACTTCCATATCCTCGATGGCAGGCAATTTCTTCTCTGTAGCAATGAGTATGCCCAGCAATTTGCTGCGCGACAGTACGCGTGAGTCGAAATGGATTTGCAGCGATCGGATGCCCGGCGTCAGATCCACGACGCCCTGCAGGCGGCCCACATCAATGGTTCGCTGCACCCGTTCCATCAGCGCGTGTACGCGCAAACGCAGATTGAGATCAAGCACCGGCAGACCATATTCGACCAGCAGATTCTTGTCACCGGACTGGCGATACACCACCTGCACTTGCCGGGAGCTTTTCGGGATGCGATGCAGGATGGGACTGCCCATTGCGTCTGCCTTGGGCAGCGCCGGAATGACTTTTGGCAGCCGCAGATGCCGGATGGTCACGTCCTGCAACTTCTCCAGCGCCAGCGCCTGTTCCATTGTCATCCAGCGGAAACGCACGCTGTCTCCCGGCTTGAGCTGCCCCGTCTTCCATAATTCAGCAGCAACAATGGTGGCTGGGCAGACGAAGCCGCCCAGACTGGGACCATCCGGCCCCAGTATCACCGGCATGTCGCCAGTGAAATCCACCGCACCGATGGCGTACGCGTTATCGTGGATGTTGGATGGATGCAGCCCCGCCTCGCCGCCATCGCTGCGCGCCCATTCCGGTCTTGGGCCGAGCAAACGCACACCGGTGCGATTGGAATTGTGGTGCACCTTCCAATTGGCCGCAAAGAAATTCCGGATATCCGCTTCGGTGAAAAAATCCGGCGCCCCGTGCGGGCCGTACAACACGCCGATTTCCCAGTTATCGCTGTAGTGCGGAATCAGTTCCTGTGGCAGGGTGCGATGGGAATGACTGTGCGTGGCGGCGATGTGCAGCACGTCGCCGCCACGCAAGGCGCGCCCGGCATGTCCGCCGAACTGACCGAGCGTGAAAGTGGCTTTGCTGCCAAGATAAGCAGGTACTTGGAAACCACCCTGCACCGCCAGATAGGCACGGCAGCCGTGGTCCCTGACTTTCCCGAACTGCAGCAGCGCCCCTGCCTTGACCGCATGCGACTGCCATTGTGCCAATGGCTCACCATCCAGGCGCACCTCAATGGGGGCACCGGTCACGGCAATCACGCTGTCGCAGTTGAAACGCAGGGTCGGGCCGATGAAGGTAATTTCGAGTTCGGCTTGGTCTTGTGTGTTGCTAACCAGACGACTGGCCAGACGGAATGCCAGACTGTCCATCGGCCCGGATGGCGGCACACCGATATGCCAATAGCCCAGCCGTCCCGGATAATCCTGCAGCGTGGTCTGCACACCGGGGTCAAGCACGTCGATGGTATGTGCAAGGTAATGGAAACCGTTCAGAAAACTAGTGGTGTGCTGGCCACTGCGGAACAGCGCACTATGCAAAACCTGTTTGAGATAATCCAGATTGGTTTCGATGCCCTGCAGTATGGTCGCGTCGAGCGCGGCCAATAAGTTAGTGATGGCCTGGTCACGCCCCGCTGCATGTACGATGATCTTGGCCAGCAGCGGATCATAGAACGGCGATATTTCGATACCGCGCTCTACCCAGGTTTCGACGCGCACCGCGGATGGAAATTCTGCAGCAGTGAGCATCCCGCAGCAAGGTTGAAAATCTTTGGCCGGATTCTCGGCATACACGCGCACCTGGATGGCAGTACCGCACGGTTTGATGTCGAATGAATCCAGTGGCGGCAGATCTCCGGCCGCTTGCCGCACCATCCACTCCACCAGATCGATGCCGGTCACCTCTTCGGTCACACCATGCTCGACTTGCAGGCGCGTATTCACTTCGAGGAAATAGAACTCGCCGCCAGATGCATCGAAAATATATTCCACCGTGCCGGCCGACTGGTAGTTGACCGCTTGGCCCAAGCGCACAGCGGTATCCAGCAGAGCCTGGCGTAAACGCGAGGCAAGATTGGGTGCAGGGGTTTCTTCGATCACCTTCTGATTGCGCCGCTGTACCGAGCAGTCGCGCTCGCCCAATGCAATCACTCCGCCCTTGCCGTCGCCGAAAATCTGCACCTCGATATGGCGGGCATTCTCGACATATTTCTCCAGAAACAGGCCGGCATCCTGGAAATTGTTCTGCGCCAGATATTTCACCGCTTCGTAAGCGCCGCTCAATTCATCCCTGTTCCAGCACAAACGCATGCCGATGCCGCCGCCGCCAGCGGTACTTTTCAGCATGAGCGGATAGCCGATCTGTGCCGCTGCGTGCAATGCCTGATCTATGTTGTCCAGCAAGCCGGTTCCTGGTAATAGCGGCACCTGATTTTGCAAGGCCAGTGCGCGCGCCGTGTGCTTCAGGCCAAAGGTGCGCATCTGCTGCGGACTGGGGCCGATGAAACAAATGCCATGGGCGGCGCATTGCTCGGCGAAATCCGCCTGCTCGCTGAGAAAACCATATCCGGGATGAATGGCTAGTGCACTGCTTTGTCTTGCGACTTGCAGGATCTTGTCGGCACGCAGATAACTTTCCGCCGCAGCTCCGCTACCGATGCAATATGCTTCGTCGGCTTCCGCCACATGCTGTGACAATGCATCGGCATCGGTGTAAACCGCCACGCTTTTCACGCCGATACGGCGCAGGGTGCGGATGATGCGGCAGGCAATGGCGCCGCGATTGGCAATCAGTATTTTTTCGAACATGTCTCGCCCTTCTTCCTGCTGGCAAAATAAGGATGGCCAATGATCAGGATATACAGCGTGGTCACTCCCAGAATGCTGCCCAATACCAAAGGTACTGCCCAGAGCTGCCACCAGGGTGCATTGGGTGAAACGGCGTAGGCACGCGGCCAGGCGATGTTGACGAATTCAAACACTGACCAGAGAAAAGCCAGTACATTGATCGCCAGTCCCCAGACACCCAGCTTCAGCTCACCCAGCGCTGGGTTCCAGCGGCCCGTGAGGCGGGTATACAACCCTACCCCGGTAGTCATGGCGAACATGGCGTACAGCCCGCCTGTGCCGAAGGCAATCACCGTGGCAACTGCGCCATCATTCAGCCCGAACAGCAACCCGAGTCCTGCCAGCAGCACGGTGCAAACAACCGCATTACGTGGAACTTTGGCAACCGTCACCCGGCTTAGCGCAACCGGCATGTTGCCTTCACGCGCCATCGAGTAGACGATGCGTGAAACGTATTTGACCACTGATGCCCCGCAAGCGAGAAAAGCGATCATGACGATTGCCAGAAATGGTTTCTCAAACCAGGCGCCGATGCTGCTGGCAATCAGCGGCGTGATCGGATCGAATGTGGCGCTGGTTTTCACCAGGGTATCGGGGCCGAAGGCCAGCGTCAGTGCGGCCGAATTGAACAGCACCACTGCCCCCACAGTGCACAGCGAAAAAAAGATCGCGCGCGGCACCATGCGCCGAGGCTGGTAGATTTCTTCGGCAGTGGTGGAACAGGCGTCAAAACCGATGAAGGCCCAGCCCGCAATGGCAAGCGCCGCCAGAAAAGCGGCGGTCTCGCTGGGCGCTGTCCCCGTACCCAGATGCTGAAACAATTCGGAAAATGAATGCTGCCGGAAAAAGAAAAATAACAGCAGTGCCACACCGAGTGACCCAATTACTTCAGCGTAAACACCCAGGGTAATGATCAGCTTGAAGACATTGACGTGGGCCAGGTTGAGCAACGTACACAGCAGCAGGAATACCGCACCCCACAGCACCATCATGCCGCCGCCCCCACTCATCGAGCCGAAGAAAGTGGCCAGCCAGATACCGCCGGTGTAGGCAGTGGTGGTCAGCATGGCGATGGCAGAACTGACATAGATGACTCCGGCATACTGACCGGCAGCAGCTCCGCCGAGTTGCCGTGCCCACTTATAGGCTCCGCCCGCAATCGGAAATTGCGACGACAGTTCAGCGTAGACAGTTGCCACCAGCAACTGCATCACCAGGCAGATGGCCAGCGCGGCAAACCAGCCGCCCCCCGTCACCACGGTCTGTACACCCATGATGGCGTAGAGCCCCACCACTGGCGAAACGACGGCAAAGCCAAGCGTAAAACTATTCCAGGCGCTCAGACTACGGTCGAGCTTATCGCCAGCAGTCGTGGTGTTGGCAAGGGAAGAGGAGTCCTGGCTCTGTCTGGTTGACATGACGTTCCGCTCTAGCCTGGCAGCAAGTCAGCCTGATCCGCTACGGGCAGGGAAAGAAATATGGAGTGGAGGTACATGACAAGCTCCTTTATTCAGTGGGTTAAATTCCGGGAAGGCAATGTATTACCTGTACATTATCTCCCGGGCTTTTATCCCTCCGTGGAGCCTCGTCATGACGAGACCGGAAACTCTCGGACCAGACGCTCCCAGTTAAGGCAGCCGGAACCCTAGTTTCCCTGTTGCAGCAGTTGTATCAACTTGGCAGGACCGCCCAACCAAGGTACAGAAAATTGTACACACCTTGTCAAAAAAAACAACACCAGATCACGTTCCCCCAAAAAACCGACCCAACAACACACTGTTCACAAGGAATTATCCCGCTTAGATGCAGCGCGGATACCGGGGTGCGGCAAATTGTCGCGCGGCAATTTGCCGCATTCCAAAGCTGCCTAAATTAAATTAATCTCACGTCCCAATAATTGTTACGCGAATGAGGAATTATTCCGTGAAGAAATTGAACACAAAACCAAAACCTATTGCGCTCGCTGTGGCGGGCCTGTTGTGCGCATCGTCTGTCTGGATGCCGGTTGCCGGGGCAGCCGATGATCCGGAAAAAGATAAAATCAATGCAGCACGACCGAGAGCATAACCCGGGAAAAAATGGAAACATCGATCAACATGATGCAGACCGAGGATGCCATCAAATACCTGCCATCCGTGCAAGTACGCAACCGCTATATTGGTGATACCAACGCCCCGATAGGGACACGCACCTCCGGCACGGCTGCCAGCGCGCGCAACCTAATTTATGCCGACGGTATCCTGCTGTCTTCCCTGCTCGGCAACAATAACGGAAATACGGGTTCGCCGCGCTGGAATACCGTCTCGCCCGGAGAAATCGAACGCATCGATATCATGTATGGCCCATTTTCAGCCGCTTATCCTGGTAATTCCATGGGTGGCGTGATCAACATCACCACGCGCATGCCGGAAAAATTCGAAGTGGGCGCAGACGTACAGCATTCTTTTCAGACCTTTAACCTCTATGGCACCAAAGATACCTATCATAACCAACGCTACTCGGGATACATCGGCCACAAATATAAAGACCTGTCGATGCGCTTTGATTACAGCCATCTCGATGCCCATAGTCAGCCCATAAGCTTTGCGACCGCCCTCAACTCAGCCACCGTTGCAGGTGGTGCGGATACGGTAGTGACGGGGGCTATCGCCGACGCAAGCCCCATAGGCGCCGCCAACAAAGTACTGGGGGCCGGCAACATCAATCATACGGTGCAGGACAACTTCAAGTGGAAGCTGGCCTACGATTTTACGCCGACCATCAGACTCGCCTACACGCTAGGGATGTGGCAGAACAACGCCAGCGCCAGTGCACAAAGTTATCTGAGAGATGCGGCGGGCAATATAGTAGACAGTGGCCTCGTTAATATCGATGGCAGACGGTACAATCTGTCTGCCAGCAATGCCCCCACTTTCGCCGGCAACCAGGTTGATCAAACAACCTGGTCGCACGGCCTGAATCTCAGGTCCAACACCGGCGGCAAGTTTGACTGGGAGCTGGTGGGGAGCTTAGTCGATTTGAGCAGGGACAGCGTGCGTGCACCAACGGTAATCCCCAGCCTTGCCGCCACCGGCGGTGCTGGCAGAAACACCAGCCTGGCCGGTTCCGGTTGGCATACATTCGATGCCAGAGGTATCTGGCGGCCCGGCGTCAATCTGCTGGGGTTGGGTTATCATGAGATCAGTTTTGGCGTTCACCATAGCCAGTACACTCTGAACAATCCGGTATTCAATACCGGCAATTGGCAGGCTGGTAACGCTACAAGCCTCTTTACAAACTCGGTTGGGAAAACCCGCACCGAAGGTTATTGGCTGCAGGACGCCTGGGATTTCAATCAAAAATGGAACTTCACTTATGGTGGCCGTTTTGAAAACTGGCACGCTTACAACGGTGCGAACACCAGCACACCTGCTAGTGGTGCCGGACTCCAAACGGTCAACCAGACCGACAAAAGTGCGTTCAATTTTTCACCCAAGGGGAAATTAACCTGGAGCCCGATCGAGCGGGTGAAATTTGGCGCAGCCATCGGTCAGGCTTACCGCTACGCCACGGCGACAGAATTGTTTCAAACGTCGATTACTGGCTCCGGTGCCAGCGCTGTTCTTCATACCGGCAACCCTAATCTCCGGCCCGAGGATGCAGTCTCTTCGGAGCTTTCGGGTGAATATTTCCCGGACAAGGGGAGGCTGCGTCTCAGTCTGTTTCAGGAGCGGGTAAAAAACGCCATCTTTAGTCAGCTCACGCTGGTTAACGGTGTAGCATCAACTGCGATTTCCAATGTTGGCGAAATCCATACTTATGGCATCGAGTTTTCCGGAGAGAAAACCGATTTTGGCATAAGGGGGCTGGATGTCATGGGTAATTTCACCTGGGCTGACTCCAGAATCGTCCAGAATGCTCTCAATGACTCGTTATCGTCCTCTGACGTCGATACGACCGGCAAACGTCAACCCAGAGTTCCCGTATGGCGATCCAGCACGATAGTCACTTATCGTGCAACCGATAAGCTCAATGGCTCGGTAATGACTCGTTACAGCAGCCAACAGTTCGGTCGATTGGATAACACCGACCTTCATGGCGGTTCGTATACAGGGCTTACCAACTATTTCGTCGTTGATTTACGCGCGAATTACCGGGCCACCCCGAAAATAACTATCAGCGCCGGTATCGATAACGTTAACAACGAAAAGTACTGGGTCTTTCACCCCATGCCACAACGGACTTTCTTTACCCAGGTAAGGTTTGTCCATTAAAAACAGGTACCGTGAACTTACCGGGCCTTTCACAACCTAACAGAAAACCGTGCTTAATCAATTCGCGCAGGCGGAATGCGTTAAAGCGTACCGGTCAATTCAGGCATTAAACGAAAATGCGTTCAAGCAATATTTCAACCCGGCCTTCAAGACAGTATCTATTATTAGCCTGCTTATTCTTGAGCGCTTGCGCAAGCCTGCCGACGGCACTGAAGGATGTGCCCGTGGTGGACGTTCCCTATAGTCAGGCAAGCCAAAGCGCAAACAAGGATGCTTCGGTGCGCTGGGGCGGAGTTATCATTGATGTGGAAAACGAGCGAGATTCCAGCCTGATGCAAGTATTGTTCTACCCCCTTGATCCTTACGACAGCCGTCCGCGGTTAAACAAACCAAGCGAAGGACGTTTTGTCATTAAAAGCACCGAGTTCCTTGATCCGGTAGTCTATGCCAAAGACAGGGAGGTCACCGTCGCCGGAATACTTGCGGGTGATATTGAACGCACCATCGGCAAAAGAGTTGTCCGGTTGCCATTGATATCAGCCACAGCTATTCACCTGTGGCCAATCAGTGAACGCGACGATTTCTATCGCAGAGGTTTTTATGACTATCGCTTCAATCCTTATTTTGGCTATCCCGGTTATCCGTTTTACTGGCGAGGTTACTATGGGCCATACGGATGGTAGTTTGTGGACTTCAATTTCGGCAGATGCTTAACCCCCCTAATTCCCTGATGACATCTTAGCAAGGCTGCGCATGCAAATTTACAAAACCGCAAGAACCGCGAACACATGTGCTACCCTGAACCAAGGGGAACTCAATTCATGGACTTCCTGCAATAAACGCGCATCGGCGTTCCCGGTGATTTGTTACATAACATTTTTTCATGCATAGGAGAAACATCATGTCTAGTAAAAAATCCATCATTTCTATTGCTGTTGGTTCCGCCTTTGCCGCAACTCTCGGCGCTGCACCCATCGCCTTTGCGGCTGACAACCCCTTCGCCATCCAGTCCCTGGACAAAGGCTACATGGTGGCCGATGCCCATGGGTATGGTGAGAAGAAAGCCGGTGAAGGCAAATGCGGTGGAATGAAAGCGGGTGAGGGCAAATGTGGCGCAAAAGCCAGTGAAGGCTTGTGTGGTGCGACCATGGCAGATATCAACAAGGATGGCAAGGTCAGTAAGGAAGAATGGACCAAGCATCACGACGCCATGTTTGAGCATTTGGATGCCAACAAGGATGGCTTTATCGATAAGGCCGAAACAGGAAAAGGCGAAATGGCCAAGAAGAAAACAGAAAAGAGCAAATGAAATAAATTCGGTCACCGTCTGGATCAGCGATGATAACTCGGCAAGCGCATTAACCCAAGGCTGTGGGTTGATGCGCTGCGAAATCACCGTGCTAACCTGTCCCACCTATCGCCCTGCAATCGATAAGTAGCAACGCTTTGAGGTTACAAGGTTAAATCATTTCACTGGCATTTCGCGTTGTAGTCGCGCCGCCTCGCTACGATTTCTGCACGTGCCTGCCAGTATCTCAAATCAGTGTTCGCAGTGTTCGTTCGCGCACTCGTCGCAAAACCTGCCATCAAAACTCCCGATGCAGGCATCCATATCGGCTCCCCCGGTTCGATCAGGATGTGTCTGATACCCCCGCATACACCTCATCCATAGAAGTCCAGTGAGAGAATTTTGCTCCACCGTCGGTTTGTATCGCCCTGCGATAACCCGGAGCAGGTTTTGTCCTGCGGCAATTTGCCACATTCCGTCAAATAGCTGTTCTCTCTACAATTGACGGCTGTTGTGGAAATAGGTTTCTTCTGATCAGATTGAAAAAATCGATATACAAACTGGCTGTCGTAGCCGCTGCGATCGGGTTAGCCATGGCTGCCGCCTCATGCCAGCCATTGCAGCAACCTGCTGCCAAGATTCAGGATATTGTGAACCCTGCCGCTACGGGTGCGCGCCTTCCCCGTCTTGCATCACTACCCGGTGGCGGGATACTGATGAGCTGGGTGGAGCCGCTCGCCAATGGGCACATCCTCAAATTCAGCGTGTTTCGCGGTGGCCGCTGGGTGCGCCAGGGCGAAGTAGCCCGCGGTTCCGGCTGGTTCATCAACTGGAGCGACTTTCCTTCCGTGGTGGCGATCGACAAATCGTTCTGGGTGGCGCACTGGCTGGTCAAACAAACCGGCGGACGTACCTACGATTATGATATTGCAATGTCCATTTCCACCGATGCCGGCGCGACCTGGAGTACCCCCAAGCCGCCACATCGGGAGCAATCTGCGGGCGAGCATGGTTTTGCCGCGATATTTCCCGTTGATGGTGATGCAGGCATTATCTGGCTGGAGGGGGGCGATCATCTTGAGCAAATGGATCACAACGCACATCCCGCAGAATCGGGTAATTTCGCCTTGCGCTACCGGCGCATTCACCGCGATGGCAATATCGATGCCGAGCAGGTGCTTGACGACAATACCTGCACCTGCTGCTGGCCAACTGTTGCCGTAACCTCGGCTGGTCCGGTAGCGGCCTGGCGCAGCCGCACCGACGGCGAAATGCGCGACCATCGGGTAGCGCGGATGCGCGATGGCAAATGGTCAGCGCCTGTGCCGCTGGGCGCGGAAGGCTGGGAAATCGCCGGCTGTCCGGTCAATGGACCCATGCTGGCGGCACGCGGAATGCAAGTCGTCGCGGCCTGGTTCACTGCCGAGGACAATCGTCCGCGCGTGCGCGCCGCATTCTCCAGTGATGGCGGGCAGAGTTTTGGCCAACCGGTTGAAGTGGACGAGGCCGGACCATCCGGACGGGTTGGTGTCGCCTGGAGCGATGACCGCACGGCCATCATTTCCTGGATCACCGCAGCGGATGCGGTGACAAAAAAATCCAGCCTGGCGTTGCGCAAACTGTTTGTTGACGGCACCACTGGTCCGGTGCAGCGAACGGTGGAAATCAGCAGCGGACGCGATGCCGGCGTGCCGCAACTGATCGCGGACGGGTCGGGGCTGATCCTGGCCTGGACCGGTGCAGCACCCGGCCATGGCATTCACACTGCATTTGTTCCGCTGGACGCCCTGAGGAACGACTGAACATCGCGCCGGAATGGATTCCCACATCTGCATCCCAGCTTCATCATCCGGAGCGCATTCATGCGCGAAGAATTAAACAATCATCCCTGAAGGAGTCCCTGCCCCTCGACAGCCATGCTGATCGGCCAAGGTGCGACAAATTGCCGCGCGGCAATTTGTCACATTCCCGCCATTCCATTTTGCAGGAATAATACCGCGTCGTTCAACAACTCATATTTATCTGAATTATGAGCACTGTCCAACTATGAATCAGCCTGCTTCAATCACTCCACTTATCGACATGCTTTACCGCGAGCATCATGGCTGGCTATTCGCCTGGCTCAGGAAAAAACTGGGTTGTCCGCACCATGCCGCTGACCTTGCACACGACACTTTCATACGAATATTGTCTCTGCCGCGCATACCCTGCCTGCACGAACCCAGAGCCTATCTGACCATTACCGCCAAGCGACTGATTATCGACCAGGCGCGACGGCGGCAGATCGAGCAGTCCTACCTGGCTGAGCTGGCTCTTGCCGCTGAAACGATGCGAAATTTTCCTTCACCAGTAGAAATCCTGGCCGTCATTCAGGCGCTGACGCAGATCAGCGCTGCACTGGATGGACTTGCGGAAAAACCGCGGCTAGCCTTTTTGCTGCACTACCTTGATGGACAAACGCATGCTGCCGTCGCTAGCCAACTGGGAGTTTCGACCAAGATGATCCAGAAATACCTTGTTCATGCGCTGGTGCATTGCCATCAAACCTGTTACTCGAACTGAAACACGGGGCTAACCTTTTCATGCGTCTACACGCTGCAACAAACCAGCATTCAGCACTCGATAACATCACTAGACAAGCAGCAGAATGGCTAGTCCGCTTATCGGCAGATAGTGCAACATCTTCCGATTACGCAGTTTTGCTTGCCGAGTATGAAAAATGGAAGCAGGCCGATCCGCGCCATGCTGAAGCAGATGAGAAAATGGCAAGCTTAATCGATCAAGCCCAGCAACTGCGTAATGTGACTCCCAACACAGCACCGGCTCGCGCAGCCATCGAAGCGGGGTTTACAGAAAACCGCAAACGCTCGCATATCAAGAGTGTTGGTGCGGCACTCGTGTTGGTCTTGGCGCTTGCCGTACCCGGCTGGCTCATATTACAGAGTTATCCACCGGCCTATCTGCTGGCCGATATGCGCACCGCCCCCGGCAAGTGGGAAACCCGCACACTGACGGACGATAGCCGTATTACGCTCAACAGCGCTAGCGCCGTCAATCTGGATTTTGATGCCAGCCGCCGTGTGCTGACGCTGGTACGCGGCGAAATCCTGGTGGATGTTGCGGCCGATCCCGCGCGCCCCTTCCTGGTTGAAACTGTCCACGGCAGTATTCGCGCACTCGGCACACGCTTCGTCGTCAGCCTTGACGCCGATGCCACCACACTCACCATGCTCGAATCCAGCACCACCGTACAAATGGCGACTGAAAAGAAATTGCAAGGCGAAGCAAAGGATAAGGCAACGAAAAACGTGAACGGCACTATCATCAACGCTGGTCAGGGGGTACGCATCACTGCTACAGGAATCGGCGCGGTGGATGATATCGACGCCCGCGCCGTTTCGGATGCCTGGAAATTCCGCCAGTTGGTAGTGGAAAACCGTCCTCTGCCGGAAGTGCTGGATGAACTTGCCCGCTACCGCCCTGGTTTTATCCGGTATGACCGCGCCCAGATTGAAAACATGAAAGTCTCGGCCGTGCTGCCGCTTGACGATCCCGATAAAGCCCTGCAACTGTTAGCCAGAAGCTTCCCGATCTGGGTGCATACCGTCACATCATGGCTGGTGATAGTGGATGCGACAGATATGCTAATAGCAACGGATACATCCCGGAAATAATGACTCACGTCCCGCGTTGGGGGCAATACGCGATAGAACTACTATTGTTGCTTACGTTCTAAAAATATTCAAAAAGTACACATTGTGGTTCCGGTTTTTGTTTCTCATCCGTCAAGGAGAGTGAGATCAATAAAATACAGGAATCCATAACATGCCTTCGAAAGCACGAGTGTCCACTGCAGAAGTTATCCCCGCAGCCTTCCCATCCCCATATCCCAAGACGTTAACCCGCCCTGACCCACTTGCTTTTGCTGTTCATCTCACCATGGCAGCAATACTCATGCTGGGTTTTACTACTCAAATCCATGCTCAAACCCCGGTTCAAACCGCTGCGCCTACCGCCAGAATTCACTACGACATCCCAGCCGGCCCGCTGGGCAAGGCGATCAACCGCCTTGCCCAGCAATCCGGTATCGCAATAGCGGTAGATGCCGACAAGATAAAAGAGTTTACCACCCAGAGTTTGAGTGGCAATTACACCGTGGAAGAAGGTCTCGGCATGTTGCTACGAAACAGCGGCTACACTTTCGAGAAAAATCCAGCGGGGTATGCGCTGGTGCAGGCACAGGAAGCAGGAAAATCTGCCAAGCCGGTGTCGGCTTCACCAGCACAAGAAACAGGAAAATCTACCGGGGCGGAACCGATATCACCAGCACCAAGTATCACCACACTCCCGCCGGTTGTGGTGGTGGCCAATCCCGTCATTGAAGGAAACCGGCTCGATGCTTTCTCAACCATCTCATCGCTAGTGACACAGGATCAGTTGCGGGACCAGAATGCACTGGATCTTGCGTCCGCATTACGCCGCACCCCTGGTGTCCAAATTTCGCGCTTTAATCCTGTCGGTTCTTTTGGCGGAAATGAGGGGGGCGGGGTCTTTATTCGCGGAATGGGTGCCAGCCGTCCAGGAAGCGAAATTAAGACCTATGTCGATGGCGTCCCGATGTACTTGGGGCCTTGGGGTCATCCGCTGCTTGACATGATTCCTATCAACGGGATGCAATCAATTACTGTTTACAAGAGCCCCCAGCCGCAGATAAACGGCAACAACTTCGCGTCAGTCAATTTAGAGACAAAGCGTGCCACGGAAGATGGTATCAAGATCAATGGCAGAGTCGCTGGCGGTTATTTTTCAACATTCAGCCAGCAGGCCGACATGACCGGCAAATTCGGGAAGGTAGATTTCATGCTGGCTCAAGGCTACGCAAGATCGAATGGGCACCGTCCAAATGCAGATGGTGAGCTAAGTAATGTCATGGGGCGTATAGGATTAAGTTTGAATGATAATTGGTCTGTCGGCGCAAATTTTCTTTATGTCAACACCACCGCAGGGGATCCGGGCGACAATCGGCGCTCTGCTCCAGCCGTGGCGCCTCGATTCAATACAGAGGCCGCCATGTTTGGGGCCAATCTGTCACATCAACATGGAGACTGGAAGGGTGACCTGCGTATCTATACCAATATAGGAACGGGCACATGGCGAAATCAAGATGCGGGCAACCCTTTTATTAACCCTTTTGGCCGTGATGGACCCACTACCAACACGATCTCCAAGTTTCACATGAGCGGGGTACGCTGGAAGGAGACATTCTCCCTTTGGAAGGGGTCGCAGGTTGTTGGTGGACTAGACAACGACTGGATCTCTGGATCTATACATAATAATTCAGTATTTGAAGTATTCGGCGCATTGCCCACAGACTTTAAAGCGCCAACTATGACCATCACATCCCCCCATATCGCTATCAATCAGACAATTGAACTCGGTCAGGGATGGGCGTTGAAACCGGCCGTTGGCATGCGGTATTACAATCACAGTCAGTTCGGGACGGCAGTATCTCCGCATGCCGGACTCTCACTTATTTCTGAAAAAATTACTTTGTATGGAAATATATCGCGTGGCGTCAACTATCCGGGTCAGGAAGTCGCGAATTTGAATGCCATCATGCCCTTTATTTCGGGCTGGCAGAACCTTTCTCCTGAAAAACTGGACCATGTGGAAGTCGGTGTCAAGCTCTCCCCCTCAAAATTCACTCAGGTTGATGTCAGCTTATTTCACGATACGGTCAAAAATAAGTACATCTTCGCAGCGGGGGGGCCTTCAACGACGTTTCTCAATTTGGGTACCTATACTGTCCGCGGCGCCGAGATATCGGTCAAGCAAGTCATTAGTCAGAATTGGAATATCTTCGGTGGTTTAACGTTGCTTGATCCTAGCATCAATAACCTGCCGTTCGCGCCCAAGAGAGCAGTCACCGCCGGTGTCAACGGTAAGGTAGGGCCAGTTCGTCTGGCCGTAGATGTGCAGCATCAGTCAGAGTTCTTGGCCCTGAATCGTTCGAGGGATACGGCCACGGGTACCCCTAATACAACTATGCTTGATGGCTTTACTCTTTTAAATGCCCGCATATCTCATCCAGTCAGAATGCTGGGCAAGGCCGGTGAAATATTCATTGCCGCAGAAAATCTGCTGAGTAGTGATTATGGCTATCGCCCCGGCTATCCGATGCCGGGCCGTTGGGGGCAAATCGGCTTATCCGCAAGCTTCTAGGAAAACACCCGCAACGAGATCATGCGGCGGCACCGGTGATAGTATTGATGCCGCTTTGACTTGGATATAAGGGGATCGGTTGTAATTTCAAAATAAGAAACAGGATGATACTGAAAGTACTCTACGGTCCAATCCGTCGAATCACACCCTGCTTGTTTTTAGCCCTGGCAGTCTTTGTTACTCCGCTGGCCGTCGCTCAAGAAACAGAGCCGGAGTCCATTCTTTTGCATGCCGCACGAGTTTTCGACGGCAATAACATCAGAACAAATATTTCGGTATTGGTGATAAACGGGCAAATAGCACGAATCGACACGCGCGAATCATTCAAGTCCAGTAATGCGAAAGTCATTGATCTGGGTGATGCAACCATACTCCCTGGTTTTATCGAATTGCACGCACATCTCGGCTTTCAGAATATTCCAGCCGCTACCGTTCTGAAGCATGGAATTACAACGATCCGGGATTTAGGCGGACCTGTGCACAAGCCGTATGGCGGCGACGGAAGCTTGCGGGTACTGACTTCCGGGCCGATTATTACGGCACCTGGTGGCTATCCCATTCCAAGCTTGGGTGAGACCCATATCGCCAAGGCTGTTGCCACAGAGAAAGAAGCGCGAGCAACTGTCCGTGATCTTATTAGCAAGGGCGCAGTCGTGATTAAGATCGCGCTGGAACCCGGCGGCGAAGCGGGTGCACCCTGGTTATCCAGTCATGGTCACGATTCCAACGGTTCCAGTCATGCTCATGGTCACGCCCATCATGCTCAAATGAATGCAGAGCATACGAATGCCCAGCACCAGCCTGCCCACGATGACTCGAAAAAAACATGGCCACTGTTGCCAGAAAATATCGTAAAGGTAATTGTGGATGAGGCGCATAAACATGGCCGCAAAGTGTCAGCGCATATCGCTGAAGCAAAAGGTGCACGAACTGCCATTAACGCGGGGGTCGATGAATGGGCCCACGTTCCGTGCGACATTATTCCCGAATCGTTATTAAGAAAAGCAGTGGCACAGAAGGTGAAAATAGTCACTACGCTGGATACCCTATCCAAATGTTCAGGTGTTGCTCACAACGCCAGCACCTGGACGGCGCTGGGCGGCGAGCTCTTATATGGTGCGGAAATTGCACACCCCGACATTCCCTGGGGCATTGATGCGCAGGAGCTGACCTATATGCTGCAAATGGCAAAGATGAAACCGATTGATGTGTTGCGTGCCGTAACAGCAAAAGCAGGTCGGCATCTAAGTTTACCGCTGCTGGGTACTTTACAACCCGGCGCACCTGCCGATATTATTGCAGTGAAAGGCGACCCCACTCATGCGTTCAAAATTCTGGAGTATCCCGATCTTGTTATTTCCGGTGGCAAGATTGTAGTGAACAATTTTTGAAATCAATCTCCGGCTGACCTACTGGTCCTGCTAATACAAATGCGGAATCGAGCATAGCAGCGCATTGCTGCGCGCAAATTCACCCGTGCCTCTGAAGTGAAGGGACTCCTACAAGGTTTGTCTGTGTTCCATACCCCAAAGTGTTAATTGCGATCTTGCCGCCATCCAGTTTCTTGATCCGTTTCGAGCTTGAGCGGCCCTTTGCCGGAAAAGCGATCCAGATAAAGGTAAATCACGGGTGTGATGAAAAGCGTGATCACCTGTGAAAACAGTAGTCCCCCGACTACAGCGAGGCCCAGCGGTTGCCGCAACTCGGCGCCCGCACCCAGGCCGAGGGCGATGGGGAGTGCACCCATCAGCGCCGCCAGAGTGGTCATCATGATCGGCCGGAAACGCAGCAGGCAGGCAGTACGGATCGCCTCAAACGGCGCCATGCCGCCGTTGCGCTGCGCATTGAGCGCAAAGTCGATCATCATGATGGCATTTTTCTTGGCGATGCCGATCAGCAGCAAAATGCCGATCATGGCTATGATCGACAATTCCATATTGAATAGCCACAGCATCGCCAGCGCGCCAACCGCAGCGGAGGGCAGTCCGGAAAGAATGGTGATCGGGTGGATGTAACTTTCATACAACACACCCAGCAGCACATAGATTACCAGCAGCGCGGCAACGATCAGCACCACCTGGCTTGCCTGCGAAGACTGGAATGCCGCAGCGTCGCCGGCGTAGCTGGTGAGAATGCTTCCCGGTAGATTCAACTCATGTTTGAGCTGGTCAATGAGCTTCGTGGCATCGCCCAGCGCCGCACCAGGTGCGAGGTTGAACGAGATGGTCAAGGCTTCGAGCTGCCCGGCATGATTGATCGCGACCGGCCCCGCTTCGCGTTCAACCGAGGCAACACTCGATAACGGCACCAGTGTGCCATTCTTGGCGCGCAGATGAATTTTGCCGAAAGCGCTTTCATCGGTACGGTACTCGTCCGCTACCTGCATGATGACTTGGTAGCTATCGCTGGAGGTGTAGATGGTCGAGACCTGACGTTCGCCGAAAGCGCTGTAGAGCGCAGAGCGGATGTCGGTCATTTGCACTCCCAGCAAATTGGCTTTGTCGCGATTGATATTGAGGCGTGCCTGCAAGCCTTTCAGTTGCGCGTCGCTGGTGACGTCACGGAAAATCGCTTCCCCACGCATACGTGCCATCAAACCGTCGGCGGCCGTGCGCAGATCCTCGGCGCGCACACTGCGCATGACGTACTGATAACGGCTCTTGCTGTGTCGTCCACCGAGTCTGAGATTCTGGATGGGGTTTATGAAGACATTTATGCCGGGGATGACGCGCACCTCACGGCGCAGGTTTTCGACTACCTCATTCATATGTGGACGTTCGCCGCGGGGCTTGAGGGACATGAACAGCCGCGCACTGTTGCTATCGCTGGCGTTGACAATCAGCGTATCGACCGCTGGATGGGCGCGGATCACGTTGCCTGTATGCCGCAACAACTCGGTCATGGCGGGAAAGGAGATATCTTCCATCGCCTCCACCGTAATGGTTGCCTGGCCGATATCCTCACTGGGGAAAAACCCCTTGGGCAAAACCATGAACAGCACGCCGCTGACGGCGAAAGTACCAATCGCTATGCCAAGCACTATGCGGCTGTGATGCAGCGCCCAATCGAGCGCGCGTTCGTAGGACACCAGTACTCTGGCGTACCCGCGCTCGAACCATGCGGTCCATTTCAGGCTGCGCTCATCGCTCTCCTGCCGCGTCAGGTAACGGCTGGCCATCACCGGCACCAGCGTGAGCGATACCACGGCCGATACCAGCACTGCGATTCCCACCACAGCGGCGAACTCATGGAATAACAGCCCGATCACACCAGGCATGAAGAAAACCGGAATGAATACGGCAACCAGCGAGAGGGAAATTGAAACAATGGTAAAGCTTACCTCCTTCGATCCCTGCAGGGCGGCTTGCAGCGGCGGCAAACCGTTGTCGATGTGGCGCACGATGTTTTCGAGCACCACGATGGCATCGTCCACCACCAGTCCGACTGCGAGAGTAATGGCGAGCAGAGAAATGTTGTCGAGGCTGTAGCCAAAGACGCGCATCAGTGCCACCGTACCCAGCAGCGAAATCGGCAACGACAGTGCCGGAATAAGGGTGACGGTGGCCTTGCGCAGGAACAGGAAAATTACCAGCACGACAAGAGCGATAGTGATCGCCAGCGTGACCTGCACGTCGTGGATGGAATCGCGGATCGAAATTGAGCGGTCGCTGGTCAGCTTGAGCTGAACGGACAACGGCATCTGGACGATCAGCTCCGGTATCGCCGCTTTGATGGCATCGACTGTCGCAACGGTATTGGAATCCGGTTGGCGCTGCACCGAAAGTGTGATCGCACGTTCACCATTGACCCAGCTTGCGGTCTTAATCGCCTCCACGCTGTCTTCAACTTGTGCCACCTCCGAGAGCCGCACTGGATTTCCGCCCGGGGCAGTGGCCACGATCAGGCTTGCAAACGCAGCGGCATCATTGAGCTGGCGGTTGGCCTGGATGGTAAGGGTTTGACGCGACCCTTCGAGCGTGCCAACTGGAGAGTTGACGTTGGCACTGCGCAGCGCCGCGGCGATGTCATCAATGGTCAGATTGCGCGCCGCGAGAGCTTCGGGATTCACGCGCACGCGCACGGCATATTTTTTCTGGCCGTTGATCTGCACCTGTGCCACGCCCGGCAAGGTCGACAGCGTTGGCGAAATGAGATTCTCGGCAAAGCCGTTCAGGTCCGAGAGCGACATCGAGGGCGATGTCAGCGCAAGAAAAATGATCGGAGAATCAGCCGGGTTGATCTTGCGGTAGGACGGCGGCGAGGTCATCTCCATCGGCAGCGAGCGCTGCGCGCGCAGCAATGCCGCCTGCACATCGACGGCTGCACTGTCGATGTCGCGCGCCTGGTCAAACTCGAGCGTGACCGAGGTGTTGCCCCGTGTGCTGGTCGAACTGATCACCGAGAGGCCGGAGATGGTGGAGAATTGCCGCTCGAGTTGCGTGGCAACCGAAGAAGCCATGGTTTCCGGACTGGCGCCAGGGAGCAATGCACTGACCGAAATGGTGGGTGTATCGTAACTCGGCAGCGCGGCGATTGGTAACCCGCTGTAGGCGATGATGCCGGCCACTACGGCGGAGGCCGACAGCAGCACCGTCATGACCGGACGGCGGATACACAATTCGGAGAGGTTCATTGCTTGCCTGCTGTTCTGCCAGCTTTGGCTTCACCGTCCCTGGCCTTGGTCGCGCTCACCACACTACCGGGCCTGAGATTCTGCGCGCCTTCCACGACGACGCGCATTCCCGGTGCGAGGTCTTCTCCTTCTATTACGGCAAATCCATCCTGGATCAAACGCACAGTGACCGGCAGGGAGGTTACCTTGCTGTCATCCCCGATTACATAAAGGAATTTCTTTTCTGGTCCAGTCTGTACCGCCTGCACGGGAACCGTGAGAACGCCTGTCAGCGTACGCGGCGCAAGTGACACCGTGACAAACATGCCCGGCCAGAGGTGATTGTCCGCGTTGGGAAACTCTGCTTTGAGACGAATGCTGCCGCTTGCCGTATCCACCGCATTGTCGACGAATATCAACCGTCCTTTCTGCACTTGTTGTTCGGCCGGGTCTGGTACCACGCTGACAGACACTTCGCCTTTAGCCAGCGCCTGCTGCAAGGCCGCAAGCTCACGCTCGGGTAGCGTGAAACTGACGTTGATCGGATCGATCTGCGTGATACTCACCAGGGCAGCGCCATTCGGCTGTACCAGGCTGCCCGGATACACCGGAACAGCACCTGTGCGCCCGGCAATCGGCGCAGTGATTTCACCGAAGCCGCGCGTCACGCGAGACCCCTGCACAGTGGCTTGGTCAAACCCATGCTGGCCGCGCAATCCGTCGACCTGGTTCTGCGCCGTATCGAGCGCGGCCTGTGATATAAATCCGCGCTGGAACAGCTCGCGCTGGCGTTCGAGGTTACGTTCGGCGTTCATTAGATCGGCACGGGCTTTGGTCAGTTGCGCTTCTGTCCTGCTGAGATTGGCATCTTCGGTACGCGCATCGAGCGTGAATAACCTATCGCCCTTGCGCACAAATTGCCCTTCTCTGATATGCACGGCTTTAACCGTGGCGCTGATCTGCGGACGTACCTCCACCATTTGCTGCGCGGATACAGTGCCGCTAGCCGTCAGTTTGACCGGGACATCACGCTGCGTCACCACGGCGCTCATTACCTGGACCGCTCCGGTGTTCCTGGGATTGGCCGCGCCACTCTGGTTGCGCCAGATCCAGGCGCTGGCAAGCAATGCAACAAACAGAATAGCGGTCAGCATGAGCCGCCTGCGACGCTTGGCGCGCGCTGCAGGTTTTGCAGAGTCTGTTTGCGAAATGACTTCCATCAATAAGCCCTACCTGAATCTGCTTCCTGAGTCGCAGGAGGGAGGGTGTAGCGAAGCGAAACCAATCGAAATCAACCGGGAATTGTTCATCGGTATCAAAGACCATGGGCCAATTTAACGGCAGCACTGCGAATTTGCAATCATCTCACGGCATGTGCGCCGGTGTGTCGCAATTATAAGCGACTCGAACAAATGATGGCACAGCGCTATGTGGCAACCGGTCATGCCACGGCCAAAACTGCTCCTAATTTAGGAGCAGCTCTGGTTGAAGCAGCGGCGGTGGTTTTAAAAACTGAATGCAACTTCAGCAAAGAACATGCGCTGAGGATAGGGATGGACTATCCACGCTTGCTCTCCCGTCAGATTGTTAATGCCGACTGAGACTCTGCTGTTGACGACGTCTCTGATTTTAAATCGGTAGTTGGTCTTGAAGTCCATGAAGTGGTACCCGCTGACAGCGCCAAAAACATTGTTTCTATAATCTTTGTTGTCTTGATCAGTGAACGAATCCGAGATGAAACGCCCGGCAAGTGATAGATCCCAGACATTGGTGGCATGGTAGGTGAGAAAATAATTGGCGCGGTAATGGGGCAAGCGGATGATTTGTTTGCCACTCAGATCAAAGCTGTCTGGCCCCGGAGTTGCCGAAGTATGATTTGGCGCAGTGTAGTCGATTAGCGCGTGATGGCGATCTACTTGTACGTTCATCCAGGTGCCGTTGGCGGCGAAATCAAATTTCGATTTCAGGACACGGCTTTGTTGAAATATCAGTTCGACTCCAGTGGTGCTGGTTTTGTCGATATTCTGAAATCCAGAGGTGGTGACGCCGCTATTGATTGTTTTCACACTTTGAATGGCATCCTCGATGTCATCACGAAAAACACTTGTGCGGATAAAGCCCCTGGGTATGAGGTAGTCCACCGACCAGTTATGTTGAGTTGCATTCTCGGGTCTGAGGTTGGCATTGGCCTGCGTAATTGAGAGTGGAGTTGAGAGTGATTGATACAGCTCAGCAATGACCGGAAAGCGATGGGCCCGTCCGAACGAGTAGCGATACTTCCAGTTTCCGGACTCATACCCCAATGAAACCTTGGGTGACGTTGCCGTCAGATTTCGATCTGGCACTACGGTACTGCCGACGACGCCATTGGATGCTGACCAGTCCTCGTAGCGCACCCCTGCGGTAACGTCCCAGCCCGGCCTGAATCTATAAGCGCCCTGCACAAAGCCGGCATGGGTCGAGGTTCGTCCTGTATTGTTCTTGGTAGGATCAACTGCACCGATGCCCGCAGAGTAATTCGTCATTTTAGACTGCTGGAATCCCAGATTGTATTGATCATAGTGATATCCGTACAGTAGAGACAGTTTTTTGCTGTTAAATAGTTCGTTGGTGCTGAGCTTGGCATCAGCATTGAACCAATTGTAGTTATTGAAGCTCTGAATCTGACCATCTGCGCCAGAATTGAGAGCTCGTGCTGCCGCGGGACCACCCGTCTGGCCGAGGCCGTAATAAGCGTTGCCTCTATCGTCTCTAAGAACATTGAACGAACTTACATTCGAATTAAGTGTCCACTTCGAGTCTGCGCTGATCTTTCCGTTAATGCCCCCCCCAAGCTGCAGCGTCTCACGTTGATTTTCGCTGAGACCAAAACTCTTGCTGATGACATCAAATTTCGAACCATCCTGTGAAGCGATTTGACTGCCATTAGTATAAAACGGTTGCCCGGCCGCATTGGTTAAATAAGTACTGGGACTCCCCGTGCTGGTGCGTACTTCATAGGCCGCGGTGAAGGCCGCCAACAAGGTTGGCGTGATGTCGAAGCCCAGCTTGATTTTATATAAGCTGCTGTGATGTTTCTCAACCCCACTGTCCCCATAAATAGCGCTGGGTGTGCCCCGGGTGTCGGGGATGAAGTAGGCGCCAGTAACTGGGTTTGCTGCGACCCCGGTTCCCAAACCGGTATTGTCCATGAGGTAGCTCTGGGGCTGACTCTGATTTTCTATGCGGTTATACGATGCCAGCACCGATAAACGATCTTTGAATCGGTCACCATACGATGCAAATTCACGGTTGCCCAGTAACACTTGCTTATCGGGTCCAAAGGGGTTGTTATAAGGTTGGATCATGATGGCGCTCTCGGTATAGAACTCGCGCTTCTGCGGCATGCGCGTGGTGATATTCACCACACCGCCTATTGAGTTACCGCTGTACTCTGCCGAGAAGCCGCCATAGACCACGTCCACCGCCTCGATCTCATTAGGCCCGACCAGTGACCAGCGCGGCGCACCATTGAAGGAAGCCTGCAAGAAGTTATGGATCGGCATCCCGTCGACAAAAATCATATTACGCCCGGTTGCAAACATATCCGAGCCGCGTATGGCCATGACGCCATTGGGATCGCTGGGGAAGCGCTGGCGAATTTGCAAGCTGGGCATGAACTTGATCGATTCTTCTACGGTCTGAGCGTTTTGCAGCTCGATCTGCTCTCTCGTTATACGCATGATGGGTGAGGTGTAGCGCGTATCACGTTCAACCTTCTGCTGAATGACCATGGTCTTGAACACGACCGGTTGGCCATCATCTGCCGAGGGTTTATCCTTGCCCTTATCCTCGCTGGCTCCTTCAACTGAAGCTTTTGCGTCAACAGCGGGAAGGGGTGTAGCGCCCGGCACTACCGGACTGCTGGTTTGCGCTGATTGGACCGGTTTGTCCGGCTGCGTGCTCTGCCGCTTGTTCGCGCTGGCCGTGAGCGGCTTGGCTGCCTGGGCGACTGCCACATTCTTTTCCGGCAGCGGTTTCTTGGCCAGTGCCGGCGCATCGGCTGCCCAGACAGACGATGCGCACAGCAGACTCGCCAGCGTGAGCGGAACCAGTTTTAGTTTTGTATCCAATTGTATATTGTGCAGGGTCTTAGGAAGTTAAAGCGGGTTTAATCTCAATAATCGAAGTAACTCAAGATACAGATTATCACGGCGATGGTTAAAGCGGAATTCAGTTTCTTTCAAATGCAGGTAGAAGGTGATGACGGATATTCCGTTGAACTTCTGCAACC
>CAMAPK010000008.1 GCA_945860135.1 Nitrosovibrio sp. Nv4
GAAGCCACGGTGCGGGTGCTCGCCGACGCCCAGGCGTTTCTGTGTCGGCGGAAATTCCATCGGGCCGGCATGATCCAGCAGCAGGAAAGGACTGATGCGCGCCCCCAGTTCTGCATAGGTAAGCAGCGTGCGTACCGGGAAACCGTCGCCGACCCAGTGATGCGCCGCGTTACGCTGGACAGAGACGAGTTTTTTGGCCGGTTGCTCGGCAGTCTTCGTTGGCATCGACTATCTCCTTGTTATGCCGGGCACTAATGAACAATCGACTTGGAGAATACATTCAACACGACTACGCCGGCAACGATCAGCCCCAGTCCGATGAGTGCGGGAACATCGAGTGCCTGTCCGAATACCCGCCAGGCGATCAGCGTAATCAGCACGATACCGACACCGGACCAGATGGCATAGGCAACCCCCACCGGCATGGTACGCAAGGTCAGCGCCAGGAAAAAGAAAGCTGTGGCGTAACCCGCAACTACCACCAGCGACGGCCATAGCTGCGTAAAGCCATCGCTGGCCTTCAGCGCCGAGGTCGCTATTACCTCGCTGACGATGGCGATCAAAAGAAAAAGCCATTGATTCATTGCACTCTCTCCACACTGTTGATGTCCAGTCGTAGGGTGCTTTTTATGTACTTTGGTGTTCGTCGTGAGTTTTGGCGCATGGAATGCACCCTACGCTTGCTGATACCGGTTCACCCAACCGCCCGTTAACCGTCCATATGAGTCTGAAACACCAGTCCGGCATGTTCGCGCAGCCGGTGGAAGCTGATCAGCTTCCAGCTTTCCTCGGCGACGCTCAGCTCGGCGCCGAACGAAGCCAGAAAAGTGGGGGCATCGACTGCGTCGTAGGCCACCCGATGTCCGTTGGTATCGATGAACCGTTTCAGTTCACGCGGATCGTCAGCCGTGACCCAGCGCGCCATCTGGTATTTGGCGGAAGCGAGGCGGGTGTCCACGCCGTATTCGTGCTTGAGCCGGTGCGCCACCACCTCGAACTGCAGGGTACCGACCGCGCCCAATAGCAGCGCGCCGCCGGCATGCGGCCGAAACACCTGGATCGCGCCTTCCTCACCCAATTGAGTCAGCCCCAGCTTGAGCTGTTTGCCGCGCATCGGGTCGGCAAGCTCGACTGTCTGGAAAATTTCGGGGGAAAAGAACGGCAGGCCCGTGAACTGCAGCTCTTCACCTTCCGTCAGCGTGTCCCCCAGTTGCAAGGTGCCGTGATTGGGAATGCCAATGATATCGCCCGGGTAGGCAACATCGAGCAGCTCACGCCGCTGCGAGAGAAAGGACACCACGCTGCCGGGGCGGATGTCCTTGCCGCTGCGCACCACATGCAGGTTCATGCCGCGTTCGAACCGCCCCGAGCAGATGCGCACGAAAGCGATGCGGTCGCGGTGGGCCGGATTCATGTTGGCCTGGATCTTGAATACCACGCCGGAAAATTTGGGCTCGTCCGGTTGCACCACGCGCTGGATGGCTTTGCGCGGTCCGGGCGACGGCGCCAGATCGATCAGCGCATCGAGCACTTCCTGGATGCCGAAATTGTTGATGGCGGAGCCGAAGAATACCGGTGTCTGCTGCCCGGCAAGAAAAGCTGCATGGTCGAATTCCTCGGAGGCACCGCGGATCAGTTCAATCTCCTGCCGCGCCTGGGTGAAGCTATCGCCAAAGCGTGCCGTCATTGCCGGATTGTCCAGCCCCGTGATGATTTCGTCAGCGTCGCCCAGTTTATCCTCGCCTGCTTGAAACACGCGCATGCGGTCACGCTTCAGGTCGAATACGCCGTGAAAGTGGTGACCCATTCCCACCGGCCAGGCGAAAGGCACGGTCGCCATGTGCAACGTCTGCTCGATTTCGTCGATCAGGTCGAGCGGCTCACGCACTTCACGATCCATCTTGTTGACGAAGGTGATGATGGGGGTGTTGCGCGCACGGCATACTTCCAGCAGCCGCAGGGTCTGGGCTTCCACGCCATTGGCGGCATCGATCACCATCAGCGCCGCATCTACGGCGGTCAGCACGCGGTAAGTATCCTCGGAGAAATCCTGGTGGCCCGGCGTATCCAGCAGGTTGATGACGCAGTCGCGGTATTCCATCTGCATCACCGAACTGGCCACGGAAATACCCCGCTGCTTCTCGATCTCCATCCAGTCGGAGGTGGCATGACGGCTGGCCTTGCGTGACTTGACGCTGCCGGCGATGTGGATGGCGCCGGCAAACAGCAGCAGCTTTTCGGTGAGCGTGGTCTTGCCCGCGTCTGGGTGCGAAATGATGGCGAAAGTGCGTCGCCGTGTTGCTTCTTGCTCAATCGTCATGCAATAGTCTCTGCGCCTTGCGGCTGTAAGGTGGATGAATTCTGCGGCTGCGGATAAAGATGACAGCGCACCGTGTGGGTTGAACCGAAGCTGCTGCTCCCCGGATAAGTCTCGTGGCACACCGGCATGGCGTGAGGGCAGCGCGGGTGAAAGTGGCAACCTGCCGGCGGGTTGGCAGGTGAGGGCAAATCCCCATGCAGGCGTATGACTTCACGTTTGGGATTAAGTTCGATTACCGGCACCGCCGACAGCAGCGCCTGGGTATAGGGATGCTTGGGATTGCCCAGCACTTCATCCACACTACCCCATTCCACAATTCTTCCCAGATACATCACAGCCACCTCATCGGCAAGGTATTCCACCACCGAAATATTGTGCGTAATGAACAAATATGCGAGCCCCAGACTGGCCTGCAATTCCTTCAGCAAATTCAGGATCTGCGCCTGCACCGACACGTCCAGCGCGCTGGTGGGCTCGTCGCAAATCAACAGCCTGGGGTTGACCGCCAGCGCACGGGCGATGGCGATGCGCTGCCGCTGGCCGCCGGAGAATTCGTGCGGGTAGCGCCATTTGGTTTCCGGCGGCAGCCCTACCCGTTGCAACAGCGCATCCACCTTCTGTCCCTGTCGCGACGAGGACTGCTGCCCGGCATGATCTGCCCTGTCATTGTTCCTGACATTGAGCGCATTCATGCCCTCCTCGATAATGTCGATGATGCGCATGCGTGGATTGAGCGATGAATACGGATCCTGGAAGATGATCTGGAACTCGGCACGCTTCGCGCGCAACTGCTTGCGTTCCAGCCCCACCAGCTCCAAGCCGTCGTAGCGCACACTGCCCGCAGTGGGCGGGATCAATTGCAGGATGCCCTTGCCCACCGTGGTCTTGCCGCAACCTGATTCACCCACCAGCGCCAGGGTTCCGCCCTGCGCAATCGTCAGCGATACCCCGTCCACCGCCTTGACATATCCTGCCACCCGTTTCATCAGGCCCTTGTGAATGGGGAAGTGAACCTTGAGGTCAACGACGCGCAACAATTCGGAATTGAAGACGGCAGACGGGGCAGCGGGGATTCCCTGGGGAGCAGTTTCTGCTGCCTTGACCGCACTGGAATGAAGCACCGATCCCGCAGTCTGATCAAAAAGATGACATCTGACTTGATGGCCGGCAACCACCGCGCTCCATCCCGGTGCCGTGGTACGACACAAATCCCAGGCATGGTCGCAGCGGTCGGCAAAACGGCAGCCAACAAATTCGCGCGACAGCGGCGGTACACTGCCGCTGATCACCGCCAGCCCCTGATCGCGCTTGTTTTTCCCCGGCAACGAGGCAAACAATTTGCGTGAATAGGGATGCGCGGGACTATGGAAGAATTCTGCACGCGTCGCTGTTTCAACAATTTCGCCCGCATACATCACTGCCACTTTCTGCGCCATTTCCGCCACCACGCCCAGATCGTGCGTAATCAGCAGAATCGCCATGCCGCTGCGTTGCTGCAGATCACGCATGAGATCGAGCACCTGGGCCTGGATGGTGACATCCAGTGCAGTGGTGGGCTCGTCGGCGATCAGCAGTTCCGGCTCTCCGGCCAGCGCCATGGCGATCATCACCCGCTGTTTCATTCCGCCGGAAAACTGGAATGGATATTCGGCCATGCGCCGTTCTGCGTCGGGGATTCCCACCTGATTCAATATTTCCAGCACGCGCTGTTGTTGCGCCGCACCGCGCAAATTGAAATGCCGCTGCAGCACTTCGCCTATCTGTTCTGCCACCGTCATCACCGGATTCAGGCTCAGCATCGGTTCCTGAAAAATCATGCTGATGCGCTTGCCGCGCACGTTGCGCATGGCGGCTTCCGGCAGCAGCAGCAAATCCTCGCCGCCGATCCTGATTGAGCCCGCAACGATTTCGCCCACCTCCGGCAGCAGCCGCATCACGGACAGCGCCGTCATGGATTTGCCGCAGCCGGACTCCCCCAGCAAGGCAAAGGTCTCACCCTGCATGATCTGCAGCGTCAGTCCGTCCACCGCCCGCACCGGCGTGGCACCGGTGTGGAGCACGGTTTCAAGATTATCGATTTGCAGCAGCGGGTTCATGGCGGGTTGGAGTCCTTGGCTGCAGCGGCAACAGGCTTGCTTTCCGGGGTTTTCGTGCGCTCTGTGCGCCGCAGTTTTCCGGCTTTCAGTGACCATGTACGCACACGCGGATTGAACGCATCCTGCACGGCATCGGCAAACAGATTGGCGCTCAGAACCAGTGCGAACATGAAGCCGAAAGCTGACAGCAGCGCCCACCACACCATCGGTTCGCGCGCCATTTCCAGGCGCGCGGCGTTGATCATGGTGCCAAAACTGATCATGGAAGGATCAACGCCGACGCCGACATAAGACAGTACGGCCTCGGCCAGAACCAGTCCGCTGAAATCCATCACCGTGGCAATCAGCACGATGTGCATCACATTGGGAAGAATGTGGCGGCTGATGATGCGCCAGTGGGAAACACCGAACGCGTGCGCTGCCTGAATATATTCCATCTCGCGCAGCTTCAGGGTTTCACCGCGCAGCAGGCGGCACAAACCGGTCCAACTGGTGACGCCGAGGATGATGCAAAGAAACAGCAGACGCAGATCGGCACGTGCGGCAATGGTGTCGAACAGTTCGGGATGAGTCTCCATGTATACCTGCATCATCAATACCGCAGCCGCGATCAGCAACACGCCAGGAATCGAACTCAGCGTGGTGTAAATGTATTGAATCACGTCGTCCACCCAGCCGCGGAAATATCCCGCCATGATGCCGAGCAGCAGCGCGAATGGCAGCATCATCAGCGTGGTGAGCGTGCCGATCACCAGCCCGGTGCGGATGCTCTTGAGCGATTGATAGAACACGTCCTGTCCGACCTTGTCGGTACCGAATATATGGTAGTGAGTGGACAACGCCAGCGCAGCGCCCAGCAGTGACAGTATCAGCATCAGCGTAAGCAGCACCGCGTTCCAGGGGATTTCAGTCGTGCCGCGCCGGATGGCGGAGAGCGTAGGTAGCAACCCTGCATTATCCTGGCGCGCCAATAACCCACCCAGCAAAACCACCAGCACGCACCAGCCAAGGAAACCCTGTGCTGCGCCCGCCGCTGCCCGCTCGGCCACATCAACGGCAAGTTGTACGTCAGGATTCTGCAAATGCGCCCCGCCAAATTGCAGACGCGGGAATTCCCTCACCTGCCCGCCATCCGGCAGTTCGATGGTCTCTCTGGCGTAAAGATGTGCGGCAAACGGTGCCGAGTAGGTTTTTTCCACGCGCGTGCGCAATGGTTCGGCAATGACATCGAGCAGGCTCAGCACTTCCACGCTGTAAACTTGCTCGCTGTTGCCGCTGTTCTCGACTGCGGGACGAAAATGCACCGTGTCGAGCAGTCCGATCGCAATGAAGAAAACCAGCACCGTGAGTGCCGCCATGCCGCTCGCGCTATGCCCCACCCGCCGCCACGGCGCCAGCATGTGCTCGTTGCGCCGCACATACCAGACAAAGGCGAGCACCACTATCACCAGCAGGTAGATGAGCGCATCGGTCCAGAGGATGACGGGTTTGTAAAGCATGTTCATTCCAGCCTTATCCGGGGATCCACCAGCGTATAGGAGATGTCCGTCAGGATCAGCCCGATGATATACAGCAGCGAGCCAAGGAACACCATGGCACGCACCACGGCAAAATCCTGCGAGTTGATCGCGTCGATGGTGTAGCTACCCAATCCGGGTATGCCGAAAAACGATTCGGCGATGAGGCTGCCGAGGAACAGCAAGGGAATTACCACCACCGCGCCGGTGAGAATCGGAATCATGGCGTTCCTGAGCACATGTCTGAACAGCACCACGCTTTCCGGCAGACCCTTGGCACGCGCAGTGCGCACATAATCCTTGCTCATTTCCTCCAGAAAAATGGTGCGGTACCAGCGGGTGCTGGCACCGGCGCCGCTGATCACGCCGATGATTACCGGCAGCACCAGAAACTTGCCGGCATCGAGTCCGCCGCCATAGCCGGAAATGGGCACCAGATGCCAGAGCTTGCTGATAAGAAATTGCCCGCCGATGATATAGAACAGACTGGAGATGGACATCAAGGCGACGCACAGCACCACCCCCCAGAAATCCACATAAGTGGCGCGGAAGAATGCCATCACCAATGCGAAGGTGATGTAGACAAGCAACCCCAGCAGAAACACCGGCAGCGCGATGGCGAGACTCGGCAGCATGCGCGATTTTATTTCGTGAGCAATATCGCGCCCGTCATCAGCACGCCCGAAATCGAAAGCGAACATGGCTGCCGACTTTTCGAAAAAAATAGTATGGGTGAATTTTGCCGCGCCTTCTTCGCCATCGTTGAGCATCAGCGGTTTGTCGTAGCCCCGCTCATGCTTCCACTTTTCGATAGCCTCGGGCGTGACACGCTTGATGCCCAACTGCATTCGCGCCATATCGTCGGGCGTGTTGACGACAAAGAACAAGGTGAAGGTGATCAGATTCACGCCGATCAAAATCGGGATGGCATAGAGCATGCGGCGGATGATGTAATTAAGCATTGTCTGTTCCTACCTGCGCAGCAGGTGATGCTTGTCTTGTACCTGTGCCGCGCTCCCGGCGACGATATGCGATTACTGCGGGAAACAGGCTCGCGACCAGCGCCAGCGTTCCCAGCACAGCTGGCCACAGCACTGGCTCATTCCATTCGCGCCGCTTCTGTTCGCGCAGACTGCCGTCTATGCGGTAGTACTTGATGTTGTTGTTCGACAACTTGTTGGGTTTCACATTGCTGTACCAGGCGTGATACAACCCGTAATCCTTGGGATGATATCCCCATAGCCAGGGTGCATCGTGCCGCAGAATTCCAATCATGTGATCGATGATCTGCTGGCGCTTGGGACTGTTCTCCATGTTCTTCATCTGCTCGAACAAGCGATTGTATTCTGGGTTGTCATAGTTGGCGGAGTTCTGGCCATCGTTGTCGACCTTCCGTTCTGCACCGCTCAGCAGGATCAGGAAATTCTCCGGATCAGGGTAATCGGCATTCCAGCCCCACTCGAAGATCTGCGCATTGCCTTTACGGATCTTGTCCTGGAAACGGTTGTAGTCGGTGCTGCGCACCACCAGTTGAATGTTGAGTTTCTGGAATTGTTTACGCATCCAGTCGAGGCTGGATTTGTCGTCTGCGCCACGGGAGGTCACGTCGAAATACAGCACCAGTGGCGCACCGGTTTTGGCGTCCATCCCGTTGGGGTAACCCGCCTCGGCCAGCAGCGCCTTGGCGGCTGCGATCGGTTTACGCTGTGGGCGCTCGTGCAGCCAGTCATACACCACCGGGTTGACACCTTCCCTGCCGTCGCGATGCCCGAAAATACCCGGCGCAATCGGCCCCTGCGCCGGGATGCCGCGGCCATTGGCGAAGATTGAGACGTACTCTTCATAATCCACTGCTATGGAAATGGCCTGGCGCAATTTTCTGGCCGAATTGGAAAGCCCGCCCACCACCGGGTCCAACATGTTGAAACCCATGTAGTAGGTGGAAGTCGCAACCTCCGTCTCCAGCCGGATGCCTTGGGCCTTCATCGCCTCGGTCACGGTCGCCTCCCCCTGCCCCGTCAGTTGCACCGCCTGATCGAAGCTGTCGGAGCCGATTCCCGATGCATCATAGTAGCCCTGCAGAAATTTGTTCCAGCGCGGGATGCTTTCCTTGTCACGGCTGAATATCACCTGGTCGATGAAAGGCAGCGGTTTGCCTGCATCTGCCAGCAAACCCGCTCGCTCGTCTCTTGGCATTCCCTCAGACGGATAAGTCTCGCCATGAAAATTGGGATTCTTCTCCAGTATCATCACCCGGTTGGGGTCATTCTCGGTGAGCATGTAGGGTCCGGTGCCAACCGGATACCAGTCGAGCGTGATGTTCTTTTCCGCCAATCCTTTCTGGGTATAAAAGCGCTCCGCCTCCCACGGAATCGGCGCAAAAAAAGGCATCGCCAGCCAATACATGAACTGCGGGTACTTGCCCTTGATCTTGATGCGGTAAGTATAAGCATCCACCACCTGCGCACCTTCCAGCGGGTAGCTGTTCAAATCCAGATAAGCATCACTGCCCTGCTGCCCAGCCTGCGCCTCGGCAGCGGTTCTGAGGGTGGCGGAATATTCCCTGAGACCGACGATGTAGTCAGACATCAAACCGAGTATCGGCGAATGCAGCCTGGGATGCGCCAGTCGCTTGATCTCGAATACATAATCTTCGGCAGTCAATTCGCGTGTGCCGCTATGGGAGAAATCGCCCAGCTTGTAAACCTCAGCCAAGTCCTTGACGGTCAAATCATGATAAAGGAATTGCCCCTGCTCATTTTTGGCGAATGCCGGATGCGGCTGATAGAGAATGCCGGGGCGGATGGAAATTTCATAAATCGTATAAGCGATTTGCGTGGCATCAACATCGTTCGGCAACTGCACGCCGTTCTTGTCGAAATACTGCGCTACCGGCATCTTTTCCACTGTTGCCGGTATCAATGTATAAGGACGTTTCAGATAATGGTATTGCAGCGGCGGCTCATAAATCTGCGCAGTCAGCAGAATTTCGTTGGAACTGTATGACTGCACCGGATCAAGGTGTTTGGGACGTTCGGCAAACGCACTATAGAGGATATTTTTTCCCGCATCGGCGGCGGGATAGGGATTATTCCAGGGATTGCCGCCACAGGCGGACAGCAAAGCCACAAGCGGCACCAACAGGTATTTGAACAAGGCCTTCATTGGCGTGATAGTTTAGCGTAAATGCCGGGCACAGGGTGGGTGTAAAACCTGCAGCCCTGATCTATCTTCCCATGATTCTTCAGATCCGGCAGGCCTTGGGCTATAATTTGCCGAACTCCTCAACTGTCATAAGGATATACCGTGGGATTTCTCGCCGATAAACGCATACTCATCGCCGGACTGCTCAGCAATCGCTCCATCGCCTACGGCATCGCCAAAGCAATGCACCGCGAAGGTGCGCAACTTGCCTTCACCTATCAAGGAGAGGGAGTGCGCGAGCGGGTTGGAAAACTTGCTGCCGAATTCGGCAGCAAGTTGCTGTTTTCCTGCGATGTCGCGAGCGACAGCGAGATCAGCCAGTGCTTCGATGATCTGGGAAAACGCTGGGACGGTCTTGATGGCATTGTGCACTCCGTCGCTTTCGCCCCGCGCGAAGCATTGAGCGGAGACTACCTGGAAAGCGTGAATCGAGAAGCTTTCCGCATTGCTCATGATGTCAGCTCCTACAGCTTTGCTGCGCTGGCAAAAGCCGGGATGCCGCTGATGCAGGGCAGAAATGCTGCGCTGCTGACACTCACTTACCTGGGTGCAGAGCGGGTCATGCCAAATTACAATGTGATGGGACTGGCCAAGGCCAGCCTTGAAGCCAATGTGCGCTTCATGGCATCCAGTCTTGGTCCCAAAGGAATACGCGTCAATGCGATTTCAGCCGGCCCGATTAAAACCCTGGCGGCAGCGGGTATCGGCAATTTCGGTAAGCTGCTGAGCTATACCGAAAAAGTTGCGCCGTTACGGCGTAATGTTTCCATTGGGGAGGTCGGTAATGTTGCGGCTTTCTTGTGCAGCGATCTGGCCAGCGGTGTTACCGGGGAAATCACCTATGTCGATGCCGGATTCAATACGGTCGCTTTCGACATCAGCGAATCTTAATTGCTGCTTCTGCTCAGAATTCTATTTTTTGATCGTTACGTCGGATCGTTGCCTGATCCCTGCAAGAGCAGCCGCGAGCTCTTCCTGGGTAAGTAACCGTTGCAACTGTTTACCAAAGGCCTTGCGCGTGGCTTTATCCGCAGGGACCAACTCGATTACACGGCTAATGCGAAGCAGAGTAAAGCCGCCTTGCGGATTGGCCACTCCAGCATAGGATGGCAATCCAGTTGACCTGGCTTTGAATATTGTGCGCAGGGTCTCATTGTCCATGCCTTGCGGTTGCTGGCGGGAAACCTGCTGCACCGGACCCCATGCAACCATGCCAGCTTCACCTTTCTGCAACCGCGCGAGCTTTTCCTCGCCTTCTTTAATGGCCGCCTCAGCCGCCTGCTGACGGATCACGAGCATGGTGATTTCATCTTTTGCCGCCGCCATGGAGCGCATGGCTGCCGGCCTGTGATTCAGCACTCTCGCCACTACCAGGGTATTGGGGGTAACTTCGACCACCTCGGTATTGCGCTTGTTCTTGATCGCGTCTTCCGAGAATATTGCTTGCAACAACCTGCCGTTAGTCAAGTGGGGGAGTTCACCCCCCTTCCTGCTGATCCAATCACTCTGGCGGATGGATAACCCGAATTTCTCTGCAGCCGGCTGCAGGCTGTCACTCTGTTCATACACCATGTTGCCGAAACCTTCGGCCATCTCGCCAAACGTCTTCTCGGCTTTCTGTTTCTTCAGTTCCTGCTCAACCTGGTTTTTTACTTCGTCAAAACTTACTGCCTTGCCGGCTTTTATCGCAGAGAGCTTGATGATGTGAAAACCGAAGTCTGTCTGGATCGGTCCGCGAATTTCTTCCGGCTTCATCTGGAAAACTGCATCCTCGAATGCCTTGACCATCATCCCGCGTCCAAAAAATCCAAGGTCGCCGCCTTTGACCGCCGAGCCGGGATCCTGAGAATGCTGCTTGGCAAGATCAGCAAAACTTTGCGGCGCCTGTTTGACCTGTGCCAGCAACTGCTCCGCTTTGGCACGCGCTGCAGTTTTGTCCGCATCCGATGCGGTGGCGGACACACTTATCAGAATATGGCTGGCCTGGCGCTCTTCGGGCTGGCCAAATCCATCCTTGTGCTCCTCGAAATACTTCCTGGTTTCGTCAACATTCACCTGCACTTGTTTGGCTAGATCATCCAGTGACAACACCAGATACTCGACCCGCACCTGTTCTGGTACCTGAAACTCGGCCTGGTGCCGTTCGTAATAGGACTTGATGGCGGCATCATCCGGCCTCACCTGTGCCAGAAATTGCTCCGGCTGGATTCGGGCCAGGCTGACCTCACGTTGCTCCTCACTCAAACGCATGACTCTCTCCGCCACGGCGTCCGGCACAAAGCCATTCCTGGTATAGGCATCAATCAGTTGCTGTTGCTGCATCTCCTGCCGCACCCGTGCTTCAAACACCACTGGGGTCATCCCTTGTTCACGCAGGAGCTCTTCATAGCGCTTATTGGAAAACGCGCCATCCTGCTGAAATGCTCCAATGCCCTGGATCACGTCCACCAACTGCGGGTCCAGCACAGTCAAACCAATGCGCGCTGCCTCCTGCTTCAACAAGCGCTGCTGAATCAGTCTGTCCAGCACTGCGGATCGCACTTCCGGGTTGTCCGGAGCATCCTCTCCGCTACCGCGCATGCTTTCCTGCTGGTTGCGCATCGCCTGGTCGAGTTCCTGGCGCTGAATCTTTTCGCCAGCCACCAACGCGACCTGATCCTCACCATCACTGCGATACGACTCAACTCCCCAGAACAGGAATGGCAAAGTCGCCAGTATCAGGATGAACTGAACTACGCCTTTCTTTTTATGAACAAAATCAAACACTGTTGGAATCCAGGAAACGAATAAAAAGGGCGAACTTGCGTTCGCCCTGGTTTAGCGCAAAATTTGGCGGAGTGGACGGGACTCGAACCCGCGACCCCCGGCGTGACAGGCCGGTATTCTAACCAACTGAACTACCACTCCTGAAGCTTGTGGAATAACGGCTGGTGGGTGCTGACGGGGTCGAACCGCCGACATTCGCCTTGTAAGGGCGACGCTCTACCAACTGAGCTAAGCACCCTACTCCGGAAAAGGCGCTAGTTTACTGCATCCTTGAGTGCCTTGCCAGGGCTGAATTTCGGAACCTTGGCTGCTTTGATTTTGATGGCTGCACCAGTACGTGGGTTACGGCCAGTGCGGGCTGCGCGTTTACCCACTTTGAAAGTTCCAAATCCGACCAAGGTAACGCTTTGTCCTTTTTTAAGAGCGGCTTTAATCGCGGACAATGTCCCGTCCAGTGCATTACCTGCCGAAGCCTTCGAGATGTCAGCAGATTTAGCGATGGCATCAATGAGTTCAGATTTATTCACGTAATTCCCCTTTCGTTATTGGTAAGAAAGTTACAGGAAAACCCTGCAACTGCTTTTATATCAAGCCATTTGGGCTTGGTCAAGCAATTGTGAAAATATTTTCGCTAATCATTTATGATAAAAAATACTTTACTTGCGCAGGAAAAATGGCAAAAACACCTTCAATTCCTCACTCTATGTGAGTTACGTTTTATTTTCATACCTTTACCTGGTCTTCCTCATCCCCCATTTCCTGCTCGTGTCGTGCAAGAAATTCTTTAGTGCTATCGATGCCGCGTAGCTGTAAAACGTAATTCCGTACTGCCGCTTCTACCAGCACTGCCAGGTTGCGTCCCGCGACAACCGGGATGATGACCTTGCGAATATTAACGCCCATGACACTTTCATTGACATCGTTGATTGGCAACCGCTCTAGCGAGTTAGGATCTGCACTGCCTGGTTTTAGCAAATGCACAATCAGCTTCATGCTTTTCCGCCGGCGCACTGCAGTCTCACCAAAAATAGTCCGAATGTTCAGCACCCCCAATCCGCGCACCTCAAGGAAATCACGCAACATCGGTGGACAACGTCCTTCCAGGGTTTCGGGCGCAATGCGGCGCAGCTCCACCACATCATCCGCCACCAGGCCGTGGCCGCGACTCACCAGTTCCAGCGCCAGTTCACTCTTGCCGACGCCACTTTCGCCGGTAATCATCACGCCCATCCCCAGTACATCCAGAAGTACGCCATGCAGCGTGGTGGGTGGTGCCAGCACGCGCCCCAGGTAGGTACGCAGAAGCCAGATTACTTCCAGACTGGAATACGGCGAACGCAGCAAAGGAATGCGGGTGGCATCAGCCAATGCGCGCAGTGAGGCCGGTACGGATGCGCCGCCTGCGACGATCACGCACGCTATGCTGCTTTGGGCAAGCTGCTGCATATTCTGCTGCAAGGACACAGGGTCAAGCTGGTTGAGATAATCAGTTTCGATGTCACTCAATACCTGCACCCAGTTGGGATGAATGAAATTAAGATGGCCGACTACCCCTTGGGCAGACTGCGCGATGGTTTCATCGTCGAGTTGTCTGTCACTACCGTCCCTGCCTGCTTCCCAGGTCAGGTCCAGCTTCTCCCGCTTATCTTCAAATAGCTGTGCGATGCTGATCTGGGGCATTTGGCGTCCAGTTGGAAATGAGTTGATAGACTTCCGTCGCATCCTTGCCGGTCAGCAGACTTTCACGGAAACTCTTGTCACTGAACATTTGTGCCAGCTCGCTCAGAATCTGCAGGTGCTGATCAGTGGCTTTCTCCGGAACCAGCAGGATGCAGATCAGACTGACTGGCTTGCCATCCGGCGCGTCGAACGGAATCGGCTCCTTCATGCGGATAAAGGCTGCAGCAGCATCGCGCAGCCCTTTAATTCTGCCATGCGGAATTGCCACACCTTGACCGAGGCCGGTAGAACCCAGTTTTTCGCGCGCAAACAGGCTATCAAACACCTGGCTGCGGGCGATGTGCAAAGTGTTTTCAAACAATAATCCAACCTGCTCGAATACACGCTTCTTGCTGGCGGCATCCAATTCTACAATAACGTTAGACTGGGGAAGGAGCTGTGCAATGAGGTTCATAAAAAAGGTAAATATTGGGGTTCAGTCAATTCAATCAAGCCCGTCGAATGACGGCAATAGACCGGCTCTCGCCTCTACGCTTAACTATTCCGCTGCTACGATTCATCATCCTTTAACGGCACGGCACTATTACGGCGATCCGCATTTTTTTCCTTGTGCTTGAGTATCTGCCGGTCGAGCTTGTCCACCAGACTGTCTATGGAAGCATACATGTCGGCGCTGTCAGTTTCGACAAAAATATCTTTGCCGCGCACGTGGACGTTGGCCTCGGCCTTCTGCTTGAGTTTCTCCACCGACAGAATCACGCTGACATCAATGACGTGATCAAAATGGCGCCTGATCTTGTCCATCTTGGAAGTAACGTAATCACGCATGGCTGGTGTAATTTCCACGTGGTGACCGGTAAGGTTGAGATTCATCATGCCTCCTTGGCTTGGGTTAAAACGATTTACGAAGACTAACTGGCGGAATCTGCATGGACTCACGGTATTTCGCAACCGTGCGCCGGGCAACCACGATGCCCTGCTGTCCAAGAATTTCAGAAATCTGGCTGTCACTTAGCGGTTTCTTCACATTCTCGCCATGTACAAACTGCTTGATCAGAGCACGAATCGCTGTAGCAGAGCAAGCGCCGCCGGTGTCGGTCGCGACATGGCTGCCGAAAAAATACTTCAGTTCGAATATGCCGCGCGGTGTGCGCATGAATTTCTGCGTCGTCACGCGAGAAACGGTGGATTCATGCAAGTCCAGAGTATCTGCTATTTCCCGCAGCACTAGCGGGCGCATGGCGACCGCGCCGTGTTCGAAGAATTGCCGCTGGCGTTCGACTATGGCGCAAGATACCTTCAGGATGGTGTCGAAGCGCTGTTTCACATTCTTGATGAGCCACTTGGCTTCCTGTAGTTGACTGTTCAGCCGTTGTGCCGAATCATCATGACTTTGCTTCAAGATGGAAGCATAGTAGCGATTGATTCCAAGTCGTGGCATCGCTTCCGGATTAAGGTTGGCTACCCAGACGCCACCGGTTTTGGTCACGATCACATCAGGCACGATATAGCGGGCCACCGTAGTATTAAATATCGAACCCGGCCTGGGATTCAGGTGAGTGACGAGATACTGGATTGAGCGCAGGCAATCATCATCGCAATGCAATGATTTCTTGATCAGACGGAAATCCCGTGATGCCAGACTTTCCAGGTGACTGGTTACCAGCAGCAGCGCCTGCTCACGGTAGGGCGTATCCTCCGGCAGAGCGCGCAGTTGCAGCGCCAGACACTCTCCCAGGTTACGGGCGCCCACACCAGGCGGGTCCAGATGTTGCAAATATTCAAGCGCGATGTACAGATCATCAAGGTCTATTTCGAGTTCTGGTGGCAGCAGACTGACAAGTTCTTCCAGATCCTGAGTGAGATAACCATCGTCATCCAGACCATCTACCAGCAGGCCTGTGATCCTTCTGTCGCGTTCGGTGATCTGACTAAGACTGACCTGCAAATTGAGATGCTCACGCAGACTGATGGGTTCGGCTGCCTGTTGCGGAAATTCATGTTCATCATCGTCATCGCGCGCACCGCGAGAACCGCCGTCGCCCTCAAACCAGTCCGGCTCGTCGATCAGGTTTGTTTTCGGCTCGACATCATCCTCGCCAGCAGCCGCATTTACCGTGGACTCACTCTGCGATTCCGACAACTCGGACGCTGGCAACGGCAACGGACTATCGGGCTGGAAGCCCTGATATTCAGCGCTGTCATCAAGTTCCAGCAGGGGATTCTCCTGCGCCATGCGCTCTATCTCCTGATTCATCTCAAGCGTCGAAAGTTGCAGCAACCGTATGGATTGTTGCAACTGCGGAGTGAGTGTCAGGTGTTGCGATAGTTTGAGCTGGAGGGTAGGTCTCATAATTTTGGAGAAACAACGGACAACCACAGATTCGAGCAGATCGAATCCTTATTCTCACAGCCGGAAATGTTCTCCCAAGTACACCTTTCTTACGTCGTCATTATAAATGATTTCATCAGGTTTGCCGCTGGCCAGTACCGCGCCCTGGTTGATAATGTAGGCGTGATCACAAATTCCTAATGTTTCTCTGACATTGTGGTCGGTAATGAGCACACCGATATCGCGTTCCTTGAGAAAGTGAATGATTTTCTGGATATCCAGCACAGCAATAGGATCCACCCCCGCAAACGGTTCATCCAGCAGGATGAAGCGAGGCTGCGTTGCCAGTGCCCGGGCGATTTCTACACGACGGCGCTCGCCCCCGGACAAACTCATGGCAGAGTTGTCGCGCAAGTGACTGATGTGTAAATCATGCAGCAAATCATCCAGGTGCTGCTGCATTTCATAAGAGTCGTAATCCTGCAATTCCAGTACTGCAGAAATATTGTCCGCCACAGAAAGCCGCCGGAAGATTGACGCATCCTGCGGCAGGTAACTCAAGCCCATGCGGGCCCGATGATGGACCGGCATCTGGCTCAAATCATGCCCATCCAGATATATGCTGCCACCGTCCAGCGGCACCAATCCCACCATCATGTAAAAGCAGGTAGTCTTGCCCGCACCATTGGGGCCGAGCAAACCAACCACTTCACCGCTAGCGACGGAAAGCGATACGTCTTGCACCACAGTACGTGACTTGTAATGCTTTTTTAGGTTATCAACCTTAAATTCGCTCATTTCTTCAAAACTCGGATTCCGGGGCAGGATTGCACTCCTACTGACTCTCGGTCGCCGGATTCTCCTGTTTGTTCTTCGGTTGAATCACTATCCGTACTCTGCCAGCAGGACTGGCTTGGGTGTCTGTCTTTTCGTTGCCGCCCGTTACTTGAAAGAACTCGCTGACCGCATCGTAGGAAATGTAGTCCCCCTCTACCTCGTCCTGCCCACGCTTTAAGCGCGCTTTCTTGAAAAGCTGCACCCTGTCCGCCTTGCCATCATATTCCATGCGTTCACTCCAGCCTTCAATGTATTCATCCTTGCCATCGCGTTTCTGCCGGAAACTGACAAGATTGCCGAAGGCAGTGGCATGCCGGAATCCACTGGCATCTTCTTTCACTACCATTTTATCGGCGCGGATGATCAGAGTGCCTTGCGTGAGCACTACGTTGCCGGTGAACACGCTGGTCCGGTTAGCGTTTTCCACGGTAGCGTGATCCGCCTCCAGGTTTACTGGTTTATCGCGATCGGCCCGCTCAGCCAAAACGTGACCGGAAGACAGAAACCCCAGCAACAATAGGACAGAAAATGATTTCATGCATACCTTATGAACAGGTTGGGACGCGACCGGCCGTCTAACGTTTTTTGTCATGAGAGACTTTTACCTGTGACAATAACCGGGTGACATTAGCACGGTTGTCCAGTTCCATTCCGACAGCATGGATGGTGGTATTCCCTTCGGTGATGGTCACGGGTTTATCGGTTCTGGCGATGTCATCATCGGGAGTGATGCGCAAGGAACTGGTGACCATGGTCGCCTTATTCGAACCGTTACTCGCATTACGCGACAACGTGACATTCCCGCTGAGATAGACATCATCATTGCCGCCAGTCAGCTCGCCCTGATCCGCTTTTATCTGTACCACAGGCTTGCCGGAAGCAGTGTTGACGAGACGGGGCTGCTCCAGATGAGTACTATTGTCGTCCGAATAATGCAGCATTTTTTTCGCAAAAAGTTTATAGCGCGCCACCCCATCTTGATCCGTGCGAATAACCGAGAGGCCTTCCAGCATGTAATCGGGATCACGGTGTGAACCACTACTTTCCGCAATAACTGGCGGCCGTACTACTTTATCCAGCCAGAATGTCGCCGCCGCCAGCAGGACCAATAAAGCCAGAGGCAGTTTGGGAAGACCAGTAAGTCTGGCGGTGAGCTGTTTGATCATTTCAGGTACGCCGCCTGTTGCGCATGTAGGGTATCCTGCGCCAGCATTATCATTTCGCAGACTTCACGCACCGCACCGCGTCCGCCTTCAAGACAGGTGACATACTCCGCATGTTTTTTCACCAATGCAGGGGCAGCAGGCACGCAAACGGGAAGGCCACAGCGCAGCATCACCGGCAAATCCACCAAATCATCACCAACATACGCGCAAGCGGAAGCATCCAGCCCCAGCTTCACCAACAACTCCTCGAATACCTGCAGCTTGTTTTTCGCAGCCTGATAGACGAGTGTGATGCCCAGATCTTGTGCCCGCAAGTCAACACAACGTGATTCTCTGCTAGTGATGATGGCAAGCTCGACCCCGCTTGCCTTGAGCATTTTCATGCCGTGACCGTCATGGCTATTGAACGTCTTGATTTCCTCGCCGCTAGCCATGAAATGAAGACTGCCATCGGTCAGCACTCCATCCACGTCGAAAATGACCATCCGGATTTTTCTTGCTTTTTCCAGTACCGCTTGCATCGATATTCCAATAGGATAGCCCAGCGAGGATGCTCAAACGGGCAAGATTATCTCGGCTACTCCCGAGGCGGGTCTGTGGTGCCGGGTGATCGAGCCCACTTGCCCAGCGCAATTCAGCATACTGACGGTGCCGAACGCTTGTCCCAATCCTGATTTCCGATTGTCCACGGAAAAATTATACCAGAACTCAACTGTCACCCCCCAATGCGAGCAGGATCCTGCCTCCTAGCGCCGTCATCATCAGTGTTGCGATCACCAGACGCCTTACTGGTGGCAGCGATGAAGGCCGCTTGAATAAAGGCTCTTCTCGCATTTGAAGCATTTTGTTCAAAGAGAACTTTTGTATCGGGGGGTGAATCGGTATAATGCTCAACCTCCGGGTCGTTAGCTCAGCCGGTAGAGCAGCGGACTTTTAATCCGTTGGTCGCGAGTTCAAATCTCGCACGGCCTACCAAACATGTCAGGGTCCGGTGAATTACCCGGGCCTTAGTCACCTCCATCACATACCCGAACTTGAAAAGTTTGCCGTCCCCGTTGCCTTACGTTGCTCCAACCTGGCTGCCGGGGGGCAATGCGCAAACCATCTATCCCTATCTGCTGCCCGTGCCTCCGGTTGTTTACCGGCGCGAACGCTGGGAACTGGATGACGGGGACTTCATTGATATCGACTGGCTGGACGGCACTGCTGGCACACCGCTGGTTGTATTGTTTCACGGACTTGAAGGCAGCTCGTGCAGTCATTATGTCCTGAGCATCATGGGGGCGCTGCGGGATCGTGGCTGGCGTGGCGCGGTCGTGCATTTTCGTGGCTGCTCCGGATCGCCCAATCGATTGCCGCGTGCTTATCACGCCGGAGATTCGGCAGAAATCGACTGGATATTACGCCGGATTAGCGACCAAAATGGGAAAGATAACTCCTCCGTTCCGCTCTACGTGGTCGGCGTATCGCTGGGTGGCAATGCTTTGCTGAAATGGCTTGGTGAGCAAGGCGATCAAGCTTGCCGGATACTCGCCGGCGCGGTAGCAGTTTCCGTTCCCCTGGACCTGGCAGCTGCCGGGCAAGCACTGGATGCTGGCTTCAACCGGCTCTACACCCGCCACTTTCTTGATACCCTGAAACTCAAGGCACTGGAAAAAATTGTTCGTTTCCCCGGCTTGTTTGACGCCACCGCATTAGCCGCTTGTACCTCGATATATCAATTCGACAACATTGTGACCGCGCCGCTGCACGGTTTTCGTAATACCGACGAATACTGGAGCCAATCCAGCAGCAAGCCATGGCTCAGGCATGTCCAAGTGCCCACGCTGGTCATCAATGCCCGCAATGATCCCTTCATGCCCGCCTCCGTGCTGCCGGCATACGCTGACGTTTCATCTGCAGTCACCCTGGAATTCCCTGAACAGGGAGGACACGCCGGATTTCTGAATGCGCCGTTCCCCGGCAGGCTGACGTGGCTACCGGAAAGAATAATCAGCTTCTTCCGCAATCAGGTTGGCTGAAACACCGAGTTTCGACAACATTCTTTTCAAATATGGATCACATCTCTGCGCGCAATTACAGTAGCCTTGCCACGAAAGCATTCTCGATGTTGCCCGTCAAAGGAATCTTGACCCGGTAGCCGCTACCCGGTGCAACTTCGACCGTTTCGCCATCAAGATTCTGCATGCGCGCAAGTTCGATCACTCTGTTGCCGGAAGGATGGATGATTTCCAGCCGGTCGCCCACCTGAAAACGGTTTTTCACCAGCACCTCGGCCATGCCGTTGGCCACATCGAGGCCGGTGATGTCGCCCACATACTGGCTGCGATTTGATTCCGAGTGCCCGCGCAGGTAGTTTTGCGTGTCGCTGGCGTGATGCCGCTGGTAGAAGCCGTCGGTATAGCCGCGATTAGCCAGCCCCTCCAGTTCGCCCAGCAGGGAAGGATCCAGAGGATTCCCTGCCACCGCATCATCTATTGCCTTGCGGTAAACCTGCGCGGTGCGGGCAACGTAATACACCGACTTGGTGCGGCCCTCGATTTTCAGCGAATCCACACCGATTCTGACCAGACGCTCGACATGCTCCACCGCCCGCAGGTCTTTGGAATTCATGATGTAAGTGCCATGCTCGTCTTCCATGATGGGCAGCAACTGGCCGGGGCGCTCTTTCTCCTCGATCAGATAAACCTGATCGGCGGCAGGATGGCGTTTGATTTTGTCACCGCCACTTTCACTGGCGGCCAGACCCACTTGTCCGTTTGCTTGCATCAGCGCCTGACTGAAATCGAAATCAATTTTTTGTACATGCCGTATGTCGCCGCTGGCATCTTCTTCGGCCGGTTTAACCTTGTAATCCCAGCGGCAGGAATTGGTGCAGGTGCCCTGGTTTGGATCGCGATGATTGAAATAGCCTGACAGCAGGCAGCGCCCGGAATAAGCGATGCATAATGCGCCGTGGACAAATACTTCCAGCTCCATGTCGGGGCACAACTGGCGGATTTGCTCGACCTCATCAAGCGACAATTCACGTGACAGAATTACCCGCGTCAACCCCATTTTCTGCCAGAACTTTACCCCCGCGTAATTCACCGTATTGGCCTGGACGGAAAGATGTATCGGCACTTCCGGCCACTTCTCCCGCACCAACATGATGAGTCCGGGGTCGGCCATGATCAGCGCATCCGGTCGCATCGCAATCACCGGCTCCATGTCAGCCAGATAAGTCTTCACTTTTGCATTGTGCGGAATGATGTTGCTGGCAACGAGAAATTTCTTGCCCATGGCGTGCGCTTCGGCGATACCCGTGCGCAACTGCTCCAAGCCGAATTCATTGTTGCGGGCACGCATGGAATAACGCGGCTGCCCGGCATAAACCGCATCCGCACCAAAGGCGTAGGCGGCACGCATTTTGTCGAGTGAACCAGCAGGGAGTAAAAGTTCGGGGGCTTTCAACATGGTGTAGAATTAAAAATGATTTTTAACGTTTGGTGCTGAGTTTGCAGTCAGGTCACGAAATCGAATTTAACCGCAACTAAATACAGAACACTCGGCACCGAATTGTAACACCATGCCCGCCACTCCCACTTTCATCCACCTGCGCCTGCACAGCGAGTATTCCATCGTTGACGGCATCGTGCGCATCGACGCTGCGGTGGCAAAAACGGTGGCCGACAGCATGCCGGCACTGGCGCTGACCGATCTCTCCAACTTGTTCGGCATGGTGAAGTTTTACCAGGCGACGCGTGACAAGGGGATAAAACCGATCATAGGCTGCGACGTCTGGATCACTAACGAAACCGACCGTGACAAGCCCGCACGCCTGTTGCTGCTGTGTCAGTCCTACCCTGGCTACCTGCTGTTGTGCCGCCTGCTGTCGCGCGCTTACCGTGAGAATCAGCACCGCGGACGACCCGAGATCCGAAAATCCTGGTTTAACCAAAACGAAAGTGGAACAGATGGATTAATCGCCTTGTCCGGTGCGCATCTTGGCGATATCGGCCTGGCCTTGGCGCAAAGCAATCTGGTTCAAGCCGAAGTGCTGGCACGAGAATGGGCGCAACTGTTCCCCGAACGCTTTTATATTGAAGTGCAGCGCGTCGGCTCCGCCAATGAAGAGGCTCTGGTGCAGCGTTCACTGGTGCTGGCATCAACCCTGCATCTGCCGGTAGTGGCGACACAACCGGTGCAGTTTCTGAGTCCTGACGATTACAAGGCACACGAGGCGCGGGTATGCATCGCCGAGGGCTACGTGCTGGGCGACCGCCGCCGCCCAAAGAATTTCACTGAACGGCAGTATTTCAAGACCCAGGCAGAAATGGCCGAGCTATTCGCCGACATTCCGGCGGCACTCGCCAACAGCGTGGAAATCGCCAAGCGCTGCAATCTCATCCTGGAGCTGGGCGTCAACCGCCTGCCACTGTTCCCTACTCCGCATAACGAAAGCCTGGAGCAATATCTGCATGATCAAGCTCTGACAGGCCTGGAAGAGCGCATGCAGGTACTCTTCCCTGATGCTGCCGGGCGCAGTGCGCAAATCCCGAGATATCGTGCACGACTTGATTTCGAGGTGTCCACCATCATCCAGATGGGATTCGCCGGATATTTTCTGATCGTCGCCGATTTCATCAACTGGGCCAAGCACAACGGAGTGCCGGTAGGTCCGGGGCGAGGCTCCGGCGCGGGCTCTCTGGTTGCATATTCTCTCGGCATTACTGACCTGGACCCCCTACGTTACGATTTGCTGTTCGAGCGCTTCCTCAATCCGGAGCGGGTATCCATGCCTGACTTTGATATCGATTTCTGCCAGGACGGACGGGAACATGTGATCGAATACGTGAAACAGAAATATGGTGCCGAGAGCGTTTCACAAATCGTCACTTTCGGCACCATGGCGGCAAAAGCTGTAGTACGGGATGTCGGGCGGGTGCTGGACCTGCCTTACAACTTTGTCGATCAACTGGCGAAGTTGGTGCCATTTGAACTCGGCATGACCCTAAAAAAAGCGCGGGAAATAGAGCCACAATTGAACCAACGCGTGCAACAGGAGGAGGGAGTGCGTGACCTGCTGGAACTGGCTGAACGCCTGGAGGGGATTGCCCGCAATGTCGGGACCCACGCTGGCGGGGTGCTGATTGCGTCGGGGAAAATTACGGATTTTTGCCCGATCTACTGCGCGGAATCAGGCAATTCGGCAGTAAGCCAGTTGGACAAAGACGATGTAGAAAAAATCGGCTTGGTGAAATTCGATTTCCTGGGACTGCGCACCCTGACCATACTTGACTGGACCGTCAGGTACATCAGGCAACGGGATGCCGGGAGAAGAAAACAAGAGATCGATCCTAGCAAAACCGATGCTGGTCAGGATGCTACTCAGCCCGAAATTGCAGATTCTGCACTCTTCCGCCTGGAGAATCTTCCTCTGGACGATCCCGCTACTTACGCGCTGTTGCGGCAAGGCAACGCCGTGGGAGTGTTCCAGTTTGAATCGCGCGGCATGAAAGATCTGCTGCAGAAGGCCAAACCCGACTGTTTCGAAGATATCATCGCGCTGGTTGCGTTGTATCGCCCAGGGCCGATGGACTTGATCCCTGAATTTACAGAACGTAAACATGGCAAGCGGGTGGATTACCTTGATCCGCGCTTGCAACCCATACTCGGCCCCACTTACGGCGTGATGATTTACCAGGAACAGGTGATGCAAATCGCCCAGGTGATAGGCGGTTATAGTCTGGGCAGCGCCGACCTGCTGCGACGGGCGATGGGCAAGAAAAAGGTCGAGGAAATGGCGCAGCAACGCGATATCTTTGTTGCCGGTGCAATCAAGAACGATTTGTCTGAACGCAAAGCGGCAGAGCTTTTTGGTTTGATGGAAAAGTTCGCGGGCTACGGTTTCAATAAATCGCACGCAGCGGCTTATGCCTTGATTGCATTTCAGACCGCCTACCTCAAGACACATTACCCGGCGGAATTCATGGCCGCCACCCTGTCAGCCGACATGGACGACACTGACAAAGTACACTCATTCTTTGAGGATGGTATTACCAACGGCCTCACCATCTTGCCGCCCGACGTTAACCTGTCCGGTTATCGCTTCGTGCCGATGGACGAAAAAACCATCCGCTATGGCTTGGGAGCAATAAAGGGAACGGGTGAGTCGGCGATAATCTCCATTATCAAGGCGCGTGATCAGGATGGACCCTACACCGATTTATTTGATTTCTGCCGCCGGGTGGATAAGCGCATCGTTAACCGCCGCGTGGTGGAATCACTCATCCGTGCCGGCGCATTTGACTCCGTCAACACTCACCGTGCAAGTCTGCTGGCGTCGGTCGGTATCGCACTGGAATCTGCCGAACAGATCAGCCGTACCGCCAACCAGGTGAGTTTATTCGGCGAAGGCGACGGGGCAGCAGAACAGCCCCATCTGGTTGAGGTGCCGCAATGGCTGGAGAAGGAGAAATTGCAGAACGAGAAACTGGCGCTGGGATTTTATTTAAGTGGTCACCCGTTTAATGCTTATGCGGATGAGTTGCAGCATTTCGTGCGCACCCGGCTCGACCGGTTATATCCCCAGAAGGAACCGCAACTTCTGGCAGGTGTCGTCTACGCCATCCGCACACAGATGACTCGGCGGGGCAAGATGGGGGTGGTCGTGCTGGATGATGGTCATGCACGGGTAGAGATGGTGGTGTACAACGAACTGTTTGAGTCCCTTCGCAATTGGCTGAAAGAAGACCAATTGCTGCTGGCCGAGGTCAAGGTAAGCAGCAGAGGGGGCGAGGAGGAAAACGGCGGTGGGCTGCGCATTATCGCTGACAAATTGTATGATCTCGCTGATGCCCGCTCACGCCATGCCAAGAGTGTGAAACTCCACTGCAATGGGTTGGCAAACGCCGGCAAACTTAAAGAGTTGCTCGCACCCTACCGTAGCACTGGCAATCCGGGAAGTCTTGATAACAGCGGTGGTGACAACCGTTGCTATTGTCCGGTAGCGGTGGTTTACCGCAACCAGGATGCAGTGTGTGAACTCGAGTTGGGTGATGCCTGGCGTGTGAGTCTGCACGATAACCTGCTGCAATCGCTGTCAGCCCATTTCCAGACGGAAAATGTCAGGGTGATTTACTGATGGGGCCAGCATTGGTCATGAGCGCAGCACCAAGCATCCGGGCCAAAAAACGGGGTAGTGTTTGACATTCACTCGGGTCTGGCATAGAATTTGCGGCTTTCTTTGAACATGCAGGCAGGCTTTGTGAAAACCTTTTCAGCTAAACCACATGAAGTAACCCACGACTGGTTCGTGATCGATGCAACCGACAAGGTGCTGGGCCGTCTCGCGGCCGAAATCGCACACCGTCTGCGCGGAAAACATAAGCCGATATTCACTCCCCACGTGGACACCGGTGATTTTATCGTCGTAGTCAATGTCGATAAGCTGCGAGTAACCGGAAACAAGGCGGAAGATAAAATATACTACCGGCACAGCGGCTACCCTGGTGGCATTTACCAGACTAATTTCACTAAAATGCATGCGCGCTTTCCGGGGCGGCCATTGGAGAAAGCAGTCAAGGGCATGCTGCCTAAGGGCCCGCTAGGCTACGCCATGCTGAAGAAGCTGAAGGTTTATGCCGGCGCCACCCACCCCCACGCGGCGCAGCAACCGCGACAACTCGAGGTCAGAGCTTAATATATGAGTACAAATTATAACTATGGTACCGGCCGGCGCAAAAGCGCGGTAGCACGGGTATTCCTCAAACCCGGAAAAGGTGCGATTACGGTCAATGACAAGCCGGTGGATGAATATTTTTCCCGCGAAACTGGTCGCATGGTGGTTCGTCAACCGCTGGAATTAACCGGCAATCTTGCGACCTTCGACATCATGATCAATATCCACGGCGGTGGCGAATCAGGCCAGGCTGGAGCAGTACGCCACGGCATCACTCGGGCGTTGATTGATTTCGACGCTACGCTCAAACCCGTATTGAGCAAAGCTGGGCTGGTCACGCGCGATGCGCGTGAGGTAGAGCGGAAAAAAGTCGGTCTGCGCAAGGCGCGTCGGCGCAAGCAGTTTTCCAAGCGATAAATTTTTCGCATATACCGGAAAAGCCGCCCGCTTCTGGCGGCTTTTTTGTTTGTTGCTTATAATCGGCGGACTGATTCTTTCCTGCAAGGCGTGCAAGACCGGCAGAATACCGCATGAACGCTGTTCACCCCCGCAAAACCATGGAGACTCCATGATCAAAGTTGGCATCGTTGGCGGAACCGGATACACCGGCGTCGAGTTGTTACGCATTCTATCGCAGCACCCTGAGGTGCAGATACAGGCAATCACCTCGCGCCAGGAAGCCGGTGTGGCCGTGGCAGATCTATTTCCCAGTTTGCGTGGGCGGGTGGCGCTCAAATTTTGTGACCCGGCCGAAGCTGCGCTGGAGGACTGTGCCGTAGTGTTCTTCGCCACGCCCAATGGCATTGCCATGCAACAGGTCAGATCGTTACTCGACGCAGGAGTGCGGGTGATAGATCTGGCTGCCGATTTCCGCATTAAGGATGTGGCGGTATGGGAGAAATGGTACGGCATGCCCCATGCCTGTCCGGAACTGGTGGCAGAGGCTGTCTATGGTCTGCCTGAGATCCATCGCGACAGGATCAGGAAAGCACGGTTGGTAGCGAATCCCGGCTGCTATCCCACTGCGGTGCAACTGGGTTTTCTTCCCTTGATTGAAGCTGGCATAGTCGATGTGGATCATCTTGTCGCCGATGTGAAATCCGGCGTTTCCGGTGCGGGACGTAAGGCAGAAGTACCCACGTTGTTTTCCGAAGCTTCTGACAATTTCAAGGCTTATGGGGTACCGGGTCACCGTCATCTGCCAGAAATCAGACAAGGGCTGTCCAACATGGCAGCAAAGCCGGTCGGACTTACGTTCGTACCGCATCTCACCCCAATGATCCGGGGCATACACGCCACACTCTATGCCAGACTTACCACGAATACTGATTTACAGACCCTGTTTGAACAGCGTTATGCCAACGAACCGTTTGTTGACGTGCTTCCTGCGGGCAGTCATCCCGAAACCCGCTCGGTGCGCGGCTCCAATCTCTGCCGCATTGCGGTGCATCGGCCTCAGGGAGGCGACACGGTAGTGGTATTATCGGTAACGGATAATCTGGTCAAGGGCGCGGCGGGACAAGCGGTGCAGAATATGAATCTCATGTTTGGTTTACCGGAAACGCTTGCCATCGATCATGCTCCATTGCTGCCTTAAATACGCTGCCAGCGCCTCAGCATAGCCTGATGGTAATAATTAAATCTCTCAAAAGAAAATTTGGCATATCCGCGCCGCGAGTGGCGGTGCGTCCACATTTTCCATGGTACCTGCGGTGGCTGGCAATTGCTGTCGTTGCCGGGTTGGCACTGGTACTGGGGCTATCCTTGGGCATATATGATGCCGGGCGCAAGTTTGCAAATTTTGACATGAATGGAGTAACCCAGGAACTGGATCGACTGTCTAAATCGAACATGCAGTTACAGCAGGATAATGAAGCGCTGCGCATAGGAGCAATCGGGCTTGAACGCCGTGCACAAATGGAACTTGCTGCGCGCGACGATCTTGTCAAGCAGGTCAAGACTCTGGGGAATGAGAACACTCAACTGAAGGAGGATCTGGCTTTCCTCCAGACCTTCATGTCAGGTAGCGGAATGGCGGGCGATGGGGTTTCCATATACCATTTCAAACTGGTACGGGGGCAATCCCCTGGAGAATATCACTACAGCCTGCTGCTGGTGCAGGGCAAGCAGCGCACCAAAGATTTTCAGGGCAATCTGGAATTCACAGTCAATTTGCGGCAGAATGGGGGCAAGGTGACCATGCCTCTTCCTGGCGACGACGCTTCAAAGACAACTAATGTCAGCTTCAAGTTTTACCAGCGAGTGGAGAAAAGCTTCCGATTACAACCAGACACTGTAGTGGAAAGCCTGCAGGTACGGGTGTTCGAAAACGGTACAGCGCAATCGAAGTTAACGCAAGTCGTGAATCTACCCTCGTAAAGGAGGAAGAAAATGTTTGGAAAAAAAACCAACAAACCCCAGAACCAGATCGATTCACTCATCGGCACGGGTACTCACGTCGTAGGCGACATCAGTTTCAGTGGCGGCCTGCGCATAGATGGGCACGTTCGCGGAAACATCACCGCAACGGGGGACAAGCCCAGCACCCTGATGCTGAGCGATCAGGCCAGTATCGAGGGGAAAATTCAGGTTTCTCATGCGGTCATCAATGGCACCGTAGTCGGCCCAGTACACGCAGACGAATACCTGGAACTACAAGCCAAAGCCAGAGTGTCTGGGGATGTATATTACCGTGCCCTGGAAATTCAGCTTGGGGCAACGATCGAAGGCATGCTGCTGCACCAGGATCATGTACAGCAAGGCAATAAAGTAATGACATTGGTGCCCGCCACTGGCGATTGACCTTCGCTCAGTAGCGGAGGATAATTTTTATGGTTTATTTAATATAAAGAGTTCGATATGAATGCAGTCACTGAAACAGACTCGATTACTGAAATGCAGGTTCCGTTGATCTTTACCGATAGCGCGGCAGGCAAAGTCAAACAATTGATCGAGGAAGAAGGCAACAACGAACTTAAACTAAGGGTTTTCGTAAGCGGAGGCGGGTGTTCCGGCTTCAAATACGGCTTCACCTTTGACGAACTGGTCAACGAAGACGATACCGTAATGGAGAAAAATGGGGTGAAACTGCTGGTCGACCCGATGAGTTTCCAATACTTGGCGGGTGCGGAAATCGACTATCAGGAAGGCCCCGAGGGCGCCCAATTCGTGATCAAGAATCCCGGCGCTGCTAGTACCTGCGGTTGCGGGTCTTCATTCTCAGCATAAGCAGGTTCGTGTTATAAAAAATGGGAGCCAAGACTCCCATTTTTATTTGGATGGTGGAGTTATTGAATGGGGTTGTAAAGACTCAAGCCCGGTAAATTGCACCGAGGATCCGAACACCCTTCGCGCCAGTAACCTCGGGAAGATTAGCAGGAATCCCCACAATAGCCTGCTGCGCCAGCCAGGCAAAAGCAAACGCCTCCAGCCAGTCGGCATCCACACCCAGTGCATCGGTCAGTTCCATTTTTTTCCCCGGCAATGCGGCCCGTAATCTGGCGACCAGTTCTGCATTGCGCGCTCCACCGCCACACAAATAGATTTCCACCGCACTCGGGAAGTAGGCAAGCACCGACCTGGAGATCCCTGTAACAGTGAGCTGTAACAAAGTGGCCTGTACATCCTCCGGTTTCTCCTCACCGCACAGAAGACTCTCCAGCCAAGACAGATTGAACACTTCCCTGCCGGTACTCTTCGGTGGTGGCAGCGAGAAAAATGGCAGCGTCAGAAGTTTTTCAAACAGCGCCGGAATTACTTTGCCTGTCCCCGCCCATGTTCCGTTCTCATCATATATCTTGCCCAAGTGACGCAAACACCATGCATCCATCAGCAGATTGCCGGGGCCGCAGTCAAATCCGGTGACTCCTCCGGCAGGCGTAAGACTGGTAAGGTTGGAGATTCCGCCAATGTTGACAATGACACGATGATTCTTCGAATCTGCAAACAAGACTTGGTGAAACTTCGGCACAAGCGGAGCTCCCTGTCCGCCCGCCGCGATGTCACGGCTTCTGAAATCCGTCACTACGGTGATGCTGGTGAGTTCAGCCAACAATGCGGCATTGCCTAGCTGGATGGTGTAGCCGCTCCCCGATTGCGGGCAATGGCGCACAGTCTGGCCATGGCAACCGATGGCGGTAACGTCCTGCGGCTCTACCCCGCTTTTATTGAGCAGGCTGACCACGATCGTAGCATAGCAACGAGCCAACTCATTACTGAGTATGGCCGCGCGATGCAGCTCATCATTGCCCGAATGATGCAAATCCAGTAACCGCTGACGCAGATCCTTATCGTAGGGCGAGTAAAAGGTGCAGGGCAGAGAGGGGGGTGACAAACTGAAGTCCGCCAGCACCACATCTATCCCATCCAGGCTGGTGCCTGACATGATGCCGATATAGTAAGCGGGTTTCAAATGGAGTTCGGCTATGTGACCGTATTACTGCTTGATTTCGAAGCTAGTCCAGGAACGCAAGATTGGTGTCGCGCAGCATATCCAGCCTGACTATCAGTGGCTTGGTATTCTCGTGGAATGCAGCCATGTTTCTGGTTGCGATAGGTATGGCGGCAGGCATTGCTACACGCAACGGATCGCGCTGCACACCGCTGACACGGAATTCATAATGCAGATGCGGACCCGTAGCCATTCCGGTTGCACCGACATAACCGATTACGTCGCTTTGGTTAACGCGCTGCCCCTTGCGCAGGCTCTTGGCGAAAGCCGATAAATGACCGTAAGCCGTCGTGTATTGGCCTTGATGCTGCAGAATGACCACATTACCATAACCGTTCTGCCAGCCGGCGAATGCCACAGTACCGTTGGCAGTGGCTTTTACCCGTGTGCCGGTTGGCGCGGCATAATCAACACCCTTGTGGGCGCGCCAGGTTTGCAGCACCGGATGAAAACGGGCGCTGGAAAAACCTGAGCTGATACGGGAAAACTCCAGGGGTGACCGCAAAAATGCCTTGCGCAGATTTTTGCCGTCAGGTGCGTAATAGCCGCCGTTGCCATCATCCGCCTGGAAATATACTGCCTGGTAGGGTACATCCTGATTGACAAATTCCACCGCCAGCACGCGCCCGGCCCTGGCAGGTTCACCATCACTATGCAGCGACTCATACACCACGGTAAAGCGATCGCCTTTGCGCAGGTCTCGATGAAAGTCGATGTCGGAAGCAAAGATATCGACAATCTGGGTGGTGACATTGTCAGGCACACCCGCACTGTCGGTGGCGGCAAACAACGAGCTGTTTATCACACCCGATTTCATCTGGATGTGTGTCTCCAGTTTGATCGGTTGTTCGCTTAACTTGAAAGCGCCATCTATTTTTTCCATGAGGAACTGTTCATTGCCACCGGGAAAATAACGCAGCATCAGCAACTCGCCCGCTGCAGTAGTCTGCGCGTGAATAATTCTGCCGGGTACCAGTTGATGCATGGCCTTGGCATTTCTGGCGTCATGCAGGAAGTTGGCCGTATCCCGACTGTTTACTTTGAACCGGGAAAGCAGCGCCGCGACGGTATCCCCGCGCTGGATATGCTCCTGACGCCAGAAAGTGATATCGGTGATGGCAGTGGGGGAGATCTCCGGAAGATCAAGGTTGAGAACGACCTGCTGTACAGGCACGTCTTTCAAGGAAGTGTCTGGCGCAATACCAAAAGCAGCAACCATGCCGAATAGCGGGAGACTGGCCAGCACAACCGGCCAGCGCAGGCTTTTTTGTGTCGGTGCCAACGGCTTTTGCTCTCTGATTTTATTATCGTCGCGCAGCATGTTTTTCTGATTGCTTTGAAAGGCGGAAAGTCTAACACAAAATCTGCAGACCGGGTGTGGCTGGGGATCAACAACCGGGTCTGGCAAGAAATTCGGCTGAAAGCTTTTAATGTATCCGATTCGGAAACAGATCAAAGCGGCGCGGTTTGATGAAGACCTGATCACCTCGCACCAACTGCAATTCGCGAAAGCGTTCCTTGCTTATCTCCACCTGGATCGGGTTCTTGTCCTCGCTGTCTTCGCGGATCAGCTCCAGCCGCACGATGGGACCAACCGAAAGAACATGCGTCACGCGTGCCGCCAGCGCCGCCTCACCCTGGGCGACACGGTCGACCTCGATATCGTGGGGGCGCACGTAAGCGACGGCTGCAAGTTCTTCTGCTTCAGCGTGCTCGGGTGCGTCGACTTCGATACCGTCAATCCAGGCACGCCCCCGGTGCAGTCGGCTGTGAAACAGGTTTACATTGCCGAGAAACTCATAGACGAATGGACTGGCCGGGTTCTCATAGACCTCGTCCGGCGTGCCGATCTGCTCGATGCGGCCTTCATTCATGACCACCACCCGATCTGCCACCTCCAGCGCCTCTTCCTGGTCATGGGTGACGAATACGCTGGTAATGTGCATGTCGTCATGCAGTCGCCGCAGCCAGGAACGCAACTCCTTGCGCACCTTGGCATCAAGCGCGCCAAAAGGCTCATCCAGCAACAATACCTTCGGCTCTACTGCCAATGCCCGCGCCAAAGCGATACGCTGGCGTTGTCCACCGGAAAGCTGATGCGGATAGCGTTCAGCCAGCCAGTCAAGCTGCACCAGTTTCAGTAGTTCATGAACGCGCTCCCGTATCTCTGCATCGGGCGGGCGCACGTCCTTCGGACGTACGCGCAAACCGAAAGCGACATTCTCGAAAATTGTCATGTTACGGAACAGCGCATAGTGCTGGAATACGAAACCCACCTGCCGCTCGCGTACATGCTGGTCGGTGGCATCTTCGCCTTGAAACAAAACCTGGCCGGCATCCGCCACATCAAGTCCCGCGATCACGCGCAACAGAGTGGTTTTGCCGGAGCCCGAAGGGCCCAGCAGCGCGAGCAGTTCACCCGAGCGCACTTCCAGACTGACGTCACGCAACGCAGCGAATGTCCCAAACTGCTTGGACAGATTACGCACTTCGATGCTCATTGGCATTCTCCTTGGGTTGCGTGATTCTGGATTCGACCATGGTCTTCAGTGCCAGCGTCACGAGGGCAAGCAACGCCAGCAAAGACGCCACTGCGAATGCGGCCGCGAAATTATACTCGTTGTAGAGAATCTCGACGTGCAGCGGCAGAGTGTTGGTACTGCCGCGAATATGGCCGGATACCACCGATACCGCGCCAAACTCGCCCATCGCGCGCGCGTTGCACAGGATGGTACCGTACAGCAGACCCCATTTGATGTTCGGCAGCGTCACCCGGGAGAAGGTCTGCCAGCCGTTCGCACCCAGCGCCACGGCTGCCTCCTCCTCCTCGGTACCCTGTGCCTGCATCAGCGGAATCAACTCGCGCGCGATAAACGGAACGGTCACGAAAACAGTGGCCAGCACAATACCGGTTACCGCAAATATGACCTTGATGTCGTGCTCCGCCAGCCATGGCCCCAGCCAGCCCTGCAAGCCGAAGATGAGCACGTAGATCAGTCCTGAGACCACCGGCGATACCGAGAACGGCAGATCAATCAGCGTGATCAGCAGATTCTTGCCACGGAATTCGAATTTGGCTATAGCCCAGGCAGCCGCTACGCCGAATACCAGATTGAGCGGCACCGCAATCGCTGCAACGGTCAAGGTAAGTCGAATTGCCGATAGCGCATCCGGTTCGATAATGGCCGCAAAATAGACATCAGTTCCCTTCTTCAACGCCTCATAGAACACCAGGATCAATGGCACAAAAAGAAACAGCGTCAAAAATGCGAGCGTCAATCCGATCAAACTCCAGCGTACCCAGGCAGGTTCCTGGGTGGCCCGTGTACGCCGCACGCGGGCAGTTGTGGGCAGGGTGGTAGCGTTCATGTGAATTTCCTCATGCCAAGGCACCGCGGCGGCGACCCCACCATTGCAACAGATTGATGACCAGCAGCAAGATGAAGGAAATGACCAGCATCACGACTGCCAGCGCTGTGGCACCTGCATAGTCGTACTGCTCAAGCTTGGTGATGATCAGCAGCGGGGTAATCTCGGAAACCATCGGCATGTTGCCGGCGATGAAAATGACCGAGCCGTACTCACCGATTGCACGAGCAAAGGCAAGCGCAAAACCAGTCATCAACGCCGGGAAGATCGTCGGAAAAATTATGCGCGTGAAAGTCTGCAAGCGGTTCGCGCCCAGCATGGCAGCCGCCTCCTCCAGTTCCGCCTCGATGTCTTCGAGCACCGGCTGCACCGTGCGCACCACGAACGGCAAGCCGATAAAAGTCAGCGCCACAAAAACCCCGATCGGCGTGAAAGCCACCTTGATGCCCAATGGCTCGAGATACTGGCCGATCCAGCCGTTGCCCGCATAGAGCGCCGTCAAGGCAATGCCGGCCACTGCAGTTGGCAGCGCGAATGGCAGATCTACCAGCGCATCTATCAGCTTCTTGCCGGGAAATCGATAACGTACCAGCACCCACGCCACCAGCAGCCCGAATACCGCATTGACCGATGCGGCTGCAAACGCGGCGCCGAACGTCAACCGGTACGAGGCCAGCACGCGCGGCGTCGTCACCGCAAACCAGAATTCCTGCCAGGTAAGCTCGGTAGTACGGATAAACGCTGCCGATAACGGGATCAACACGATCAGGCTCAGATAAAGCAGCGTGAATCCAAGCGCCAGATTGAACCCCGGCAGGATACTGTGTTGTCTGAACGTACTCAATTATGCACTCCTGTTAAATCCGGTCATAGTTTGTCGCTAACAGATCAGCATGGTCACTTCTGGTAGATCTGATCAAACGTGCCGCCATCGGCAAAGTGGGTCTTATGCGCATTCTTCCAGCCGCCAAACGCCTCATCGATCCTGAACAGCATGATTGCCGGAAACTGCTTGGCATATTTTGCCGCGACTTTCTGATTGGTCGGTCGGTAGAAATTCTTCGCGGCGATCTCCTGGCCCTCCTCCGAATAGAGATACTGCAGATAGGCTTCGGCAAGATCGCGCGTACCTTTCTTGTCCACTACCTTGTCCACTATCGCAACCGGCGGTTCCGCCAGTATGCTGAGTGAGGGTATTACGATCTCAAACTTACTGGAACCGTACTCCTTGATCGCCAGAAACGCTTCATTCTCCCAGGAAATGAGTACGTCACCGACACCGCGCTCGACAAAAGTCGTGGTTGAGCCGCGTGCGCCGGAATCAAGCACCGGCACATTCTTGTAGATGTCGGCGACAAATTCTTTTGCTCTGGCCTCACCAAAGTTCCGCTTGCCGAATTCCCACGCCGCCAGATAATTCCACTGTGCGCCGCCGGAGGTTTTTGGGTTGGGAGTGATCACCGCTATACCGGGCCGGGCCAGATCGTTCCAGTCTTTGATGCCTTTGGGATTGCCTTTGCGCACCAGGAAAATGATGGTCGAGGTGTAGGGAGTGCTGTTGCGCGCAAATCGCTTCTGCCAGTCTTCCGGCAGTAGTTTGGCCTTTTCCGCAATGGCGTTGATATCGTTGCCCAGCGCCAGGGTTACCACATCCGCTTCCAGGCCGTCGATCACGGAGCGCGCCTGCTTGCCGGAACCACCGTGGGATTGCCTGACGGCAACCTTCTCTCCGGTCTTCGCCTGCCACTGTTTTATGAATGAGACATTGAATTCCTGGTACAGCTCGCGCGTCGGATCATAGGAGACATTGAGTAACACCCTGTCCGCAACCGCGTTGCCGCTGATTAACAAACTCGCCAGCAGAACTGTTGGCAGCCATGTTTTGATGTTCATGATTTTTTTCCTCTGACAAAGATGATTAAGTGAAGATATGCGAGATCATTTAAAAGGCACTGATTAATACTTCAACATAGAGAAAATCGGTATTGCCTGAGCGCTGTGCAATATGATCCGGCTGTGCCGCTATTCGGTTTTTTACAAAATCGCCAGCGGTGAAATGGGTATAACCCACCACGGTGTTAACTCGTGGCGTAAGTTGATAGCGTATGCGCCCTTCAAACGCCCCCCCGACCCAGTCGCCGCTCCTCCCGGTCCTGTCTCGATTGAATCCGGGATCCCTGACGACGCTGATGTTGCCGTCGAAAGTGTCAAAAAGACGATCCGTACTGCTGGCCAGCCAGAACCAGGTGTAGCCGGCTTCTATCCCGAATTTCCGGGTTGGTTGAAGGTCAAATCTGACTTTGGGAGACTTGATGTTTTCATAAATAACATAATGATCCGCTGACCAGGGCCGTGCAAAACCAAAAAAACGGTCAAAACGGTTATTCACATTGTCGTTGGGATCACGGTCGCCGCTGGCGTAACCATAAAAGGCACTCAGCCGCGGTTTCCAGGCGTAATTAAAGTTCCGCCCTACTTCGGTGGTATAACCATAAGCGTCATGCCGCTGGGTACCATTAGTACCGAACTGATAGCTGAAATTGAGATCGTAGTCCAGGCCGGTATTGGCTATCCTGCCGTAACCACGCAGTCCCGACATGTGAATTCCCCGATCAAGCTGACCTGTCGCCGTAAGAGCAGTGGGGTCAGCCGTTTGCTTCTGCCCCATGTAATACGGTTGTAGCGTGACGATGTCAGACCACTTGCGCCAATGACCGATCGCACCAAAAAACCACAGATGATCGTTGCGCCTGTCAAATTCGGTCTGCAGACGTTTGACCGGCTGCATACCGAACAGATCGACTTCCCAAGGGTTGTTTTGTTGACCCAGGTTCAGGCGAAAGCCTTCAAATGAATTGGTGGTATTGCGCCATTCGTTGCGCGCGATAAAACGCCGGTCCAGTGTTTCGTAGGCCATACGCCCCACCCGCAATCTAAGCGGCCGGCTCTGTCCGCGGTCATCTTCACCCAGCGCGTTTTTGAAATATAATTCGCCGTATCCCTGAATCAAGTCGTAAGGGTTTTTTTCCTGATCAGTCGATGCAAATTTGTGGTTGTAGACCCGTGAGTCCTGAAACTCGACCGCAAAGCGGAACGGATCGAGGATTTCTTTTATCCCAAAATACGCGCGGTTACGTAGAAAGAAGGGGTTATCGTCCCCACCTTCAACATGCCGTATATCATTGTGGCGCATTTCATAACGGGTGCGGTGCTCCAAACCAACTTCCAGCCAAGTGACATCCTTGAATGCCTCGACGCCGATCTCACTCAACTTGCGCACATATCTGGGCGGATCGGTATCAGGATTGGTAGCATAGCTATCGGCACGCCGGTGATAGCTTGCAGGCTTCTGGTCTGCCGCCGCTTTGACAGCAGGTTGCTCCCACCAGTCATACTCGCGATCCGAATACAGCTCCAGTCTGGAAGCAGGTGGAGCAGCAGGTTGGTCCCCTGGCTTGATCGCCCATTTGAAATTGTCATTCACTGGCTTGATCAATCCTTTATTCACACCCGCTGCTCCAGCCTGGGCCAACTGCTGCACCCCTTGTCGGGCAGTCTGAGTTTTTCCGGATTGTCCACTGTCCACATGTGCCTGGATCGAACCGATAGGCAGTATGCTGACCGCAGATGCAAACACGATGCGCCAATAATATTTCACCGCTTTCTCCTGAATGGCTCCTCCGGCATTCCGGGTTTGTAGTGGCAACCATCTACTTCACCTGACAACGTGATAAAAATCGATGGGCGCGAGATTAGCAGACAGGTTATATAATTTTAAATACTATCATTTCATTTGCTTATTCTTTTTATGTATATATAAATTAATTCCTGGATGTATTTACGCTCAATGCGAGCGACTAGGTAAGCAGTCTGGTGGGAGTCCGTGCTGTGCAAGCCACTTGCAATCTGGGAAAATGTGCATAAATCTCAGTCAAGTATTGGCTGATCAGCGAAGACATCTGGCTTCTTTGCAACTCGTCCGGCAGCCGGTATTTTTGGATTCAGATTACGAGGATCAAATGGAAGTCGTGTCCAGGAAGGAACAATACAACACCAACAAACTGCATAAGCGGCTGAGGCGTCTAGTCGGCTCGGCGATTGCCGATTTCAACATGATCGAGGCGGGTGACCGGGTGATGGTATGCCTGTCCGGAGGCAAGGACAGCTACGCACTGCTCGACATCCTGCGCAACCTGCAGGCTCATGCGCCGCTGCAGTTCGAGTTGATCGCAGTGAATCTGGACCAGAAACAGCCCGGCTTCCCCGCGCATGTACTGCCGGAGTATCTCGCCGGCATCGGCATGCCGTTTCGCATCGTCGAACAGGATACCTACAGCGTAGTAAAGCGTGTCATCGCAGAAGGCAAGACAACTTGCAGTCTCTGCTCCCGCCTGCGCCGGGGAGTGTTGTATCGCGTCGCCAGCGAACTGGGTGCAACCAAGATCGCGCTGGGGCACCACCGCGATGACATACTCGAAACCCTGTTTCTCAACCTGTTCTATGGCGGCAAGCTTAAAACCATGCCACCCAAGCTGGTAAGTGACGATGGCCGGCATATCGTGATACGCCCGCTCGCCTACTGCAAGGAAAAAGATCTGGCCGCCTACGCCGAGGCGGAGGGCTTTCCTCTCATCCCCTGCAACCTGTGCGGCGCACAGAAGAATCTGCAGCGCCAGGCAGTGAAGGAAATGCTGCAGCAATGGGAGCGGAAGTTTCCCGGCAGGCTGGAGACCATGTTCACCGCGCTGCAGAATGTGCAGCCTTCGCACCTGGCCGATTCTGCGCTGTACGATTTTCGCAGTCTTAAAGCAGGGGGTGAACCTGTTGCCGACGGCGACACGGCGTTCGACCAGGAGACATTCGCGCCCGAGGCAGCGGAGATCGTAAACCTGCGCAACAGCTTGAACCTGTAACCGTCAAGTCCGCTCGCGATGAAACTTACCCAGACATTTCCATGATGAAGTCACTCAACCTCTTCGCCGCTCTTGGCGTCTGGCTGACACTGGCGCTGCCTGCCGGCGCAGGAATTCTACCGCTTAGCGATGGCAAGGGTGGCGTCCCCTCATTAGCTCCGCTGCTGCAGGATGTCACGCCGGCGGTGGTGAATATCTCAGTGCTGACGCGTTCTGCCATCGAAGACAATCCGCTGTTTCGTGACCCGTTCTTCCGCCGCTTTTTCAACATACCCGACCAAGCCGCACGGCAGGAGCGCAGCGCCGGATCGGGTGTGATCGTGGATGCAGTCAGAGGCTATGTCCTCACCAACCATCATGTCATCAAGGATGCCTTGCAGGTTATCGTCACGCTCAAGGATAGACGCCAGTTCCAGGCAAAACTGGTGGGCATGGACCCCGGTACCGACATTGCGCTGTTGAAAATCGAGGCCAGGAATCTGCAGGCGCTGCGCCTCGGCGATTCAGACATGCTCAACGTCGGCGACTTTGTCGTCGCCATCGGCAACCCGTTCGGCCTGGGTCAGACTGTCACTTCCGGTATCGTCAGCGCGCTCGGCAGGAGCGGTCTGGATATCGAAGGTTACGAGGATTTCATCCAGACCGATGCATCCATCAATCCGGGCAATTCCGGCGGCGCGCTGGTCAATCTCAAAGGGGAATTGATCGGCATCAACACCGCCATCATCGGACCTTCCGGTGCCAGTGTTGGTATCGGCTTCGCGGTACCGAGCGTGATGGCCAAAGCGGTGCTGGATCAGCTCGTGCGCTTTGGCGAAGTGCGCCGGGGCAGACTGGGCGCAAGCAGCGAAGATATTACCTATGATCTGGCCACGGCTCTGGGACTAACCTCAACTGAAGGCGCCATCATCAGCTCGATCGATCCCAGTTCGCCGGCGGAAAAAGCCGGGATCAAACCGCGTGATGTCGTGACAGCGTTCAATGGGCGCACCGTGCGCAATTCCGCCGATTTGCGCAACAAAATCGGCATGGTGCCGATCGGGGAAAGCATAGAACTTGGATTGCTGCGGGATGGCAGGCCGCTGACTGCGAAAGCGCAGATTGCCAAACCGCTCGAGGTGCCCAGCATCAGCGAAGAAACAGTACCGCAACTGGCGGGAGCATCGGTGGCCAACATCAAGCCCGGCTCGCCGCTGCACGGCAAGGTCGAGGGCGTACTGGTGACCAAGGTGGAAGCCAACAGCCCCGCATGGCAGCACGGCATCCGGCCCGGTGACATCATCATCGGTATCAATCGCCGCAAAGTACGCTCGGTACAGGAATTCCTTACTGCGCTGAAAACCGGCGAGAACGTCATCATGCTCAGTCTACTGCGCGGCGATTTGCGCCTGACCATCGTCATCCGCTGAAACCGCGGTAAATGCTCGCTTTAACGCACCGTGACTTTGGGTGTACCCGCTGTGACTTCGCCGATCCGCGCGGCATAGTGGAATCCCTGCTGCCTGAATATCTGCAGCACCCGCTCTGTGGCTTCCGGTGCGCAGGCAACTAGCAGGCCGCCGCTGGTCTGCGGATCGGTCAAAATACTTTGCTGCCATGCCGGCATGTCCGCAGGCAGAACCACGTCGTCACCGTAGCTCGCCCAATTGCGCTTTGATGCCCCGGTGCTGTAGCCCTGCCGCGCAAAATTCCGCGCGGCATCAAGCACCGGCAAATCTTCGAAGCGGATTTCCGCCGCCAGTTTTGAGCCGCGACAGATCTCCAGCAAATGACCGGCCAGACCGAAGCCGGTCACATCGGTCAATGCGTGGACCTGTGCCATGCCGCCCAGCGCCAACCCCGGAGTGTTGAGCTGAGTCGTGCTCGCCAGCATCTGTTGATAAGCTGCATCATCAAGCTCACCTTTTTTCAGCGCCGCGCTCAGGATGCCGATACCCAGCGCCTTGCCCAATATCAGCACATCGCCGGGTTGGGCGCGGTCGTTGCGCTTCACCTGGTCGGGATGCACCAGCCCCAGCGCCACCAATCCGTAAATCGGCTCGGATGAATCGATCGAATGCCCTCCCGCAATAGGGATGCCGGCTTCCTTGCAGGCTGCCGCACCACCCGCCAGGATCTGCTGGATCACTGTCAGCGGCAGCTTGTCGATCGGCATGCCGACGATGGCCAGTGCGAAAAGCGGCTGCGCGCCCATGGCGTAGATATCGGACAATGCATTGGTCGCGGCAATGCGCCCAAAATCATGGGGATCATCCACGATGGGCATGAAGAAATCGGTAGTGGCAACTATCGCCTGGCTGTCATTGATGCGATACACTGCCGCATCATCGCTGGATTCCGTCCCCACCAGCAAATCCCGATACGGCAGAGTGGCGGGCATTTCCGCCAGCACCTGGCTCAACAGTGCCGGCGCAATCTTGCAGCCGCAACCGCCACCGTGGGAATACTGCGTCAGACGGATTATTTCGTTTGGCTTGTTCATTGATGGAGTGTTTCTTGAAAACTGCAGGCGCCATTACCGTAGCACAGCTGGCGGAATTTGACGAGATTATCGACGTGCGCTCGCCGTCGGAATTCGCTGCGGATCACATTCCCGGCGCCATCAATTATCCCGTATTGAACGACGAGGAACGCGCCCGCATTGGCACGATCTACAAACAGGTTTCGCCGTTCGACGCCAGAAAATTGGGTGCTGCTCTCATCGCGCACAATATCGCCCGCCATCTCGAGCAGCACTTTGTTCATCGCCCGCGGGAATGGCATCCGCTGGTGTATTGCTGGCGTGGCGGAAAACGCAGTGGCGCGATGACGCATGTGCTCAGCCAGATCGGCTGGCGCGCGCAGCAGTTGGAAGGCGGCTACAAAACCTACCGGCACGCAGTGCTGGAAGCGCTTGCGATTCTGCCGCAGCAATTCCGCTGGCGCGTGGTGTGCGGCCTCACCGGTTCCGGCAAAAGCCGTCTGCTGCAGGCGCTGCGCGAGGCCGGTGCGCAAGTGCTGGATTTGGAACAGCTTACCTGCCACCGCGGCTCGGTGCTGGGCAACATGCCGGGCGCGCCGCAACCATCGCAGAAATATTTCGACAGCCTGATGTGCGCCGAACTCAAGCAGTTCGATCCGGCAAAACCCGTTTATGTCGAAGCCGAAAGCAAAAAGATAGGCGACCTGCGCGTCCCCCAGACCATGATAGATGCCATGTGGCAAAGTGATTGCATTCGTCTGGAAGTGGAGCTGGTCAGCCGTGTGCAGTTACTCATGGAAGAATACGCCCACTTCCTGATCGACACCCCCACCCTGGAGCAGAAACTCGATTGTCTCATCGGCCTCCACAGTAAAGAAATCATCGGCCACTGGAAAGAACTCGCAAGCCAGAAACAATGGGAACAACTGGTGGAAGAGTTGCTGGTGAAACACTATGACCCGGCCTATACCCGCTCCACGCTCAAGCATTATGCGCGGCATGCACAGGGGCTGGTGTTGCAGGCGGACGATTTAAGCGAACAGGCCATGCTGCGTCTGGCACGCACGGCTATCGCCGGCGCGGCGGCACCAGTTTGAAAGTAACCGCGACCAGCAGCGCGAACAATACATAAACGATAGTCAGCGCCCCTTCCGGGAAATCATAGAACAGGATGTAATGCAGCCAGCGCTGGATAAAGCTGCCGCGCCCTTCCGTCTGACGCAGCTCGTCTTCCCACGCGGTCAACGGACAGACCATGCCCAGCAGCGATTCGCCGACGACGAACAGGATCGCGCCAAGATGCGCAAACCGGAAGCGGTGGTTGCGCACGAAATCCCAGCCACGCCATGCGCCGATCCAGATCAGCGGCAAGCTGCCGACCACGAACAGCACAAACATAAAATGCACCGCCAGGATGACGTCGGCAAGTGGCATGGTCATCCGGCGGCATCCTTGTTCAGCAGTTCCTTAGCATTCGGTAATGCTGACCGCCAACCCGCCCAGAGAGGTTTCCTTGTACTTTACCGACATCTCCAGCCCGGTCTGCTTCATCGCGGCAATGCACCCGTCCAGCGGCATGAAGTGTACCCCGCTCCCGCGTTTCGCAAGCGAAGCGGCGGTGAACGCCTTGATAGCGCCAAAGCCATTACGCTCAATACACGGAACCTGCACCAGGCCACCCACCGGATCGCAAGTCATGCCGAGGTGATGCTCCAACGCGATTTCCGCAGCGTTCTCGATCTGTTGCGGGCTACCGCCGCGCACCGCGCATAAGCCGGCTGCTGCCATGGCAGCGGCGGAACCGACTTCGCCCTGGCATCCCACCTCCGCCCCAGAAATCGAACTTCTATGCTTGATGATTCCGCCAACTGCAGCAGCAGTGAGCAGGAACTCCCGCACTTGTTCCAAGGTGCCGCCTTCATGGTGAACAAGGTAATACAGAACCGCGGGTATCACCCCCGCCGCGCCATTGGTGGGTGCGGTCACCACCATATGACCGGCGGCATTTTCCTCATTCACCGCCATGGCATAGGCGCACAGCCAGTCGTTCAGGTTGGCTTCTGCAGGCGCATCCTGCAACTGTTTGAACAAAGCTTTCGCCCGCCGCGGCAGCTTGAGACTTCCGGGCAGAATGCCTTCGACCGCCAATCCCTTCTCGAGACAAACCTGCATCGCCCGCCAGATGGCATCCAGCCCTTTGTCGAGTGCGGCATCAGTCATCTTGGTGTGTTCGTTCAAACGTTTTATCGCCGCGATGGATAAGCCGCTGGCGTCCGCCATCTGCACCATGGCGTCCGCCGAATCGAATGGATAAGGGCACGAGCTGGCAGATTCCATTTTAAGTGGCGCATCCAGCGTGCTGATTTCGGCAAGCGTATTGACGAAACCGCCGCCGATTGAAAAATAGGTTTCCGCCAGCATCGCTTTGCCATTAGGGTCGAGCAATTCGAAGATCATGCCGTTCGGATGTTGCGGCAGCGGCTTGCCGCGATCGAACACCACATCTTCAGCCGCATAGAAACTGGCCGACAGTGCTGCATTCAGCGTGATGGAACGACTGTGCCACAGGCGCTCCGTCAACTCGCTCACCGGCTGGTCGGCCAGACCTTCCGGCGAATAGCCATGCAGCCCCAATGCCACGGCACGATCGGCCGCATGACCTTTGCCGGTAAAAGCCAGCGAACCTTTCAGGGTGCAGCGAATATGAAGATCCGGATCGACCGCATGCGTTGCAACAAACGCCAGGATGCGGTTGCGGAAATCACTGGCCGCCACCATCGGCCCCATGGTATGCGAACTAGAGGGGCCGATGCCGATTTTGAAAAGCTCAAGAACACTGATGAACATTAGATATTTCCGTAGTGTGATAACGCATTAAAGATAGCTGGCAGAGTCGCGAATTGAACAGCGCCCCCACGTAAATTAAAAACATGCAGTGTAGCGGAATTCCCGAGTAGACGCAGCCGCGTAGCGGCGTCCGTTCGAACGAGGAGATAGATGCCGCTCCCCGAATCCGTTAATTTACGGTTCTGTTAGGTCGGTGCGGCGCTTCTGGCGCGTCCCGCTTGAACGAGAGGCCAGACTGGACGGTGGCTCTACGAGACGCCCAGCCACAAATTTGTGCAGTACGCTGGCGATCAACGTCTGATAGGGCATACCTTCTTCAAGCGCTCGGGCTTGAATATCCATCAAATCTGGCGTGGTAAGGCGGATGTTGATCCGCTTCTCCTTGAGAAAGGTAGCTGTAGCAGCGGCCTTGAATTTCGCCAGCTCTGCTTTTGAAGGGGAAGTGGATTTGAGCTCACCCTTTTCATAGGCTGCCAAGATGTCTTTCTCAAACGCATCAAGTTTTTTCATCTGGGTCATTCCTCAATAAGTAGTTCCTGGCAGCCTTTCTGCTCGGAATCACCGTCTTCAGAAAGTAGTAATCCGGCTCTTCAACGTAAGGCACCAGATAAACATAGCCATCAAGTGCCACAACAAAAACAAACTGGTCTGGATATTTTCCCGGGTTCGGGTGGCGCAATTTATCCAGCAAACCATCTGCCTCAATGGCAAGTACTATTTCCTCAAACGAGATGCTGCGTTCAATTTTTAAAGCCTCGTTTTTATCGTGGCTCCAGCGAAATGGCTTCATGCCGTTAGTTTATCTTGATGTGTGCCTATTGTCACCTTCTGATACGGCATGTTTGACGTGGAATTACCAAGTAACTCCGCCAGACTGGCAGAATAATTTGTTGGGGCGGTTATATTGCAGTGGGTAAAGCCAGAATTCTGGATTTTCTGAATTCATCGCTTGGGCTTGGAAAAACACGGCCAGTCAGCAATGTTGCGAATATGTGATCGAATACCACACCAGGCTCTCCTTTTTTCTCCCCGGACCTGAAATAGGAATGCCCTTTGGGCGAATCGTAGACCGTGTTGACCTCGTCGCAATCTATCGCATAAACATTTTTCGGCGTCTGCTCCATGTCTTCTGGTCCGGAATGGCCAAGGCGGCGGGAGGCTTCCGCATTCTTTAAATTGGAGACCTTGCTCGCGCGTAGCGCCAAATCATCAGCAGCGTAATAAACGACCACGTTGCGGGAAGCATGGCTGATCAGTTCGCCGGGCTGCCCCTTGTGCAGCGATTCGTTCAATATGTCTGCGGCGACCAGGAAAGTATTTCTGAACAGCAAAGGCAATCCATTGGGCTGGTCATATTTGTGCCAGTTGCTCAACGTCTGCCGCAGAACACGGTTGCCCATGGAGTGGGCCAGGACATTGATTCTCATGAGGCACTGATCGTCCTCCGGGTTGTACTCCGTCGAACCTCTCCATTCCATGAATTTCTGGAACATTCTGGCAAAAGCAAAAGCGCTCTGATCGGCCGCTTTCTGATCGTCCCAATAATCCTTGACGATTCCAAGATCGTTGTCGCATGGCCAAATGATCGGAATCACCAGCACTTCTCCATCTTTCTTGTTGTCGCATAGCGCCTGGAACTCCGTGGCGTTCTTGAAAACATCTTCCGGCAGATTCGAGAACCCATGAATATAGAGCAAAACCTGCCGATACTTCGATGCCTTGACCTCTGCCAGCAGGTTTTTGCTGCCTATCTCTTCATACGTCCCTTCTTCGTCTCGACGGCAGCAATAAAGCTCGCGACCGGATGAATTGTCCTCGAGATCAAAAATGAAATTCTTGTTTAACTCTGGTTCCGTGTCGACTGTCGGCATCCTGCTCGTTATGAAAAACATCGCGATTCCTCCTGGTTGATTGATGAGGCGGTACATCTTGGCGGGATGACAGGTTGAGTAGCACCCCAGCGGATTGAAATATGCTCAACTCAGTTTAGTAAAAATAACAAAACTTTCCAGTCGGCGCAGACATGAAATGCGCTCCACCACTGCACCTCGAAACCCCCGTAGCCTGCCATCCGGCATAAGCTCGCTCCGTCCAGCCAGCGGATTTAGGTTAAAATGCACCGTTGATCACTACGCACCGGCTTCTGCCATGAAAAAAACCCGCGTTCCGCACCGCAGCAAATCTCCGCGCGCCGTACAGGAGCTTTCACGTCTGGCGGCGGGGCTTGCCGCTTCCGGTAGTCGCATTGAGGATGCCTTCTGGGAAAACCTGCTGGCGGCGAAGATCCACACCCAGTTGCGTACGGGCGATGATCAGAATCTGGAAACAGCGCTGGACCAGCTTTATGAAACCGATCCTGCAGGTTACGGCGAATTCATTCATGCCATCGAAGCGGCCATCGAGTGCAGTGTCTTGACCCGGGAAGACTGCAGCCACGATGTGCTGATGTTCGCCGCACCAGTGCTGACCTGGTCGCGCTTTTCGATCCCCTCTGGCCCGATACCCGATGCGATGCTCGCCAGTCTGCGAGTACATTTGCAGGCGCACGTGCTGGCAGCGGATGTTCAGTTTTCGCTGGCGGATTACCTGTTCAGCCCCGACCAGTTGCCGCGCGGTTATCACCTCACGCATGAACTGGCCAGCAAACTGTGGACGGCGGCGACAGAGGGGCGTGATTTGCACATGAATCCGCGCCAACTGGCTGAGACCGGACGTTTTCTGTCCGATACCCGATACCTTCTTGGTGCCATTGCCGTACCACGGGGAAAACCCATGTTCCGCTGGCAGGAAGCCGCGGGGACCAGCGAGGTCGGCACTGTGCCCGGGACCAAAACTCAAAAACAGGAAATACTGCTTGCCTGGCAAGCCCACGGGGGCGAGGCGCTGCGCCCGTTATTCCAGGGTTGCGCACTGGAATTGCTGCTGCCTGATGGCTTCTTCTCTGCCTGGCGCATGGCGGACCGCCTCGCTCGCCCCTATTCCATGCACGCCACCATCGATTTCCTGCAGTCCACTCTGAATATCCCCGCAAATGGCCTGCGTGCGGTGATCGCGCCATTTTTTGACCAGTGGCTGGAAGAGTACCGTATCAGTTTCACCTTCAAGGATCGCGATGATGTGCTCTACGGCATTGTTTGGGCGCTGGTGGGCGAGGAAGACGAAAGCAGTGACACCGTGACGCAGATCGAAACAACGCTGCGGGAATGTGGCGTAACTCACGTCACGCTGCTGGATAATCGCTTTCCGCTGGAATATTGTGAGGAGTGCGGCGCACCCCTGTTCCCGAACCCGGAAGGTGAGGTAGTACATGCCGAATTCCCCGAAGAGGGCAAAACAGCGCCGATGCATTTGCACTGAGACAAACCTGGGGTAGCCAAACAAAACCGGGGAGTTTTTCCCCATTTCGATTGTCATAATTGTTTCTTATTGCCAACCACGACTTTATCGCTGCGCACTCATGAAGTTTCTATTCGACCTTTTTCCGGTCATCCTGTTTTTCATCGCATTCAAGATTTATGGCATTTATACCGCCACTGCTGTGGCCATTGCCGCCACTTTTATGCAAATCGGCTGGGTATGGTTCCGTCATCGCAAGGTCGACACCATGCTGTGGGTGAGTCTCGTCATCATCGGCGTTTTTGGCGGCGCTACACTGATATTGCAGGATGAAACCTTCATCAAGTGGAAACCTTCTGTGCTCTACTGGCTGTTTGCCGGTGCGCTGCTGGTGGCCCACGGGTTTTTCAACAAAAACCTGATCCGCGTCATGATGAAAGAACAAATCAAACTACCGGAAGCGGTCTGGGGCCGGCTCAACGCCAGTTGGGCGGGATTTTTTGCATCGATGGGCGGAGTCAACCTCTACGTGGCCTTCAACTATTCCACCGAAACCTGGGTCAATTTCAAGCTGTTCGGTTTCATGGGTCTAATGCTGGCGTTTGTGCTGTTGCAAGGACTGATGCTGGCAAAATATATGGAAGACAAGGAGGACAAAGGAACATGATGCTCTACGCGATAAACGCTGAAGATAACCCCGATAGCCTGGAGAAACGTCTGGTGGCTCGTTCCGCACATCTGGAACGCCTCAAGGCATTGCAGCAAGACGGGCGCCTTGTCCTGGCCGGACCCTACCCGGCAATCGACAGCTCCGACCCCGGTCCGGCAGGATTTTCCGGCAGCCTGATCGTGGCGGAATTTGAATCACTGGCCGCGGCACGCGCTTGGGCGGAGGCCGATCCGTATGTCACTGCAGGTGTCTACGCAAAAGTCATCGTCAAACCATTCCGGAAAGTCTTTCCAGCATAAACACAGAGCGCCGCGCAATTGAATACGATCGAACTAATCAGGCAGAGACTTGCCGCCCTTGATCCGGAAAAGATTGAAATTCTGGACGAGAGCATCCGGCACGAGGGGCACGAGGGCGCCAAAAGCGGTGGCGGACATTACCTCCTTACTGTCGTCTCATCCAAATTCTTCGGCCTGTCAGCCATGGCCCGGCATCGTCTGATCTACGCTGCATTGGGGGAGATGATGCGCAAGGATATTCACGCACTCAGCGTAAAGGCGTATACTCCTCAAGAGGTTTTATCCGATTCAATCCACTGACGAGGGAGCTTTATGCAACTCATAAAATTTTCGCAATTAATGGCGATCGGCATTTCCGGCCTGATCACCGTAACCGCTGCCCAAGCTCAACCCGCAGTGCCCATGGCCAAAGTAAATGGGATAGCAATCCCGCAGGCGCGTCTTGATTTTATTATCAAAGCTCGCGCCAGCCAGGGGCAGCCGGACACCCCTGAAGTCAGGAGAGCTCTGCGTGATGACCTGATCGCCGAAGAAGTGATCGCCCAGGAAGCACTGAGAAAAGGTCTGGACAAGGACCCCGAAATCATAGCTCAACTGGAGATTGCCCGTCAGACAGCCTTGGTCCGGGCATATCAGATCGACTACATAAAAACCCATCCGGTCAGTGACGAGGCCATGCGCAAGGAATATGATGCGCTGAAAGCGCAGATGGGCGACAAGGAATACAAGGCACGCCACGTTCTGGTTGCGACCGAGGCAGAAGCCAAGAGTATTATCGCCAGCATCAAGAAAGGCGCCAGGCTCGACAAGATTGCCCAGGAAAAATCCACGGATACCGGCAGCAAGAGCAAGGGGGGTGAACTCGACTGGAGTCCCGCCGGAAACTATGTCGCCCCTTTCGCTGAAGCCCTGACCAAACTGAACAAAGGTCAGCTCACCGAACAGCCGGTACAAACACCTTTTGGCTGGCACGTGATTCGACTGGACGATGTGCGTCCGCTGAAAATTCCGCCGTTTGAAGAGATCAAGAACAATCTGACACAGCGTGTGCTGCAGCGGCAGTTTGAAGGTGCCGTCAACGAACTGCGCGCCAAAGCCAAGGTCGAATAATCTTCGTATCCGTTGCGGAAATTGCTCGATTAAAAAGGGCGGTCACTTGACCGCCCTTTTTTATTCTACGTTACTACCTGCATGCGCGGCGCCAGAGCGCACAGCAGCTCATAGCTGATGGTGCCCGCCGACTGCGCCACCTCATCCACCGGCATCCCCTCTCCCCAGAGTATTACCGGACTGCCCACACCGGCACTCTCGATTCCGCTCAAATCCACGTGCAGCATATCCATGGACACACGTCCGAGGATGCGGCTGCGTCTGCCGTTCACCAGCACCGGTGTGCCGGTAGGCGCATGACGCGGATAGCCGTCGGCATAACCCCCGGCGACGATGCCGACACGCATTGGCCGGTCAGCGTGAAAAGTGTGGCCATACCCTACCGCATCCCCTGCCTTGAGATTCTGCACTGCAATGATTCTGCTGGATATTGTCATTACCGGGTGCAGACCCAGTTCAGCGGCAGTCTTGTCGGCAAAGGGCGAAGCGCCGTAGAGCATGATGCCGGGGCGCACCCAATCGGCATGCGTCTCAGGGTAGTGTAAAATCGCTGCGGAATTGGCCAGCGAGCACGGCAAATTCCGCCCAGCGGCGACGGCGGTGAAACGCTGCAATTGCGCGCTGACACTGTCCTCGCCAGCGGGCTCGTCGGCGCGAGCAAAATGGGTCATCAATGTGATCTGGCCAATAGCGGGACTGGTTTTCAGGGCCTCCAATGCAGCGGGGAACTGCTCGGGCACAAATCCCAAGCGGTTCATGCCGGTATTAAGCTTCAGGAACACATCCAGACCGCCGCGCCGCTTGAAAGCAGATAACATGGCCAGTTGCTCGCTGTGGTGAATCACGGCGCTCAAGTGGTATTGCTCGATCATCGCCAGTTCTTCTGTGGAAAAGAAACCTTCGACCAGCAGTATGGGCTGGCGGTAGCCCGCATCGCGCAGACGTATTGCAGCATCCAGTTCCAGCAGCGCAAACCCATCCGCACTCTTAAGCGCACTGGCAGCACGCAGCAATCCGTGACCATAAGCATCGGCCTTGATTACTGCCATTACGCGCGCGCGCGGCGCATGGCGGCGAACTACCGACAGATTCTGTTCGAGTGCGGAAAGATCGATCAGGGCTTGAATGGGACGCGGCATCTGTTGATTTTTAACGGAATGTTATTGCGGAATTGCTACGCCACAGCTTTCTGCATGGTGTCGGTAGAGAGACTGGCCGGCCATTCAATCACAAATCCAGTCATCAGGATAGTGTCTGCCGGGAGTTTCCTCATTAACGCCGTTACAGTTAGTCGCCACAGCGGTTTCATGGTATAAAACCCGCTGCCCAAAAACTGGCCTGGATGACCATTGTATAATCCAGCGCCTGCTAACAAGAAAATTTCCGGAGGAATAGTTTGAAACGCGGGTTCTATACCATTATGGCGGCACAGTTTTTTTCGTCGCTGGCAGACAATGCGTTGCTGGTCATTGCCATCGCGCTGCTGATAGACCTGCACGCGCCCGCTTATCTCACCCCCATGCTCAAGTTTGTGTTTGTGCTGTTCTACGTGATTCTTGCCCCTTTCGTCGGCGCTTTCGCCGACTCCATGCCCAAGTGGCGGGTGATGTTCATCAGCAACACCATCAAGATCGTGGGTTGCAGCCTGCTGTTTCTCGCCGCGCATCAGTATTCTGCCCTCGCCGCCTACGCGATCGTGGGGCTGGGTGCCGCCGCTTACTCTCCAGCCAAATACGGCATACTTACTGAGCTGCTGCCACCGGATAAACTGGTCATTGCCAACGGCTGGATCGAAGGATTGACCGTGGCCTCCATCGTGCTTGGCACGGTGCTGGGCGGGGTGCTGATCACACCCACAGTCTCTGCCATATTTCTGGCATTCGATTTTCCTTTCATCGACACCGGCGTGGATACTGTGACGGAAGCAGGCATTCTGCTGATCGCCACGTTTTACGGCATTGCCGCCACTTTTAATCTGTACATTCCCAACACCGGAGTCGATCACCGCATACTCAGCAAGAATCCGTTATTCCTGATGCACGAGTTCGGGCACTGCTTGAAGCTGCTATGGACCGACAAGCTCGGACAGATCTCGCTTGCTGTTACAACACTGTTCTGGGGGGCAGGTGCGACCCTGCAATTTATCGTGCTGAAATGGGCCGAAGCAGCGCTCGATTTTCCACTGAGCAAAGCCGCGCAGTTGCAGGGGGTGGTTGCTCTCGGTATTGCAGTAGGCGCAGTCATGGCGGCACGCCTGGTCTCGCTGCGGCAATCGGTGAATGTGATTCCGCTGGGCATCGCCATGGGCATAGTGGTGATGACCATGATCGTGGTGCGCGACCTGTGGGTCGCGATCGGATTGCTCATGCTGATCGGCGGGCTAGCGGGATTCTTCGTGGTGCCGATGAATGCCCTGCTGCAGCATCGCGGCCATATCCTGATGGGTGCGGGGCACTCTATTGCGGTACAGAACTTCAACGAGAATCTGAGCATACTCACCATGCTGATGCTGTATGCCGTACTGATAAGCCTCGATGTGCACGTTTACACCGTCATCATTCTGTTCGGCTTGTTTGTGGCGGTAATCATGACGCTGATACGCAAATGGCACTTGCTCAATCAGAGCAAGCAAGACTCGTTGCACCTGATCGGGGCGCACAAGGGGCATTGACAACCGCGCTATAGAATCACCGGCCGGTCGGCAAGTTCATTCTCTCCACCCTGCCGCTCTGTCGGGAAATGCGCTCGCAAATGCGTGCTGATGGCAGCGATGCCTGCGATGACTCCCGCCTCGAATCGCCCCTGTCGAAAAGCGGCTTCCATCGCGCGGCAGATTTTCTCCCATTCCTCGCTGCCGACCTTGCTGTGAATTCCGCGGTCAGCGACAATTTCCACATGGCGGTCGGCCAGCAGCAAATAAATCAGCACCCCGTTGTTGCACTCGGTATCCCACACCCGTAGTTGGGAAAACACTTCTATCGATCGCTGCCGCGCTGACTGGTTTCCAAGCAGCGGCAATATATGCAATGCTGCTTCCACCGCAAAGCGGATTTCACCATCGTGGCTTGTTTCTGACTGCTTGATGGCTTGTTCGATAGCCTTCAGGGAAGCAGCGGGGAACACGCGCCGCAGTGTCAGTCGACCAGTAAAGAGATGCCGCAGTACGCGCGTGAAATTCACTTACCACCTCCCCGATGCGCCGCCACCGCCAAAACCGCCACCGCCGCCACCGAAACCACCACCCCCGCCAAAGCCGCCACCAGACCAGTCACCACGCCCACCCCGATAAATCCCGCTGCCTGCGTTGCCGAACAGGCTCAAAAAGAAGATGAGCAGCGCAATAAATAGCGCAACAATCAGCGAGGAAAAAATCAGCCAACCGGTGAATCCCGCTACCGTACTCATTACCGTGGCGCCGATGAGACGTCCGAACATGGATTGCAATATCTTGCCGAACACGATCAGCCCGATGAGTATGGGAAGCATATTTTCCAGAACGGTGTCTGTTCCGCTAGCGGGACTCGCACCTGGCATGGACTGAGGCGGCGGTAGCGGCTCCCCTTCGATCACACCCAGAATCCGCTCGATCCCCGCGACAACGCCGCCAGCAAAATCTCCCTGCCGGAATTCGGGCACGATTATTTCTTCGACAATCCGCTTTGCCACAGCATCCGGCAACGCGCCTTCGAGGCCATAGCCCACCTCTATGCGCAGCGTCCTGTCGTTCTTTGCGACCAGCAGCAAGGCACCGTCATCCACCCCTTTGCGCCCCAGTTTCCATGCCTCGGCAACGCGAATTGAATATTGTTCGATGGTTTCTGGCTGGGTGATGGGGACGATCAGCACCGCCACCTGGCTGCCTTTTCTCGCCTCAAATGCCATCAGTCTCTGCTCCAGTTGTGCGGCCACGGCAGTGGGGAGCGTCCCGGTCAGGTCAGTGACGCGGGACTTGAGTGGAGGAACCGCCACATCCGCCCCGGCTAATGAGGCAGAAAACAGCAGCGCAACCAACATCAGGGTTTTTACCCAGACTTGAACGAGTCCAGTGGAAATCATGCCGCCACGACCCCCGGGGAAACCGACCGGGGCAGCGTTTGAAGAGACACTCTTATTTTCCCGCTGCCGGTGCGCTGAAATCCACCTTCGGCGCAGTGGAAATTTCTTTCTCGTTCTCCACCGCGAGGCTGGGCTTCACCTGGAAGCTGAAGACCATTGCAGTTAGATTGCTGGGGAAGGAGCGCACCACCACGTTGTATTCCTGTACCGCCTTGATGTAACGGTTACGGGCCACGGTAATACGGTTCTCGGTACCTTCCAGTTGCGCCTGCAGTTCACGAAAATTGGCATCTGACTTGAGCTGAGGATAATTTTCCACTACCACCAGCAGACGCGACAGCGCACCCGACAACTCTCCCTGAGCGCTTTGGAATTTAGCGAATGCCACCGGATCGTTGATCAGCTCGGGCGTCGCCTGAATCCCGCCCACCCTGGAACGGGCGTTGGTCACCCCCAGCAGCACGTCTTTTTCCTGCGCGGCAAAACCTTTCACCACATTTACCAGATTGGGGACCAGATCGGCGCGGCGCTGGTACTGGTTCAGAACTTCCGCCCAGCTCGCCTTGATCTGCTCGTCAGTAGATTGCAGGGTATTGTAGCCGCAGCCGCTCAAAGCAAGGGTAAGCAGCAATGTCAGGGACAACAGCAGATTACGCATGGATCTCTCCTGAAAAAATATGGTGCAAGATAAATGGGGGCTAAATCACCGATTACAACAGCGTCTGCATGGTGCTTCTGGCAAAACACAAGTCTTCCCAGGCCTTTGCCTTGTCGGCCAGTGTGCGCAGCAGATAGGCCGGATGATAGGTGACGATCAAGGGAATGCCGGAACAATCATGCAACTTGCCGCGCAGACTGGCGACCGTGGCATCGGTGTGCAGGAGATTCTGCGCAGCGACTTTTCCGAGCGCGATGATGAGCTTGGGCTGGATCAATTCAATCTGCCGTGCCAGGTAAGGCGCGCACTGTTGCGCTTCAGCGGGTTCCGGATTGCGATTGCCGGGCGGACGGCACTTGACGATATTGGTGATATAAACATGGCGGCCGCGCTGCAGACTGATTGCCGCCAGCATGTTGTCCAGCAGCTTGCCGGCCTGGCCGACGAAGGGCTCGCCGCTGGCATCCTCCTCAGCGCCCGGACCCTCGCCCACCCACAGCCAGTCGGCATTCTCGTCGCCCACACCAAACACCGTGCGGGTACGCGCCTGATGCAGCGGACAGGCAGTGCAGTCCGCCACGCTGGCCTTGAGCTGAGCCCAGTCCATGCGCAGAATCTGCTCACGTCTGGCGTCTGTAGTATCGGCTCGATGACTGGAAACCGTCGCGCCATCCGTGGCCTGCCGCGCAGTCCGGCTGTACCACAGCGGCGTCAGACCCAGTTCCTCGAGTATTTCTTCACGCCTGGTGCTCATGACAAGTTCACAGCGTCAGCTCCATAATCAACGAATCCTCGCGTCCGCCCATCGCGGGATAATAATCCTTGCGCCGGGCGATATGCCTGAACCCTATCCGTTCATACAACCGGGCAGCGGCCTGATTGGATGCACGCACATCCAGAAACATTGTTTTCGCATGGTATTCTCTGGCGATCTGAATAAACTGCTGCAGCAGTTTTTCGCCCCAGCCCTGCCGTTGCCAGCCGGCAGCGATACTGAGAGTAAGCAGATGGGCTTCATCTGCGCCGATTGTCATCACGCCATAGCCGAAAATATGACCCGCCTGCTCCAGTACCCGGCAATGATAGCCGGAGTCGAGCGAATCACTGAAGTTGCCGCGTGTCCAGGGAAAGAGAAAAACCTCGCGTTCGACAGCTACTACCGCGTCTAGATCTGCCGGCAGCATACGCCTGATTTGCGGGGTTTCCTGCCACTGGGCATTCATCGCTCACTTTCCTTCAGCGCCACCTTGTTGCGAATATAAAGCGGTACAGCAACGGCGGGATCGACCCCCAGCCCCCCTGCAAATCCGGGAGCCGCCAGTTGCGCCATCTCCCGCGCACGCGGACTGAGGTTGTCGATGACGCGTCCGATGCACCCATGGTAGCGGCTACGCAAGGCTTCATCATACTTGGCAAAACCGCTGCCGCAACCAGTCCAGTCATCCCCTGACAGCAGCGGCGCCTGCTGTGGCAAGCAGAGCGAGGGCTCACTCACTACTTGCCAGCCATCTGCCGATTTAATGTAAGCGGCATGATAAATCTCGCCCATGCGGGCATCGAGCACGGCAATCACGCTGTCGCTCCCAGCTTGCTGCGCCAATGCTGCCAGCGTACCTACACCGATGACCGGCAGATTCGCGCCGAAAGCCAGCCCCTGTGCCACTCCGCAGGCAATGCGCAGACCGGTGAATGATCCCGGACCGGCACCAAAAGCGATGCCATCCAGTTGCGCCAGCGTCAACCCGGCTTCTTCCAGAAGTTCTTGCAGCAGCGGCAAAAGCAGTTCGGAATGCTGCTGCCCGGCAAGCACTTCCCGGCTCAGCAGCTCGCCGTCGAGCCAGAGCGCAAGGGAACAATACTCGGTGGAAGTATCGAGAGCGAGGATTTTCAAAGCGGCAGGTTTAACCCAGATAAGCGGCTCTCCGAGCCTATGCGGTGAAACACAGTTACTGGAATTATACTTTCGCTGGCAGCCCGCTGTTTGTAAAACTCGCGCGCAATGATATGCTGGCAATGGAACTGTCCGGTTTTCACTCTCATCACTTCTTCATCTCATGGAGGCATTATATGAGCATCACGTGGATACTAGTCGCCAATGCAAGTGCAGCATCTCTGTATGCAAATTACGGACCCAAGAAGGGCTTACAGAAACTCAAGGAATTCGAACACGCTGCCAGCAGGGAAAAAGGATACGATCTGGTCTCAGACCGTCCCGGACACAATAAGAGCCACGGCAACGGTCACGGCTCCTACGTACCCGCCGCCGACCCGAAACAAAATGAAGCTCAGAATTTCGCCCTCCAGCTCGCACGGGAACTCGAGCAAGGACGTACTGCCAATAGCTACCAGCGCCTGATTCTGGTGGTGTCAGCCCCTTTCATGGGACTCATCAACAGCCGCCTGGGTAACCATGTGCGCGCCCTGGTAAGCGACAGTCTCGAAAAGGACTATACCAAGATCAATGAAAAAGAACTGACGCGGCACTTGGAAAGCTGTATCTATCTCTAGGGAGCCACTGAACCAGTCCCACGCGGGCGCGACGGCGGTTTTACGGGATGGGATGCACGAAAGGCAAGGACGCGAATGGTCATTCCCTTCGCTACGAGCCTGACACCGCAGACCGCCCGCAAAACCCCGTCCCATAGGGTTGCGGCAAAATCTGGCGCTTGCTGTGTTGCGCTCCTTGGCTTCGTAGACCAGCTACGACCTGCGTCGCGCGCCTTGAAATCATCCAGATTTTGACAGCAACGCGCTCCACGGAGGACTGGTTCAGTGGTTCCCTATCCTGCCAGGGGCCAGCGGCCGATAGGGGTATAACCCGATCTGCCGTTGGCCTGTCCCGACTTTACCAGCACCCATTCACGCACTGGCCAGACTATCGGTTGCGCCAGTTCAGGCAAGCCCGTCCTGAGCTCAATCGAAGGAGCAGGACATCTGGTCTTTCTCACCAGCGTTATATGCGGCACATAAGCCTGGCGATCGAACGCGAATCCGGCAGCAAACAAAGCACTCTGTAAAGCATTCGCCAGATCCAGAAGCCCCTGTGGAACCTTGGTCGTTCCCGCATAGGCGATACGATTATGCTTCCAGTAGTGGACTTCCTCGACGGCGAAATCGAAAGCCTGCACACCTCCATCCCGAACTTTGTTGGCTACCTGGCATAGTGCATCCAGCCGATCGACACTTACTTCCCCGAGAAACACCAGCGTCAGATGAATGTTTTCCACCCTGGCCTTGCGTCCATCACAGACCGCTTCCAGTCGTTCTGCCAGTTCGATCAACTGCTTTTGCGCCGCTGCGTCCGGCCAGATTGCAAAGAAAACCCGGACGGTCTCTTCCTTAACAGCAGTATTCATTTCAATTGCCGACATCATCTGTTGCGGTAATCAGGCACACCACCTCCGCCTCTATGCCCTCGCCCCGGCCAACCGGACCAAGATGCTCGGCAGTTTTGGCCTTGATGTTGACATCTGCGGCCGACATCTGCAGATCCTGCGCGATGTTGGCAACCATGGCAGGAATATGCGGCGCCATTTTCGGCGCCTGGGCGATGATGGTCGCATCGATATTGCCCACCTGGTAGTCGTTTTTTTCCAGCAAGCGATAAACTTCGCGCAGCAGTACGCGGCTGTCGATATTCTTGTAGCGCGGGTCGGCATCCGAAAAATGCCGGCCGATGTCCCCCAGCGCGGCCGCTCCCAGCAATGCATCGCATACCGCATGCAGCAGCACGTCGGCATCGGAGTGCCCCAGCAAGCCTTTTTCATGCGGGATGGTGACCCCGCCGATGATCAGCTTGCGGCCTGCAGCCAGTTGATGCACATCAAAACCCTGCCCAATCCTGATTCTGCTCACTGTACTTTCCTCTCTTGTAATATCAATTCCGCCAGAGCCAGATCCTGGGGATAGGTGACTTTCAGATTACGCGCATCGCTCAACACCAATCTGGGATGCAGACCCAGAGCCTCAACTGCACCGGCATCATCGGTCATGGCCGCCCCGCCCACTCTGCTCAGGGCATCCACCAGCAGCTGGTAGCGAAACATCTGCGGCGTCTGCGCCTGCCACAGACCCACTCTGGATTCGGTGCGCTCGACCCGGCTGCCGGCATCGCCACGCTTCAGGGTATCGGCCACCGGCACCGCCAGCAATCCGCCCACTGCATCATCCGCCAGTTCATCGATCAGTTTGTCGAGCTGCGCTGCGCTCAGACAGGGCCGCGCCGCATCGTGCACCAACACCCAATCGTCGGAGCCAATGGCTGATGCTCCCGGCGCTGCTTTCAGGCCATTGAGTATGCTCTCGGCACGAGCCGCGCCACCGCAGTCGAATACCACCAGCTTGCCGGAAAACTCCGACCAGTCATAGCTTGACCACTCACTGTCGCCGGGCGCAAGCACCACAAACACGCCGGCAATGCGGGGTGAATCACATAGCGTGCGCAAGGCATGATAAATCATTGGCCTGCCGGCCAGCGGCAGATACTGCTTGGGCAGTTCGTTGCCCATGCGCGAACCGGAACCTGCTGCAGGAATCAATGCAAAGAATTTTTCCATGGCGTGATTGTAACGAAAAAAACCATACTCTTCCCGACAAGCCACCAGCAGCGGGATACTTTCCCGGATTCTCAGCGCTTCCCCGAGCTTGCTGTATAATTTTCTCTTTATCGCATTTTCGGGCCAGACTCCCATGGAAGCGGAACAACTCAACGCCATCGCCAATCAACTCGCCTCTCTCGACAACCGGGCGACAGAATTGCGGAGGTATCTTTGACTTCGATGCCAAGCAAACGCGTCTGAGCGAACTCAACCGGCAGGCGGAAGACCCCGCCATCTGGGGTGACAGCAAACGCGCCCAGGAATTGGGGCGGGAAAAGAAAATGCTGGAAGGTGTCGTCAATACTCTGGAAACAGTCGGGCGGCAATTGCATGATGCCCGCGATCTGTTCCTGATGGCGAAAGAGGAAAATGACGATGCCACGCTGGAGAGCGTCGGCGCCGATGTCGCGCAACTGGAAAAGACTGTGGCGGACATGGAATTCCGCCGCATGTTCGCCCACCCGATGGACCCCAATAACTGTTTCATCGATATCCAGTCCGGCTCTGGCGGTACCGAAGCGCAGGACTGGGCGTCCATGCTGGAACGCATGTACCTGCGCTATTGCGAACGCCGCGGCTACAAGGTGGAAGTGCTGGAAGAGTCGTCCGGCGAGGTCGCGGGCATCAAGAGCGCCAGCCTCAAGGTCTCCGGCGATTATGCCTACGGCTACCTGCGGACTGAAAGCGGCGTTCACCGGCTGGTGCGCAAATCCCCGTTCGATTCCGGCAATCGCCGCCATACCTCATTCGCCAGCGTGTTTGTCTACCCTGAAGTGGACGAGACCATCGAAGTAGACATCAACCCGGCGGACTTGCGCATCGACACGTTCCGCGCTTCCGGTGCAGGCGGACAGCACATCAATAAAACCGATTCAGCGATTCGCATCACCCACAATCCCACCGGCATTGTGGTGCAATGTCAGAATGACCGTTCGCAGCACCGCAATCGCGCGGAAGCGATGGCCATGCTGAAATCGCGCCTGTATGAAGCGGAACTGCGCAAACGCAACGACGAAAAGCAGGCGATGGAAGATTCCAAGACCGACATCGGCTGGGGGCACCAGATCCGCTCCTACGTGCTGGACCAGTCGCGCATCAAGGATTTGCGCACCGGCGTCGAGATCGGCAATACCCAGGGCGTGCTCGACGGCGGGCTGGATGATTTTATCGAGGCGAGTTTGAAACAAGGCGTTTAACAGCCTGTTACGGAGGTCAAACAGAAATGAATGAGTCAGAGATTAACGGGAACCCGGATGCAGCAGTTGCCAAAACATCTGCGGACATCAGTCTGGTCGATGAACGCCGCGCCAAACTGACCGAGCTGCGCAAAACGGGCAACGCTTTTCCCAACGATTTCCGCCGCGATGATCTGGCAGCAGACCTGCACCGGCAGTATGCTGCGGACAGCAACGAAACGCTGGAAGCGGCGGCGAAGAGCGTGCGCGTGGCGGGCCGCATGATGCTGAAGCGCGTAATGGGCAAGGCGAGCTTTGCCACCATCCAGGACATGAGCGGGCGCATCCAGCTCTACATCAGCAACGATCTGACCGGGGAAGCCGTTCACCAGGCATTCAAGCATCACGACCTGGGCGACATCCTCGGCGCGCAAGGGACCCTGTTCAGAACCAAGACTGGCGAGCTCTCGGTGCGGGTCACGCAGCTGCACCTGCTGACCAAGGCGCTGCGCCCGCTGCCGGAAAAATTCCACGGCTTGTCTGATCAGGAACAGAAATACCGCCAGCGCTATCTTGATCTGATCACCAACGAAGACACCCGCAAGGTATTCGCCACCCGCTCCGGAATCATCCAGTGCATCCGCGAATTCTTCGTCGCGCGCGGCTATCTGGAAGTGGAAACACCGATGATGCACCCGATCCCCGGCGGTGCAGCGGCGCGGCCTTTCGCCACCCATCACAATGCGCTGGACATGGCGCTGTACCTGCGCATCGCGCCGGAGCTTTACCTCAAGCGCCTGGTAGTCGGTGGGATGGAAAAAGTATTCGAGATCAATCGCAATTTCCGCAACGAAGGCATCTCCACCCGGCACAATCCTGAATTCACCATGCTGGAGTTCTACGAGGCCTATCAGGATTACGCCTACCTGATGGACTTCACCGAAACCATGCTGCGACAGGTGGCAGAGAAAGTTATGGGCACGACCCGCATCACCTACCAGGGACGGGAAATCGATTTCGCGCAACCGTTCGCGCGGCTCACCATCACCCAGGCCATCCGCAAATTTCACCCGCAATACACCGATGCGCAACTCAACGACCGCGCATTCCTGATCGGCCAGTTGCAGACACTCAGCATTTCCTATAAACCCGGGGACGGCATCGGCGGTTTGCAGCTCACGCTGTTCGATGAAACCGTCGAGCATCTGCTGTTCGAACCGACTTTCATCATCGATTACCCGGCGGAAGTCTCGCCGCTGGCACGGCGCAATGACATCAATCCGGAAGTAACCGACCGCTTCGAGCTTTACATCGCCGGGCGCGAAATCGCCAACGGCTTTTCCGAACTGAACGATCCGGAAGATCAGGCGGCGCGCTTCCTCGAGCAAGCCCAGGCCAAGGAAGCGGGTGATGCCGAAGCCATGCACTACGACGCCGATTACATCCGCGCGCTGGAATATGGCCTGCCCCCCACCGCAGGCGAAGGCATCGGCATAGACCGGCTGGTCATGCTGTTCACCGACAGCCCCAGCATCCGCGACGTGATCCTGTTTCCGCAGTTGCGCCAGGAAGACTGACGCTCACGCGGTTCATGCATCAGGGCGGGCGTGAATTCTGCCGGGCATTGGCTGTCTCATTACTGGCTACCTGGATCTATACTGCATACACTGATCCCACCATGAATGCGCCGTCATCATGAATTCCCTTGCTCTCAGGCAAATCGAACTGCCCATCGAGGGCATGACCTGTGCAGCCTGTGCGGCGCGCATCGAAAACAATCTGAATAAACTGCCGGGCGTGCATGCGGCGGTCAACTTCGCCAACGAAAAGGTGCGGGTGGAGCTCGATGCCGGCACCACTACCCGGCCCGAAGATCTGGTGCGCTCGATCGAGCGGGCCGGTTTCCACGTCGTCCCCCAGTCGGTGCAACTGCAAATCCACGACATGACCTGTGCCGCCTGCAGCGGCCGGATCGAAACAGCGCTGAACAAGCTTCCCGGCGTCAGCGCCACGGTCAATCTGGCCACGGAGACAGCCCGCGCCAGTTTCAATCCCGGCATGGTGACGGTGGATGAGCTGATCGCCGCCGTCGTCAGAGCGGGCTATGGCGCCAGTGAAATCAGCGATAGCAGCCGCGCCGAGGAAAAAGCGCGGCGGCTGGCTGCTTACCAGGCAGAACTGCGTGTGTTCTGGATTGCGGCCGTCCTTACCCTGCCGCTGCTGCTGCAGATGGGCGCAATGTTCTCGGGTGCGCATGAAGATCTGCTGCCGCGCTGGCTGCAATGGCTGCTGGCAACGCCGGTGCAGTTCTGGGTCGGCAAACGCTTCTATGTCGCCGCATGGCACGCGCTGCGCGGCGGCAGCGCCAACATGGATGTGCTGATCGCTCTCGGCACCAGCATGGCTTATTTCTTCAGTGCGGTGGTGACGGCACTGGCACTGCAGCAGCATGTCTATTTCGAAGCCAGCGCGGCCATCATTACGCTGGTATTGCTGGGCAAGCTGATGGAAGCGCGCGCCAAAGGCAAGACTTCGGCCGCCATCGAGGAATTGATCAAACTGCAACCCAAAACCGCGCGGGTGGAGCGCAACGGCGAAATCATCGAAGTGGACGCAAGCAGCCTCGTGCTGGGCGACATTTTCATCGTGCGCCCGGGCGAGAATCTGCCGGTGGATGGCGTCGTCATTGAAGGAGCCTCCAGTGTGAACGAAGCCATGCTGACCGGCGAGAGCCTGCCGGTCGGCAAGCAGGCGGGGGCGAAAGTCTATGCCGCCACCATGAACCAGCAGGGCCTGCTCAAATGCCGCGCCACCGGCGTCGGCGCCCATACCCAGCTCGCGGCCATCATCCGCCTGGTGGAACAGGCGCAGGGTTCCAAGGCGCCGATCCAGCGCATGGCCGACACCATCTCGGCAGTGTTCGTGCCGGTAGTGGTGGCCATCAGCGTACTGACTCTGGGGTTTACCTGGTGGCTTGCGGGCGATTTCGTCACGGCGCTGATCAATGCTGTCGCAGTGCTGGTGATCGCCTGCCCCTGCGCATTGGGATTGGCCACGCCGACGGCGATCATGGTTGGCACCGGGCGCGGCGCGCAGACCGGCGTGCTGGTGAAAAATGCCGCCGCGCTGGAGTATGCAGAAAAAATTCAGGTGTTGATTGTAGACAAGACCGGCACCCTCACCGAAGGCAAACCGGCGCTGACCGATGTCGTTGCGGCGGGGTCAACTACCGAGCATGACTTGCTGCAGGTTGCCGCCACCCTGGAACAAGGCTCGGAGCACCCTCTCGCAAAAGCGGTGCTGGAACGTGCCGCGGGCATGAACATCCGCCCGCAAGTGGTAACTGATTTTAATGCCGTTGCCGGCAGCGGGATCACTGCCCGCATCAACGGCAGTGAATATCTCTTGGGTTCGCCAAGATTTCTAGGCGGGCGCGGTGCGGCCATTGATGACGCGCGCATCGCGGTGCTGCAGGCTGCGGGCAAAACCGTCATCGCCGTAGCCGCCGTGACTGGCAACGTTCCCGAAGTTCTCGGCTACCTCGCCATCGCCGATCGCTTGCGCAGCACTTCCGCACAAGCGGTCAAGCGGCTGCAAGCCATGGGCATCGAAGTGGTGATGCTGACCGGCGACAACCCAGCCACTGCCGCCGCCATTGCCCGGCAGGCGGGCATCACCAGCTATCGTGCCGAAGTGCTGCCGCAAGACAAGGCCGCCGCGGTGGAACAAACCAAGGCGAGCGGAAAATTCACCGGTATGGTCGGCGACGGCATCAATGACGCACCGGCGCTGGCTGCGGCTGACGTGAGTTTCGCCATCGGTGCAGGTTCGGATGTGGCGATTGAAGCTGCCGACATCACCCTGATGCGCGATGACCTGATGAGCGCGGCCGATGCGATCTCGCTCTCGCGTGCAACGCTGGGCAAAATCCGCCAGAATCTTTTCTTCGCTTTCATCTACAACGTGCTGGGTATTCCGCTGGCGGCAGCAGGATTGCTCAATCCGGTGATTGCGGGTGCGGCGATGGCGATGAGTTCGGTGTCGGTGGTAAGCAACTCGTTGTTGCTGAAACGCTGGCAGGCAGGTTCTTGAACCACAAATTTAATTGTCATTAAAAAGGGGTAGAGCAAATGCAAACAACCGTGATCAACATCAAGGGCATGACCTGCATGGGTTGCGCCAGAAGCGTGAAGAATGTGCTGGAAAGAATTCCGGGGGTAAGCGATGCGGAGGTTTCGCTGGAGGATGCGCAAGTCACGCTCCAGTATGACGCCGCAGTAACCGGCAGCGAGCAGTTCAAGCAGGCCATCAAGGACGCCGGTTTCGAAGCCGTTTAATCCGCCGCTATCCAGCTCCCGCTCATCTTCCCTCCCACACGATGAAGCTGCATCTTCTGGTTCCCTCCCTGTTCTGGCCGGGAGATGCCTTGCCGGAAATTTACCGCGACCTGCCGTTGCCCGCACTGGAAACCCTGCTGGCAAAAAGCTCGCGCACCGCAAATGCATCGCAAGGGATTGAAACGTGGCTGTGCCGCGCTTTCGGCGTGGCGAAGCAGCAGGACTGGCCGGTGGCGCCGCTCACATTGCAGGCCGACAGCGCCGGGCAGATGCAAGCAGAAAACCATTACTGGCTGCGCGCCGACCCGGTGCATCTGCGGCTCGAGCGGAATCAGGTCGTGCTGGCCGACAGCCAGATTTTCCGGATCACGGCAGAAGAAGCAAAGCAGCTTGCCGACTTGCTCAACCGGCATTTCGCCACAGACGATTGCGCTCTCCCGTCGCACCACGGTACGGCTGCCCGGCAGGAACTGGTCTTTCTACCGCTGGCCCCAGACCGCTGGTATCTGCGCGTAACTGCGACACCTGCGCTGCAAACTCATGCGCTCAGTACAGCAGCCGGTCAGGATATTCATGCGCTCCTGCCATCCGGTACGGACAGCGTACGCTGGCAGGGACTCTTCAACGAAGTGCAGATGCTGCTGCACGAGCATCCGCTTAACCAGGCGCGGGAAGCGCGGGGCGAACTCGCCATCAATGGCATCTGGTTATGGGGCGGCGGAACCATGCCGCAGTTGGTCGGCTGTCCCTATGCCCGGGTGTGGAGCAATGCGGTTCTGCCCCGCTCGCTGGCACTGGCAGGTGCTGCGGAGCATGCGGCGCTTCCGTCCACGGCAACCGCATGGTGCCAATCCGCTGCGGCCGGCAAGCATCTGGCCGTGCTCGATGTGCTGCACACGAAAACCCAATACGATGACGCCTACGGTTGGCGTGAAAGTCTGAAGAAACTGGAGCAAGACTGGTTCGCCCCTGTACTGGCAGCGTTGAAACAGGGCAAGCTCGAGCAGTTGACCCTCACTGTCATCAGCGAGCATGGCGACAAGAATTTCACCATGACACGTGACGACTTATGGAAGTTCTGGCGCGCGGCTAAACCGCTTGTGACTTATGCCGCTTGAACATAGTGGTTGGCAGTTTACTCATAGTGAGACCACATTCTCAAAACTTTGACCACATGCCGCTCTTCCAAAACTTGATATACGAGGCGGTGTTGAATATTGATTCGCCGTGAATATGCCCCCGCCAAATCACCAACGAGTTTTTCATAGGGTGGCGGGTTCTGAAATGGGTTTTCTCCGAGAACACCTAATAAAATCAGCGTTTTTTCTTTTAGCCCTGCTGAGGCAAGCTTCTGCGCATCTTTTTGAGCCGCCTTTGTATAAATTAGCTGCCAAATCACCAACTCAACTCCTTGGCGCATTCCTTCTCAGAACTCAACATGCCCTCCCGAATTGATTCACGCATGCCAGGAATGGAAAGTAAATAGATGGTTTCTTGTATCGAAGCCCAGTCATCAGCCGAAATCAAAACGGCGTTATGCCGTTTCCCTGTAATAATAACCGGCTCGTGGTTTGTGGCTGCATCATCGATAAGACGATAAAGATTTGACCGAGCTTCGCTTGCTGTCAGCGTAGGCATAATGTGCACCACCCATTAAAGAAAATGGGTAACGTACGCTATTACGTACACATCGTCAAGGGACTTCGGTACAGTTACAAATGCAGACCCATTTGTGATCGTTTATAGACAGCTTGTAATAACTCGATTGGCATGTCTCTGCATGTGCTGACAGTCGCAAACCGACACAGATACCGGCAGCAACGACTCGGTGTGGATAGAGCGCGATATGATGGGAGAAATGTAGTATGGGTTTTTCTGTCATGCTATAAAGCTAGACCTGACCCCTACGTATAGTGTTAAAAAATGTTAGTCATGCAGATAACGCATCAGCAAGAGAAAGTAGCAGTTTCTCGCCGTCACCACGCCATGCACTGCCGTGCATGCACGCAAGCGTTGTCGGTTTGGCGGAAGCCAGTCTCGCCAGCATGTCACGGGCATTCCTGGTATGTGAAAAATAATCCATCCCATGCCGAAACGCTTCGCTGGGCCCAAGAATATCCGACTCGGTCAAGGCCGGAAGATCAGCACCACCCTGCGTGAACAGGTCGCCGCACAGCAGTGTATTCGTTCGCTCTTCCATCATGAACCCGCATTCCCATGCATGTGGCAGATGCGGGGTGTCGAACCATCGCATAGAGTGCTTGCCAAGCGAGAGTATCTCCCCGTCCGCAAGCGCACGTGCCGGTCGGTCGGCAAGGTCATCAATGGATACCAAAGCAGCGACTGTGCCGCATAGCGGCGAAGATTCCGGAGCTGCCGCAAGCCATTCGTTAAGTGATCCGCACTCATCCGCTTCAACATGTGAAAAAGCAATGTGACGAAGGCGAGTTACCGGCAACACACTTGCAACCGCTTCCCGCACCAGGGAAAACATCTTGCGGGGGCCGGTATGAAAAATCAGTGGCTCGTCGTCAACAATGAGGTATTGGTTGAATGAGAATCCGCCTGATACGCCATCTATAATGACCGGCGTATTGATGCGGTATATCCCATCGGCAATCTCATGAACGTTTGTCCCTGACTGCTTGTTCGTTATGGTCATTTCTTATCCTCTTCCTGAAAAGCAGCTCGACGCATATAAGACGGAAGCATACACCCGGCCCGTTTGACTGTCCGTCTGCGGGGAAAAAGCCAATGGCCGGGCAGATCAGTGTAATTTTATCGGCTTGTAGTTTTCATCATGAACCTTGCCTGAACCCCATACTTCATCGAGATATGCCGGATCTGCCAGAATGATGGCGACCAGTTTGAATTCCTTGTCTACTTTAGCGCCGCCCTTGTTTTCGTTCAGGTATGCAACTCTCTCGGGCGGAATTCTTGTAACGAATGTTATGACTTGCGCGCCCGCTTCCTCCAGTTCATATGAATTAAGCCTGATCCGGACGCCTTCCTCCGGGAAATGCGTCGCCGGTCTTGCGCTATAAGTGTAACCATTGCTGCCGATCCTACCGGTCAAATCCCGCAGAGTGGTTTTGCCATAGGTGTATCCTTCAAGATCGGTCGTTGTTCCGGATTTCGACCAGCCCCACTGGGTCTCCAAATAAACTATCCTGCTTTCGTCACGCGCATATGTCACGCGCAGTTCATTTCCATCTGCCAACCGGTAATTCTCTGTGACGTATTTCCCCTTATCCTCTCTTGCAGAGGGAGGGATACCTATTACGGACAATGACGAAATATCGGCGCCGATTGCAATCCCGGACAGCGAGTATTTGCCCGGCTCAATAACTGGAGGTGATAGTTGACCAGTCACGATCCGATATTCATTGTCTGAAATGGAGTGGTCTTTCAGAAAATTGCTTGATGCGAATGTGACCACCACCAGGAAAATCACCACGATCCAGTCACCTTTCTTGAAAAAGGCTTTCATGGATTCCGAGTAATTCTGCGCCGGGTTTTCAGACTGAGCAGACTCCGCATCAACTGGCGATTCCGGGTTTGTTTCCGGTGACTTGCTATCCGGCGCTGACTTGTCTGCTTGCAATAAGGGCGCCTGCGTATCCAGCCATGTATCGTATTGTTTCCTCTTGTCCACGTCTGACAAAACAGCAAAAGCAGCATCAGCCTGACGCATCGCTTCACCCGCAGATTCTGCGTTCCCAGCATGCCCGTCTGGAGAGGATTGCTGCGCCATTGTTTTGTATGCCGCCCGGATGGCACCATCCTCAGCGTCTCTGCTGATTCCCAGAACCGTGTAAAAAGTCTTGCCGTTGATCATTCGGATTTACAGCAGAGCCAGCGGAGAATGGCAACTGTGAATCATGCCGCAGCCGTTGCGGCCAGTGCCTTGAGCAGTTTCTCGTGGATGCCGCCGAAACCGCCGTTGCTCATGATCAGTACGTGGTCGCCGGCGCGGGCGGCGGCAGCAATGGCGGCAATCAGTTGTTCCAGGCTGTCATGGCTGGCGGCTTTGGCGCCCAGGGATTGCAATGCTTCTGCTGCATTCCATCCCAGATTGGCGGTGTAGCAGAACACCTGGTCGGCGGCAGCGAGGCTGCCTGCCAGACTGTCTTTCCAGGTGCCCATTTTCATGGTGTTGGAGCGGGGTTCCAGTACGGCGATAATGCGCGTGCCTTTCACCTTGTCGCGCAAACCTTGCAGTGTCGTGTGGATCGCCGTGGGATGATGCGCGAAATCGTCGTACACGGTGATGCCATTGACCACGCCGCGCACTTCCATGCGCCGCTTGACGTTCTTGAACTGTGCCAGTGCCGCCAAGCCGCTGCTGACCGGGACACCGGCATGGCGGGCGGCGGCCAGCGCGGCCAGTGCGTTCATGCGGTTGTGCTCTCCCAGCAATTCCCACTGCAGGATGCCTTGCGACTCCCCCCCGAAAGAGACAGCAACTCCGCCATCATTCCGGGCATCCGTCTGCCAGCCAGCGGCTGTCCCCACTGTTTCCACCGGCGTCCAGCAACCTTTGGCCAGAACCCGCTGCAAACTCTCGTCGCGGCCATTGGCAACGATCAGCCCATTACTCGGTATGATGCGTACAAATTGGTGAAATTGCTGCTCGATAGCAGCAAGATCGGCGAAGATGTCAGCATGATCGAACTCCAGATTGTTGAGAATCGCGGTCCGGGGGCGGTAATGCACAAACTTGGAACGCTTGTCGAAAAAAGCGGTGTCGTACTCATCCGCTTCGATCACAAAGAAAGCTGAGCCGCTGCCAAGCCGGGCCGAGATGCCGAAGTTCTGCGGTATGCCGCCGATCAGAAAACCCGGCTTCATTCCCGCATCCTCCAGTATCCATGCCAGCATCGAACTGGTGCTGGTCTTGCCGTGGGTGCCCGCGACCGCCAGCACCCATTTGTCGCGCAGCACGTTTTCCGCCAGCCATTGCGGGCCGGAAATATAGGGCAGATTGCGGTTGAGGATTTCCTCCATCAGCGGGTTACCGCGCGACACCACGTTGCCGACCACGAACACGTCGGGATTCAGCTTGATCTGTTCCGGCGCGTATCCTTCGATCAGATCGATCCCCTGGGATTCCAGTTGGGTGCTCATCGGCGGATAAACGCCAGTATCGCAACCCGTGACCTTGTGCCCGGCTTCGCGCGCGATCGCCGCGATGCCACCCATGAAAGTGCCGCAAATACCGAGAATATGGATATGCAAGATTCAACTCCTGAACATGAAATAAACCGCGCCCGGCGGGCATGACTCAACTCACCGGCAGCAGCAATTAGCGATCACCCGGCAAGCAGCCCTGCAGATGGCTCACATCACCCCAGAGCGGCATCGACCAGTGCCCCTGCGCATCACGCAGCAGGCAATTGTAACCCGCGTTCGGCAATGGGGCGGTGCGCGCACCCGGCAATGGCGCATGGGTGACATGCCGGTACATCGCATCCAGCGTGCCGCCATGCGCCACTACTGCCACGGTTTCCCCGGAAAACCGTTCAGCGATGGCAGAGAAAGCCGCCACCACCCGGGCAACGAAGTGCAGCGCATCCTCCCCGCCAGGCACGATGCACTCGGGATCGAACATCCGGTAGCGCGTGTAGATTTCCGGGTACAGGGCTTTCGCTTCGACCCGGGTGAGTCCCTGCAATATGCCCAGATTGCGCTCCCTGAGAGCCGGTTCGAGTATGACTTGATGGTGCGTGCGGGCGGCAATGCGCCGCGCAGTTTCATGCGCACGCCCCAGATCGCTGCTGTAAAGCGCAGCGAAGGATTCTCCCGCCAGCCGTTGCGCCAAAGCTTCAGCCTGGGCAACACCGGCAGCGCTCAAGGGAGTGTCGAGATGTCCCTGGATACGGTTTTCCCGGTTCCATACGGTTTCGCCATGGCGAAGCAAGATGATGCGGCTGATGGTCATTTTGAATTATTTCGGAACAGATGACAGGATTATACTGCGTCAGACACACCTTTCCCGTCAGCGATATTCCGTACCGGAATGGCCGCATAATCAAGGCTTGCATGTGGTTTGTGCCCTGTTTTTTGTTACACTTACGACCTTGTTCGCCCATGCAGCATCGTCTGGCAGGCTGAGTGGCAGGCTTGATGCATGCCCCACTCTTCTGGAAGCCGACCGCGAAAGGATACATGCCGTCGCACTTCGATACCGGTAATGCGATATTTATAAACCTGAGAACGGTAATTCATCCGTGGCCGGATAGCCTTCTCAGGGCGAACATTCAAAAAATGAGTTTGCATCTTCCTCGCTCCATTCCCTGGTTCATTTGTTTGCTTTGCATTTCGCTCAATGCGCTTGCCGAGGCGCCATCACCAACTTTGAATGCGATTGTCGAGGCGCCGCCATTTCCACGAAAGACGATGAAAATCGGCGGCACACCATCATTCATTGAGGCCGGGCGCATACAGGGCCACTATGAACGCAGCATCGAAACCATCGGCGAGATTCAGCTGCGCGGCGTCCCTCCGCTTGCAGTGGCTGATGGCGCATCACCGGCACCAGCCATCCGCAGCAAACCGGCAGTATCTGTAGCCAAGAAGATCGTCAACCCTAACAAGTTTGTATTCATGGAGACTGGACGAGCACAGAGCCACTACGAACGGGGAATCGGTGCTTTATACGAAGATGAGTTGCGTGGCGGCGGCTCGGAAAGCAAGTTGGTATACATCGATGCCGACCGCATGGAGGGCACCGTTGACAAAATGATCGAGGCCATCGGCGATGTTGAAGTGCGCAGCGACGACAAGCTCATCGTGGCCAAACGCATAAAATATTTCCCGGATACCGAAGAAATCGTGGCTGAAGGCGGCGTACGGATCGAGCACTTGGGTCGTGGCGACATAATAGAGGGCTCACAACTCAGGCTGAGTGTGGAAAATACCACCGGACAACTGAGTCAGGTCAACTATCGTCTGCAGAAGGGTCTGCAGAAGGACGGCGGCAGCGGCCGCGGCAATGCCAACCTGCTGCTGTTCGAGGGCGAGAACAACTACCGGGTGCGACAGGGAAGCTATACCACCTGCCCGGCGGGAGATGATGATTGGATGCTGCTGGCGGATGACCTGGAAGTAGATAACAAGCAGAAAGTGGGTACCGGCCGCCATGTCAAGATTGCGTTCAAGGGAGTGCCGATAGCCTATACGCCCTGGGTGAACTTCTCTCTGGACACCAAAACGCGCAAGAGCGGCTTGCTCGCCCCTGAAGTCGGCTACACCGTCAGAACCGGTGCCGAACTCACGGTGCCGTTTTATTGGAATATCGCGCCCAATATCGATGCAACCTTCTCGGCACGGATGATGTCCAACCGCGGCATCATGCTGCAAAATGAGTTGCGTTATATAGAAAAGAAAGCAACCGGCAATTTGCTGCTGGAGGTCTTGCCGAATGCGACCTCTGGCGCAATCCCGGGCGCTACCACTTCCGATCTGAATCGCTATTATGTGGCGCTCAAACACGAGCAGCGGTTTGGCTATGGCTGGACCGGCAATGTCGATTTCAACAGGGTTTCCGATAACAACTACTTCATTGACCTGGCTTATGATGTCACAAAAACCAGTCAGGCAAATATGAAGCAGGAAGCTTCTCTAGCATATCAGCGCAATCTGTGGGGGGACGGATCGGTCAATTTCAAGGCGGTAACACAGAGCTTCCAGAATATCCGCGGCGGGGGAATTTACCAACGCCTGCCGGAATTCACTCTGAATATTACAAAGCCCAATGTATTCGGGGCAGAACTTGATCTCAAGAGCAGTTGGACGAGCTTCTCTCACAGACTGGCCAGCATGCCAACCGGTAACCGCCTGGTTCTCAATCCCAGTATCAGCTTTCCTCTGCGCAAGGAGTACGGCTATGTCATTCCTAAGTTTGGTATGCACCACACCAGTTATGACCTCAATGCGAACCAGGGCGCAACCAATTTGGGCGGCCCCCTGCAGCCGGATCGCACTATGCCCATATTCAGCCTGGACAGCGGCCTCATATTTGACCGCGATGTCGCAGTGCGTGGAGAACGCTTTACCCAAACCCTCGAGCCACGTGCCATGTATGTCTATGTGCCCTACCGCGACCAGACCCGCCTGCCCAACTTTGACTCGGCCTTCACGGATTTCAGTTTCGCACAGATCTTCAATGAGAACCGCTTCAGCGGCAATGACCGCGTCAATGATGCCAACCGGGTTACACTGGGACTCACCTCGCGCTTCCTTGAGGCAGCCACCGGCAAAGAGCGCTTAAGCCTTAGCGTAGGCCAGCAGATTCACTTCACACCAACGCGGGTAACCGTGGCAGGTACAGCCCCGACTAATAGCAAGATAGACCTTATCGCTAGAATCACGGGGCATCTCACCCCACAAATCAAGACCGACACAACCCTTCAATTCGATACGAACAGAACAGAAGTCGACGTGGTGCGCTCGGCCTTGAGTTTCAGCCCGCAACTGGGCCGAGTAATCAATCTCGGCTACCGATTCTCCCGTTTTGGACCCGGTGCACTTCTGAACCCCACGGTGATACCGTTATACCCTGTGAACCCCTTTGGACTGCACCAGGCCGACATCTCGGCGCAATGGCGGTTCAATGAGAAATGGCAGGCTGTGGGGAAAATAAACTACTCCCTTCTAGATTCCAGAATCCTGGAATCACTCGCGGGGATTGAGTATAATGCCTGCTGCTGGTCGCTACGCTTCATGTTCTCACAGATGGCCATTCTCCCTACGCATACGACCACCGCAGCTTTCCTGCAGCTTGAATTGAATGGTCTGATGGGAATTGGTAACAGCCCGCTGAAAGCGCTGCAGCAGAGAATTCCCGGCTACACCGATACCAGCCCGACGGCCAGAAACCCGGGAGGCGCCGCAAGACCGTGAGCATAAGCTCGCGTACGTGGCGCAAACTACACCCGATTCTCATTGCTCTGTAACCCCTGAAAACCTTCATACGCATGGGTACAAGTTACTCTCCTCACCTCCTTGCTTTGCTGTTCATATTGATGGCTGAAACTGCTGTGGCGCAGCAGGTCGCCCACATTGGCAGAATTGCACCGATAGACCGCATCATTGCAGTGGTGAACGAAGAGGTCATCACGCAGAAAGAACTCGACGAGATGCTCGGTCATACTATCAGGCAATTGCAGACCCGCGGAGTGCAGCCACCTGCGCATGATGTGCTGGAAAAACAGTTGCTGGAGCGTTTCATCATCAACCGGCTGCAATTGCAGATAGCGAAGGAAACCGGCCTGGTAGTAAGTGATAACGACCTCGACGACACTTTGCGCCGCATCGCCAAGGAGAACAAGATGTCCCTGCCGGAGCTTTACGCGGCACTCGAGCGCGACGGGGTCAATTTTAATAAATTCCGCGACGAAATCCGCAATGAGCTTATCTTGATGCGGCTGAAGGAGCGTGAAGTGGACAATCGGATCACTGTGACCGAAGGTGAAGTAGATAATTTCCTGCATAGCCAGGAAACCTCAGGCGCTGGCGTCAATGAATATCGGCTTGCCCACATCCTGGTGCAGGTGCCGGAACGGGCGGAGCCAGCGCAAATTGAGGTCAGGTACCGGCGCGCAGAAGCCGCTCTGGCTAAATTGAAAAGTGGAGCAGAGTTTGCCCAGGTAGCCGCCGAGTTCTCTGACTCTGCCGATGCCATGAAAGGCGGTGTGCTCGACTGGCGTCCAAGCACTCAGCTACCAACAAAATTTGCCGAAGTATTGGCGTCGATGCAACCAGGTGGGTTGACACCGGTAATCCAGAGTCCAAATGGCTTTTATATTTTCAAGCTACTCGAGCGGCGCGGGCAGCAAGCAGCCACCGTGATAATAACCCAGACCCAGGCCCGCCATATTCTTGTCAAAACCAACGAACTCACCTCTATGGCTGATGCCCGGCGCCGCGTTCTTGATCTAAAGGAACGCCTGGACCACGGCGCCAGTTTTCAGGAACTGGCAAAGCTTCATTCCGAAGATGCCAGCGCTGCATCGGGCGGCAGCCTGGGCTGGATTTCACCCAGTGACACCGTACCGGAATTCGAACACGCCATGAACGCACTTCAACCCGGACAAGTCAGCGAACCGGTGCAATCGCCATTCGGCTGGCACCTGATCCAGGTAATCGAACGACGCACCCAGGATGTAAGCAGCGATCGACAGCGGAAAACGGCGCGCCAGACCATCCATGCACGTAAAGCTGACACCGCTTTTCAGGAATGGCTGCAACGATTACGCGATCGGGCCTACGTCGAGTACCGGCTGGAAGAACGTTAGGACTCGCTTCGCGCAAGCCGTGACCCTGCCCAATCCCACCCTCACCCCGACTCTTGCTCTCACCGCTGGTGAGCCTGCCGGAATCGGCCCCGACTTGTGTGTGCAAATCGCGCAACAGAATCTGCCATGCCAACTGGTGGTCATCGCCGACCGTGAATTGCTGCGAGAGCGCGCCCAGTTGTTGCGGCTTCCGCTGGAACTGACGGACTATCTCCCGAATGTCGCGCTTGGACCCAAAGTTGGCAGGCTGCAAGTGCTGCATGTGCCGTTGAATGAGCCAGCCGTTCCCGGCAAGCTTGATCCGGTCAATGCCCGCTATGTACTGAAAACCCTAGAGGAGGCTGTCGCGGGCTGCAGCAATGGTGAATTTGCTGCGATGGTAACCGCACCGGTGCATAAGGGGGTCATCAATGACGCCGGCATTGCTTTCACCGGCCATACCGAATATCTGTCCCAACTCACCCACAGCCAGGTGGTAATGATGCTGGTCGGCGGCGGCATGCGGGTGACGCTCGCCACCACCCATCTGCCACTCAAGGATGTTGCGGCAGCCATTACACGCACCGGCCTGGAACAGCAACTGCGCATTATCCAGCGTGACCTGAGCACACGCTTCGACATTGCCAGACCGCGCATTGCAGTAGCGGGGTTAAATCCCCATGCGGGCGAATCCGGCCATCTTGGCCGCGAAGAAATAGACCTCATCATCCCGGTACTAGACAAGCTGCGCGCCGAAGGCATGCAACTGACCGGCCCGCTACCGGCCGACACCCTGTTTAATCCAGCGCAGCTGCAAAATTATGATTGCATATTTACCATGTACCACGACCAGGGGCTGCCCGTGTTGAAACATGCCAGCTTCGGCAGTGGCATCAACGTTACGCTGGGGTTGCCCTTCATCCGCACTTCAGTGGATCACGGTACCGCGCTGGATCTGGCCGCAACCGGGCGCACTGAGCCAGGCAGTCTGCTGGCGGCAATTGAACTGGCCGTGATGCTGAGCGGAAACAGAAAACCCTAAACCATGCGTCATATTCCCCGCAAGCGCTTTGGCCAGAATTTTCTGGTTGATACCCGAGTCGTGGCGGATATTATTTTCGCCATACACCCGGCCAAAGATGACCTGCTGGTGGAAATCGGCCCGGGACTGGGCGCATTGACGCGGCCATTATTGCAAGCGCTCAACCATCTGCACGTAGTGGAAATCGACCGCGACATTGTTGAACGCCTGCGCCGGGAATTTCCTGCAGAGAAACTGACGATATACTCGGCCGATGCGCTGGAATTTGACTTCTCCGTGCTCGGAAACAATCTGCGGGTGGTCGGCAACCTGCCCTACAACATTTCCACGCCGATTCTGTTTCACTTGAGCAGCTTCGCGGCAAATATCCATGATATGCATTTCATGCTGCAGAAAGAAGTGGTGGCACGCATGGTCGCTGCGCCTTCCACTCCGGATTACGGGCGGCTTTCCGTGATGCTGCAATGCCGCTTCGAAATGGAACAACTTTTCGGCGTGCCGCCGGAGTCCTTTCTCCCGGTGCCGAAAGTCGAGTCCGCCATTGTGCGCATGTCTCCGCTGAGGCAAGCGCCCGTCGAGCCGGGCAAGGAGAAATTATTTGCCGGGATCGTCTCTGCCGCATTCTCGCAGCGGCGCAAAACTTTGCGCAACACACTGCACGGTCATCTAAAACCGGAAGATTACGTGACGCTGGGAATTGACCCCGGACTGCGTGCAGAAAATTTGTCAGTGGCGCAGTTTGTAGCGATCACAAACCACCTGAGCAAGCTTTAGCCCCGGATGATGCGACGAATAAATTGGACTTGCAGATCAGAGCAAAGCCACTTCAATCTTTCTTCTCATCGTCTTTTTTGCGCGGCCTGGTCCACCATACAATGCTAAACATCAGCACAAGAACCACGCCTATTTCCAGCAGGAATATCCACATATTCTGACCATTGTTGTATATTTATCGAATACGACTTTAACCAATACCCAATGAAAAACCAATTAAGTTTGCTGAGTGTCGCGTTGTTGCTGCTGCTCAATGCTTGCACTACTGTGCCGGTTGCTCCGGAGAAATCTCCGCTGGCAGCGATTCCGCCAGTTGCCATTGCCACGCTCAAGGCAACCGACTGGAGCACACTGACGGGCTGGGCGGATGACGATATTCTGCCGGCATGGGATGCATTCCTGCGCAGTTGCACGGCGTTAATAAACCGGCCATTGTGGCAGGAAACCTGCACCCAGGCCGTCTCGATGCAACAGCCGGATGGCGTCACGCTGCGGCAATTCTTCGAGAGCCGTTTCGTCCCGCACCAGGTATTGAATTCCGATGGCGGCAGCGATGGCCTGATCACCGGCTATTATGAACCATTGCTGAAAGGCAGTCGCAAGCCTTCCGGGCGTTATCGTTATCCGCTCTATGTTACGCCCGATGAGCTGCTCGTGGTCGACCTGGGCGAAGTCTATCCCGAACTCAGGAACATGCGCTTGCGCGGACGTTTGCAGGGGCGCAAGGTGGTGCCTTATTACAGCCGCGCTGAAATCGAAAATGGTCTGGGCAAGGGTGCAGCAGCGTTACAGGGACGTGAGCTGGTGTGGGTGGAGGATGCAGTCGAATTATTCTTCCTGCAAATCCAGGGGTCGGGCCAGGTAGAACTGGAAAACGGCGAAATCATGCGCGTCGGTTACGCGGAACAAAACGGTCATCCGTATAAATCCATCGGCAGGCTGCTGGTGGAACGTGGCGAATTGACGCTGGAGAAAGCCTCCATGCAAGGAATCAAGGCATGGGGGCAGAAAAACCCGAACAAGCTGAACGAATTGCTGCAGCAGAATCCGAGCTATGTTTTTTTCCGTGAACTGCCTGCCGACCTGCCGGGGCCGCTGGGCGCACTCGGCGTGCCTCTGACTGCGGGCAGAAGCATTGCAATTGATCCTCGCGCCATACCCCAGGGCGCACCGGTGTTCCTTGTCACTACCTGGCCCAACAGCGACAGGCAGTTGCAGCGACTGATGGTGGCGCAGGATACCGGTGGGGCCATCAAAGGCGGTGTGCGCGCCGATTTCTTCTGGGGTTTTGGCCCGGAAGCGGGAAATCAGGCGGGGAAAATGAAACAGAGCGGCAAGATGTGGGTATTAATGCCGAACGGCTATACGCCATAAAGCAGTCAGGTTGTTGACTGCTTCATTTTGCCGGTACGGCGTTCAGCTTCTTCTCGATCATTTCACCGGGTATCATTCCTGGCGCAACCGATCCATCGGCAAAAATTAATGTCGGGGTGCCGCTCACACTGTGTTTCTGGCCCACCTGAATAAGTGTAGCAATCGGCGTTTCACAGCCCTTGGCGGTCGGAGCAATGCCTTTCAGCATGAAATCATCCCATGCTTTGAGCCGGTCAGCGGAACACCATATCGCCGTAGCTGTCGCGACCGAGCCGCTACCCAGCACCGGATAAAGCAGCGTATAGACAGTGACATCGGTGATCTTGCTCAGCTCGGTTTCCAAACGCTTGCAATAAGGGCAATTCGGATCAGAGAAAACAGCTACCCGGCGCTTGCCGTTGCCCCTGACTGCCTTGATTGCCAACTCCAGCGGCAGGGAATCAATGCTTATCCGCCGCGATTCCTTGACCTGTTGCAGGCGCCCGTCGGTCAGACTTTGCCCGGTTTTCGGATCAATCACATGGCCGGAGAAAAAGTAGCTCGCTTTCTCGTCGGTATAAAATAATCCACCGCCAACCACTACTTCGTATAACCCCAGATAAGGAGTTTTTTTCAGGCTTTCAATCTTGTCACCGGGGAAATGTACCTGGAGCGCCTTCCTCAATGACGCCTCATCGGCAATAGCCGCACCGGGGAAAAGGCAGAGCAGCAAAAAAGGAAGCAGAAAGCCTAAACGCATAACCATAGTTGCTCCAGTTCAAGAAAAAATATTAACGGCATACTCGTGCTGCCAGACTGCGAAATCTGCCGATTCGAAAATTTAACTCAGTGAATGTTGCATCAGATGGTTTTTTATCAACGGCAGATGGTTAGTGATGCCAAACCCCAAATTACGCAAACGGGCAAGCGTCGGATTGGCGTTGTTAAACAATTTTTGCAGATTGTCAGTAACAAGTTCCATCGCCAGGATATCTTCCTTGCGTACCCGTTCGTAACGGCGCAGCAACCGGTAATCGCCGCAATCCGGTTGTGATTCTCGCGCCATAAGGGTTGCAGCCAGTGCGCGCGCATCGCGCAAACCCAGATTCACACCCTGCCCAGCCAGAGGGTGAATACCATGGGCGGCATCGCCTATAAGCGCAAGCCGGGGTTGCACCAGTTTCTTCACGTGTACAAAATTCAGTGGAAATGCTGCCGGCGGCGTGACGAGCTGCAATTTACCCAATGCACGGCAGGAAGCCTCGGCAACCTGGCGGCACAATTCCGCTTCCGGCAAAGCAAGCAGCACCCGGGCCTGCTCTTCATTTGCCGACCACACCATCGATACCAGTTTGTCCGGCAGTGGTAGCAGCGCCAGCACTCCATCCCGGCGAAACCACTGGCGAGCAATATTGCGATGGGACAGCTCTGTACTGAAATTTGCCACCACACCGATTTGTTGGTAAGAATGTTGCGTAACCTCGATTTCCGCCTGTTTCCGTACCCAGGAATTCAGGCCATCCGCGCCGACGATCAATGCAGCCTGTAACACACTGCCATCTGCCAATTGCAAATCAGCCTGGGATTCATTCCATGCTATCGAGGCACATTGCGCGGGACAGAAAATTGTCAGGTCCTTCTTCCGGCGCTTGAGCGCCTTCCACACGGCAGCTTGAAGCTGGCGGTTTTCTGCGATGAAAGCCAATTCCGGCAAACCCGTATCGTAAGCGCTGAAATCAAGCTGCGCGGCGCTGTCATCCCCAAATACCTGCATTTCATGAACGGGCGTTATGCGCGTGGCAGCGAGCGTCTGCCACACATTAAGGGTTTGCAGGAATGCAGCACTGCCGGGGCTGATGGCGTAAATTCGGCTATCCCAACTGGTGTCAGCAGGCAGAGGAGCAGGGAGGCGCGATTCCACCAAAGCTATTTTCAAGCCGCTGTCTTTGAGGGCAAGCGCCAGACTCGCTCCCACCAGTCCACCGCCGATAATGACGATATCGAATTTCATCGACCTGAATCCGGCAGTTGGACGGGGTAGAGTGTGCGGTTTTTGGAGTGCAGGGCAAGGCGCAACGATGCGGAATGGTCATTCCATCCCAAGGAGTTGCAACGCAGCCATGTGCTGCAAAAATCGTGCAATCTACCCTGTAGCGAACTCACCCCAAAGGTGAAGGCCAAATACTGCAAAAAATTACTATGTGTCATGGTGTTAAACTGAAAAATGAGCGGTCAACTGCCGGATTTAGGTTTAAGGATTATACAGGCGCTTCGCATCGGACGGGATGGGGTATATCGCCGCCTCACCCGAATCGGCATGAGTACAAGTACAAAGAGGCTGTGAACACGCATCCCGCACACAAATGAATCCACGCGAACCAGACTGAGCGACTTATTTGCCGTGGCAAAACCATATGCAGCCTGGCGCAACCCCTTGTCAATATTGACAGAGCACCCCTCCGAAGGCACAATGCCACCTCTTTCGGGTCCGCACGTGGCGAATTAGCTCAGCGGTTAGAGCAGCGGAATCATAATCCGTTGGTCCCCAGTTCGAGTCTGGGATTCGCTACCATTAATCAAAAAGTTAGCTTAACCACTAACCTTTCTCTTTTTCCAAACGTGTCAAAATTGTGCTCTCAAGGACATTCGACACCAACTCGGAATGCTGCATGAGTTGCGGTTTCGATAGATGAGCATAGCGCTTCACCATCTCTTCCGACTCCCATCCACCGAGTTCCTGCAACACATTCATGGGCGCGCCTTGTTGCGCTAACCAGCTTGCCCAGGTGTGGCGCAGATCGTGCCATCTAAAATCCTTGATGCCCGCCCGTATCAGCCCTTCCTTCCATGCGCGAGTGTTCGCCCATGAGATAGGTCGGCCACGATACGTAAACACCCTGGCGGGGTGTTTACCGACTTGCCGAAGCAATACCGCCAAGGCAACCGAATTAAGCGGGACATGAATCGCTCTTCTCGCTTTGGCTTGATCGGGATGTATCCAGGCCGCCCGACGTTCCAGATCAACCTGACTCCATTCCAACTTGAGCACATTCGACTGCCTCAATCCAGTGGACAAAGCGAATATCACCAGGTCCTGCTGATGTGGCGGTAATTCTCCGAGTAGCGTCTTTACTTGCTCAGGTGTCAGCCAACGGATGCGACGCCTAGGTTCCGGAAACAACTTGATCTTGGGAACCTTGTCGATCCACTCCCATTCATGACAAGCCTTCCGTAAAATGGTGTTTATCAGCGCCAAATAACGGTTAGCGGTTGAAGGGCTGGCCTCCTGTGCCTTGGTTTGAGCAATGCGCCAGATTAGTTCCCGATCAATTTTGCACAATGGTTTATCACGCAGGAATTGCTGCAACCATCGCAGCTTGGATTTATCCCCTTCATGCGTAGCCTTGTGCTGTGTTTCCATCAGGAACTTGCAGGCCGTTTCATCCCAAGTGTATTTCGGCTTCTCCCCAAGATTTTGGATACGCCACGATTCCGCTTTCAGCTTGTCGTGGAGTTCTTTGGCCTGGGTTTTGTCGGCTGTGTCAGTAGAGCGTCTAATACGCTCCCCTGCGGGTGTGGTGAACGCAATCCACCACGTACTACCGCGTTTATAGAGTGGCATGTTTCTATCTCCTCTGGTGAGACCACTCGCAACGCTTGCCGAGTGTGAGCATATAACGACCGCAGATAACCGGCAAGATCCTCTTCCAGAAACACCCAACACTTTCCCGCCTTGGCCGCCGGAATCAGGCCAGCTTTAACCTTTTGGCGCAAAGTCTCTGAGTGCATTTTTAGGAATTGTGCAGCCTGTTTGAGGTCTAGCGTTTTCATGTCGATGGAGTGGCCGGTACGCCGTCACAATAAATAGATTCATCCAGCATCGCCGGTTCTCGTCGAGCGTGGTAGCTGTGCGGTTCGATACTGCCGGGCAGTCCTTCCCGTTTGAGCCGTTCCACGACTTCGGCATAATCACCGCCGAACACCGAGAGCATGAGGTTGATGAGCTTGCCCGAATGCTGCTTGGCATTCTCTATGGCCCGATCAAACGCGATCTTGTCAGCCCGGCTGATGGTTTTGATGCGCGACTGTTCGGCAGACAGAAAGCGGATGCAGGGGTATGCGCCCGCCAGGTATTTACCTGGACAGATGAGTATATCGAACGGGATAAACCGTTTTTCAGCACGCCATTCGACTTCAAGGCGCACCCACCGGCTTTCTGGATCTCCCAGTTGCTTGCCCTTCTCATAAATGCGGCAGTACTTGCCATTGTCCCGATTACCTATCCCCAGCGTGCGCCCCTTGGCGGATTTGTCCCCATCGAGCCAGTCACCGAAAACTTGATGATCCGGTTTTCGTCCTCCGGCGTTGAATCCTGCATTCTCGTATTGGTCGACTGCCCAAGCGATATTGACCGTTGCCCCCTCGAAATCGTCATAAGCCACATCGGCACGTTTGATGGCGGCTTGATGCTGTTTTAGCCAATCGGCAAGACCCTGCCAATCGCTGACCATCGCACAGCCCTTGCCCTGGATGCTGAAATAGACTCGGCCCCGTTGCTTGTCGCCACCCCATGCCATTAAGCCGGTACCTTCTCCGAATCGAAGCGAGAATTTGAAGCCACAGTAGCCATTGCGCTGATTCAGATCATTGATCTCAAGAAACTGGCGCATTTCCCTGATCACCCACAGGTACGACTTTCCATCGGGTGGAATCAGGGTAAATGCCAGGGCATCTACCAGTGCAGTACCAGGCGATGCGGTTTCATCAGGAGATAAGTGACGAACAATTTCAGAGTGTCGCCTACCGGTAACAATACTGACACCCTCGCCAGTTTCATCATCAATGCCAAGGATTCTTTCATCCCATGCTACAGTTTCTTCGCTGCGCTTTTCTTTCTCCCCGTAGTTACTATACGGGGTCAAGTCGGCGTCCGCGCGCGCTGGGCGCTCCGCTGTACGCTGCGCTGAGCGCGCGCGTTCGTCGTTCTGACTTGTTTCGTCGTTTACGCTTAAAGCTGAATCTTTGCCAACAGTAATTTTATGCATGATTGACTCCATTCAAAAAGTGAAAGAATGAAGTCAAGGAGAGAGGCATCATGACTCCATCCCTTCAACAAAAAGTTAAAGGATGAAGTCATAAGCAAGTTACGCCTTGAATCGGTAACTGACTACAGCCACTAGCGGCCTCCACGATGGGCTAGCACTCGGCCTAGGGCATCACATAGAGGGGCTTCCTGTGCAGCTTCCTTTCAACGCTGCAGCTCGCACACCTTATGACTGTTAAAATAATACGGAACGATAATTCAAGAGTCAATGCTGGTCTCTTTGAGGCAGTTTGAAGTGGTTTGAAATGTGTAAATATATAAATAAAATGTAGCGATTTCGACTTGATCTGACAGGTAGTGTCAGAAATAATTTCTGAAAACGGTACAGTTCTACAGGTCGCGATGGTCGGTTCCCGACACGTTGCAGTCAGTCGAGATTCCAAAAAGCAGACCATCAACGCCTGAATTAAGCCGAGCCGCGAAGTGGCTTCGGCTTGAATGAATTGTTATGCCCCACTAGCCGCCCCCGGAAGCCGCACCCATCCCAGCGTTGACTCAATGTGCCTGCGAAACTGTGTGTCTATTTGAGCTGGGGTGCGACGGATATACTGCTCTGCATTGTCGCGCTCCGGGCCAACCAGATTGTGAAGGTGTTCCACTACTTGTCCTTTCGTTGGGACGACATCACGATCTGCGAACTTGGGTTTAAGTGCGGTCCAAATGACATGCTCGATCCCGTTCGATTCCGCCCAGGCTGGAAGTTCTGGAATGCATGAAGGGCATCCCGCTCCACGCGACCATGAGCCGATGTACTTGGTGGGATCCTTTGAGGTCATGCGCTCCCGCGCAGCCAAGGCGGCTTTAGCTTCTTGAAGAGACGCAGACACCATTACCGCCCAAAGGCTCCTGACTGGTGAAGCAGAGTCATGAAGGACCAACGTTATGCGGTTGTCTTGTGATTGTCGAAGGAACTCGACACGAATGAACGGCCCATCCTCAAACCACCGGCGATGGATCGGAAGTTCTCGACTGTCCCAGACAAGTGATCCCCAACCAAGGCAAGCAATCATCGTGGCGTCTCACTCCGTGGGAGTATAACGTTTGAATTCACCGGACCTTACGCATAAAGCCGCGCAAGGTCCGGTGGAATGATGGGTTGGGCAGCTCGTGTTCATGTGTTGCCAGTGGTCTGTCCGCGAAATTACTGACGAGCAGGAATCGCTACTCCCGCCCGTATTAGTGCATGCTCCCACGCATCTGTCGCTTTCTCACAAATGTCAGCAAATTCGCCAAGGAGGATGCCTCGTTCATCGACGACCTGAGCCGTGATAGCGAGCTTCACGCTGCCCCCGCCTTGCGTTTCTGTTTTCATTTCACCCGTTCTTGGATCAAACGTAAAAGAGGCCGAACTACCAGCACCAGTACCAGTGGAAACACTGAGCATTTGATTGAGACCTTGAATCTTCGGATAGTGACCAGACCGTGGCTTGCTGCTTAGCTCGGCGTGTTTGTCGGTATTCCAGAGATCATGGACGAGGGCGACATTCTTGTCGGAATTGATCAGCGCATCGCCCTCGAAGACTTTGGTGCTCTTCAAGCACCACGCTTTCAGATGGTCTTTCATGCACGCGATATTTGTGATGAGGAGCGTAGCGATGTTTGCCAGCCCCGCCTCAGTCTTACCTTGGGAGAAATCGACTTTGCAATAGTAGCCACCAGGCGTAGCACCCTGCTCTGGCTTGATAGAGGAAAGGTCAGAATCCTCAAGGCTGCCAAGTGCTTCATGCATTTGTCTGATCTTGCGATCAAGTAGATCAAGCATAACAAACCCTCGTCGCGTGAGCAGCTGCCCAACGTTGCAATGAGCCGCACTTGACGGCGACCGACCAGAGTGGCAGCGCAGGGAGCGGAGCGGTCAAGTGTCGGCCTCCATTGCCTTGTTAGGTACCGGTCTGCAACGAGCTAAACGCATAATGTCGCTGTGTTGTCGCTGAGTTCGACACGAGAAAACTTGATTGGAGTCTTGACAACATTTCCGCCCCCATCAAGGACTCTAAGACGAGCCTCGGAATTTCTCACGCTGATAATTTCCAACCTCCAAGTTTCATCAGGAAGCTTTGCCAGTACGTTCGGGGGAGTCGTCGCTGCAATTTGAAATATAACTCGGTATTCGTGGTTGGCATTAGGCCCGTAGATAATCGGTCCACTATGTCCGTGCCGTTTCTGCTGATATTCGATGTGCGCGACTTCTCGAGTGAGTTGTTGCGCAGGAAATAACCCCTTTCGCGGTGCAAGCAATGAAAACTTGGGACTACTGTCAGGCTTGATGGCAGGCTTTTCGGTTTCTATAACATTCAACGTATAGAAAGACGTATATGTAAAATGGCCCCGGGCGCGTCCGTAATTTGTTATGTGGGCACCGCTGGAACTGATGCACAGGTCGAACTGCCGTCGCGCTCCACGATCACCTTCCAACGGAAAGGCGAAATCCGCCTCCGATAGCGCGGCGTCATATTCGTCTAACGCAGAAAAGCTCGGGATTACGAAGCTCGCGAACCAAAATGGTTCGGTAATGCATGTTAGCGGCTCCGCAAAGATACTTTCGAATTCTGGTTCGGGGTAGTTAATTCTCCCGGATGTGTGGTAGTGCACTTCGAAGTTTTTCGGTTGCGAAGAGGTAATAGTGTGGATGTGATCTGGTTCAGATTCCGGATCTTTCATGTAGTGGTATGAAGAGGACTCAGTTTCACCAGCGCGCCTTTGCGTTATATACAGCGACCCATCCTTTTCGTCTTGATAAAAGGTTATGAACTTCCGTACCTCGGCGCCGTGTCGTAGAAGAATTCGGTTCATCTTGCGCCTAACGTGGAGGTCACCGGCGCTGCGCAGCTTTATCGCGAAGCGTCCGGTGGACCGCAGGGTTATGCCTCATGGATTTCAACGGACTCAGCCTCGAATTCTTGGAAAGTGTTCAAGTCCTTTCCGAGGCGTACAACTGGGCGCCCCTTAAACCGAAGTTGTTGCTCTGCGACGGTCTTATAGCGGACAAAGTCGAAGTCTTCCTCACTAAGGCCAACTTTGACGTAGCGAGCGGGCGCAAGCTTTATCTCCGCCAACAACCTATTGGGAGACATGTTCGTGACATAGCCAACGATTTCATCTGGCTCACCGCGATAACTTTCGTTTTTGATTTCTCGGACGTAGGTCTGGGTTTCTGGCGTTAACTTGATGGACGATATGTTTAACGTCGGGGACGGTATTAGTTCAATGCTGTCGATGCCGCCAATGTTGTTGATGTGGTTGGTGATCTGAACAGTTTCTGCATAAATGGCACCTACCAACACTGACCCCTCAACATCTCGGGCCTGGATTGATGTAGTGCCCGATTTCGGTTGGGGTGATAACACACTCTTAAGTGCGTACTTGGCAAGCGAACCTAAGCCTACTTTCAACAGCGTAAGAAGATACTGCTGTAGCGCCGGATCAGCGGCAAAAGGGATAAGCGCGTAGAGGTCAGAAGACTTGCGACGCTCCGAAATTTGGAGCGAAAGACGTTTGCGTTCTGCCTGCGTAAGATGCGCGCCCTTCTTGAGCCGACCATTCTCAAACTGGAAGGTCTTATGAATGATTCGCTGAACAGCAACCAGAGTGTCGCCAAGCTCGTAAATCGGGATGGATCGCACGTCAAGCTCTTCGCCCGAAAATTTTAGCCAGAGCGATGGTTCTTCTTTCATGGCGCAACTCTCCTACAGGGGAATGAGGCATAACTTTGTTATAGGGAGACAGTTTTGCGCCCTAACTCCAACACTTGCTCCCTAACTCGGCATAGTGGATTACGCTAAGAATGGCTTACTGGTTGGACTTACGACAACTGCACCGGATTCTGAACAGGATTAAATTTTCGTAAAAAGCAGCACAACACACATTAGGGCAAAAGCATACACCTAAGTCCATCTGACTGTCTGTTTTCGAGGGAAAGCATCAATGTCCGATCTTGGCACGTTGCGGACAGTTGTGCTTTCGATAACAGCCACTCAACGTAAAGTAAGGGGCGCGCTTTAGCGTTCGTTGAAACGAATAATCAGTCCTGGGCTTCAATTGTGAGGTCACAATCTGAACAACTATAAACCTTGCCGTTCTCATCAAGAAACAAGATGTTGTCATAGTTAATGAGACAAATGGGGCAGATGGGAAAATCTGCTTCGCCAAATGTTGCCTTCCGCCGCACCATGAGCATCGTATTTTTGTGCCGCTCTGCGAGACGAACACGGCGCTCCAGCTCCGACATTTCTGTCTTGCTTTGCGAATCGCTGCTTTTCGACCCCGCCACCTCTTTCTGTTTATCTTGAAGTTGGCGATTGAGCTCACGTTGATAGTCGTTAAATCGCTTTCTAAGCGCCGACGGAAGATTGAGGTCATTTTTCAAGATGAAAATCCTACGAGATTTGAAGGGCGAGCCGGCGCACCTAAGTCTATGTGCTTTTAATAAGCAGAAGGACGGCGCCAATAAGCACCAAAACCACGGTTATTACAATTTTTGGCTTCATCGGTACGCCGGAGTGGTCCTTGCCACGCAAGGGCGTCGATCTTAGACAGCACAACCTACCCAATAGCAGCAATTCCGATTATTGCAATAACCCTTAGACCAAGATCCATCGCTATTCCTTTACCAATTGTAATGCCGCCATGCACTTATGATCCGACAGATGTCAAACCATGGCTTTGAATCAATATAGTTTCGTTTTGCAATACGCAATTGCATCGTTCGCGACCCTGGTCATCTTCGAGGAAGGCCCTGAGGTTGATGAGAATCTCTTTATGTCGTCTGCCACGACGTTATCCACGACTTTCTCTGCGTAACAGACGCACCAGTTATTTTTCTCCGATTGCATCGCTTGTGGTGAGGACTTGGCTGCAGACGAGAGGCACGATTTATAGGTGGAGTTAAAAACAGATTTGCGCTGTGTACCTTCAAGTTGCGCAAATGCAGGCGTTTGGCTCAATAGCAAAGGAAATAGCAAGCCGATAAATTTTCTTCTGGGGGTTTGAGTCATTGGTTTTACCCTAGTTTCACGGATACTTAGATAAGAGCAGGTTGATGAATATTATCACTGTTTAATGGCTGCTTTGGAGCAGATGCTCGACCGTCTCTTCCTGGCACAACTGAGACTCTCAGCGCATAGCTGACAGCAGCGTCGCAAATAAAACGATGACGACCCCCTACCAATGACCCGTTACAGTGTGTTTTTATTTACACCTATTGAAAAATATCACGATTGAGTTATGCTGGTTGCAGAAATTTGCAGCCCATAAAATGACGCCTTGCCGCTAAAAATGAAAAACTATCTTCTAAGACTCAATACACTATTGTCCTGACTGAAAGAGCTCAGATATTCCTGAAAAATGCAAAAAAACTACTACAAGACACTGGGTGTGATTCAAGATTCTGAAGACATTGTCATTAAGGCAGTATATCGTGCATTAGCACAGAGGTATCACCCGGATAAGTGGACAGGTGATCCAGTCGAAGCTACAAGGCGCATGTCTGAAATTAACGAAGCTTATGAAGTACTTTCAGATCAAATAAAAAGAAAACAGTACGATCAAAGTCGAATATCGAATGAATATGATGAATCAGAAGAAGATTTTAATAATACCGAAACTGAGAATCGTTTTGGTAATTCGTTGGATGATGATTGGTGCGAGATAGTTAAATACTTCCCTAATCTCGATAAAATTGTTGAAGATTTATCAAAGATCTCAAAACCATTAGCACAAACATATAAAGTATATCTACTCGAAAATAAAGAGTTTGCAAAGCGGGGAACGATAGCACTACAGTTTGAAAGAAGATTCTTGGAAAAATATTTTGGAACTGATGATGAGATAATTCTATTCGCAAAATTTTTGATAAGGCTAGCATTAAGAAATGCTGCAAAAGATTTAAATCGGGCAGTTAACCTCTTGGGATCAGACGTTCCTTCTACAGCAATTATCAGTAAGGTTCTAAGAGACTATCCAGAGATAGAAAAAATATATAAGCCTGCATATTATAAAAAAAACTCCTTCAAGAATGCTCCCCAAGTTTCTTCGATAACGGCAAGAGAATGGATGGGGATTGGAATTGGATCTTTCCTTTTACTCATAATATTCTTGGGGTATTCTGCTTCGTAGTCATGTATCAACTTAAGTCTGAACGTCTCCTCTTGGCACTTTTCGGCCGGTCACGATGATGGTCAATTTTCAACCGGCGTCAACACAGGTGCATCACTGGTTTTATGCGGTCGAGTTACGAGTGCAATGCGCGGAGTGCTGCTTCTGGTTCTTTCTCGACGATAGTCAGCAGGGCAGCAGCGGGCCCAGTGGGTTGGCGACGATGTTGCTCCCAGTTTCTGAGTGTTGCCACTTTTACTCCAATCAGTTGGGCAAATTCGCTTTGGCTCAATCCAATCTTGGCACGCACGGACTTTGCATCGGGTGAGCTGATCTTCGTTATTCTTCCGGGCGCAAGCTCACCGCGTCGAATTGCTATAGCTTCTTTCA
>CAMAPK010000009.1 GCA_945860135.1 Nitrosovibrio sp. Nv4
CTTTTGTGAGCACTTCGCAAAAAGTCACGTCATCGTCAACAATCAACAAACTCGGACGATCATCATTGGTTTCGGTCATGGGCAACGTGGTCATAGCGATGGTTTTATCAGAGGTAATCTAACTTGGGTGCGAGCGCCGCCCCCCTCGCGATTGGTCAGACTGACGCTGCCGCCAAAGCGTTCGATATTGGCATTGGCAAGAAACAAGCCGATGCCAAAACCCTGCCCTGGTTTGCTGGTAAAGAAGGCTTGTCCCGCCCGCTGCACCGCTTCTTCGCTAAGTCCTTTGCCGTAATCGAGGATCTCGAGCAGCAATTCCTGCTGATCCCAGCGGCTCTCAATCTCGACACGGTCCAGCGATGCATCGGCGGCATTGTTCAGCAGATTCAAAATGGACTGGCTCAGCAAATGAGCGCCGAGAATTTGCGGGGCTGGTTGTACCCCATTACTACGATATGAAAATTTGACCATGGGTCGCATCAGTTGCCATTTATCCAATACCTGTTGTAAAAAACGATCGACGGCCTGGCCGCTGGCATCCTCGGCGCGCGCTTGCCCGACATCGGCCAGCAACTGTGTCAGAATGCGCTTGCAGTGCATGATCTGATCACGCAGGATCTTGACATCATGCTGGAATTCACTGTTCTCAGGGTGTTCTTTTTGTAGCTCTCCGGTTACGACCGCCATCGTCGCCAGCGGCGTGCCAAGTTCATGCGCAGCCCCCGCAGCCAGGGTTCCGAGCGCGATGATTTGCTCGTTGCGCAAAGCTTGTTCGCGCGCCAGCGCCAAGTCTTTGTCACGTTCGCGGATCGATGTACCCATCTTGACGACAAACCAGGCAATCAACACCGTGCTTAACACGAACGCCAACCACATTCCCGACACATGCAGGTTAAACTCGCTGGTATGCTCGCTGTGGTCGTGCGGTAATGGCACATAATAAAACAACAGCAGCGTATAACAACTTATCGTGATCGCTGCCATTGCCCAAGTATAAATCCACGGCAATACTGCCGCAGCAATCGTCAGCGGCAGCAGGTAGAGCGAGATAAATGGGTTGGTCGATCCGCCGCTGAAATACAGCAACGCACTTAAGGCAAAGACATCAAGCAATAGCTGCGCAAAAAATTCGATGCTGGACACGGGCCAGTTACGGCGCAGGCGCACCCATGTCGCCAGATTAAGCGTGGCGAGCAAAGCCGCTACCGCAACCATTTCCGTCCAGGGCAATTGCATCTCGAGTACCCAATGTACCAAGGCAAACGTCACACATTGGGCGACCAGCGCGATATTCCTGAGCAGGAACAGGCGCTGCAAATTCTTGCTTAGCGGTGACTGACTGAGATCGCTGAACATTTCAATTGCTCATCCACAATACGGTTTCCATTCCTGCATTTAACCCGAACATTAACCTATATTGCAATTTACAACCATGCGGCAATTTGCCGCACACACTCTGGCTGGAATTATCATTGTCGGTACCGAATTCTACCCAGGATGCAAAACTCCGCATGGGGGCTCCGTGAAGTCGTTACAATGGCGGCAAATGCTGTTGTCCTTCGAATTTGGATTGATTTGCAATTTTACGGCGGAAAAAACCGCAATTTCCAGTTCTGACCAGACATTGCCGCATTGGGGTTTCCCCGCAACCCATCGGCGAATACAATAAGCGGTTGCGCATGCTGGAAACAGGAAGAATTTGATGTTTACCGGAATTATTGAAGCAGTCGGCGAGATAAAACAGGTTACGCCGCTGAGCACTTCTTCGAGCGGGGTTGCGGCAGATGGCATACACCTGGACATTGCCCCCGGCGGGTTGGATTTGTCTGACGTCAAAACCGGCGACAGCATCGCGGTGAATGGTGTATGCCTCACGGTAACCACACTGCGGGAAGGCCGCTTTACCGTAGAGGTATCGCGGGAAACGCTGGGTTGCACCCAAAGTTTGGATCGGCAGGGTGGGCGGGTCAATCTGGAAAAAGCGCTGCGCTTGTCTGACAGACTCGGCGGGCATCTGGTAAGCGGCCATGTGGACGCTATCGGGGAAGTGGTAAAGCTTGAGCCCGCGGGGGAAAGTTATCTGCTGGTGATCAGGGCACCAGGTGCGTTATTGAAGTACATAGCAAAAAAGGGTTCGATCACGGTGAATGGCGTGAGTTTGACCGTGAATTGGGTGACGGCGGATGAATTTGGGGTCAACCTCATTCCCCATACACTGGCAATGACGACATTGCGCGATCTGGAGTGCGGCGCGAAAGTGAATCTGGAAGTCGATATGCTGGCGCGGTATGTAGAGCAGGCGCTGAGTAGCGCCGCCAATTATGATAAAGGTTTGACATGATTATCAGCCCCATCCTGGAAATTGTTGCAGACATCAAAGCCGGTAAAATGGTAATCCTCGTCGACGAGGAAAATCGCGAGAACGAGGGTGACTTGGTCATGGCGGCGGAGTTCATCACGCCGGAAGCAATCAATTTCATGGCCACACACGGTCGCGGGCTGATCTGCCTGACGCTGACCGAAGAGCGCTGCCGTCAGCTCAATCTGCCGCTGATGGTGTCCACCAACCGCTCGCCGCACGGTACCAATTTCACACTTTCGATAGAGGCCGCCAGCGGGGTCACGACCGGCATTTCTGCCGGGGATCGCGCCCGCACCGTGCAGGCGGCAACGAAAGCGGATGCCAAGCCGGAGGATATCATCCAGCCTGGCCATATTTTTCCGCTGATGGCGCAAAACGGCGGCGTTCTGGTACGTGCCGGGCATACCGAGGCGGGGTGCGATTTGGCGCATCTGGCGGGACTTGCTGCCGCATCCGTGATTTGCGAAATTCTGAAGGAAGACGGTAGCATGGCGCGGTTGCCCGATTTGATCGAATTCGCTACGAAGCACCAACTCAAAATTGGCGCCATCGCTGATTTGATTCACTACCGCAGCCGCACTGAAAGCCTGGTGCAGCGCATGGCTGAACGCCCGATTCAAACAGCCCATGGCGAGTTTCGTCTGGTCGCTTACCTCGACAAGACCATCAACGCGACTCATCTTGCCCTGGTGAAAGGCAAAATCGACTTCAGTGCAGAAACTCTGGTGCGGGTGCATGAGCCGCTGTCTGTGATCGATCTGCTGGACGTAAATGACGATACGCATTCCTGGAGTGTAAACGACGCGCTGCGGGTGATTGCCGCTGCAGGGTGTGGCGTGATGGTACTGCTGCATCGTCGGGAAAATCCCGCAGAGTTGCTGGAGCGAGTCACGCGAGCAGAGTCCGCATCGCCTGTTCTGGCCAGAACAGACTTGCGTAACTATGGAATCGGCGCACAGATACTGAAAGATCTCAATGTGGGTAAAATGCGGTTGCTGGCCATCCCACGCAAAATGCCAAGCATGACGGGTTTCGGCCTGGAAGTGGCGGGGTATCTGGAGCCCGAGAACAAAAAGCGGGCATAGCGGCCCGTTTCTTTTCCAGGTCGCCGCTACAGTTTTCACGGTTAATTTTATTAGGAGTACATATGGCGCGTTACGACAACATTCTTGAACTTGAAGCCGAACTCAACGGTGCCGGATTACGCGTTGGTATCGTCATGAGCCGATTTAACATTGACGTGAGCGAAGGACTGCTGGGTGCCTGCACTGCGGAGCTGACCAAGTGCGGGGTGCAGGAGTCGGCCATGTTGCTGGTAACAGTTCCAGGCGCACTGGAAATCCCCCTGGTGCTGCAAAAAATGGCTTTGACCGATCAGTTTGACGCGCTGATAGCGCTGGGTGCGGTCATACGCGGCGACACCTATCACTTTGAAGTGGTAGCGAATGAATCGGCCAACGGCGTGGCCGCAGTACAGCTTGATACCGGTATTCCTGTTGCCAACGGCATACTCACCACTCAAACTGACGACGAAGCGCTGGCGCGCATGGGTCGCAAAGGTGCCGAAGCCGCACAAGTAGCGATAGAAATGGCCAATCTCCTGAGGCAGCTCGACGAAGTAAGTCAATGACACAGCCCAACCCGGCAACCAAGCCGCTCACCAAACCTACTCGCTCAACACGCCGCTGTTCGCGCAAGTTGGCTATGCAGGGACTTTACCAATGGCGGGTGGCAGGCGGAACTGTTGAGGCCATCGAAGCGCAATTGCGCGACGGCAAGGAATTTGCCAAGACTGACCAGGACTTTTTTTCAGATCTGTTGCGCGGAGCACTGGCTAAAGCTGCAGAACTGGAACAGCAGATTCAGCCTTGCCTCGACCGCCCTCTCAAAGAACTCAGCCCGGTGGAGTTCGCCATTCTGCTGCTGGGCACCTACGAACTTGCCGATCACCCGGAAATACCTTATCGGGCAGTAATCAACGAAGCGGTGGAACTGGCCAAAACCTATGGCGGCACCGACGGGCACAAGTACGTAAACGGCGTGCTGGACAAATTGGCAGCGAAGCTGCGGTCGTCCGAGGTAAATACGGGCGCCTGACAGCCGGGCTGTAAAGAATGCTCTCCGAATTTGACATCATTCAGCGCTACTTTACCTGCCCCACTCCCGGCGCGGTGCTGGGTGTGGGAGACGATGCAGCGCTGATCAAGCCCACGGCCGGGACGGAGCTGGCGATTTCCACCGATATGCTGGTAGCCGGCCGCCATTTTCTGGCCGATACCGATCCGCGCATGCTGGGTCATAAATCTCTGGCAGTGAACCTTTCCGACATGGCGGCAATGGGTGCAACCCCGCGCTGGGCCACACTTGCACTGGCATTGCCGGAATCGCTGGTGCAGGCTAATGAGAAATGGCTGGAGGCGTTCGCTGATGGATTTTTTGCACTAGCACGCACGCATCAGGTAGAACTTATCGGCGGCGACACCACCTGCGGCCCCCTCAATGTCTGCGTGACAATTATGGGCGAAGTGGCAACAGGAAAAGCTTTGCGCCGCAGCGGCGCCAGACCGGGTGATGATATCTGGGTGTCCAGCCAGTTGGGGGACGCAGCTTTGGCGCTTGCTCACGCCCAGCAGCGCATCGCGCTCGAGCCCGGTGAAGTCCTGGCGTGTCTGCCTGCGCTGCATCTGCCTGTGGCACGGGTCAAACTGGGGCAACGCTTGATAGGGCTTGCCCATAGCGCCATTGATATTTCCGATGGACTGCTGGCAGACCTGGGGCATATTCTGGAATGTTCCAAGGTTGCGGCTGTCATCGAAATGAACGCGATCAAGCGTTCGGCAGTGATGGAAAAATATCTTCCCCAGACAGTAGCGATCAATTGCTTGCTGGCAGGCGGGGATGATTACGAGCTCTGTTTTACCGCACCCAAGGCAAGATGCGGAAAAATCGAGGATCTCTCCCGCGAACTGGGGATTCCACTGACCCGTATCGGCAGAATCAATCAAGGGGAGGGCCTGGCGGTGCTGGATGCGACAGGCAAACCGATAGTGCTACAGGCAAGGGGCTATGACCATTTCCGCACCTGATGACCAATTGACCCACGAACCGGGACTGGCATCGCACCCCGTGTCCGATCACGCGCGTCCCAACTGGGAGTTTGTGATGCGGCACCCCGCGCATTTCATCGCCTTCGGCGGCGGCGCGGGTTTGAGTCCGGTGGCACCCGGCACCATGGGGACACTGGCTGCATTTCTTTTATTTGGGCTGGCCAATCTATACCTGAGCCCGGCTAATTTCCTGTTATTCATCGGTGCGCTGTTCATTATCGGCATCTGGGCGTGCAGCGTCACCGGCAAGGCACTCGGCAATCACGATCATGGCGGCATGGTGTGGGATGAGATCGTTGCTTTTCTGCTGGTGTTGGTGTTCACGCCGAATACCCTGATGTGGCAGGCGTTCGCGTTTTTGCTGTTCCGCCTGTTCGATATCTTCAAACCGCCGCCCATTGGATATTATGACAAGAAGCTGCGTGGCGGCTTCGGCGTGATGTTCGACGATTTGCTGGCGGCGTTTTTCACGCTGCTGTGTCTGGCGGCATGGAAAGCACTTACAATGCCATAATGCCGCGATGTCGCAAAAACTTCTTCAGGGCTAAGGGATCATGACTATTCTGGATGACCGCGCGCTGCTATTGCTTGCCGGACACGTCGGCATAGATCTGATCCAGCAGGGATTGATGCTTGCCAGCGCCGAATCCTGCACTGGTGGCTGGCTGGGGCAGGCGATTACCTCAAAGAGGGGAAGTTCCGCCTGGTATGAGCGTGGTTTTATCACCTATAGTGTTGTTTCAAAGCAGGAAGTGCTGGGGGTGAGCGCTGCAACGCTGAAACAACACGGCACGGTATCCGAGCAGACCGCACAGGAAATGGCGGCAGGCGCCATTTCTCACAGCCGTGCGCAGGTGGCGGTGGCAATTACCGGCATCGCCGGTCCTGACGGTGGCACGGCAGAAAAACCCGTGGGCATGGTCTGCTTTGCCTGGGCAAAGAAAGACGGTTTGGCGCTTAGCGCAACCCGGCATTTCAGCGGTGACCGCGAAGCAGTAAGACGGCAAGCAGTAGCGGCGGCGCTGCAAGGGGTGCTAGACCTGCTGCGCGAATCGGCTCCCATCCTTGCATGAAACATCCGCTGACTCGGTCGTCCCGGTAAACGCCAGCTTGCCGCAGGAGGCACTTTATGTGGATGAAGCAGGCGTCTCACGCTATACAAGTTCTATGCTGTGCGAAATACCGCAGACATCCGGTGGCAGCGAGCAAAGAGACGATATTTTCCAGTTAGATCAAACCTTCCCGCCGCCTTCCCGCGCCAAGTCGCATGTGCGATAATCCGACGGATACTTAAAAGGATAAACCCATGGACGAAAACAGAAGCAAAGCGCTGGCAGCAGCCCTTTCCCAGATCGAGAAGCAATTTGGCAAAGGCTCGATCATGCGTCTTGGCGCCAGCGATGTGGCCAAGGATATCGAGGTGGTTTCCACCGGGTCACTGGGACTCGACATTGCGCTGGGCGTAGGCGGACTGCCGCGCGGACGGGTGATAGAAATCTACGGCCCGGAGTCGTCCGGCAAGACCACGCTCACGCTGCAAGTGATTGCGGAAATGCAGAAGGTCGGCGGCACGGCGGCGTTCATCGACGCGGAACATGCGCTGGACCCGCAGTACGCGCAAAAGATCGGCGTCAACGTGCAGGAACTGTTGATTTCTCAGCCCGATAACGGTGAGCAGGCGCTGGAAATCGCCGACATGCTGGTGCGTTCCGGTTCGGTGGACGTGGTGGTGATCGATTCGGTTGCGGCTCTTACGCCGCGCGCGGAAATCGAAGGCGAAATGGGCGAGCCGCAAATGGGTCTGCAGGCGCGCCTGATGTCGCAGGCGTTGCGCAAGCTCACGGCCAACATCAAGCGCAGCAACACCATGGTGATTTTCATCAATCAGATCCGCATGAAAATCGGTGTCATGTTCGGCAATCCCGAAACCACCACCGGTGGCAACGCACTCAAATTCTACGCATCGGTGCGTCTCGACATTCGCCGCACCGGAGCCATCAAGAAAGGCGACGAGGTGATCGGCAGCGAAACCCGGGTCAAAGTGGTCAAGAACAAGGTGGCGCCACCATTCAAGCAAGCCGAATTCGACATTCTCTACGGTGAAGGCATTTCGCGCGAAGGCGAGATAGTCGAGCTGGGGGTGCTGCATAAGCTGGTCGATAAATCGGGTGCATGGTATGCCTACAACGGCGAAAAAATCGGCCAGGGCAAGGACAACGCGCGCGAATATCTGAAAGAGCACCCTGAGATAGCGAAAGAAATCGAGGCAAAAATTCGCGCTGCCGTGGGAGTTGTCGGCCAGGCGGAAGCCATCGCTGCGGAATAGCTGCCGTGGCGGGCGAGCCCAGCCTGAAAACCCGCGCCCTGGGTTATCTGGCGCGGCGGGAACACTCCCGGCTGGAGCTGGAAAAAAAACTGGCAGCGCACGCCGAGGATCCTGCAGAACTTTCTGCAGTGCTGGATGCGCTGGAGCAACAGGGTTTTCTGTCAGCCCGGCGCATGCTCGAACAGGTGCTGCAGGTGCGCAGGAAAAGGTTTGGCAGCCAGCGCATCGTGCATGAATTGCGCGAAAAAGGCATAGCCGAGGACTTGATCGCCGCCGCGCTGCCCGCGCTCAAGCAAACCGAACTGGATGCGGCGCGCGAGGTGTGGCGCAAAAGATTTGCCGCACCGCCCGCTGATGCAAAAGAGCATGGCAAGCAGATGCGTTTCCTGCTGGGACGGGGATTTGCGCCGGAAGTGATACGCCGAGTGCTGCTACCCCGCGACGAATAACGTTATCCAGGTTTCGAATTCTGGATCAACCTGGATTGTTCATTGGTCCGTTCGTGGTGAGCTTGTCGAACCACACGCACTGTAAAACTCAACCCTTCGACAAGCTCAGGGTGAACGGACTTTGGCGAAACACATCGTTTCAAGCCTAATGAATAATCTGAGATTAAATCAAGCCGACATGAACAGCAGCGAAATCAGACAAAAATTCCTCGAGTTTTTCGAGTCGCATGGCCACACCATCGTGGCGTCGAGCCCGCTCGTTCCCGGCAATGATCCCACGCTGTTGTTCACCAACGCAGGCATGGTGCAGTTCAAGGACGTGTTTCTCGGCCAGGACCAGCGCCCCTATGTGCGTGCGGTGAGCTCGCAGCGCTGCGTGCGCGCGGGCGGCAAGCACAACGATCTGGAAAATGTCGGTTATACCGCACGCCATCATACGTTTTTCGAGATGCTGGGCAATTTCAGCTTCGGCGATTATTTCAAGCGCAACGCCATCCAGTTTGCTTGGGAATTCCTCACGGTCACGCTGCAGATCCCGCAGGAAAAACTGTGGGTGACGGTGTATGCCGAGGACGATGAAGCCGCCGACATCTGGCTCAACGAAATCGGCATTGCGCCGGAGCGGCTGGCACGCATCGCCACCATGGACAATTTCTGGCAGATGGGTGATACCGGTCCCTGCGGTCCCTGCTCGGAAATTTTCTACGATCACGGCCCGGCCGTCGCGGGCGGCCCGCCGGGCACGGCCGAGGCCGACGGCGATCGCTACATCGAAATCTGGAATCTGGTGTTCATGCAATACAACCGTGACAGTGCCGGCACATTGCATCCTCTGCCCAAGCCGTCGGTGGATACCGGCATGGGACTGGAGCGCATTTCTGCGGTGATGCAGCAGGTGCACAGCAATTACGAAATCGACCTGTTCCAGGCTTTGATCAAGGCGGCAGCGCGGGCCACGAACACCACGGATTTGAGCAGCAATTCGCTCAAGGTGATTGCCGATCACATTCGCGCCTGTTCTTTCCTCATCACCGATGGCGTGATTCCCGGCAACGAAGGTCGCGGTTATGTGCTGCGGCGCATCATCCGCCGCGCCATCCGCCACGGTTATCAGCTCGAGCAGAAGCAGCCATTTTTTCATTTGCTGGTGGAAGCGCTGGCGCAAGCGATGGGGCAGGCCTATCCCGAGCTGGTCGCAGCCAAGGCGCGCGTGGCGGCAGTGCTGCAGCAGGAGGAGGAGCGTTTCGCCGAGACGCTGGAAAACGGCATGCATGTGCTGGAGACGGCGCTGCAGCAGCAAAGCGGCATGCTGGATGGTGAAACCGTATTCCGGCTGTACGACACTTTCGGTTTTCCAGTGGATCTGACTGCCGACATTGCGCGCGAGCGCGGCATCAGCGTAGACCATGCGGGTTTCGAACAAGCCATGGAGCGGCAGCGCGAACGGGCGCGGGCGGCGAGCAAGTTCACCATGCAGGAAGGGATGCAGTACAGCGGCAGCTCGACGCAATTCCATGGCTACGACAGTCTGCAGCACGAAGGTCAGGTGCTTGCCATCTATCAGCAAGGCAGCCGGGTGGATTTTGTCGAAGCCGGCGATGAGGCGGTGGTGGTGCTTGACCAGACGCCGTTTTATGCCGAATCCGGCGGGCAGGTGGGAGATCGCGGCGAGCTGCTGGCTGGCAACGGCACGTTCGCCGTGGCGGACACGCAAAAAATCCAGGCGAACGTATTCGGCCACAAAGGATTGCTACGCAGCGGGCGGCTGGTCATCGGCGACAAGGTGCTGGCGGAGGTTGACCCACTGGCGCGCGCACGCACCGAGCGCAACCACTCGGTCACGCACTTGATGCACAAGGCGCTGCGCGAAGTGCTGGGCAGCCACGTGCAGCAAAAAGGTTCGCTGGTCGACGCCGACAAGACGCGTTTTGATTTCGTGCATAACCAGCCGCTGACGGATGCGGAAATTCGCAAGGTGGAAGTCCTGGTGAACGCGGAAATTATCGCCAATGCAGCAACTGCAGCGCGCGTGATGACGATTGCGGATGCGCAAAAAACCGGCGCGATGATGCTGTTCGGTGAGAAATACGGCGAGGAAGTGCGGGTGCTGGACATCGGTTCCTCACGCGAGCTGTGCGGCGGCACCCACGTCAGGCGTACCGGCGACATCGGTCTGTTCAAGATCGTGGCCGAGAGCGGTGTGGCGGCGGGGGTGCGGCGGGTGGAAGCGGTGACGGGCGAGGGTGCGCTGGCCTACATCCAGCAGCAGCAAACGCAATTGCAGCAAGTGGCGGACGCGGTGAAGGCGCAACCGCAGGAAGCCGCCGCGCGCATTGCGCAAATCCTGGACAACGTAAAACACCTGGAAAAAGAACTGTCCGCGATGAAATCGAAATTCGCCGGTTCGCAGAGCGATGATCTTGTCGCCCGGGCGCAGGCGGTGAAAGGCGCGCAGGTGCTGGCCGCCAGCCTGGAAGGTGCGGATGCCAAAACTCTGCGCGAAACCCTGGACAAGCTTAAGGACAAACTCAAGTCTGCCGCCATCGTGCTGGCTGCAGTGGCCGACGGCAAGGTCACGCTGATTGCCGGCGTGACGCCCGACCTCACCGCAAAAATCAAGGCAGGCGAGTTGGTGAACATGGTCGCGCAACAGGTCGGCGGCAAAGGTGGCGGTCGCGCCGACATTGCACAGGCAGGCGGCACCGAACCGGACAATCTGCCCGCAGCGCTGGAAAGCGTGGCGGCCTGGGTGGAACAGCGCTTGTAATAATCTCGATTTCTTGGATACATCGACCATGACAACCAGACACTCCCGCCTTCTGATTCTCGGTTCCGGCCCGGCCGGGTATACCGCAGCAGTTTATGCCGCGCGCGCCAACCTGAAACCCGTGATCATCACCGGCATGGCGCAGGGCGGTCAGCTCATGACCACCACCGATGTCGACAACTGGCCCGCCGATGCGATGGGCGTGCAGGGCCCGAAACTGATGGAGCGCTTCCAGAAACATGCGGAGCGCTTCAACACCGAGATCATTTTCGATCACATTCATACCGCCAGGCTCACGGACAAACCCATCACGCTCATCGGCGATCAGGCAACCTACACTTGCGATGCGCTGATTATCGCCACCGGTGCTTCTGCGCAATATCTGGGGCTGCGCTCGGAGGAAGCATTCATGGGCAGGGGCGTATCCGGCTGCGCCACTTGCGACGGTTTTTTCTACAAAGGACAGGATGTGGCGGTGATAGGCGGCGGCAACACGGCGGTGGAAGAAGCGCTGTATCTTGCCAATATCGCGCGCCGGGTTACCGTGGTGCATCGGCGCGACAAGTTCCGCTCGGAAAAAATCCTGATAGACAAGCTGATGGACAAGGCGAAAAACGGCAACGTCACGCTGGAATTCAACCAGGTGCTGGATGAAGTGCTGGGCGACGAATCCGGCGTCACCGGCATGCGCATCAAGAGCGCCGCGGACGGTTCCACCAAGACCCTGGATTTGCAAGGCGTGTTCATTGCCATCGGCCACAAGCCCAACACGGATATTTTTCAGGGGCAGCTGGAAATGCAGAATGGCTATATCGTCACGCGCAGCGGCAATCAGGGCAATGCCACCGCCACCAGCCTTCCCGGCGTATTCGCGGCGGGCGATGTGCAGGATCATATCTACCGTCAGGCAGTGACCAGTGCAGGCAGCGGCTGCATGGCGGCGCTGGATGCGGAAAAGTATCTCGATCATCTGGGGTAAGCCGCACTCGGGCTATTTCATCCTGAATCCGGTAGTACCGTAGGCTGGGGTGAGGTACGAACCCCAGCACAGCGCTGAAAAATGAGCGATCAATTGCCGGATTTAGGCCCACATGAAACGGCGTGATGACAAACCTGCGCCCGCACCCACGGGCAACGATGAAGATGCGTCGCTGTTCCGCGATGCAGTGCGAGGCGTAGCACCGCTGGCCGCACCCGACAAAATCATACACACGCGCAAGCGCCCCCCGCCCATTCCCCAGCAAACTCCGCGTGACGCACAATCCACGCCGGCCGATTTGCTCTCCGATCACATTCCGCTGGAAATAGAGGCAGGCGATGCCTGGTCATTCACACGCCCGGGCGTGTCGCAACAGACATTGCGGCGATTGCGCCGGGGTTATTGGGGAATACAGGCGCGGCTTGATCTGCACGGCTTGACCCGTGAGCAGGCGCGACCGGAGCTGGTGGCGTTTCTCAACAGCAGCGCTCAGCGCGGTTTACGTTGTGTGCAGGTGATACACGGCAAGGGACTCAGCTCGAAAGATCGCGAGCCGGTGCTGAAGACCAGGGTGGGGAGCTGGCTGGCGCAGCGCGAGGAGGTGCTGGCTTTCTGTCAGGCCAGACCGGAGGAAGGCGGCAGCGGCGCGGTGCTGGTGTTGCTCAAGGCTGTTGATGCGCGGACTTAGAGCGGACCAGTACCGTAGGCTGGGGTGAGGTACGAACCCCAGCACAGCGCTGAAAAATGAGCGATCAACTGCCGGATTCAGGATAGTTGCTACAAACTCGGATTCGACTCGTGCTGATGAGTTTTCTCGTGCCGGCTCTGGCATGGCATGCAGCGTTGCGCAGTAGGGTAGGCCAGCAGCCGGGCAAAGCCGATTTCACCGCCGCAATCGTCACAGTCACCAAAGTTCAGCGCCGCCAGACGTTTCAGCGACGTTTCTATTTCACGCATTTCCTGTACCTGGCGATCAACAATGGCCGTGTCGATATCCACCAGCATGTCGGCCACCGAATCATCACCGACATCACCCACCTTGCCCGCCAGATCGATATAACGCTGGTCGCCCGAGCGCTCCAGTTCGCCGCGCACGTCTTCCTGCAATTCCAGGTAACGCTGTTGCAGCGCCTGTTTCAGCTGTGCCAGCTGGTCTTCGCTCAGATTTGCCATGATCAGTATTCTCCGTTGTTATTGTTGCGTTCATTCTACAGAAGCTGCGGCAGCAAGTCTTTAACCCAGATTGTTTATTAGGCTCGAAACGATGTGATCTGCCAGCATCCGTTCGCCCTGAGCTTGTCGAAGGGCTAGGTTTTACAGCACGTGTGGTTCGACAAGCTCACCACGAACGGGTTAATGAACAAGCTGGATTTTTAGAGGTGCCCGGTAAGCTTCTTCAAATCCTCCACTACCTCCAGCGCATTGCGCGAAGCGCTGGCCGACAGATAGACCTTGACGATGATGCCTTGTGGATCAATCAGGAAAGTGTTGCGCTTGGCAAATTTGACGATGCCCAGATTGAGCAGTGAACCGTAGCGCGCGGCAGCCTCGGCTTTGCTGTCGGAAAGAAGCGGGAACTGCAGATTGTATTTTTTGGCGAAAGCGGCATGGCTGGAGGTATTGTCCACGCTGATGCCGATCACTTGCGCGCCCAATGCCGTGATCTGGTGCAGATCGTCACGGAACTTGCACGCCTGCTCGGTGCAGCCGGGCGTGTCGTCCTTGGGATAGAAATACAGCGCCAGCCACTTGCCGCGAAAATCCGCCAGCGTGTGAACTTGGCCGTTCTGGTCGGGCAGCTTGAAATCCGGCGCAGGCTGGCCCACCTTGGGCGACTCAGCGCGCACGGCATGGCTCCCGAAAAACAGAACCGCCGCCAGCAGTGCGGTGATGACAGTTAGCGATTTCATGATGCATCTCCTGTGTGTAACTTGCAGCGCCACTCCAAACCATAGCTCATTCCTCGTTTTTTATCTGACTGGCCACGCCCACCAGCGCAACAACAGAGCCGAAAAAGCGGCCAGCGCGCCAGCGAAAAAGAACGCCATCGCCGCACCCTGGAAGTGCCAGATGCTGCCGAACAGCAGTCCCGCCGGAATTGCCGCGATCCCCACCATCAGATGATACCAGCCAAATGCCGTGCCGCGCTCGCCGGGGTCGGCATAATCGCTGATGATGGCGCGCTCTGCCCCTTCGCTCATGCCCATGCACAGGCCATAGAAAATGCTCACCGCCCACAGCCCGGCGCTATCCGTGACCAGACCGAGCAGCAGGAACGACAGCGCGAATGCGCTCCAGCCGATTAGCATCAAGGCCCCGCGCCCGACGCGATCCGCCAGTTGTCCGCCCCAGGTGGAAGTGGCGGCCTTGGCAAGATTCAATGCCGACCATAACAACAGCAGTTCGACCACCCCCACGCCCAATTGGTGCCCCAGCAGCAGAATGAATGTTTCCGAGGCACGTGCGAAAGTGAACAACACCAGCACCAGCAGGTAACGCCGCATCGGCAGCGACAACAGCGCCCAGCGCAACGGCGCCAGCACCACCGGGGTCGGCGGCACGGCGGGCCTCTCCTCCTTGACGCCCACGCCCAGCAGCAGCACCGCGATAAAACCCGGAACTGCCGACCACAAAATCACTTCGGTGAGACTCAAGCCAGACCACGCCAGCGCTGCCGCCGCTGCCAGACTTCCCGCTACCGCCCCGCCGTTGTCCAGCGCGCGGTGAAAGCCATAGGCGTAGCCGCGCATGTGCGGCGGCGTTGCATCCGCCACCAGCGCATCGCGTGGCGCACTGCGCAGACCCTTGCCAGCCCGGTCGATGCTGCGCAACAGCAGCAACATCGGCCAGGAAGCGGCCAGCCCCAGTAACGGGCGGGCAAAGTTGGACAGCGTGTAGCCCATCACCGTCAGCCCCTTGCGCCGCCCGCGCAGCACATCGGAATGGCGTCCCGACCACAGCTTGAGCAGGCTGGCCACCGCATCGGCGACGCCTTCGATCAGGCCCAGCGCCACCGGTCCGGCGGCCAGCACGGTCGCGAGCAGAATCGGAATGAGCGGAATGACGATATCGGAAGCGAAATCGTTGAAGAAACTGACCAGGCCGAGGACGACCACGGTACGCGGCAGTTTGTTGCGCTGTGCAGGAGCCGCATCAGGCGCCGGTTCGAGTTTATTCATACCGGGATAATAGCGTAAAATGCCGCTTCCGCCCTGGTAGCTCAGTGGATAGAGCAACCCCCTCCTAAGTCTTTGCTACGCACTAGCGAAAATCGCGCCAGCCGTTGTTTTAATACGCTTTTCCGCATCATACGATAGCTTTAAAAGCATTCCGGCTAGGTTTGTCTAAGTATTTTCTACGTATTTTTTTTGCCTTAGGCCGCCAGCGCTGCCGATGGTAAAATTTTCTTCTTTGGCCCTCGTAGCTCAGTGGATAGAGTAATCGCCTCCTAAGTCTTTGATACGCACTAGCGAAAATCGCGCCACACGTTGTTTTGCTTGGTTTTTTCGTATATCCCGATAGCTATAAAAGCATTCTTGCTAGGTTTATCTAAGTATTTTCTACGTATTTTTTTGCCATAGGCCGCCAGCACTGCGGACGGGGAAAATTTGAATTTTGGCCCCCTCATAACTCAGTAGGGGATCAGGGTGAGGTATACTTTGCCTCCTTCAAAGCTACTGATAGGTTCCGACTGTAATGAAAGTCGTAGATTTCTTTTCTGGCGCTGGCGGACTTTCCTGCGGTCTGAATATGGCAGGTTTCGAATCAATATTGGGCTCCGATATTCACCCAGTCTATGCTCAGACCTATGCCAAGAATCACCCAAAATCCAAAGTAATCACTACTGACATTCGAGAACTTTCCGAACATGACATTTTGAAGCTGACAGGCCTTAGGCCAGGTGAGCTTGATTTATTGGCGGGCGGACCACCTTGCCAAGGTTTCTCTATCAATGCTCCTATCAGGACACTTGATGACCAGAGAAACCACCTGTTCAAGGAATACCTACGGATTGCTGAGATTCTTAATCCGAAAGCCATCCTCATTGAAAATGTGCCAGGTCTAGTTTCACTTGGCAAAGGAACTGTTGTCAAAGCGATATACCACCATCTGAATCAAATGGGCTACACAGTCGCTCATAGAATACTTTTTGCTGGGCATTACGGCGTGCCACAAATGCGATTCAGGACAGTATTCATCGCCCTGAGAGATGGTGGAAAAATTGAGTTCCCAGAACCAGCTTTTAACTCCAAAGCCGTTGCGAACTTTGCAGGAGCACGTGAGCTTTGTTTGCAAATTCACCCGCTTTTTTCCGAGCATCTGAGGGAACAAACCACAGTCTGGAACGCCATTTCCGATCTGCCAGAACTAGCCTTGGGTGAAGCGATAAACGATGTTAAGTATCCAATGTCAGCGCAATCCGAATACCAGAAGATTTTGCGGAAGGGTTCCAAAAAGATTTACAACCACGCATGCGCAAAACTTGGCAAGGCTAACTTGGAGCGACTGACTCATATTCCCCAAGGGGGAAGTTGGCGGGATATTCCTCACGATTTGCTACCAGCAGGTTTAAAGCGCGCCCGAAGAAGCGATCACACCAAGAGATATGGACGACTTCATCCAGATCAACTCTGCTCTACCATCTTGACCAAGTGCGATCCACATTGGGGGAGTTTTTTCCATCCAACCCAAGACAGAGCCTTGTCGGTCCGAGAAGCTGCTCGAATTCAATCCTTTCCCGATACCTATGCTTTCACAGGCAGCCTTACCGAACAGTTCGAGCAAGTAGGAAATGCTGTTCCCCCACTAATGGCCAAAGCTATCGGTGAAACCATTAAGAAGTTAATCAAATGACTAATGGAAAAAGCTCAACTCGAACACTGGTGGAAGTGTTCGGACATGACCCACGAGATATAACACCAGTAGCCAGAAAGTTTTGGGAGCTTTCTGCTTGCCCGTTCCTAGGAAAAGCCTGCACAAAATACGATCATACGGCCACGATTTGCTATGGCACATGCTCGGTCACTAACGCCAATCAGAATGTTGTCATCTGTCCAAATAGACTTTATGCCAACAATTACGAGACAATCAGGAAGGTTAGCACCGATGTGTTTGGAGCCGTCCAGTTCTTGATGTTTGATGAATACATCAAAGCGGCAATCACTGGCTCGAAGAACCTAGAATGTGTCGTTGCTCTCGGACAGAACTCGGGAAAGGAAGTCAAACTCACGAAAATGAGTATGGACTGGGTTCTAGCGCATATTAAGAACGGAATATTGCAGGAATACGTTGGGATCGAGGTCCAAAGCATTGACATCACAGGCAACTACCGAGACTGTTGGTATGCCGCCAGGGATAGCAAGCAAAACCTACCACCATCGGGACACGGCTTGAACTGGGCAAATGTTCATAAGCGACTCATGCCCCAGATCATCAGAAAGAGCTTGGTTTATTCCAAATCAAATCTCGTAAAAAAGGGACTTTATTTCATAGTCCCAGAGCCAGTTTATCAACGATTTGAGGAAATCATTGGTAAAGACATTCCTCTTGAAAATAGTTCAGCAAAGGACGTAATAACGGTTTATACCTACGACCTCGGTCCTGCTGTTCAAAGGGGTCAAACAAGATCGCAGATTTTGGTCCGAACAGTGCGATTTAAGTTAGCTGAGTTTTCAGCTAGATTTGTTACTGGTCCGAATCTTCCAAGTGGAGACTCGCTCGACAACAAGATTCGAGAGATACTAGCGTGCCGATAAAATGCCTCCAAGCATTTCTGCCATGAATCTACCGACACCAGTCTCTGTGAATGGTAAAATTTTCCCCTAGTCCCCGTGGCCCAATGGATAAGGCGCGCGCCTCCTAAGCGTGATATGTGGGTTCGATTCCCGCCGGGGACGCCACCAAGATGCCAGCATCCACAACCATCCTCACAGACCTACGCGCCAGATACGGAGCGTCCAGGGTCGTTTTGACTGCTGATGAGGTAGCAGAGAGCCTTGGCTCTGCTCCTGATGGCTGGGATGCTATACGTAAAAGCCGAGGCTTCCCCCTTGCTGTAAAACGGGTTGCTGGCAAGCCTGTGGTAAGTATCTATGACTTTGCTGACTGGCTATCCGAGGGCTTTGCCCCCCCTGCTGAGAAAAGCCGTCTCCCTGCCCCTAAAAGGGCAAGAGCAAGCCTAGCCAAGTCCATCTTGGCCCTACGTCTTCAACAAGAGTTTTTAGGCGAGCTAGCCGCCCATTTGGAGCGTATTGAGCTTACGCAGGACGCCCCTGATAAGACGCCCTTGCCCCCGAGCATCTAAGCTTTTTTTGCTCTGACTTTTGGCGTTTTAGCTTCAAGTTCTGCCCTCTCCATCTCCCTTTTGACCAACTCCATAAATTTTGGGTCAGTCGCTGCCGCACGCTTGGCAGCAGCCGCATAGATGCCAGTCTCCGCCTTGAAAATATCGACATCAACAACAACTATTTTTTGCTTAATGTCGGCCAATTTTTTCTCGAGTTTTTCTTTGGTAGCCCTTAGATCTGAAAGCGTAGCAGCCATAGCAATTTACCCCTAAAAAGCCGACAAATCGTCGACGATTTATGATGGTATCACAAGAAAAAGGCCTTGTTGTGGGGCTGGTTTAGCCATCTACCTCCCCTCGTAGGGCTTGCCAAAGACGATTTCATAAAGTTTTGCCGCCTCCGATGTTTTAACTTTCTGAGCCCTCATTCCAATCACAATGTCTCGTGTTGAAAATGGCTTTCTCTCGTGAGGCTTCTTAGCCTCTTGCGTTGCCTCGTGCTTGGCAAAAAGAATCCTTACACGATCAATTTTATACATCGTTTCCCCTGAATCTATATCGGTAAAGATTTCAGAGATATAGCCTAGGGACTGCCTAAACAACAACACTGCGTAGCGAGCGTCTGTTGTATCTATTTCCGCCTCTGCCCCTTTGCCTCTGAGAATGTGATAAACAAGGGCATAAGCAAACAGTCTCCAACGAATTCGGATAAAAAAACTGGCTGGCACGTCTGCGTATTTCTCTGCGAATAAGTCCGAGGCTTCCTGAAAGGTCTCCTTTGCTGCTGGGGCAAGGCGGTAGTCCTTCAAGAGCGGCTGGGCCGTGATGGCCTCCCAAGCCTTTTTTGTGACACTTTCTAGGTGGGCTCTATCAATTTCCACATAGCGACCGCTTTTGGAGTTTCTTGGCTGGGGCTCCCTCATTGGGTCGCTGGCTACTACATAGTCAAAACGCTGCCCAAAACCATCGGCTAAGCTCTCTGGCGAGATGACCTTTAAAAAAGTTTCATAGACGTTGATGCCAAGAATAGAAGTTTTTGTTTTTTCGACGGCCATCTCATACGCTTTCGTTTTCCTTTGGATTTTTCCTCCGTCATACATTTGTAGAAGATATTTTTTACATCCAGACATCGGCGACCCGTCTTGCTCGATTTTTTTCAATGTCTGGGCAAATTCATCGTCAATCCATCTAGGCCGCTCGCCTTTACCTTCTAAATCTGCCAAGATTTCAATCAACTTGGCATCGCTCTCGATGCCAGAAATATTGTCTTTTACCGGAGCATATTTTTTTACTATGTCCGCCGAAAAAGTTTTATAGCCGCCAGACCTCGCTAGCAAAACAAGCCATAGTTCGGGAGAAACTCTTTGTCCTCCAACTTCTATTGCCACTCCCTCTTGGGCCAACCAAGCAGAAACAAACCAAAGAAACGACCAGAAAGGCAAATCCAAGGCAACGGGCGTGTGGTGGTAAAAAGCGTCTATGACTGGGAGAAGTGGCGAGCCATCTGGCACGAGACAAAGAGTTCTAGCGTATCCGTCGTCTTGCTTTTTTTGCTCTGAGGCTACTCCTAGAAAGGCCATCCCCTCCGAAGAAACTTTTTCAAACCAATGGGGTTTGTAGTGACCAGAATGACCAGGCTTTTGAACTGTTTTTTTTGTGGTCATATTTTCCTCCAAAGGTTGTTTTTTTATGTTGTTTAACATCACATAAAAACAACCTATCATTTTTGGAGGCCAACGCAAGCTAATCGCTTACCGTTTATCGGTATTTTTTATTTAATATATTATCAATTACTTAGCTTTTTAGACCCCCGCCCCCCTATGTTTTTCTCAACATGACTTAAATACTTGTTTATAAATGCTTTATTGAAGTTTTTCATAAAACAACAAACCGACAACATTTTTCTTACATACTCAAACCTAAATCCTGCTCTTTTTGCTTCTTCCTCGCCCTTGGCGGTTCAACTTGTTTGGCTTCTGCTGTGGGGCTTTTCTGCGTAAGCGTTTCCGCCTTTTCTTTTGCTACTTTTTGCCTTTCCATTTCGGCTTTTTGCTCTGCCTCTGCCTGCTGCTGGGCAACAAGTCTTGCGGCTCTGGCCGCAAGTTCTGCCTCCATCCTGACCCGATACTCCGTAACGATTTGAGAGGCCAGAACTGCCTTATTTTCCCTCGTTGATGCCTTTGCCAGTCCCTCAATAGCTTCGCCAGTGGAATAGGTTTTGCTCGTTATTTTATGGCGGGTCTGCGTAACATATTGGCTATGTCTGTCAGGCCGAAGGCTCACGGCAAAGGCCTTTTCGACACTCTGCCCTTGGCATTTATGAATAGTAGAACTGTATCCAAGATTTACTCTGTCATACCTATCAGTGCGGAACGCAACTGCTCTGCCGTCGTCAAGTTTTGCTTCTAGTAGCCAAGCTTCACCATCTCTTTTTAGGCCTGTCAAAACGCCGCTATCGCCGTTATGAACTTGCGTTCTTTTGCCTGTATCAGGGTCAATAATTCCATTTTTCGGAGTTGAGTTTTTACAAAATGTAATACGGTCGCCAACGGCCATAGAAATGTTTTCATAGATAGGGGTGGGCGTCTCTCCCTTGCTCTCTGTTGGAGCTAGCCGAAGGCTATACGTATCGCCTGTCTCTCCTTTTCTGGTTCTCTCTGCCTGGATAAAAGCATTCATCACGGCAACGGTGGCCCTCGTTTCTGCCATCAATATTTTTTTGTCGTAGGGCAAATCTTCATTCAAAAAATCATTTGCTGCCGCCAGTGCTGCTTCTTTTACGGTGCTCTCGACGATGAGCCTTCCCTCGTTTTTCCAGCGGTCAAAAACGCTTTTGATTTCTACCGTAGTTCCCTTACGGAAAACTAAGGCATCAAGGCGGTCTTGCTCTTTTGTTTGCCTGCGGTTGTCAGTCAAAGCAAAAGCCGTTTTTGTTGCGGCATAAGTGAAGCAACCGCCTTGGCCTATGGGTTGTAATTGGATGCTATCTCCTACCAAAATAATTTTCGCTTTTGCTTCGTGTGCTAGCTGAACAAGCCTTGCTGCCGAGTGGGTATCAAGCATCCCCGCTTCATCGACAACAATTACAGATTTTTCTGCTAACTTTTTGCTGCCGTTTTCTAAATCTCGGATAAGTCCATCGACTGTTGAAACATTTTTTATCTTGGCATCTGCCCCAAGTTTTTTTGCTGCCACGGCTGCTTTTGAACAGCCAAATACTTCGTAGCCGTCCAGTTTGTAGGCATCAGCCACGACCTTTAGAGAAGTTGTTTTTCCTGCCCCAGCAAAGCCCTCCCAGACCGCTAACCCGCCAGTTTCTAGGAGAGCATATCTAGCCGCGTTCTCCTGCTCTACCGAGAGCTTTACGCCAAGTCTCTCGCTTTCTCTTAGTGCGTGAGAAAAAGCATATTTAGATAGTTGGTGAGGACGTGCGGCCATCTCATCAAGCCTTTTGGTCATAACAGCCTCCATCCTCAGGACGGTGGTTGAGATATATTTTTTTTGCCCCGTCATCTCGTCCTGCCCTCCAAAGACTAAGCTTGGATGTTTTTTTGCCTCTTCTATGGCCGCCATAATGCCTTTGTCGTCCGTGTATGGTGCCAAGTTTTTTGCTACATATTTTCCTAGGTCGGCCTCTGTCAAAACAGATTTTGTTTTTGCCGTTTTTGCGACTAGATCGTCGACAATTTGCCCTACTGTTTTTGCCTCTTCACTGGCTTTTATAGCAGGGCCATAGACACAATTTCTTGTCTCTTCCTCAGTGAGTGGGGCTGCCAGTTTCCAAGCTGCTTTTGATTCTTCTAGTGGTGGCTCATTTTTTTTCTTACGAGTTTTTAGTGCGGCTTTTTGGGCTGCTGCTGCCCCCTTTTTTCCCGAAGACTTTAGATCCGCCTCAATCTGCTGCCGTCTTTTTGAGTAGGCCTCTACGTGCTTGTCTAGACTAGGTATGACTGTGGCTGTAAAAGTTTCTTCGCCCGTTTCCGTGGGAAGGGTTTCCCTTTTTTCTACGGCCAGTCCTCTGGCGGCAAGCTCTTCAAAAAGTGCTGCTTGGTAGGCCTGACCTGCGACCTCTTTGGAAGCAAAAAGTCTTTCAGTAGAGAGGGCTGCCCAACTGCCGTCAGGCCTCTGCCCAAGATTTTGAGCAAAAATATGGTCATGAACTTGCGGGTCGCCTTCCCGACTGGACCTGTGTCCATACCTGGCGAAAACGGCCTTTGCTGGCTCTCTGATACGGCCGGCATCCTTGGTGGTGGTTCGGATGTCCAAAAAGCTTTCTGCGACCGCTACGGCCCTTTCTACGGCTTTTGAATGTGCCTCTTCTATGATTGCCTGTGTCGAGGCATCCCCAAACGCCCAAGCCAAGGAAATTGTTTTATCCGCCGAAAAGGAAAATTCCCAGCCAGCCCTTCGGCCCCCTGCTGGTCTTCCTTTGATAATTTTTTTTCCAGTGGTGGGGTGCTTGCCGCCGCATAAAGATAAAACTGCGACATCGGTTTGGGTTGTAAGGCCCAAAGCTTCCGCCCCTTGCCCAAGGAAATGGCTTTTATCCGCCCCAGCGGATAAATATTCTGTTTTCAGGTAAGCAATTTGACTGGCCTTACTTACAACCGTAATTTTTCCAATCATTTCGGCCCCCTCGTTGAGTGCCTTGCCGTGGCTGCCTCCCTTGCCATTCTTTTTTGTGCTGCTTCTGCTAATCCTGCGTCAATGTCAAAGAAAAGTGGATCGCTTTTTATTTTTTTGATTTCGGCTTTTGCCGCTGCCAAAGCCTCATCAAGTCTTTTCAGTTCTGCCAGCCCAATCCTCTCAACTTCCGAAAATTTTTCTCTCTCGGTAGCTAGCAAGGTTTCTACTTTTTGCCGCCTCATTTTTTCTTCGTCGTGAAGGCTGGAAATTTTTTCAACCGATTTTTCAAGCTCTGAAATTTCCAGTTTTTGTTCTAATGATTTTTTCCAGTGGAGAGTAGCATCCTCTTCGGCTCCTGCTTCGCCAATCTCGGAAATCGTCGCTGGGAGAAGTAAGACACCTATTGTCCCAACATAAATGGCTACCCATAAACCTAACCCAAACCCCATCAAGTATTCGAGAGCCCAGCCTATGAAAAGCGGAATTGTTGCCCCTGCCAAAATTCCTTTTGCTGTGGCCGTAAGTCTTACTCCAACCAGATAAATCCTTGTAGGTAGTTCGCGGCCAAAAGTCTTTTTGTCTTCGCTGGCTGGGATGAAAAGCAATTTCTTTATAGTTTTTTGTAAGCTCATTTTTTACCCCCAGCTAGGGCCAAAGTAATTTTTCTTTGGCTTTCTAAAAGAACGCTAACGGCATCGCTTAGGCTGGTGACTTTCAAAACCAAGTCGTCGAGGGCTTCGGCTGTGGCGTCTCTACCTGCGATTTTTTCTTCTATGGCCCTGCGGACGTATTCGGAGCGGTCTAGCCGTAGGCGTATGGCCTCGGTTTTTATCCTCTGGTCTAGCTCCGCAGATATCTTTGCTCCAACCGTAATTTTCTTCTCACTCATAGACGCCTCCGCTTTTCTTTTGTTATCTCAAAAGGCTTTGGAAATGTCTATTCCGCCTATCGGAATGCCGTTAACTGGGCGTAAGCCCGTATTGGAGGGCTTTAAGGGGTTTTTGGGTTAACTGATGGCTGACACGGAGTGGCGTTCTGTGTGTAGATACATGCTTCTTCTTTTGACTTGCTTTCGTGAGCGTGAGTGAATGCCGTTTTTCCGAGCGTGAGTGAGGGGTTTTTATTGGTCTTTCTTCCGCATCTGCTATACGCATTGGACCTTGCCTTTTGTCGTATTAGTTGCGTATGACTTGCTTTTTTTTCTTGTTTTGTGATGCTGACTTTATTACTAACCGAGGAGGAAAACATGAGCCTTATAAAGCCAAAAAAGATAGCAAGTTCTACGCTAAAAACGCGAGCTATGACCGTAAAGATTTCCGAAGTTCTTATGGCAGAGTGGGACGCTATTACGCAACGACTTGACGCAAAGGGCTATGAAGTCGAAAGCTTTCAATGCGTAATGGCGGATAGCTTTCCAATGCTTCTTACTAGGTTGAAAAGAGAAGAGGCCACACTATCAAAACCAGAACCAAATACGCAGTCGCAAGCTGTGTCAGAGAATGTTGCTGTGCCTGATAGCGAAGAGGCCACACTATCAAAACCAGAACTAAATACGCAGTCGCAAGCTGTGTCAGAGAATGTTGCTGTGCCTGATAACGAACAGCCACCATCTTCACCAGCCATTGAAAAAATCTTCTTGACTGTCTCCTATCCAAAGCCCGATTTGAAGGCCTTGATTAAGGCTGCTGGCGGTGGCTATGACAAGGAAAAAACGGCGTGGTGGATACCCGTTGGAGTTGATAAAACCTTATTTATGGAGTGGCTTCCAGATGAATCTTGATACGTAGCCAGCTACGTATAAAGGCCCCTTTCGGGGCCTTTTTAGTCTAGCTTTTCGGCCAGTGTTGAGGCCCTTAGATTTGAGTATCGTTTAAGCGTTCTTGGGTCGCTATGACCAGTAATTGACATTATCTCAATTACTGAGAGATTTCCTCTTTCTACTAGCCTAGAACAGCCTTCATGACGTAAGTCGTGTGCGTGTAAGTCTTCGATTTTTGCCCGATGGCAAAGCCACTTAAATGAGTGTCCAAAGCTGTTGCTATCTGCCCAAATATCGACAACTCTATCCGTATCCTTTTTGCCTTTTATGAGAATTTCAAACGCACTTAGAGCCTTTTTTGAGAGAGGGATTTGCCTAATCGATGCTTTCGTTTTAGCGTTTTCGGAGGGTATATTCCACGCTCTACCATCTAAATTTATGTCTGAAATTGTTGCTTTTATAAGCTCCCCAGAGCGGCAAGCCGTTTCAACAAGAACCGTAAGAACGTGAGGCCAGATTTCTTGATTTGTGCGTCCTGTTGCGGATGCTTCTAGCAGTTTTTCCCATTCCCCTACGTTTAGCCGCCTCTCTCTCGGCTTCTCCCAAGCCCCCGGCACTTTGTCAAGCTGGAACAGGAATTGAGGCAATAGATAACCGCTTTCCCTTGCGTGCCATTCCAACGCTTTTTTAAGCGTGAAATAAAATTGTCTGATGCTTCCTGCTGCGTAAAGTCTAGGAGTTTTTCCGTCGTAAAGTGGGTGAAATTTTTTCCGATTGTCTGGCTGTGATACGCAAGTTTTGGCTAGCTCATCAAGCCATTTTTGAAGATTTTTCCAACTTAACTTGCCCACGGCCCAGCCCTCAAAATCGAGGGCAATACGTTGTAGGCGTAATTGCTCGGAGTATCCGGGTTTAGTGCCCTCTGCGTAGTCCGCCAAAGCCTCGGCTACGGTTGTTTTTTCGGCTTTTATGGAAAAGGTTTTCCCGCCTCTGTCGATACGGGTTTCTATCTCTCTGGCCCATCTTTCGGCTTCCCTACGCGTAGGGAAAGCCTTGGTCATTGCTGGAATTCCCGCCCTGACCACCTGGGCTTGGAAAAATATTGTTTCCTCGCCAGCCTTGTTTTTCCGCCGTCTCTCTGAAACCGTAGCCACGCGCTCGCCCTCCAATGATTTTGGGCAAATGGTAGCCTAATTTTCAGTATGTCCGTATTATTTTAGTATTATTTGTATTATAGATACGCACAAAAAAGCTATAAGTATTTGTAAACACGATAAAAACCTAAGTATCGTCCACAAACCTCCTAAGGGGTAGGTCACACGTTCGATTCGTGTTCAGGGCGCCATTAAATCAATGAGTTATAGTAAGCCCTGTTGCCTAGAAATACCCATTCGGTACATTTTCAGTACACTTTCTAATGAGGTATGACATGGCAACAATCACAAAAACCCCTTCTAATACTTTCAAAGTCTTAATCAGGAAAGCCGGGCTTCCCCCTCAAATCAAGACATTCAAGAGCAAGCCAAATGCAGAAAAGTGGGCAAGGCTTATTGAATCTGAAATGGATAGGGGGGTATTCATTAATAGGCAAGAAGCCGACAGGATTACAGTCGGTGAATTAATAGATCGTTATATCCAAGAAGTTACACCATTAAAACGATCAGCCAAGAATGATAAGCAGCGTCTTCTTTTCCTTAAAAGAACCTTTGGTCATTTCATTGTTAGCCAATTACAAAGTAAACATATTGCCGCCTACCGCGACAAGCGACTGGCTGATGGAAAACAGGGAACAACGGTTCTCAAGGAGATAGGGGCTATTGCCCATCTTCTAGATGTATCAATCAAAGATTGGGGGATTCCGTTAGTTAGTAATCCAGCATCTTTGGTAAGAAAGCCCAAGCAATCAAGGGGAAGGGATAGACGCCTTGCTGATGCCGAAGAGTTAACATTAATCGAAGCAGCAAGGAACAGCAGATCATTTCTACTTGTCCCAATAATTACATTAGCAATCGAAACCGCAATGCGCTTAGGAGAACTGCTTGCCCTTGAATGGGGAAATATTGATTTGAAAAACCAGACTGCCTTGTTGCCATTGACGAAGAATGGCGAAGCTAGGACTGTTCCCCTAACAAAGCGGGCTGTGGATGCCCTTCAATCTATACCCCGCCAGTTAAATAACCCTAGGGTCTTCTGGACATGGGTGCGACCAGATAGTTTTGAGAATACATGGCGCAGGATGTTAGACCAAACGGATATACAAGACCTAAGATTTCATGATTTGCGCCATGAGGCTTGTTCTCGGTTGTTTGAACACGGCTTCAATATTATGGAAGTAGCCCACATCAGCGGTCATAAGACGCTACAGCAATTAAAAAAGTATACGCACCTTAAAGCGGCTGACCTTGTATTGAAAATGAATGCTGATAGTCGGTCATAAAGAAGGCGCAATGGAACGAAGCACTCATTATCACTGTCTGACTAGTGGTGAAACATAAGTAGCATGAGCTTTTCGATGGTTATTACGCATATCCCTCAGTAAATATACATCGTTGTGATTGCTGCTCTTCCAGTTACCAATATCTTTATGACATGTGGAATGTATGGGATTCAAAAAAGAAAAAGGAACCTGTGCCATGCTAAAAATCATTACGGCAGCAGCAACAATTATTCTTTCATGTGCTTATGCTAATGCCCAAACAACTCAATGTTATAAAACTTTAAACGGGGGAGAGATTTGCAGAAATATTGAAACAGGACAAACCACGCAGTCATATGTGGATACTGGGGGTAATCGTACAATTAGGACGGTGATACCCCCTAATCAATATGGATCTGACCCACCAAAAGCCCCGCCAATTATTAATTATGGATGTTTATTGTCATTAGGATGTATTGATACGAGTAAATAGTGAATACTCTAATCATCGGATGATTAGTATGTTTCATGACTAGAGCACCCTCGGAGATACTCATGATTTATAGGGCGAAACACGACATCATGCACCACAACACAATCATGACTTTCCGGTACTGGATCATTGCTGCCTGCTTGTGTTACATACTTGGTGTAGGCGCTGCAACCGCAACCCCCATCGAAAAAGCAGCAGCAGCATACGATAAAGGTAACTACGCGCAGACTATTAAGATATTGAAGCCGTTAGCTGTTCAGGGAAATGCAAATGCACAATATTTCCTTGGTTCTATGTATGAAAATGGCCAAGGCGTAACCCAAGATTATCGTGAGGCTGTGAAGTGGTATCGCCAATCTGCGATGCAGGGGGATGTAAATGGGCAACTTGCTCTTGGTGCGATGTACCGCAATGGCATAGGCGTAACTAAAGATCATCAGGAAGCCTTGAAGTGGTATCGCCTAGCTGCGGAGCAAGAAGTTGAGCCTGCCAAGGAAGCCTTGAAGCATTCTGATATGGTTGCAGCGGCGCAGAACCTCGCTACTGCACAAACACAATCCAAGCAACCTCAGCGCTTGGCTAGCAACGGAACAAAAATCAAGGCTGAATGGGTTCCTATTGATACCGGCAATAATGGGGCATTTACCGGCTACGCTGATCTTTCAACTATTCGCAAAACTGGCAACAAAGTTAAGATGTCTAATTTATGGGACTATAAAAACGTGCAAGAGATCTCTGGAAGCAAGTATTTATCTATGGAAGAGGAGTGGGAGTACGACTGCAAACAAGATCAGATGAAACTGCTTAATTTCTCATGGTTCAGAGATAGCATGGGGAAGGGGAATGCGTGGGCTATTTCTTTTGATAGCAGTCCCAGCGAATGGCGGCGAGTAATGCCTAATGGCATGGGGGAAAGTCTATTGCGAGTGGCTTGTGGAGATAAGCAATTGTGATACTAAAGACGAGATTTCCATAGAAAGGAATGCTATGCCAATAATGGTTACTGTGGAAGAGGCCAAATTAATTAAAGCAAAAGCATTAAATAATTCTGGATTATTTGATGTTCATCGATGGTCAAAATATGAAGAAATTAATCATGTCGTCAATGCCATCTTTAATGAAATCAAAGAACTTCGCCAGTCCAAAAAAATACGAATCCGCGAGCCAGCGAAAGTTAAAAGGCATCTGAAGGTTGTAATCATAGACCTTTGGGTTGCAAATAAATTGGCACTGAATCCATATCGGGCTATTTCGAAGAATAAAAACAACTATAAACAAAAAGAAAGCAGGTATCGAAAGATTTTCCTGAAATATGATTATCTGATACCTGTTATTAACGATTTAAAAAAGCTTGATTACCTGGAGGAGAGCGTTGGTTATCGAGATCGGCTGACTGGTAAAGGTAAGATGACCAGAATCAAGGCTACAGACAAACTCATTGATAAAATATTGTCCCCCGAATATAGGGTCGATGTCATTGTTGCTGCCAAAGGGCAAATCTCCATCGTTAGTGATGATGGAGAGGAAGAGTCTATCTTTCTACGAGACCAAGATGGTGAGGATGTCGAATATACAGATACTGATGAGACAAACCTGATGCGAGAGAACTTGCGAATAATTAATAGCAAGCTAATTGGTACAAGAATTACACTGGAAATTACTAATGAGCAATTTGAGGAACTAGAAGCACAAGTCTCTTCCGAATCAAATCGTAAAATTAGAATAATCGACTTCACGAAAAATAAGCTTCACCGAGTATTTAACAATTCGTTTGAATTGGGTGGCCGTTTTTATGGTGCATGGTGGCAGAACATTCCAAGAGACTACCGGAAATACATTGAAATTAATTACAAGCCCACTGTAGAGATTGATTACTCAGGCCATCACATCAGGATACTTTATGCTGGGGAAGACATAAAACCACCTGACGACCCCTATGACCTTGAGGAATTTGAGAGGGATGACCAAAAGAAGGCATTGCTGATAATTTTGAATGCTCTGAATAAAACCAGTGCTATTAAAGCAATACAAAAAGAGGGAATTAGCGAAGCAGGGGGGTTAATTGATTCACTGGAATTAAGGCATGGCCCTATCAATAAATACTTTTATACGGGTGAAGGCTTAAGACTACAGTATGCAGACTCATTGGTTGCTGAACAAGTAATGCAAACTATGCTTGAACATGGAGCTACTGTTCTTCCTGTGCATGACAGCTTTATTGTCAGAAACTCGTATGAACAGGAACTGGAAGAAGTAATGACACAAACATTTGAAAGTATATTTGGGAAATCAGCGAAGACTAAACCGAAAGTAACGGTACTTGAAGAGATAGCAAAGAAAGCAGGGGAAACAGAAGAAATACAATTTGTAACTGATGATCTTGAACAACTATTTAATGAATTAAATTATAGTAAAGTAAGGGGTATATGGGGGGGCTAGATCCCCCCCCTAAACCTATAACCTGTTCATTACTAATCCGTCTAATGCAACTAAATGATTATAATGAATTAATTAGGGGGTTGCGCGTAGCTTTATAGTCTGAGACGTACAATCTGCTGTTGAAATAGTACCCATGAAGGCGTTCATCTTCGCCGTACATTTTTCGATATTAAGTCCGTTATTTCCATCACTTGAAATGTTTGTGACATATGGACCGGCTGTCGTGCATGCTGAGAGCATAATAACGACTGTGCTAAGAATTATGGCGCGGAACATGTGGCTTTTCTCCCATGTAGTTTATTAATATCGGCTAGTCGCTAGATATAGACAATGAAAACATCATACAGCAATATGAGTCCATTAAACTGATCTTCTTAATCAATGAGTATTCTAGGTATAAAGTGATAATATGCAGTTGAAGAAACTTCTTGTTCTAATTGTTGCTATATCCTTATTTTTACCTCTACTAGATGCTAACGCACAGTCTGATGTGAAGTCTGGTAATAGTTGGATGGTTTTTTGTGAAAAATATGGCACAGATCCTGTGATAGATCGAATGTGTGTGCTTTATACAGAGGGGGTTGCTGATGGGTTGCAGTATGGTAGTGCTTCCATCAATTACCGCGACAAATCCTCTGTGGATCCAATCTTTTGCGCATCACCAAGCCATACAAGAAAACAACATGTGCTAATAGTAAAGAGATTCGTGGAAGAGAATCCAGAATTTCTTAACCTACCTGCGCCCCTCTTGATTATCAAGGCTCTGTCCAGAGCATTTCCACCCCCCTGCGATTCCTATTTGCGTATTCCACGGTCACCCAGCCACTGATTCCAGCCTGACCCGGTGGGATACTCGTGGAATAGGTATATATATAATCCCTTCAATCAGTTAAATCGACTGTACATAATCGTAGTGCGTTTAATGGACTATTTAAAGAGCTGGCTCATTCTTAAAAAGGACATTTAGCGAATATTGAGAATTTCTGTTAGATTTTACTTAGCTGCTATGCAATATAGCGAAAGATGAGGGTGCCCCCCTTATACACTCTCATTCATATCGAATATTCTTCGGTACAAATTCGGTACAATTACGACCTTGTTTTCATAGAAAAGGATAGAGCAACAAACCCATGAATAGGCTATATTCATGAGGTTACCGATAGGGTTTCCGTTAGGAAAGCCGTCTCCTAAGGGGTAGGTCACACGTTCGATTCGTGTTCAGGGCGCCATAAATACAATGAGTTACAAGAAGTCTTGTTGCCCAGAAAGGGTTAGGCAGAAATCCTGACTTGCATGTTGCTACTCCTCTAAAAGGAACAAAAGCCCCCGCATAACCAGGCAAAGATTCTGAGTAATATCATTAATATAGAAACACATGCGGCCATATATCCGTTATATTAATCATTACCCATTCATAAGGAGCTTCTGATGTCTCGTAAATATTTCCTTCTCCTGGTCTCGGCTCTGCTAATGACTACTTCCCACGTCTACGCGGAGGAAGACAGCAGAACCCCAGTGGAGGAATTCCGATACATAACTAAGTGGAGCCTCACTTTATGCCAGGCCAAGGCCAAGAGCTCATTTCACAAGGTCGAGATGGCTGAGTTCACCGGCCGGCCTTTCACTTATCAAGAAGCCGACTTGGAAATTTCCGCATGTCTGAAGGAAGAAAGAGCTGAGGTGAAAAAGCTCTTTCCAAAAGCGCTTGCGCAGGTTGCGAAGAAACCAGCTGCAGCGAAACTTCTGAAAGAATACTATGCTGTTTGGCTTACAGCATTAGATGATATCCCGTTGGGCGCAAGCGAACTCATGACTGCTTACTACAAGAGGCAAAATGAGGCATCTCGCATAGCAACTGATGCGTGGTACCGATTCGAGATTGAAGCTGATAATTAAGCCATAACATCGCGTTCAACTGGGTCTGCACAAAAGCCATGCAAATTGGTGAATTCAGCTGGGATTGGGCGTGATCGTCCGTAGAAAACCGACAATGCATCGCCTGCGATACTGAACCATCGAGTGACGTGTGCGCGTAAAAAAAGACCACGCAATCATATCGCCACACACCATGCGCAGCGGATGTTTCATCCCGATGAGGGTGCGCGCAGAAGATGACGTCGCAGATTGCTACCTCTTGATCTCCCCGTACTATTCCGGCTTCTTAGTGGCAGACGCGCACGCCTGCAGACTCTCCCACGCGATGCGCCCCTCGTATTTATTTCCCTTCAGCGTGGCGAGCACGGTGGTGTCGTCGGTTCGCTTCAGCAGCAGGGTGAACGCATACCTCGGCCCGGTGTACGCGTCCGGCACATAGGCGCGAATCACCGGTCGGGGCGCCGAAGAATCGAACACGCCGTCAGGGTTCAGCGGCGAGACGCGCGCATACATTTCCGGTATCTGGTGCAGCGCATGGGCGTAAATTTCCGATGCTGCGATGTCCGGATATTCCCACATTTTGTATTGCAGGCTGCTGATGACCCAGCGGTTGTCGGCTTGCAGCCGGTCGACCACGCAGCGCGCCAGGCTGGCGTGATCTCCCGGGATCTTGCCGTCATAAAGTTGTGGCTTGTCTTTGACGCTGCCGATGCTCGCGCACCCGGTCAGCAGCATGGCAATGAGCACAACAGATTTTTTCATGAGCTGTTTCCCCTTCAAGAAATTCACGCAAATTCCGCGTAACTCCAATTCCAGATAGAAACACTATTAATTGCTCTCCACCAACCGTTCGCCCTGAGCTTGTCGAAGGGTACGGGTGGTTCGACAGGCTCACCACGAACGGGTTAGATTGTTGGTGTTTTATGTGGAATTGGAATAACTCGGTCAATACGATAACTATGGACTTGGCGTGGTGTATTGTAAAGAAGCAATCGGCTGGTTGCGCAGGCCAGCTACAATGGCGGGCATAACCTTTTTCAGATTCCGACCGATGCCCCGATTTTCCAGATGGCGTACCCAGCAGCGCGAATCCGGCGTTGAGCTGAGCGAACAGAATGGGGTGCGTGCGCTGCATCTGGGCAGCAGCATGATACAAAGCGCCATGCGGCTGACTGCGCCTAACGATCTGGAGCTGGCCTACACCCGCTGCATGATGGGCTTTCTGCTGTTTCATCCCTGCCCGGCAAATATTCTGATGATCGGTCTGGGTGGCGGTTCGCTGGCGAAGTTCGTGCATCACCGCATGCCGCAGACAAAAACCACTGTGATTGAAATCAATCCGCAGATTGCCGTGACCGCGCGCAATTATTTTTCCCTGCCCGCCGATGACGAGCGCCTGCAAGTGGTGATCGCGGAAGGTGGCGACTATGTCGCCAGCCATCCTGCCAGCGCGGATGTGCTGATGATCGATGGTTTCGACGACGGTTGCCAGGTGGCCACGCTCTGCAGCCAGGATTTCTACAACCGCGCGCGTGAGGCGCTGAGCAGAAACGGTGTGCTGGTGGTCAATCTGCTCAGCAGAGACAAGGGCCACGATGAATACATGCGGCGCATCCAGCACAGTTTCGACGGCCACGTGGTGACGCTGTTGACGGAGGTGCGCGGCAATCAGATCGTGTTCGCGCTCAAGCACAGCCCCGGCAAGCTGGCGTGGGAAGAGTTGAGGCAGCGTGCGGAAAAACTCGAAAGCGAGCTTGCCCTGCCGTTCTCCAAGTTCATCATGGGATTACGCAAACACAACCCGCATGGCGGCGGGTATCTGGAAATCTGATCGGGTTCGTTGTCCTGTTCGAACCATCCACCTGATGCGACGGCTGTCTGGTTATGGTAAAGTCCCGGCCTGTCGTCAAGAAGGGTAAAGTAAACCATGGAACTGTACGAATCCGATCACACTAAATTCATGCGCGAATTATTTGCGAAGAATCCGCAACTGGCCGAACAGCAGAAAGAAGCGCGCGCTATCTGGTGGGACAAGAAGCTGGACAAGGATGAACGCAAGCGCTTCGAGGAAGCGAAAGTGCCGCAGACAGGTTACGTTTATTTCGCCCAGAAATAGCGTCTGCTAAAGCGCCTCGAATACCCCCGCCGCACCCATGCCGGTGCCGATGCACATGGTGACCATACCGTATTTCTGCTTGTGCCGGCGCAGGCCGTGCAGCAGCGTGGCGACGCGGATGGCGCCGGTTGCGCCCAGCGGATGACCCAGCGCAATGGCGCCGCCCAGCGGGTTGACCCTGGCGCGATCCAGCCCCAGATCATTGATTACCGCCAGACTCTGTGCGGCAAAAGCTTCATTCAGTTCGATCCAGTCGATATCATCCAGCTTTAATCCAACCTGCTGCAGGACCTTGGGTATTGCCTTGATCGGGCCGACACCCATTATTTCCGGTGGCACCCCGGCCACGGCGAATCCCAGGAAGCGTCCGATCGGCGTGAGATTGAAGCGCTTTAACGCGGCTTCGCTCACCACGATGACCGCGCCTGCCCCGTCGGACATCTGCGAGCTGTTGCCCGCCGTCACCGAACCTCTGGCGGCAAATACCGGCTTCAGTTTGGCGAGTGCTTCCAGGCTGGTGCCGGGGCGCGGGCCTTCGTCGGTATTCTTGACGGCGGTTACGCTGCGGATTTCATGCGCCGCGAGATCGGGGCGTTTTTCTTCGATGATATAAGGTGCGATTTCCTGCGTGAATTCACCGGTCTCGATAGCTTTGAGCGCCCGGGCATGACTGGTCACGGCAAACTCATCCTGGGCCTCACGGCTTATTTTCCAGCGCTGCGCGACTTTTTCCCCGGTCATGCCCATGCCATAGGCGATACCGACATTCTCGTCGTGCAGGAATATCTCCGGGTTCATTGCCACCTTGTTGCCCATCATCGGCACCATGCTCATACTCTCGGTGCCGGCGCCTATCATCACGTCAGCTTCGCCCAGACGGATGCGGTCAGCGGCCAGCGCCACTGCCTGCACCCCGGAAGCGCAGAAACGGTTGACGGTCATGCCCGGCACGCTGTTGGGCATGCCTGCCAGCAGCAGCGCCACGCGCGCTACGTTGATGCCCTGTTCCGCTTCCGGCATGGCGCAACCGGCAATCACATCATCCACCGCAGCCGGGTCCAGCCCGGGGCATTGCCCCAGCGCAGCTCTTAGCACATGCACCAGCATGTCATCGGGACGCACGTTCTTGAACATTCCGCGCGGCGCCTTGCCAACCGGGGTGCGCATGGCGGCGACGATGTAGGAGTCCTGTGTCTGTTTGCTCATGATTTCTCCTTGATTCTAATTTCGTAACGGCTTGCCTGTCTTCAACATATGCTCCACGCGCGCCTGTGTCTTTTCGGTCGCCAGCAGTTCGATGAAAGCGGCGCGTTCCAGCTCCAGGAACCAGGTTTCGTCCACCAGGCTGCCGGGGGTCAGGTCGCCGCCGCACATGACATGCGCGACTTTGCTACCAATCAGATAGTCGTGTTCGGAAATGAAGCCGCCTTCCAGCATGTTGACCAGCATGCTCTTGATGGTGGCGATGCCAGTGCTACCGGCCACTGCAATATTGCGGTTTTGCAGCGGCGGACGATAACCAGCTTCTGCCAGCGCCAGCGCCTGTGCCTTGGCAGCGTGCAGCAGTTCGAAGCGGTTCATCACCACCACGTCGGCTGCACGCAGATAGCCCAGTTCCTTTGCCTGTTCGGCGCTCTTTGCCAGTTGCGCGGTGGCCACGGTCTGGAAATAATTTTTCAGCAGCGGAAAAGGATCGCCGTCTTTCGCTTCACGTGCTGCGCGCAAGGCGAATTCCTTGCAACCGCCGCCCGCTGGCAATAACCCCACGCCCACTTCCACCAGACCGATATAACTTTCCAGCGTGGCCACGGCGCGGTCGCAGTGCATCACGAATTCGCAGCCGCCGCCCAGGGCGAGCCCGTCCACTGCCGCTACTGTCGGGATCATCGAGTAACGGAGATCCTGCGAAGTCTGCTGGAACTGCGCCACCATCGCTTCGACTTCGGCGAGTTTACCAGCCATCAACGCATCGGCCAGATGCAGATTGCGCGCGGCTTTGAGCACCGCAGCTTGCGCCGTTTTTCTGAGTTTCCGCGCCAGCAGGCTGAGAGCAGAAGGCGGTTCATTGCTTTTCAAGCGCTCGGTGGCTTTCTGCAGATTGGCCCCGGCGGAAAACGGTGGCTCGGTCTGCCAGAGCACCAAAGCGCGCCAGTTGTTCTCCGCCTCGTCGATTGCCTGCTGTACTCCGTCCAGCACGTCGCTGCCGATGGTGTGCATCTTGCTCTTGAAGCTGACGATGGCGATGTCGTCGCCGGTGTGCCACATGCGTACCGCGTTGGTCTCGAAAATGGTCGTGCCGTATTGCGTCTCCTCGCCCAGCAAGCGGTCGGGAAACAGCTGCCGCCGGTACACCGGCAGGGTTGAGCGTGGGCGCTGGGTGTTGGCGAGCGGCGCATACGAACCCTGCGCCGCATGTACGCCGCAGCGATTCGGTTCCAGTACCCACGCGGGTAATGGCGCATCACTCATGCTCTTGCCCGCAGCGATATCTGCGTTGATCCAGTTTGCGATCTGGCTCCATCCTGCCGCCTGCCAGATTTCAAACGGCCCCAGGTTCCAGCCGAAACCCCAGCGCATGGCGAGATCCAGATCGCGCGCATTGTCCGCGATGGCGGCCAGATGCACGGCGCAGTAATGAAACAGGTCGCGGTACATCGCCCACAGGAATTGCGCCTGGGGATGCTCGCTGGCGCGCAGTGCAGCGAATTTTTCCGCCGGGTTTTTGCGCTTGAGCAGCTCCTTGATGTCGTCGTCCGCTTCACCTGCGGCAACACGGTATTCCCTGGTGGCGAGATCAAGCACCTGGATTTCCTTGCCCACTTTCTGATACACCCCGCGTTTGCTTTTCTGTCCCAGCGCACCGCTTTCGATCAGGCCTTGCAGCCAGTCCGGTGCGGCGTAATAGCGGTGCCACGGGTCGGCAGACAGCCCATCGCGCATGGTGTTGATCACATGCGCCAGGGTATCGAGTCCCACCACATCGGCGGTGCGGAAAGTGGCGCTCTTGGCGCGGCCGATCAGCGAACCGGTCAAGGCATCCACCAGATCGAAACCCAGCCTGAATTCCCGGGCGTGATGCATGGTGGCGAGCATGGAAAACATGCCCACCCGGTTGGCAACAAAATTGGGCGTGTCCTTGGCGCGGATCACGCCTTTGCCGAGAGAGGTGACCAGGAATTTTTCCAGATCGTCGAGCATCGCGGCATCGCTGCCTTCGCAGGCGATCAACTCCACCAGGTGCATGTAGCGCGGCGGGTTGAAAAAATGCACGCCGCAAAAACGGTGCCGCAGATTTTCGGGAAATGCCTGTGCCAACTGATTGATGGAAAGCCCGGAAGTATTGCTGGCAAAAATGGTGTGCTCGCCGAGATACGGCGCAACCTTGGTGTACAGCTCGGTCTTCCAGTCCACGCGCTCGGCGATGGCCTCGATCACGATGTCGCAATCCCTGAGCAATTCAAGATGCTGCTCGTAATTGGCGGGCTGGATACAGGCCGCCTTGGCTGTAACTGACAGCGGCGCGGGCTCCTGCTTTTTCAGATTCTCCACCGCTTTGATCACGTTGGCGTTGGGGTCACCCTGTTTTCCCGGAAGCTCGAACAGCAGCGTTTCGACGTTGGCATTGACCAGATGTGCCGCAATCTGCGCCCCCATCACGCCCGCACCCAGCACTGCGGCCTTGCGCACGATGAAATTATTGTTGCTCAATTGTTCCTCCCGTCTGATCCGGTTTTCATATCACTCTTGCGGCACCACGCGCGGTTTGCGCTGCTCGTCCACCGCTACATAAGTTAAAACTGCCTCGGTCACTTTGCTGCATACTTCGTCGCCGCCCTCGCGCGGCCCGCGCTGAGCATATACTTCTACATCCACCGTGATCGAGGTGCGCCCCACCTTGATGATTTCGGCATAGAAACTCACCAGATCGCCGACAAATACCGGCTGCTTGAACACGAAAGAATTGACTGCCACGGTCGCCACCCGTCCGCGCGCACGGCGGATCGCCGGCAGACTGCCGGCAATGTCCACCTGTGCCATGATCCAGCCGCCGAATACATCGCCGGCGTAGTTGGTGTCTGTCGGCATCGGCACGATGCGCAGGATGGGGTCGCGTCCTGCGGGCAGCGATGTGTGGATTTCGGGGGAAGTATTCATTTTCGTCGCGCCTCAATGTGTGACAGCGGGTCAATGCCCCGCATAGAGTTTTTCCACTTCAGTCTGGTAGCGCTCCAGCATCTGCCCCCGCCGCAGTTTCAGGGTGGGCGTAAGCATATCGTTCTCGACCGTCCACGGTTCTGCCAGCAGCGCCACGCGGCGCACCCTGGCATAGCCCGGAAATTCTCGTATCTGCTGCGCGATTTTCTCCAGCACGATTTCTTCGGCTTTCGGGTCGTGCAGTATCCGGTGCAAGTCAGGATCAAGATTGTACTGCACCGCGACGCTTTCCCAGTTGCGGGGATTCAACACCACCAGTGCGCTCAAATACGAACGCCCGTCACCGACCAGCATCACCTGCTCGAATAAGTGGTCGCGCAAAATCGCCGCTTCCATATCCGCCGGCGGAACCTTCTCCCCGTTGGACATGACGATGATTTCCTTCAGGCGGCCGGTAATGGTCACTCGCCCCTGCTCGTCAATGCGCGCGATATCGCCGGAATTGAGCCAGCCGTCGGCTGACAGCACCGCCTGGGTAGCTTCCGGATTGTGCCAGTAGCCCAGCATTACATTGGGGCCGCAGATCAGCAATGCATTGTGCTCACCGAGCTTCACGCTTACGCCGGGAATGGGCCCGCCCACGCTGGACGGAAAATTATTCTCAAACGTGTTGGTGCATACCACCGGACTGCTTTCAGTCATGCCGTAACCTTGCAGGATGGGCAGTCCCAGCCCGATGAACACGCGCGAGACATCGGTTGGCAGCGCTGCGCCGCCGCTCATCGCCATGCGCAACCGGCCGCCCAGTTTGTCCATCACTTTGTGCGCTACCAGCTTGTCCAGCAGCGGCCACAGCAGGTGCGAAGCCCGCCAGGGACCGCGCCTCTGCTGGTGTTCAAAGCGGCTATAGCCTACTTCCACCGCCAGGTTGAACAATTGACGGTTCAGCGCCGGTCCTTCCGCCAGCTTGGCGCGAACTGCGGTATAAACCCGTTCATAAATTCGCGGTACCGAAACCAGCAGAGTCGGACGGATGATCAGCAAATCCTCTTGCAGTTGCTGGATCGAACGGGCATGGGCGACCGTGGCTCCGGCCATCATCGGCAGGTAATAACCGGCGGTACGTTCGAACGTATGCGACAGCGGCAAAAACGACAGCAGCAGATCGTTTTGCTCTACTCGCACAACCTGCAGACAACTGTGAGCGTTGCTGAGAATGTTATGGTGGCTCAGCATTACCCCCTTGGGGCGGCCGGAAGTGCCGGAGGTGTATATGATGGTGGCGAGATCATGCGGCGCGCAGACATGCCGCACTTCCTCGGTTTCCCCGGTCTGCGGCAGCCAGCCAGGCAGCGCCCGCACCAGGCTGTCAGCAGTCAGGTCGGCATCGGCGGCAAACGGATTGATGGTCACGACTCGCACCAGACCGTTGACCTGATCACGCACTGCGGAGAACGTCTGCCATTGCGCCAGATCTTCCAGCAGCAACAGCCTGACCCCGGCATCGCGCAGAACATACGCCGCATTCTCGGCGCGGTCGGCAGTGTAGAGCGGCACCACCACCAATCCCAATCCCAAAGCGGCCTGGTCCAGTATCACCCACTCCGGGCAGTTTTTTGCCATCACCGCCACCCGGTCGCCTGCGACCAGGCCTTCTCCGGCGAGAGCGGTCTGCCAGCGCGCCACTTCCTGCGCCATCTGCTGCCAGGTGCGATCGCGCCACTTTCCGCTTGACGGGTCGAAATCCCGGTAAGCCACTTTCTGCGGCGAACGGCGCACGCGCTCGCTGAACAGACCGGCCAGCGTTCCAGCTATTTTTGCCGGGATGATGTCCATCATTTAGGGCGCCTCTAAAAATCCAGATTTCGTCACAATACTTTGTTGCTCACAAAAAATGCTTCCTTACATATCAACCCATATGCTGCGTCTACATTTTTTGTTCCCGTCGCGTCTTGTTTAAAACTTTGAATTTTTAGAGACGCCCTTGTTTATTTCTGTTTGCCGAAATCTGCCGGAAAATCGTCCACCATGATGACGCTGCGGCGCAACGATTTCATCTGCTGCAGCGATTCCGCTTCAACCGCAGTGATGATGCCCTGCTGCAGCGCTGCCGCGATTTTCTCATCCCCTTGCGCGGAAATCAGGCCGGCTTTGACGGCGGCACGAACCTTGGCTTCCGCCATCTCGCACACCACCGCGCACCGCAATGCCTGTTCCAGCACGCCCAGCGGCTCCTCCACAGACGTCGGCACATAGATTCCTGCAGTCAGGCGGTCGCGCGCCTCTCCCGGTTCCAGCAGCAGCGTGGCCACTTTGTGCCCCAGGTCATCTGCGGGCGGCGAGTAGGGCTTGCCCAGCGGGAATACCAGCAGGCGTAAAGTCCATGCCGCGATGCGGTTTGGGAAATTATCCAGTAAGCCGTCAAATGCCTGCTGCAAATGATAAAGCGCATCCTGTATCGACCAGTGCAGCAATGGTAAATCGGCGGCGGGACGGCCATCATCCTCGAAACGCTTCAGCGTCGCCGAGCACAGATAGAGCAGGCTGAGCATGTCGCCCAGCCGCGCAGAGAGTTTTTCCTTGCGCTTCAGCGCGCCACCCAGCGCCAGCATGGAGATGTCGGCAACCAGCGCGAAAGCGGCAGAGAAGCGCGACAGTTGCCGGTAGTAATGCTGCAGCTCGGGGGCGGCACTGCTCGGCACATCTGCCAGCGCAGCACCGGTCAGTCCATGCAGCAGGGAACGTAAACTGTTGCCAGCGCTGAAAGCGACATGCCCCATCAAGGTCTGATCAAATTCCAGCAAAGCGCGAGTGTCATCGCGGTCGTTGGCTGCGTGAATTTCCTTCAGCACAAAAGGGTGGCAGCGTATCGCGCCCTGGCCGAATATCATCATGCTGCGCGTAAGAATGTTGGCACCTTCCACCGTAATGCCGACCGGGATTTGCTGGTAGGTGCGCGCCAGATAATTGCTGGGGCCCATGCAAATGCCCTTGCCGCCGTGCACGTCCATCGCATCATTGATTGCCTGGCGGCTGCGTTCGGTGAGATGGTATTTGACGATGGCAGAAATGACTGAAGGTTTTTCGCCCAGATCCACCGCGCCTGCGGTCATCACTCGCGCTGCGTCCATCATGTAGGTGTTGCCACCGATGCGCGCGAGCGCTTCTTCCACTCCCTCGAAGCGGCCGATGGGAGTGTTGAATTGCACCCGCACCCGGCCATACGCACCGCTGGTGTGCGCCGCCAGCTTGGCTGCGCCGGTGGCGGTGGCGGGCAACGAAATCGAGCGGCCGGCAGCGAGGCAATTCATCAGCATGCGCCAGCCGCAGCCTACGCCTTCGCGCCCGCCGATCACCCAGTCCATCGGGATGAACACGTCCTTACCGGAGTTGGGGCCATTCTGAAAAGCCGCATCAAGCGGGAAATGGCGGCGGCCGATATTGACTCCCGGCGTATTGGTGGGGATCAGCGCCAGCGTGATGCCGAGATCTTTTTCTGTGCCCAGCAGCCCGTCCGGGTCGTGTAGTTTGAACGCCAGACCCAGCAATGTTGCTACCGGTCCCAGCGTGATATAGCGTTTTTCCCAGGTGACGCGCATTCCCAGCACGTCCTGCTGGCCGTTGAATTCGCCGCGGCAGACTATGCCGGAATCGGGAATCGAGCCTGCATCCGACCCGGCGCTGGGTCCGGTGAGCGCAAAACAGGGTACTTCCAGTCCTTTTGCCAGGCGCGGCAGATAGTGGTTTTTCTGCTCTTCGGTGCCGTAATGCAGCAGCAGTTCCGCTGGCCCCAGCGAATTTGGCACCATCACCGTCACTGCTGCCGTGCCGCTGCGCGAGCCGATTTTCATCACTACTGCGGAATGTGCCAGTGCCGAGAAACCGTGGCCGCCATATTGCTTTGGAATGATCATGCCGAAAAAGCCGTTATCCTTGATGAATTGCCAGACCTCGGGCGGCAAATCGTGCAGTTCGCGTGTGATGTGCCATTCATCCAGCATCGCGCACAACTGTTCCGCCGGGCCGGCGAGAAAAGCTTGTTCCTCGGCACTCAGTTGCGGCTTGGGGTAGGCCAGCAGCTTGTTCCAGTCGGGCTTGCCGCTGAACAGGTCGCCGTCCCACCACACGGTGCCCGCATCCAGCGCTTCCTGCTCGGTCTGCGAAACCTGCGGCAGGATCTTGCGGAAAATTTTCAGCACCCGGTTGGAAATGAGCGCGCGCCGCAGTGGCGAGACAAACAGAATGGTGCCGGCAATGGCAGCCAGCAGCAGAAGCAGGGAAAGGAAGGTCATGGTCGGGATGAGTTCTCCTGCGCGAATGGGGAGTGACTATGTCATATTACCCTAAACTTGTACCAAGGAACCGCTGAACAAGTCGCGCGCACGATGGCGGCATCATGCCTCGTTTCCGCCCCTTACTTCGTGCTCATCCTGTTGTCCACCTTCTTGACGCCTTCCGCCAGCCATGCGAGCGTGTTGGCGCGGTCTATCTGGCTCTGGTTGCTTGCCAGACCGCTCAGCATGATTTCACCGCTGTGCACCTCGACGCGCAAATCCAGTCCCCTGAGTTCGGGGTCGGTCAGCAGCGAGGATTTTATTGTGGCGGTAAGGGTAGCGTCATCCACCACGGCCTTTTTCGGTGGCTCCACCCAGGTTTCATGCGTTCCCTCCCCGAACTTCTGACAAGCGCTGATGGACAGGACGCTGCTCAGCGCCACGGCCAGAGCAAGTGATTTGTAGCGGATTTTCATGCTGCCTCCCTTAATTGAGTTAAAAGGACAGAACCCCAAACTGGCTGAGATGCGGTACGGTGAGTCATTGCGATCAGCAAGCCGCTGCAGCTTGCAAACCGCCTGCCCGCAGATATTCCAGCACCTGCTGCGCCAGGTCCTGCGCCAGGCAATCAAATTCCTGCAATCCCTGCATCGGGCGCAGCCAGGTAAGCTGCCGCTTTGCCAGTTGGCGAGTGGCGGCCAGCCCCATTGCGCGCATTTCGTCCAGGCTGACTTCTTTGTTCAGATACATTCCCACCTGCCGGTAACCGACACAGCGCATCGCGGGGCTGTCGGCATCAAGGCCAAATTTATCACGGATGGTGCGGACTTCGCCAATCAATCCCAGCTCGAGCATTTCATCGAAGCGCTGCGTGATGCGCTGGTGCAGTGTTTCACGCTCGCTGGGGATCAGGGCGATGTGCGTCACCTGGTAAGGCAGATAAACATATTTGGGTTTTTTCAGAATCTCCGACATCGGTTTATCGGTCAGGTAATACACTTCCAGCGCACGCTGGATGCGCTGGCTGTCGCTGGCTTTAATCCGCAAGGCACTGGCTGGGTCAAGCTGCTGCAATTGCTGATGCAGCGCAGGCCAGCCGCGCTCTGCGGCCATGCTGTCGATCACCATGCGCACGCTGCTGTCGGCAGCGGGAAGTTCCGACAGTCCTTCCAGCAATGCGCGGAAATAAAGCATGGTGCCGCCAACCAGCAGCGGGATATGGCCGCGTTCGGTAATCTTACGCATTGCAGTCAGCGCATCATCGCGAAACTGCGCAGCGGAGTAGCGTTCGTGCGGATCGATCAGATCAATCAGATGGTGTGGCACTGCGGCCAGAGTTTCTGCACTAGGTTTGGCGGTGCCGATGTTCATGTGCCGGTACACCTGGGCCGAATCCACGCTGATGATTTCCACCGGCAGATGGCGGGCGATCTCCAGCGCGACGCCGCTTTTTCCGCTGGCAGTCGGCCCCATCAGGAAAATTGCGGGCGGCAAGTTTGCGGCAGTTTTGGGTTTCTGATCAGGCACGGTCATTTGGTTGAAGTATAGCCCGCGCAACATGATAAACGCCAGATTCGATGACGTGGCAGGCGGGGGTCATTTCAGTTAGAATTCGGGCTATAGGAACCGCTGAACAAATCCCGCGCTGGCGGGGCCTTTACCCCTACTTGGCACCATTCCATGATACTGATCCTGACCCCGGACGCCCATCCTGACAGCTCTGAATACCAGCAGTTGCTGGCGCAACTTGCCAACATGCCGGGTATCTCCACCCGCGTACATACCGAAGTCGGGGTTGAGCAGACGCTGACCGAGATATATCTGATCGGCAACACCATGGCGCTGCCCCTGGAGGACATGCAGAACTTGCCGTGTGTCGAGCGGGTGGTGCGGGTTTCGGAGGAGTACCGCGTTCTCGGTCGGCACAAGGGTGACGACCGCCCCACGCATTTCGATTATAACGGCGTGCGCTTCGGCCAGGATACGCTTCACGTATTCGCCGGATTATGCGCAGTGGATACGCCGGAGCATGTCGAGATGATGATGAAAGCATTGCGCGACCACGGCCAGGTCTGCACCCGCATGGGCGCCTACAAGCCGCGCACCAGCCCGTATGCGTTTCAGGGCCACGGCAAGGCCTGCCTGCCTTACGTGTTCGACCTGGCCGGGAAATACGGCATCAAGGTCATTTCCATGGAAATTACCCACGAGTCTCATGTCGATGAAATCCGCGAGGCGCTCCACCAGACCGGCAGCCCTACCGGGGTGATGCTGCAGATCGGTACGCGCAACACGCAGAATTTCGAGTTGCTGAAAATCGTCGGCCGCCAGCAGGATTTTCCGGTACTGATCAAACGCGGTTTCGGCATCACCCTGGATGAATCGCTCAACGCAGCCGAATATCTGGCTTCCGAAGGCAACCGCAAGGTGGTGTTCGGCCTGCGCGGGATGAAGACCAACATGGCCGATCCGCACCGCAATTTTGTCGATTTCGCTCATGTGCCGGTGGTCAAGCGGTTGACCCGCATGCCGGTATGCATCGATCCGTCGCATTCGGTTGGTGCGCGCACCTGCTCGCCGGACGGCATCCTCGACATCATGCATGTCACCGCGCAAGGCATTATTGCAGGCGCCAACATGGTGCTGGTGGATTTTCATCCGGTGCCGGGCAAGGCGCTGGTGGATGGGCCGCAGGCACTGCTGCTCAGAGAGTTGCCGCAATTCCTGGAAGATGTCCGCATTGCGCGCGAAGCCTACCTGCAACGCGCGGCGCTGGCCGGACGCTACCGGCAGGATCAGGAAAAATAGTCCGCATCATTCGTGGCGAACACCATTTTCAGGTTTTCCCGTAACCGCTCTTCTGATCCTGGAAGAGCGTCCGCAATAAGGCGTGGTGTTGTGGCACTGCTGGTGTTGCCGCTGTTTTCGTACGCCGCCAACGGCATCGCAGCAGCAGATACCCCGCTTAACCTGATCGATGATCGCGGCCGCAGTATTCATCTGGAGCATTCCGCCAGACGCATCATCTCGCTCTCTCCCAGCATCACCGAACTGGTGTATGCCGCCGGTGCTGGCGACAGGCTTGTAGGCGTCAGCAGCCGGAGCGATTATCCAATAGCCGCCAGATCCGTTCCGGAAATTGGGGATGCAGCCGGGCTTGATCTGGAGAGGATAGCCATGCTCCAACCCGATCTGGTGATTGCGTGGCGTAGCGGCAACGCTGCGGATATCGACAGGCTCGAAAAACTGGGTTTGCCGGTTTTTGTCACGGAAACGACCCGGTTGGAGGACATTCCGAGGCTGTTGCGACTGACCGGCCAGTTGGCGGCAACGTCAACCCAGGCAGAAGCAGCAGCGCGTGCTTACGAAACCGAACTGCAACGGCTCAAGCGCAGCCATGCCGGCCGACAGCGAGTCAGCGTGTTTCTGCTGATCTGGCAGCAACCGCTGATGACAGTGAACGGCAGCCATATCATCAGCGACATGATCAGCCTTTGCGGCGGCGTCAACATATTTGCATCCGCAGCCATCCTGGCACCGGTGATGTCGGCAGAAAGCTTGCTGCAGGCCGATCCCCAGGCCATTATCAGCGGTGCGCTGCCCGAATCCGGGGCGGGGAAGTGGTGGCAGCAGCAGTTCCCGCAGCTACGCGCGGTGAGGAACAAGCATCTGTTTTTTGTCCACCCCGACCTGCTGCACCGACAGACACCTCGCATGTTGCAGGCAGTGAAAACAGTGTGTGAGCAACTGGAGCAGGTTCGCTCGGAGCAATAATTCGGATACGTCGGTCTTGCAGCGAACAGGATTGATGTGTCCTGAGGAGAAAATGCAGGGAAAATTTACTTGGTGCGTGCGCGAATGCTTTAGAATATTCGCCGAATGAAAGCGGATTTTTATGGAGGATGATCAATGATTAAAGTATTGCTCGCAAATCCCAGAGGCTTCTGTGCCGGGGTGGATCGCGCCATCGAGATTGTCGAGCGGGCGCTGACGATGCATGGTGCACCGATTTACGTCCGTCACGAGGTGGTGCATAACCGTTTCGTGGTGGAAAATCTGGAGAAGAAGGGCGCAGTATTTGTCGAGAACCTCGACGAGGTACCGAGCGGCAGCATCCTGATCTTCAGTGCTCACGGCGTTTCGCATGAGGTGCGACGTGAAGCTGACGCGCGTAAATTCAAGGTGTTCGACGCTACCTGCCCGCTGGTCACCAAGGTTCATATTGAAGTGGCGAAGATGCGCGCACAAGGCAGGGAGGTCATCATGATCGGTCATCAAGGCCATCCGGAAGTGGAGGGCACCATGGGACAAGCTGAGGGAGGCGGTCCGAGCATGTACCTGGTGGAAACGGAAGACGATGTTGCTAACCTGCAAGTCAAGGACCCGAACCATCTGGCTTATGTTACACAGACCACGCTGTCGGTGGATGATGCCACGCGCGTGATCAAGGCCTTGAAGAAGCGTTTTCCAAAAATAACCGGACCCAAAAAAGACGATATTTGTTATGCCACGCAAAACCGTCAGGATGCGGTCAAGATGATGGTAAAGCAATGTGATCTGGTGATCGTGGTGGGTTCGCCCAACAGTTCCAATTCCAACCGCCTGTGTGAAGTGGCGCGCAATGCCGGCGTGGATGCATACATGATAGACCGTGCCGAGCAATTGCAGGAAAAATGGCTGGAAGGGAAGACCCGCATCGGCATCACCGCTGGGGCTTCCGCGCCGGAAGTGCTGGTGCAGGAGGTCATCTCACGCCTGAAACAAATTGGTGCGGAGCAGGAAGGGGGCGTGTTGGTGGAGGAGCTCAGCGGCGTAGTTGAAGCGGTGGTATTTCCACTGCCCAAGAGCTGATCGGGACGGCAAGCAAGTAGTCGTTTCCTAAATCCCCCACCCTGCGCGGTAAGGTGCAACATCGAACGGTTGCGGTGCGCCGGTCAGCTCGTTTGACAGGATTGCGGCGCTGCCTGGCGCCATGGTTACGCCATAACGGAAATGCCCGCTGTTGATGTAAAGGTTGCCCAACTGCGGGTGCCGTCCGATGGCGGGGATGTTGCGCGGTGACGCGGGACGCAGCCCAGCCCAGTGCTGCACCAGCGGCATGCCAGCCAATGCTGGCAACAGCCTTTGTGCACGTTCGAACAAGTCGTCGCGCGCTGCCATAGTAGTCCGCTTGTCAAAACCCACATCTTCCAGCGTGCTGCCAACCAGCAGGTGCCCATCGCGGCGGGAAATCAAGTACAAATCGCCCTGCAACAGGATGAAGCGCAGCGGTGCTGCAGCAAATCGGAACAACAGCATCTGTCCACGCGCGGGTTTGATATCCAGGTTGAGGGCGTGTCGCCCCAGTACTTGCTTGCTCCACGCCCCGGCAGTGACGATGTATCCCTGCGCGCTGAATGTACCGCACGCGGTGGCGAGTGCTTGTACCTGACCGCCCCCGACGACGATGTCGTGCACGGCGCAGTGCTCGATAATGCGCCCGCCGAGCGCTTCCACCCGCTTGCGCAAGGCACGCAGCAGGCGTGGATTGCGCACCTGCGCCACTTCCGGCAGCAACAGCGCGTTATTTTCTTCGCCAGCTTCTTTTTCCACTATGGGAATGGCAAGCGCGGCGGCACGGGAAGCTCTTTCCAGCTTGACTCCATGCGCGGTGCACCATTGCTGTGCCGCGCACGCATCGAACGGCGGCAGCACCAGCATTCCGCTCGCCTCATATTCCGGATCAATCTCGCTCGCTGCGTGCAAGCTGTCTGCCCAGGCGGCGAATAAGGCGGCGCTGTAACTGGTCAGGCGCGTCACTTCGTCCGGGTAGTCCCACGGGCACAACGGCGACAGAATGCCTCCACCCGCCCAGGATGACTCCTGTCCGACTGCGCCGCGTTCGAGTATGGTTACCGTCGCGCCTTGTGCCAGCAATCGCTCTGCCATGGCCAGGCCGATGATGCCTGCACCGATTACAATAAAATCCTGATTCATTCCGTTTCTGCCGTTCATTCCATTAAATCTGCCGTTTATCGGGCGAATCTGGCAGTTTGCCAAGTGTATCGCTTATATTCCAAACGTGAAAAAAGGAAGCATAATGGAACAAACCAAACAGCGCGGCTTTACTTTAATCGAACTGATGATCGTGGTGGTGATCGTCGGTATCCTGGCTGCCATCGTTTATCCGTCATATACGCAACATGTCGTCAAGGCAAACCGCGTGGCGGCGCAGGCGCAGATGATGGATATTGCCAATCGCCAGCAGCAGTTCCTGCTGGCCAACCGCAGCTATGTCAGCAAGACAGATCTGGAAGCCAGCGGCTACAGCCTGCCGGCTGATGTCAGCATTCGCTACAGCTATGCCATCACGCTGGGAGCCGGTGCCGTACCTTCCTACACCATCACGTTTACGCCGAGCGGAGCGCAAACGGATGACGGCGTCCTGACCCTTAACAACGAAGGGGTCAAAACTCCGGCAGCAAAGTGGTGATGTGCGGTACGAACGCCACATCACTTGATTTACATTCTATGCGGGGAGTGTCCCTGATAGAAATTCTGGTGACCATCGTTATTCTGGCGGTCGGCCTTCTCGGTCTTGCGGGCCTGCAAATGCGCCTGCAATCCTCCGAAGTCGAAGCATATCAGCGGACACAGGCATCGCTGCTGCTGGAAGACATGGCAAACCGGATGGGTGGCAATCGTAAAAATGCCGTGAGTTATGCGACCGGCTCCGCCAGCCCGCTGGGAACCGGAGACGCCCAGCCTGCCACTTGTGCCGGTAGCGGTCAGGGTTTTGACACATGCCAATGGAGCAACGTACTGAAAGGAGCGGCCGAGCAGTCGGGAACGAATAACGTGGGAGCCATGATAGGCGCGCGTGGCTGTATCGAGAACCTGGGAGCGGATCAATATCAGATTACCGTGGTGTGGCAAGGCTTGACGCCGATATCAGCGCCTGCCTCAGCCTGTGGTGCGGGGCTTTATAACGGAGCTGCCGGATCAAGCTGCATCAACGAGTTATGCCGGCGCGCCATGAGCACCATCGTGCGTGTCGCCAATCTGGGGACGCCATGAATCAGCATGGCCTGATGACAAGTGTCACGCGATCAGGCTATGACGTACACCGCCGCCAAGCCGGTTTTTCCATGATCGAGCTGATGGTCGCCATTACACTGGGGTTACTGATCATGGCAGCGGTGCTGACACTTTATCTGAACCTGTCGCGGAACAACGCGGAACTGGCAAAAATGAACCGGCAAATTGAAAATGGCCGCTTTACCATCCAGGTGTTGCAGCAGGAGCTATGGCATGCCGGTTTCTGGAATACGTATGCACCGCCGCTGCCATCCGTCACCCCCCCCACCGCCATCCCGGATCCCTGCAGCGCATTTGCCAGTTGGGATGCCGCTTACATCGCCAATGTGTATGCGATACCGGTGCAGGGTTATGCAGCGGGCAGTCTGCCGGCATGCGTCACTAACCCCCAGCCGGATTCTGATGCTCTGGTAGTGCGCCACGCTGCCACCTGTGTGGCGGGTGAAACAAGTTGCGAAGCCTATAACGCGAACAAGCTTTATCTGCAAACCCAGGGTTGTGCAAATACCGGTCACGTCAATTATGTTGCCAGCGCCGCCAGCAATCCGGTTCTGGGCACGCCAGGGGCAACGCTGTACCAGAAGAACTGTACAACGCCCGCCGACAAACGCAAGCTCATCACTTCCATTTTTTACGTGCGCAATTATGCCAATACTGCGGGTGATGGCATCCCCACTCTGGTGCGCGCTGATCTGGATCTTTCCGGTGGCAGCGTAGCCATGCAAAGCGCGCAGGCATTGATAGACGGGGTGCAGAGCCTCAAGCTGGAGTATGGCCGGGATACCGACAACGACGGCAGCGCGGACGTGTTTGAAAATTGTGCGGCCTGCACCGCCACTGACTGGGCCAACGTCATGGCGGTCCAGGTTCATGTGCTGGCACGCAACCTGGAGGTGTCGTCGGGTTATACCGACAGCAAGACCTATGCGCTCGGTCCAACCGTGCTGGGGCCTTTTAACGACGGCTTCAAGCGCCACGCCTATTCCAGCTACGTACGCTTGATCAATCCCTCCAGCCGCAGGGACAAAGCGGGTGTGGCGCCATGAAGCACCCGCATTTTGCCGCCAGCCAGCGTGGAGCCACCCTGATAGTCGGGCTGATCATGCTGGTTATGGTCACCCTGCTGGTCATTTCGGCTTTCACGCTCAGCGGCGGCAATCTCAAGGCGGTGGGCAACATGCAGTTCCGCAACGAAGCCATTGCAGCGGCAAACATGGCGATTGAGCAGACCATCAGCGGCTCTTTCAGCACCATCAATGCTGCAGATACCATCAATGTCGATATCGACCAGGACAACCTCATCGATTACGTGGTCAATGTGGCGGCGCCTGTCTGCATCCAAGCCCCACCCGCCCCGGTCGATACCGCGGCCCTCAGCGGAGTGAATTCAAATATTTCCAACATGAGCAACTATCTGACCTTATGGGAGATCACCGCCACCGTTACCAGCCAGGCAACAGGTGCTGCGGCGGTAGTCAAGCAGGGCATCAACCAGCGTCTTACGCAAAGCCAGTACAACGCATCCACATGTCCAAACCCGTAAGGCACAGGAGATAAAAATGTCATCCCTCTGGAAAAAGAATCTGTTGGCCGCCGTTCTGATCTGCGTCAGCACTGCCGTGCTGGCGGAAGACATCGACCTGTTTGTCGGGGCTGCGCCACCGACTGCGGCGGATGCCCCCAATGTGTTGATCATCATGGATAACACTGCCAACTGGAGTACCGCATTCACTAACGAAAAAGCCGCATTGGTATCGGTATTGAGCGGGCTGGCGCAAGATCGGTTCAAGGTCGGCCTAATGATGTTCAGCGAGACCGGTGCCGGCAACAGCAACCCGGATGGTGCTTATGTGCGCGCCGCGCTGCGTTTGATGGATGCCACTAACAAGCCGCTGTATCAGAGCCTGGTCAACAGCCTGAATGTAACCAATGACAAGTCGAATAGCGGCAAGCTGGGGCTGACGATGGCGGAAGCCTATTATTACTTTTCCGGAGCGCATGGCTATGCGGGTCACAACAAGGCCAAGCGGGACCATGTCGGCAACTCGGTGACGGGCTACCCGTCATCCAACGCTGTTTATGCCCTGACCGGCAACGCCTTCGCTTCTGCGGGGAGTCATATCTATCAGAATCCGGTGGACTCCGGTTGTCAGAAGAATTTCATCATCTACATCAGTAACGGCGCGGTACAGGACAACAGTTCCGATACCTCCACCGCCAATAGCAAACTGGCAGCCGCTGGCGGCAGCACGACACAAATCACCCTGTCACCCAGCGGATCCCAAGCCAATGTCGCCGATGAATGGGCACGTTTCATGGCGACCACGGCATCGACCAAGGTGGTAACGTATACGCTGGATGTGGATCCTGTTGCTACCGGCCAGGGACCGGGGTTTACCTCACTGCTCAAAAGCATGGCGAGTGCCGGTAAGGGAAAATACTTCAAGGTTGATTCCTCGGTTAACGGCGGGTCGCAGATCAGCGATGCCCTCAACCAGATTTTTGGTGAAGTCCAGGCGGTCAACAGTGCATTCGTTTCTGCCAGCCTGCCGGTGAGTGTCAACACGCAAGGGACTTACCTCAATCAGGTGTTCATCGGCATTTTCCGCCCTGACTCCAATACCGCGCCGCGCTGGAACGGCAACCTGAAGCAGTATCAATTCAAGGCCAGCCTGTCGGGTGGCAGGATAGTACTGAATCTGGTGGATGCGGACGGCAATCTTGCGATCAACAACAACACCGGCTTTCTTACCCAGTGCGCCCGCAGTTTCTGGACGCCCACCACGGTGGATGATTACTGGACGTTCAGCCCGCAAGGGTCGTGCACAGTCATCGCCAACTCGGATGTGTCCAATTACCCGGATGGTGATGTCGTGGAAAAAGGCGCGGCGGCTTACATGCTGCGGGCGCTGGTACCGGGAGGACGTACGGTGAAAACCTGCGACCCTGCGAACTGCGCGGGCTTGACCGATTTCAATAACGCCAATGGCGCGATTACCCAGGTTCTGCTCACTGCGGCAAACAGCACGGAGCGTACCGATATCATCGACTGGGTGCGCGGGACGGATACCAAAAACGAGAACGGCAATGCCAGTATCACGGAAATGCGGCCTTCGGCGCATGGCGATGTGGTGCACTCGCGTCCGGTAGCGGTGGATTACGGCGGCTCTACTGGTGTGGCGGTGTTTTATGGCGCCAATGACGGCATGCTGCATGCGATCAACGGCAACCAGACTGCCAGCATCGGCATCTATCCGGCCGGCAGCGAATTGTGGTCGTTCATTGCGCCGGAACACTACGGCAAGTTGAAACGGATTTATGACAACAGTCCGCTGGTGAGCTACCCCGGACTGCCCGCGACCACCCCGGCAGCGCAGCCCAAGCCCTATTTTTTTGATGGCTCGGTAGTTGCATATCAGGATAGCGCCATCAACACCGTGTGGATTTACGCTACCCAGCGGCGCGGCGGGCGCATGCTGTATGCATTCGATGTAAGCACCCCGGCCAGCCCCAGCCTGAAATGGCGCAAAGGCTGCCCCAGCCTGACCAATGATACCGGCTGCAGTTCGATAGACTTTGCCGGCATCGGCCAAACCTGGTCAGCCCCCAAGGTGATGAAAGCGGCAGGATATGCTGCAGGCAATGCGCCGCTACTGATCATGGGCGGTGGTTACGATGCCTGCGAAGACGCCGAACCCAATACCTGCACCGCCCCCAAGGGCAACAAGGTGTACGTGCTGGACGCAAATGACGGTACCTTGCTGACCACTCTGAACACCGACCGCAGTGTGGCGGCAGACGTTACCATCGTGCGTGACAATTCCGGTTTCGCGCAATACGCCTACGTAGCGGACACGGGCGGAAACATTTATCGCATCACGATAGGCGCGGTTGTGCCGGCAAGCTGGACCATCACCAAGATCGCTGCGCTGGGATGCGATAGCCCCACTTGCCCCGGGGGAGTCGCCAATCGTAAATTCCTGTTTGCTCCGGAGGTGGTGGTAACGCCTGATTACAATGCGGTGCTGGTTGGTTCGGGTGACCGCGAGCACCCGCTGCTCAGCAACACGGTCACTACGGGTGTGGACAACGCATTTTTCATGATCAAGGACAGGCCTGCCGATGTAAGCTGGTGGCCGTCTGAAATGGCCAATTGCCTATCCCAGCCTCTGGCATGCATGAGTTCGCTGCTGGCAATCGATCCAGATGGCACGACCTCTCCCATTCAAGCGCAACTGGATGCCAAAAAAGGCTGGTATCTGGCATTTGGTACCGGAACACATGACAAGGAGCAGGTAGTGACATCCGCAGTGGTTGCGCTGGGGGTGCTCACTTTCAGTACGCATACCCCGACCGCAGCGAGTCCTAACATCTGTGGCCCCAACCTGGGCACGGCTCGTGTTTACAACGTTAGGTTTCTTGATGGCAGTGCAGCCGTCGGCGCGCCACGCTACATCATGATCACTGGCGGCGGCTTGCCGCCTTCGCCGGTGGCGGGCATGGTAACCGTGAATAATCCCAGCTCTCCGGGGTCAACCATGACGGTACCTTTCGTCATTGGCGCCAATCCGACATCTCCACTGGAAGGGTCCGCGCCGATTGTGGCGGCAACAGCCGCCAGCGCCAAATCCCGTGTTTACTGGATGCTGAAGCAGTGATGGCGAATAAAACCATGGCCACGCATCATGACAGGCGTATTCTACCGGACCGGGGCATGACACTGATCGAGGTGCTGGTAACCGTGTCCGTGCTGGCGATTTTACTGGCCGTCGGCGTGCCTGCCTTTAATCAGTTTGTGGTTAGCAACCGCCTGTCCGCTTATTCCAGCGACATGCTGTCCACCTTGACTCTGGCAAGGTCGGAAGCCATCAAACGCAACAGCCGGGTGGTGTTGTGCAAGAGCGCGGATGGGGAAAGCTGCGCAGGCGCGGGGAGCTGGAATCAGGGCTGGATTGTATTTGCCGATCCGAACAATAACGCGAACCGGGATGCTGGCGAGCCGACGGTGTACAAGGTGGCCGCTTTGCAAAGCGGCTATGCTTTTGACGGTGTCAACGGTTTCGTCAGCTCTGTTTCTTATGATGCGCAAGGCGGGGCAACCCAGGCGGGAACGGTTACGCTTTGTCCTCCCGCGCCCGCAGCATCGGGCCAGGGGCGCGAGATCGTGGTCAGCGCCAGCGGCCGGCCGCGAGAATCCAAGATCGCCAGTTGCCCATAATCATTTCTTTTATCTGATCTTCTGAGCCGACCGCGTTACCTGCAATTGCACCGAACCCTCGTACCTTCATTGAGTTGCACCCTCCCGGTTCCTGGCCTATAAAAAACTAATCCTCAGAAGAGGAGGAATAGCGGCCTGTTCTGGCTGCTGACGGGATGTCGTGATACCGACATCCCGTCTTTATATTGCAGAGAAACCGCACACAACAGAGGCTGCAATCAAAACCATGACCATGCATCGTGACAGGTGTGTTTTGTCCGGTTGTGGTTTTGCCTTGACTGAATTAATGGCGACACTGTCCATGTCGGCCATTTTGCTGGCGATCAGTGTGCCCGCCCTCGACCAGGTGATGGCCAGCAACCGCCTGACTGCCTATGCCAATGATATGTTCGCCACCTTGGTTCTTGCCCGCTCGGAAGCCATCAAGCGTAATCAGCGGGTGGTACTGTGCAAGAGCGCGGATGACGGACAAACCTGCGCGGGTACGGGTGGCTGGGAGCAAGGTTGGATTGTGTTCGTTGACCTGAACAATGATGCGAGCCGGGCTGCCAGCGAATTGATAGTACGCAAAATGCCTGCCTTGCCAAGCGGCTATGCTCTGAACGGGAACACCAGCATCAGCAGTTATGTTTCGTATGATCCGCAGGGCATGACCAAGCTGGCTAGCGGTGCTTTTCAGGCGGGCACTTTCACACTTTGCCCTCCTGCACCCGCAGCATCCGGCCATGGGCGCAAAATCGTGCTCAGCGCCAGTGGCCGTTCACGCATATCCAAGATCACCAGTTGTGCATAAAGCCGCCAGCACTGGTTGCGCGCACAATATTTTATCCCGCTTTATCCGCAGGATGCGGGGTGGTAACATTGCGTTACTTCAACACGGGGCGCGGGTATCATGGCTGGTCACAGCAAGTGGGCTAATATCAAGCACAAGAAAGCCGCGACGGACGCCAAGCGTGGCAAGATTTTCACCCGGCTCATCAAGGAGATCACTGTGGCTGCGCGGCTCGGCGGCGGTGATCCCGCCAGCAATCCGCGCTTGCGTCTGGCCATCGACAAGGCTTACGAGCATAACATGCCCAAGGACAACGTCGAGCGGGCGGTCAAGCGCGGCAGCGGCGAACTGGACGGAGTAAATTATGAAGAGGTGCGCTATGAGGGCTACGGTATTGCCGGTGCGGCCGTACTGGTCGATTGCATGACCGATAATCGTGTGCGTACCGTAGCCGATGTGCGCCACGCTTTCACCAAGTACGGCGGCAATCTCGGCACCGACGGCTCGGTTGCGTTTCTGTTCAAACATTGCGGACAGATGCTTTTTGCTCCTGGCACCAATGAGGACAAGCTGATGGAGGCGGCGCTGGAGGCGGGTGCCGAGGATGTGCTCAGCAACGACGACGGTAGCATCGAAGTGATCACCGCGCCGTATGAATTTGCCACCGTCAAGGCAATGCTGGAGAAAGCCGGTTTCAAGGCAGAGCACGCCGAAGTGACGATGAAACCTGAAAATGAGATTGTATTGACCGGCGATGATGCGCTGAAAATGCAAAAACTGCTGGATGCACTGGAAAATATCGACGATGTACAAGAGGTTTATACGACGGCAGTGATTGATGGTTAGGGGGGTTGCTGCCCGCCCGCGCGGGACTTGTTCAGTGGTTCCATATCTCCGGCAGGTGACAAAATCCGCATCCTTGGCATAGACCCCGGCTTGCGCATCACCGGTTTCGGGGTCATCGATAAAACCGGCAGCAGCCTGGCTTACATCAGCAGCGGCTGTATCAAGACACCGGATGGCGAACTGCCGCTACGCCTGAAATCCATCATGGATCATCTCAATGAAGTTATTGCCCAACATCGTCCCGATCAGGTCGCAGTCGAGCAAGTGTTCGTCAACGTCAATCCCAAATCCACACTGATGCTCGGACAGGCGCGTGGTGCAGCGATTTGCGCGGCGGTGCTGAACAATCTTGTCGTCGCCGAATACACCGCGTTGCAAGTCAAGCAGGCAGTGGTCGGCAACGGGCACGCAAAAAAAGAACAGGTGCAGGAAATGGTGAAGCGTCTGCTGAAACTTGCCGGCAGCCCCAGTGCGGACGCAGCGGATGCGCTTGCCTGCGCCATTTGCCATGCGCATGGCGGGCAAGGGCTGGGTGGAATTTCGACTGCGGGCTATCGCATGAAACGGGGGCGGTTGGTATGATCGGCAGGATAACAGGACTGTTGCTGGAGAAGCATCCACCGCTGGTGCTGGTGGATGTGCAGGGTGTCGGTTATGAAATCGATGTGCCCATGAGCACGTTTTACCAGCTGCCTGCCATCGGTGCGCAAGTCACATTTCACACCCATCTGGTGGTGCGCGAAGATGCACATCTGCTGTTCGGTTTTGGCACCGAAGCCGAGCGGCAGGCTTTCCGCCAGCTTGTGAAAATTTCCGGGGTGGGCGCAAGAACTGCATTGGCTGTGCTGTCGGGCCTGAGCGTGGCCGATCTGCAGCAGGCAGTGGCGACCCAAGACAGTGGCCGGCTCATCAAAACTCCCGGTATCGGCAAGAAAACTGCCGAACGTTTGCTGCTGGAGTTGCGTGACAAACTCGACCTCGGTTTGGCCGGTACCATCGGTGCAACGGGTGTCGCGCTTTCTTCGAGAGGCGATAGCGACATACTCAATGCGCTGTTGTCGCTGGGTTATAATGACCGCGAAGCTGGCTGGGCGGTCAAGCAGTTACCTGCCGGGGCTACCGTGTCCGACGGCATACGGCAGGCATTGAAATTTCTGTCAAAAGAAAAGTAGTGCAACTAGCTTGCCCGCACTTTTATGAAAACCTGCTTGCCTGTCAAGCGGGCGTAGCGTCTACGCCATATGCATGATTGAGACCGACCGATTGATCGCCGCCGCGCCGGCGTCTACCCAGGAAGAAGATCTGGAGCGGGCACTACGCCCCAAGTTTCTGGACGAATATGTTGGCCAGGAAAAAGTTCGCGGACAATTGCAGATCTTCATCGAAGCGGCGCGACGGCGCAAGGAAGCGCTCGACCACGTTCTGTTGTTTGGCCCACCCGGATTAGGCAAAACCACGCTGGCCCACATCATTGCCAGGGAGATGGGCGTGAATTTGCGTCACACCTCCGGCCCGGTGCTGGAGCGCCCCGGCGATCTGGCGGCGCTGCTGACCAATCTCGAACCGAATGACGTGCTGTTCATCGACGAAATCCACCGGCTCTCGCCAGTAGTGGAAGAGATCCTCTATCCAGCACTGGAGGACTACCAGCTCGACATCATGATCGGTGAGGGTCCCGCTGCACGCTCAGTCAAGCTCGACTTGCCGCCGTTCACGCTGGTGGGCGCCACCACCCGCGCCGGCATGCTGACCAACCCGCTGCGCGACCGCTTCGGCATCATTTCACGGCTGGAGTTCTATTCGGTAGAAGAGCTGACCCGCATCGTCACGCGCTCGGCCGGATTGCTCAACGTGGAAATTTCTCCCGACGGGGCGATAGAAATCGCCCGCCGTTCGCGCGGCACCCCGCGTATCGTCAACCGCCTGCTGCGGCGGGTGCGCGATTTTGCCGAAGTCAAAGCCGAAGGGCATATCACCCGACCAGTGGCGGATGCGGCGCTGATCATGCTGGATGTGGACATTGCCGGGCTGGACGTAATGGACAGAAAGCTGCTGCTGGCGGTGATGGAAAAATTCGGCGGCGGTCCGGTGGGAGTAGACAATCTCGCCGCCGCCATCAGCGAAGAACGCGGCACCATCGAGGATGTGCTGGAGCCCTACCTGATCCAGCAGGGTTACATGAAGCGCACCCCGCGCGGGCGCATGGCCACGGTCATCGCTTACCAGCATTTCAGCATGGCATTACCGAAGAACGGGTTGAGCGGAGAGTTGTGGGATGGGGAATGAAGGCGGTAGCAGTCGATGAGCGCTGAACTTGATACTCAAATTAGCGCCGGACACCTGGTCCCGGCTGCCGTTTTTTCCCTTCCGCTACGCGTGTATTATCAGGATACAGATGCGGGCGGAGTGGTTTATCATTCGACTTATCTCGATTTCATGGAGCGCGCCCGTTATGAATGGCTGCGGGAACTGGGATTTGATATTCACTCGCTGGTGCAGGTACACAAGGCAATTTTCATGATACGTTCACTCAACATTGAATATTTCAAGCCAGCATTGCTGGACGATTTATTGCATGTGAGCGTACAAGTAACGGCAGTAGGCAGAAGCCGCCTGACACTCTGCCAGCAAGTGTTGCGTGGTCAGACCGTACTGGCCAGCGCTGGCGTTAATGCGGTGTGTGTGGGTGTCGATACTCTCAAGCCAGTGAGCGTGCCAGCGCCACTGCGCCACAAACTTGGAAAACTCTTATGAACGCATCGGTTACACAAGACATGTCTCTTTTCCACCTCATCGGCAGTGCCAGTTTGCCGGTACAACTGGTGATGCTGCTGCTGTTGCTGACTTCATTTATGTCGTGGTGGTTCATTTTCCGCAAGATGTTCACCATCCGGCTGGCAATGAAGCAGAGTGATGAATTTGAGGATGTTTTCTGGAAAGGTCCAGATCTGAACAAGCTCTATCAAAGCGCCAGTGACGCGCGCCACCCGACAGGCAGCATGGAACGGATTTTTGAGGCGGGTTTTCGCGAGTTCGTCAAAAACAAGCGCCAGCCGGGAATGGATATCAGCACAGTGATGGATGGTACGCGCCGCGCAATGCGCGCCACTTACCAGCGGGAAATGGACGGACTGGAAGCGCACCTGTCTTTTCTGGCAACAGTGGGGTCGGTGAGTCCTTACGTTGGTCTGTTCGGTACGGTTTGGGGAATCATGAATTCTTTCCGCGGGCTGTCCAATGTTACCCAGGCCACCATCGCCCATGTCGCCCCTGGTATTGCCGAGGCGCTGATCGCGACCGCAATGGGACTGTTTGCTGCAATTCCTGCGGTTATTGCTTACAACCGCTACGCGCACGATGTCGACCGGCTGGCGACTCGTTTTGAGAGTTTCATGGAAGAACTGTCCAATGTACTGCAGCGGCAAGCAGCCTGATGAGAGTGATTTTATGGGGCGAGTGTCATGAGTGAACGCCGCACCAAGCGCCGGCAGATGAACGAGATCAACGTCGTACCGTACATCGACGTAATGCTGGTACTGCTGGTGATTTTCATGATTACGGCGCCGCTCATCAGTCCCGGCCAGGTTGAATTGCCGCAGATCGGCAAATCCCTGACACCGCCAGTGGCGCCGCTGGAAGTGATCATCAAGGCCGACGGCAGTCTGAAGCTGCACGATCGCAACAAGGCGGGTAGCGAGCAAACCATCAGCCGTACCCAACTGGTCGAGGTAATCAAGCAGAAGCAGGCGGAAAATGCTGAGCAACCGGTGGTGATCGCTGCCGATAAAAGCGTACGTTACGAAGAAGTGATGAACGTGATGGATATTCTGCAGCAGCAGCAAGTGAAAAAAGTCGGGCTGCTAGCCAGATCGAAATGAGTGCGCTGGCATTGCGAGACTCCGCGCACCCTGAACCGGGATTACTGCCGGCGGGAGTGCTGGCGCTGCTGGTGCATGTGGCTTTTCTTGTTTTTATGATTTTCGGTCTTAATTGGAAAAGCTATCCGCCTGAAGGCATGGTGGTGGACTTGTGGAGCAGTCTGCCCGAGCCGGCCCCGCCGCCTGCCAGGGCAAGGCCCTTGCCACCCAAGCCGGCGCCATCGCCCCCTGAGGTAAAGTCCTTGCCGCCGAAGCCGGAGACGCCACCACCCACAAAGCCGGATATCGCGCTCAAGGAAAAGGTCGAGCCACCCAAACCGGTGGAGAAAAAGCAGCCAGCGCCGGAAGAGCAAAAGCCAAAAGTGGCTGATGATCTGGAACAGTTGGTGCGAGATCAGGAAGCGCTCGAAAAACAGCGGGCACAGCAGGCGGCGCAATCCCGGGCGCAGGACGTGATCGCCGAATACAAGGCAAAAATCATGGCCAAAATCAGAAGCCGTATTGTCCTGCCGCCCAATATACCGGATGATTCGGTGGCGGAACTTGATGTCACATTGCTGCCTGGTGGCGACATTCTTAATGTGAGGCTGCGGAAGAGCAGCGGCTATAGCGCGTTTGACAGTGCCGTGGAGCGTGCCATTTTTCTGGCCAAGCCGTTGCCGCTGCCACCCGACCCTACCTTGTTCCCTAAGTTTCGCGATTTGAGTCTTAAGGTGCATTATCGCGAATGACTGACGAAACTTGCGGAATTAATTATTGGTATTACTGGGTAACACAATGAAAGCTGTTTTTATGCTGATGCGGTTTTATCAATCTTCCCGCCATATACTTATACATGTCTTTTTGCTGTGGCTGATCAGCACGCCACTTCAGGCTGCGCTCGACATTGAAATATTTGGTGGTGGCACGACACAGATTCCGATTGCCATTGTTCCTTTCGCGGGCGAAGAAAAACTTAAACAAGGCATCACCGCAGTGGTGGCGGCTGATCTGCAGCGCAGCGGTCTTTTCAGGCTGGTTGATTCATCCGGTCCTGTGCTGCGCGATCCCCGGCAGATCGTCTACCCTGACTGGAAAAACCGTGGTGCTGCTGCGCTGGTGATCGGCAGCACGGTGACCTTGCCAGATGGGCAAGTGGAAGTGAGCTTTTATCTGATGGACGTAGCAAAACAGGTGCAGCTGGCTGACTACACTATGATCGTTCCAGCGGACCGGCTGCGTGCTGCTGCTCATCAGATAGCCGACATCATTTATGAAAGGCTGACGGGGGATGTGGGTGTATTCAGCACCCGCATTGCTTATGTAGTGAAGCAGGGTAACAAATATGCGCTACAAGTGGCAGATGCTGACGGCTTCAATGCCCAGTCGATCATTGAATACAGCGAGCCGATCATTTCACCTGCATGGTCGCCCGATGGCACCCAGATTGCCTATGTGTCATTCGAAAACAAGAAACCAATAGTTTACGTGCAGACGCTTGCAACCCGGGCGCGCAAAGCGGTGGCCAATTTCAAGGGTAGCAACAGCGCCCCGGCATGGTCGCCCGACGGCAAGAAGCTGGCGGTGGTGCTGTCCCTGCAGGGCGGTTCACAGATATTTCTGGTAAATGCAGACGGGAGTGGTCTGCAAAGGTTCAGTCAAAGCTCCGGGATTGATACCGAGCCCAATTTTTCACCAGACGGCCAGTCGATCATTTTCACTTCCGATCGCGGTGGCAGTCCGCAAATCTATCGCATGCCAGTAACGGGGACTGCGTCCGGAACAGCTGAACGCCTTACCTTTGAAGGCAGCTACAATGTCAGCCCGCACTACAGCCGGGACGGAAAAAGTTTTACCTTTATTCACCGCAGCGGCGCCAGATTCAATGTCGCGGTGCAGGATCTGGCTACCCGCCAAGTGCAGTTGCTGACCGATTCCCGTTTTGACGAGTCTCCCAGCCCAGCTCCCAACGATAAGATGATATTGTATGCAACTGAGGTAAAGGGGCGTGGTATATTAGCCGTAGTATCAAGTGACGGTAAAACAAGACAAGAGCTCTCGATGCAAGCAGGTGATATAAGAGAGCCGGCATGGGGGCCTTTGCTGAAAGTGCGATAGCCTCCAGTAACAGTATTTCAATTTAAATTTAAAAGGAGTAAGCATGAAAAAAGTAATCAGCGTATTACTCATCGGCTTGTTATCAGCATGCGCCAGCCAGACCACCCAACCTACTGCAGTGGAAGATAAGTCTGCTGCCCAGGCAGCAGCGGCAGCGGCAGCGGTAGCCAACCCTAATCTCAATCCCATCCTGCGGGACCCAAACAATATTCTGTCCAAGCGCAGCGTTTATTACGATTACGACAGTTTCGTAGTGAAGAATGAATACCGGCCGCTGGTGCAGGCCCACGCGCAGTATCTGCGCGACAACGCGGGCGCCAGGGTGCTGCTGCAAGGCAACGCCGACGAGCGTGGCAGCCGTGAGTACAATCTGGCGCTGGGCCAGAAACGTGCCGACAGCGTGAAGAACGCGCTGACCCTGTCGGGCGCCAAGGATAGCCAAATCGAGGCTGTCAGCCTGGGTGAGGAAAAACCCCGCGCCACCGGGCATGACGAAGCCTCCTGGGCTGAGAACCGCCGTACGGATATCCGCTACCAGGGCGAGTAACCATGCGCGTGCGCGCTCTGTTATTGTCGTTATTGATAGTAGTTAGCAATCCGGGCTATGCCGGGTTGTTCGACGACAAGGAGGCGCGCAAGCAAATCGCCGATCAGCAGGCGCTGATCGGCGATTTGTTCACGCGCATCACCAGACTGGAAGAAGTGCTTGATAATCAGGCGCTACTTAATTTCCATACCCAGATCGAGGCACTCAAGCAGGATATCAACAAATTGCGTGGCCAGATCGAAGTGCTGGCCAACGAAAATGAGTTGATGCAGAAACGGCAGCGGGATTTTTATGTTGATCTGGACAGCCGGCTGAGGCGGATCGAACAGCCTGACCCGCCCACAATGTCCGGCTCACCCGTTCCGTCAGACATTGCTGGAGCGGAATCGGAAGCACCGCTCCCGGTTGCCGCAGTGGATGCTTCTGTCGCCAGTGCTGCGACGACAGAAGCTGCAGAGAACGGCGCCTACGAGGCGGCTTATGATTTGTTCAAGGCCGGCAATTATCAGGGCGCCATCACCAGATTCCAGAATTTTCTCACAAGCCACCCTGCCTCCAGATTTGCACCCAGCGCGCTTTATTGGATTGGTAATGCTTATTATGCGCTGCGTGATTTTGACAATGCCATCGAAACCCAGCGCAATCTGATCAAGGCTTTTCCCGATAGCGCCAAGGCTCCCGATGCGCTACTCAACATCGCCAGCAGTCAGCGTGAGATGAATAAAATCGTCACTTCCAAGAGAACGCTGGAGAATCTGATCGCCAGATACCCCGCCAGCGATGCTGCAGATAAAGCCAGGCAACGACTGGCCAATAGAAAGTAGGGCCGCACCGGTTGCTGGCGGTGGCTCTACCCGGCGATATGGTTCACCCCCCCTCTTCATTGCGACACAAAATCACACAAATACCTGAGGTCAGAACCTTGCGCGTCAGTGAAATATTTTTCTCCCTACAAGGAGAGAGCAGCCGCGTCGGCTTGCCTACCGTGTTTGTGCGTCTGACCGGATGCCCTTTACGTTGCGGTTATTGCGACACCGAATACGCTTTTCACGGCGGTGAAAGCATGGCGATCCCCGCCATTCTGGATGAGATTGCCGGTTACGCGCCGCGCTATGTCACGGTCACTGGCGGCGAGCCTCTGGCGCAGAAAGAGTGCCTGACGTTGCTCCGGTCATTGTGCGACATGGGCTATTCAGTATCACTCGAAACCAGCGGGGCACTGGATATATCCGGGGTGGATGTGCGTGTGTCCAGAGTTGTGGACATCAAGACTCCTGGTTCAGGCGAAGTGGAGAAAAATCGCTGGGATAACCTCAACCATCTTGCACCCCAGGATGAACTGAAGTTTGTGCTGTGCGATGAAGCGGATTACCAATGGGCGCGCGCAGTGATGCGTGAGCGTCGTCTGGATCTGGTATGTCCGATCTTGTTTTCGCCGGTGTACGGCAAGCTTGATCCGGCAACGCTAGCTGTTTGGGTGTTGCGCGACCGCTTGCCGGTGCGACTACAAATCCAGCTGCACAAGCTGCTGTGGGGCGAAGGGCCGGGGCGATGAACAGCCAGCAACGGTGTAGTACCAATTCATTCTTTTGCACTTATGACTAAGGCTGTAATACTTCTATCGGGCGGGCTGGACTCGGCCACCACGCTCGCCATCGCACGCGACCGGGGATATGCGTGTTATGCCCTGAGTATCGATTACGCGCAACGTCACGGCGCGGAACTGGCAGCAGCAGAAAAGATGGCGCGATCCATCGGGGCCAGCGAGCACCGGATCGTCAAGGTTGATTTGTCCGCGTTCGGCGGATCGGCCCTCACCGACGTATCCATTGCCGTCCCTACGGAAGGGATCAAAGCGGGTATCCCGGTTACCTATGTTCCCGCCCGCAACACCATCATGTTATCGCTGGCACTGGCGTGGGCCGAGGTGCTTAAAAGCCATGACATTTTTATCGGCGTCAATGCGGTGGATTATTCCGGCTATCCGGATTGTCGGCCCGAATACATCGCAGCTTTCGAACAAATGGCGAATCTGGCCACCAAGGCTGCAATTGAAGGCAGTAAGTTAAGCATCCATGCGCCGCTCATCAGCTTGTCCAAGGCGGAGATCATTCGACAGGGGATGCTGCTGGGGGTGGATTACAGTCAGACGGTATCCTGCTACCAGGCAGATGCCGCGGGGCTGGCTTGCGGAAAGTGTGATTCCTGCCGATTGCGCCGGGCGGGGTTTACGGCAGCGGAAGTGCCTGATCCGACACGCTATCGGGCTCCAGGGTAGGACATCAAAATGTTTGCCGTCGTTCTGTGGCAGTATTTCCTGGTGTAGCGCTACTCTGCATTAACGGGTGGTTTGGTACGGTTTCTGCGCCGGTCGAGCCACCAGGCAAGTGCAGGTAACAGCAGAAAGGAACCAGGAAGCGCGATTATGGCGAGATAGGGACCCAGACGAAAAACCCGCTGCATCTGCTGCTTGAGTTCGACGCGATCCTCTGCGGTCCACTTCTGCTTGTTCCGTGGTTTCATCAGAAGCGGTATCAACCCCTTTACCTGTAGCATCTCGCTAAGAAGGTGTTCTTTCTCCCGCTCCAGTGCTTTTAACATTCTTTTGGGTTCGGCTATAGGTTAGCGAATACTGGGCGGATTGTTGCTTCTGCTGTTTCGCCATGTCATGCCGATACGCGACCAGGCAGCGCGACCGCGAGCAATCCAGACGCCCCACGAGCGATATGCCCGCCATAAGGCGAAAGAGCGGAACAGGATGCGTTGAAGCAGGCGGAAGATGCTGTAGTTACGCGACAACATAAACGCCATGCTCATGCCTACCACTGCGGCAATCGGAACGAGCGGGTGTGCTTTGAGATAGTGCAAACTTGCCATGGCCGTATCGACCATGCGTAACGGTTCTGCCAGACGGTGCAAGACTGCGGCAACTTCGCCGCGCTGCACAGCGGCACGTGCCACCAGCTGTGTTCGCCGCCAGCGGATATCCTCCAGGCGGGCGCTCATGTATTACTTGAGTTGTTCACGGTCTTTTGCCAGTTCTGCCAGGGTGGCGGAAAACATTTTTGTATTTTCTGTTGCCTTGGCGCGCAGCGCCAGTACCGCGAATATCCCCATGCCAAGAAAAAACCCTGCCATAACACCCAATACAGCAAGACGATAGCTGTCCCAGAACAGCACCACGAAAAAAACTGCCAGCAAAACGATACCCAGGCCAAGACAGAACAGCGCAACCAGACCCAGCAATAGCATCTGGCTTAGCTGTAGCTTCGCTTCCTCAAGTTCAGTGGCAAAAATCCCCAGCCGGGTTTGCAGCGCTCCAGTCAGCGTTATTGCCAGTTTCCTGATGGAATCAAGCAGCCCACCTTCGCTTCCGGGGTCTTTTTCAGCCATGATGGGGGGGTTAACGCCGTCCGATCAGCAGTCCAAGGATAAGGCCGGCACCAGCCGCAACACCCACCGCATGCCAGGGGTGATCCTGAACATAATCGCAGGTAACTTTTGCCGCCCGACTGGTCTTGTCAACCACCATGCCTTCCACCTTGCACAACTGTTGTTTGGCTTCCTGCAGACTTTCACTGATCTTTTCGCGGGCCGCCGCGGCCTTGTCGCCAGCCTGTCCGGCGGTGATCCTGAGCAGCTCTTCCGCATCTGCCACCACTACCTTTAAATCCGCTACGAGTTTGTCTTTGGCCACATCGGGCATTTCTGTCGTTTCGGTACTCATTTTTTCTCCTTGAATATTTGACGATTACACCGATGACTAGAGAGTCATCCTGTCAGCTACCACGACCAGTATAGCGCACCCGGAAGGACTATATGGAGCTCATTAGTGCGGACATCAGATTATCGATTCTGGCTGACTGAATCAACCTAATCATCGTGAAATGCCCATCATGCTATATTCCAGGCCGGATTAAGCCATGTTTATATTTTCGCTGCGCCGCAGCGGCGATCTGCAAGGGCTGAATGCAGGGCGCCCCTGACAAATCAAAGCTGGGTTAAACTGCAGCGCCCGATTATGCGAAATAATTCCAGATAATGACAATGCGGCTTAAGCACTTTCCTGTTTTCTCCAGCTACGCCGGTGATGCCAGCAATTCTCGCCATATCGCTTATGCCGAATGGGGGCAGCCGGACAATCCGCACATTGTTGTCTGTGTTCATGGGCTGACGCGCAATTGCCGCGATTTCGATTTCCTGGCACAGGCATTGGCAGCCGATTGCCGTGTGATCTGCGTGGATGTGGTAGGACGCGGACAAAGCGACTGGCTGGTCGATGCGGCGGATTATGACAATTACTTTCTGTATCTGTCGGACGCGGTTGCGCTGCTTGAACACATCGGCGTTTTGGGCGATGCCAGCATTCAACTGGACTGGGTCGGCGTCTCGATGGGCGGATTGATCGGCATGGCGCTGGCGATTCAGTTGCCCCTGCCTTTGCCTCTGCCGATACCCATCCGCCGACTGGTCATGAGCGACATCGGCCCGTTGATTCCGGTTGCGGCACTAACACGAATTGCGCAATATCTCGGCAGGGATCCGCGCTTCGCCAGCTTCGACGAGTTTGAAACATACGTGAAAAAGATCTCGGTTTCGTTCGGCCCCCTGACCGAAGCTCAGTGGCATCATCTCGCGCTGCACAGTGTGCGCGAATTCGATGATGGAACCTACGGCTTCCGCTACGACCCAAGAATTGCCGAAAGTTTTAAAAAACATCTGTCCGGGGATATTGATTTATGGGCGCAATGGGATGCATTGCATGTCCCTACGCTGGTGCTACGCGGCATGCAGTCCGACTTGCTGTCTGCCGAAACGGCGCGGGAAATGCAAGTGCGCGGCGCCAGGGCACAGATAATCGAACTGCCCGGCATCGGTCATTCACCCATGCTGGTAAGCGACGACCAGATTGCGCTGGTGAAGGATTTTTTGTTGACATGAGAATAACGATGTAAAGGCGTCCGACCACGCTTGGCTATCCCGTTTCAGTCATTATATTCGACAGCCGAGGTAGAGTCCTACTCGTAACAGGGTCTTTCCTTTCAAATCTGAAGCGGGCATAATCCATGGCATTTTGCTCAGCGGTTCCTGAGGATTTCAGAAATAAAGAGAGCCCGACAACATGTCGCAAAAAGTGTTGGAAGATTTCAAAGCTGCGCTCGACGCGCATGCCATTGTTGCCATCACCGATGCGCGCGGCAAGATTACCTATGCCAACGACAAGTTCTGCGCCGTCTCGAAGTATTCCCGTGATGAACTGCTCGGCAAGGACCATCGCATTATCAACTCCGGCTATCACTCGCAAGAATTTATGCGGGATTTATGGGACACGATCAAAAGCGGGCAGGTCTGGAAAGGCGAGCTCAGGAACCGCGCGAAGGATGGCTCCATCTACTGGGTGGATACCACCATTGTTCCTTTCCTGGATCAGGAGGGAGAACCGTTCCAATACATCGCCATACGCGCGGAGATCACCGAGCGCAAACGGCTCGAGCAGCAGAATATGGAAATGATGAAAGAACTTGAGGCAGCAAATCGGGAGCTATCAGACTTTGCCTACATCGTCTCGCACGATTTGAAGGCTCCCTTGCGGGGCATCAGTTCGCTGGCGAGTTGGCTGGTGACTGATTATTCAGACAAACTGGGGGCCGAAGGAAACGAGCAACTCAATCTGATTGCCAGCCGGGTGAAGCGCCTGGGGGGGCTGGTGGATGGCATCCTCGCTTACTCTCGTGCCGGGCGCGAGCGGGAACGGAGATTGACGATGGATCTGGATGCGCTGGTGCGCAATGTGATTGAACTTCTGGCGCCCCCGCCGCATATCGTCATCGAGATTGCCACACCTCTGCCGCAAGTCGTGATAGAGCCCTTCAAAGCCCAGCAGGTGTTCCAGAATCTGCTCTCCAACGCCATCAAGTTCATGGATAAACCCGCTGGACGAGTGGTGATAAGCTGTGTCGAAGAGGAGTCCTGCTGGCACTTTGCTGTTGCGGACAACGGCCCCGGTATTGAGACCAAATACTTCGACAGGATTTTTGAACTATTTGAGACATTGACCCGGCGCGATGAGGTGGAAAGCGCCGGCGTCGGGCTTTCCCTGGTGAAAAGAATCATAGAACTCGAAGGCGGAAAGATATGGCTGGAATCCACAGCCGGTGCAGGCACTACTTTTCATTTCACGCTTCCCCGTACCTTGCAGAACTAAGCCTTAAAACGGAGCAAGACCTGATGCAACCACATGACCATATTCTGCTGATCGAAGACGATGACGTTGACACCATGACCGTGCGCCGGGCATTGAAAGATCTGGGCGCGAGCCACCCGCTGGACTGTGCGACCAACGGCGAAGAAGGGTTGGTCTTTCTGCGTGACCCCGCCAATGTCCGGCCGGGCCTGATACTGCTGGATCTCAACATGCCGCGCATGAGCGGGGTTGAATTCCTGGCCGAAATGAAAGCCGACCCGGCATTGAAGCATATTCCAGTAGTCGTGCTGACCACTTCGAAAGAGGAGAGTGACCGCGTGGTCTCGTTTCAGCATAGCGTGGCAGGTTACATGGTGAAGCCTGTGGATTACCGGCAATTCGTCGAGATCATGCGCGTCATTCGCGACTATTGGATGAGCAGCGAGCAGGCGATAGCGGGAGCAGTAAAGTCGTGATATTTCCAGCCTCAATCGATGGCGGCTCGATGGTTTCCGCATCGATTCTTCTGATCGAAAACGATCGAGTGGACGAAATGGCGCTGACCAAAGCCGTAGCCGAAAACTCGCTTCCCTACCAGATCACGGTTGCGCGCTCGGTGGCCGAAGCCCGCCAGATCCTCGCTACCCGCAGCTTCGACATCATTCTTACCGATTACAGCCTTGCTGACGGTACTTCATTCGACCTGATGAAGGAGTTTGCTGGTCAGGTGGTGATCTTCATTACCGGTTCAGGCAACGAAGAGATTGCAGCCCAGGCGCTCCATCTGGGTGCGGAAGGTTATCTGATCAAGGATCCGCAGCGCAACTACCTGAAACTACTTCCCTACCGGGTGGCAACCGCTCTGCAGCAGGCGCGCATGACTCAAGAGTTACGCGAGAGCGAAGCGCAGTTGCATGACCTGTTTGATGGTACCAACGATCTTATCCAGAGCATTGCACCGGATGGACGCATTCTTTTTGCAAACCGTGCCTGGCGTGAGACGCTCGGCTATTTCGAAGAAGAGGTGGTGACGTTAAGCATCTCCGATATTGTTCACATCGACTCCCTTGAGCGCTGCAGTACGCTGCTGCAGCAGCTTGCGGCAGGCGGGGATGCGAGACTGGTGGAGACCTTCTTTCAGGCGAAGAATGGTCAAATTATCGCGGTGGAAGGTAATGTGGCCATGCATTTTAAGGATGGCAAGGCCGTGGCCTGTCGCGGCATTTTCCGTGATATCAGCACGCGCAAACAGACTGAATCCCGATTGCTGCTTGCCAAGGAAAACGCCGAGTATATTTCCACCGAGCTGACTGCCTACATCGAAGCAGTCGGCAAACTGGCACTGGTTTCCGTCACCGACCGCAGCGGCCGCATTCTGCAGGCCAACCCCAAGTTCTGCGAAGTCAGCGGCTACAGCGAAGCCGAGCTGATCGG
>CAMAPK010000010.1 GCA_945860135.1 Nitrosovibrio sp. Nv4
TAATCTTGTTGTAGGTGTATTCCCGCAGCGAATAGAGCGGATAGTATTCCGGGAAATCCCGGATCATGGCTGCCGCCAGCAAGGCGAGATCGTGGACAGTGGTAAAGTGCTCCGGATGCGGCAGGCCGGTGGAATTGGCGAAATGGGTACTGCCCATGCCCATGCGCTTGGCTTCCTTGTTCATCATCTGCGCGAAAGCGTCCTCCGAGCCGGCGATGGCTTCCGCCAGCGCGATGCAGGCATCATTGCCGGATTGGACGATCATGCCGCGTATCAATTCGTCTACGGTTACCGGTCTGTTGGGTTCGATGAACATGCGCGAGCCTGGCGTGCGCCAGGCGCGTTCCGACACGGGCACGGTTTGGGTCAGGGTGATGCGTTTCTGTTTAATGGCCGAGAAAACGACATGTGCCGTCATCAGCTTGGTGAGCGATGCCGGTTCGATGCGTTCATGGATATTCTGGCCGAGCAATGTCTGGCCACTCTGCAGATCGGTGAGAATGTAAGCCTTGGCAGCTATGGATAAAGCGGGTGACGGGGGTATGTAATGCTTGGGTTGCTGGGCGAACACGGGGAATGCGTAACAGCACAGCACCAACAAGAGTAAACGCTTCATGAGAGACCGTAAAAGAAAATCATTTGATAAGTTTGTCTAGCGTTTGCCACGACACAGGCTGAAGCCGTCGTTCCAGCCCGCGCGATATTGAGTATCAGCCGCAAGGCGGCGTTCATCCTTGTATCCGTAGGCGGTTTTCTTGGCGGTTTCGCAGCCATCGATATAACCATCCTTGAAAGCTGGCGAGTAGCCGGAAAGGTTATAGGTGGGGCGCGTACTCGGCGGCAACGGCCCGGCGGGGCGCTGATCCCACCCCATTGCTGCACAACCCGCAAGCATTGAAACCATAAAAGTTGCTGTAATTAAACGCATTGCGATCCCGTTGGCTGATCTGATGTCTCTAACCCGCCCAATTCGCAATTCCCAGCAGCAACAGCAGTGTCAGCCATAATACCAGGGTGCGCCAGATCAGACCGGTGGCACTCTGCAGAAAATCCATGTCGGCTTCTTCGCCCATGCCCAATTCCGGGCGGTAGTGAACGCTGCTGGCTTCCTGCAGCGAGTCTCCCAGGCGTACGCCCAACGCACCCGCACCACTGGCAAGAATGATGCCCTGGGTATGATTCGCCCAGGATGCGGCCTGCGCGCGCCAGCAATAAATCGCATCCTCAAAGTTACCGGCGATGGCAAAACTCACCGCAGTTAATCTTGCCGGTAACCAGTCTATGGCCTTGAACGCCTTTGCGGCGAATTGGCCGAATGCGCCGAATTCTTCTTCCGGGCGGCTGCCCCAACGCTCGCCCAGCAACTCCGTGAGGCGGTACAGAACCGCACCCAGCGGTCCCGGCAGCAAAGCAAAACAGACGATCACCCCGAACACGTAGCGGTGCGAATGCACCAGTCCCAATTCAATCGCAACCCGTGCAATCGCCTCACTGCTGAGTTCATCCGCAGGTGTTCCACGCCATTGCCGCAGCAGTTCTCGAGCTTGCGGCAGATCGCCATTCCTGAGGGCCCGGTTGATTTCGGCGAACAGATGATTGAACTGGTGAAAGCTTATGGTGAAATAAAGCACCACCACATTCCACGCCCATGCCAGCAATGGACTCAGACTAAGCAGAAAATAATAGATCGCACCGGTAAGCAGCAGCAGCGGGAACACTGCGGCGATCCATGCTGCGACGCCATGACGGCTTGCACCGGTATTGAAATAGCGCTCCAGCGCATCGGCATAGGAGGCGAACAGCAGTATGGCTTGATTATGGCGGTCAGTGGGACGCCATTGCTCCAGCAGGAGAGCGAAGATTATCGAGAATAAGGTCATTGCAAGGCGGCCGCAGGATTACCGCAACACCGATTTGAGCAGCTTGCCCATCTCTGCGGGGTTGCGAGTCACCTTGATCCCGCATTCTTCCATTACCGCAAGCTTTTCCTGTGCCGTACCCTTGCCGCCGGAGATGATCGCCCCGGCGTGCCCCATGCGCTTGCCCGCCGGTGCGGTTACCCCGGCGATGAAACCCACCACTGGTTTCTGCATATTATCCCTGACCCAGCGGGCGCAATCTTCCTCGTCGGAGCCACCGATTTCTCCCACCATCACAACCGCATCGGTTGCGTCATCAGCATTGAATAATTGCATCACATCGAGGTGCTTCAAGCCGTTCACTGGGTCGCCGCCGATGCCGATACAGGTGGATTGCCCCAATCCCTGCTCCATCAATTGCGCTACTGCTTCGTAGGTCAGGGTGCCGGAGCGCGATACCACGCCGATGCGGCCCTTTTTGTGAATGTGGCCGGGCATGATGCCGATCTTGATTTCATCGGGGGTGATGATGCCGGGGCAGTTGGGGCCGATCAGCCGGGTTTTCCGCCCCTGCATTTTGTAGCGCGTGCGCAGCATGTCGCGCACCGGAATGCCTTCAGTGATGCAGATCACCAGGTCCAGTTCCGCTTCCACTGCTTCATCAATTGCGGCAGCGGCAAACGGCGGCGGTACGTAGATCACCGAAACGGTAGCGCCACTGGCCTGTTTCGCTTCCTTGACGGTGGCATAAATCGGAATGCCCTCGAAATCCTCGCCTGGTTTTTTCGGATTCACCCCGGCCACAAAACAATTTCTGCCATTGGCATAGTCGCGGCACATGCGGGTGTGAAATTGTCCGGTCTTGCCGGTGATGCCCTGGGTCATGACGCGAGTGTTCTTGTCTATCAGGATGGCCATGACTACACTCCTTTCGCTGCCGTGACCGCTTTCTCGGCAGCATCCGCCATGTTGCTCGCCGAAATGATCGGCAAGCCGGATTCGGCCAGAATTTTCTTGCCCAGATCCACATTGGTGCCTTCGAGGCGTACCACCAGCGGTACGCTGAGTTGCACTTCCCGTGCTGCTGCCACTACACCTTCGGCAATCACGTCACATTTCATGATGCCGCCGAATATGTTCACCAGGATGGCTTGCAGTTTCGGATTGCGCAGCATCAATTTGAATGCCTCGGCCACTTTTTCGGCGGTGGCGCCACCACCGACATCGAGAAAATTGGCGGGGCTGCCGCCATAGAGTTTGATGATATCCATGGTGGCCATCGCCAGTCCTGCACCATTGACCAGGCAGCCGATGTTGCCGTCCAGAGAAATGTAGGAGAGGTCGTGTTTGGACGCTTCGATCTCCGCCGGGTCTTCTTCATCCAGATCGCGCAAGGCAGAAATTTCGGGGTGACGGAACAGCGCGTTGTCATCAAAATTCATTTTCGCGTCGAGCGCGAGCACATGATCGTCAGCGGTAAGTATCAATGGATTGATTTCGACCAGCGAGGCATCGGTGCTGTCAAAAGCCCGGTACAGGTTTTGCAGCAAGATCCGTGCTTCAGTCACGGCGGGCTCGGCAATGCCAATCTTGCGGGCGACGTCGTCGGCATCCTGCTCGGTCAATCCTGCCAGCGGATCGATCAATAGCTTGTGAATTTTTTCCGGCGTGCTGGCGGCGACTTGTTCAATATCCATGCCGCCCTCGGAACTCGCCATCAGGCACACACGCTGGCTGCTGCGGTCCACCACCATGCCGATGTACAGCTCCTTCTTGATGGCGGCACCCTGCTCGAGCAGCAGCCGCCGCACAACTTGCCCGTGCGCGCCGGTCTGGTGGGTAACCAGTGTCATACCCAGTATTTTCGCGGCAAGCTGCCTGACTTCGGCGAGCGACCTTGCTACTTTCACCCCGCCGCCCTTGCCGCGTCCGCCAGCGTGAATCTGCGCTTTTACTACCCACACGCTACCACCCAGCTTGCTGGCCGCCGCCACTGCCTGGTCAACACTGAAGCAGGCGATTCCGCGCGGGGTGGCAACGCCAAATTCGCGCAGAATTTCCTTGGCCTGGTACTCATGTATTTTCATGTTGTTCCCGTTACCGCGCCCTGCCCGCAGTCATGTGTTGCTTTGCCCTTGCTGCTCAGTGCGTGGCGCCTTGACGCAGGCTCAGCAGCTCCACGTCAAAAATCAAGGTTGCATTCGGCGGGATCACGCCGCCGGCACCAGCTGCGCCATAAGCCATGGATGGGGGGACAATCAGCATCCGCCGCCCACCAATTTTCATGCCGACAACGCCTTTGTCCCAGCCCTTGATCACCCGTCCTGCTCCCAGCAGAAAAGAGAACGGACTGTTACGGTCGCGTGAACTGTCGAATTTTTTACCTTTATTCAGCGGCCCAGCCGGGTCGAAAAGCCAGCCTGTATAATGAACTTCAGCCATTTTGCCAACGGTTGCTTCTTCACCCGTTCCTATTATGACCTCAGATTTTACGAGTTCGGTCACGCCAGTTGTTCCTTGCTTGGTTTCGGAAAAGGCGGCTTGGGGCAGCAAAGTCATGCCCAGAATGAAGACGCTCAAATTAAGCAGAGTGTTTACTTTAGACATGGTCACCTCAAAAAATTAATTGAAATAATTAAATTATGATCGTGGACGAGTCACGCTTTCATCCACAAACAATTCCTTGCTGCCGGAAACGAGTCGGCCCATGGCCGGATCAGGTTTGGCAGGAATCAGTATTTCCAGAGTCCCAAACTCTCAAGTATTATACTCGCTATGTTTAGTCCGTCATCACAGCCCGATCAAGCCCAGCCCGCTGTAACCGATTAGATTGAGGACGCGACCATGCAGGAACGTTTGAACGAGGAAGCGCAACCGGGTGAGCGGGGGGCGAGTTCAATACGTCTGCATGATTCACGCCTGGTGCGCGGCCTGTACCTGGCGCTGGGCATCGCCGCGCTGATTCTGGCTGTGCTGGGTGCGGTGCTGCCGGTATTGCCCACCACCCCCTTCGTGCTGCTGGCTGCTGCCTGCTTTGCCCGCGGTTCGGAACACTTTCATGACCGCCTGCTGGCTAACCGCTTTGCCGGTCCGCTCATCCGCGAATGGCGCGAGCATCACAGCATCCCGCGCCGGGTCAAACGCTGGGTATATCTGCTGATGGCATTGTCATTCGGCAGCTCGATCCTGCTGTTGCCGGAGGTCTGGCAGCAGGTGATGTTGGCGGTGCTGGGAATCGTCTTGACGGTGTTTATCTGGCGCATACCAGTGAGAGATGCAGATACCAGTTATGAGCAGAATTAACCTCACAGCATTGCTTCTATATGCTGAGTCAGGTTTGATAGTGACTGATGTTTCCAGAACCCCGGACTTTCAAGTATCATGCCCGATATGCTTAATCCATCAACACAGCCTGTTTTGCAGCTCTCTCTTGACCGGCAAATTTCTGGCCGAGCCTGAATTGCAAAATACTTGCAACCTTACTTACAGACTCACAGGCAGTAGTGGCCTCGCGCACCAACAACAATAGATGAATCCCATCCCAATAGAAATAATCGGTGCAGTGCTGTTTGGCATTGCCGTCATCCACACTTTCTCGACCAAATTCTTCGAGCATCTGGCACACACACGCCCGGCCCACGCCGGCGTCTGGCACTTGCTGGGCGAGGTCGAGGTGGTGTTTGGATTCTGGGCGATGGTGCTGATCGTGGCAATGATGCTCATAGATGGCAAGCTGGCTGCCATCGCTTATCTTGACCGGCAGAGCTTTATCGAGCCGATGTTCGTATTCGTCATCATGGTGATTGCGGGCAGCCGGCCAATCCTGCAATTTGCGAAGCTCAGCGTCGAGGTGATCGCACGGCTCATTCCCTGGTCGCGCGAGAAAGCTTTCTACTTCATTACCTTATCGTTTGTGCCACTGCTGGGTTCCTTTATCACCGAGCCGGCAGCCATGACGCTGGCCGCACTGATTCTGTTTGAACGCTACTACTCCAAAGGTATCTCGACCCGGCTCAAATATGCCACTCTCGGTGTGCTGTTCGTCAACATCTCGATCGGTGGCACGCTGACACCCTATGCGGCACCACCGGTACTGATGGTGGCTGGCAAGTGGGGCTGGGATATCACCTTCATGTTTACTACTTTTGGCTGGAAAGCTGCGCTGGCGGTGCTGGTAAATGCCTTGGCGGCCACCTTGCTGTTCCAGCGCGAATTATCAAATATGCAGAGTGAAGAACGCTCCGAGAAGGCCAGCGTCCCGCTACCAGTGGTGCTGGTACATCTGTTTTTCCTGGCCAGCGTGGTGGTGTTCGCCCATTACCCGGTGATCTTCATGGGTTTGCTGTTGTTCTTTCTCGGCTTTGCTCATGCCTATGAGCGCTTCCAGGATAGGCTGATCCTGCGTGAGGGCTTGCTGGTTGCCTTTTTCCTTGCCGGTCTGGTTGTCCTGGGGGGGCAACAAAAATGGTGGCTGCAACCGATGCTGGCTGGAATGGACAGCACTACACTCTATTTCGGCGCTACCTTGCTGACCGCGATCACCGACAATGCAGCACTCACTTATCTGGGTTCTCTGATGGATGCACCCAGCGCCGAGTTCAAGTATGCGCTCGTTGCCGGAGCGGTCACTGGTGGCGGTCTGACAGTCATCGCCAACGCCCCCAACCCGGCAGGATTTTCCATCCTCAAAGGTTCATTCGAGGATGAAGCGATCCATCCATTGGGATTGCTGGCTGCCGCGCTGCCACCCACATTGGTTGCTGTCCTGGCATTTCAGTTGCTCTGATCTGTCCCGCTAGTACTGATACCAGTGAGGACGTAACAAAATGGAAAAGTGGGTGCTTTCGACAGCGCGCATACGCTGCCAGCAAGTTGAAGGGTAAGGTACTGCTGCTGCCGGAAAAGATTTTAGCTGCTGCGTTTGCGGGCGAGACCAGCTTCCATCCATTTTTTGATGCGATTGGCATCACTGCTGCGGGTATTCTTTCCGTTTGAATCAAGCAGGACGATGATGACTGGTTTGCCGGTTATGTTCGCCTGCATTACCAGGCAGCGCCCAGCCTCGCTGAGAAAACCTGTCTTTGATACGTCAATCTGCCAGCTTCCGCTACGTATCAGACTGTTGGAGTTGGTAAACTGCATACTACGTCTGTTATCTGTGAGTTCTACCGCATGCGCGCTGGTGGTGGAAAACTGGCGGATGATATCGTAGCCATACGCGGCCTCAACCATTTTCACCAGATCACGTGCGGTAGAAACGTTAGTACTACTCAATCCGGTGGAGTCAACAAAGTAACTGTTGCCCATGCCAAGTTCAAATGCCTTGTCATTCATCGCTGCCACGAATGCCTCGATGCCGCCTGGATAGGCGCGCCCCAACGCTGCTGCTGCGCGATTCTCGGATGACATCAGCGCCAACCGCAGCAGTTCCTGGCGGGTAAGGCTGGCGCCCACGTGCAAGCGTGAGCGGGTGTTCTTGAGTACATCGATGTCGGCGGAGTCGATGGTGATTTCTTCAGTCAGCGGCAGTTGTGCATCCAGCACTATCATCGCCGTCATCAGCTTGGTAATGGAAGCGATCGGCATGACGGTGTCTGTATTCTTGCTGTAGAGCGTGCGTCCCTGCTGTGTGTCGAAAATATGTACGGCGCGGGACTTGAGATTCAAGGCACCCTTCTGTGCGAAAGCACTGCCGCTAAATATAAGCATGACACCCAACGCGAGGATTACTTTGTTCATTTATTCTTGCTCCGCTTGAGAAGATCCATCCGCCATCGGCGAGTTTAGTTACCTGTTCCAGATAAGTTAACAAAAATCAGGGGATAGGGAAAGGACTTTATATCGATTCTAGGAAATATTTGTGGAATGTCATTCTGGAACAACGCTACCTTTCTACCCTATTTCTGCCTTTATATTCGGTTTCTACCCTGGCCCATGCACCAATTGCAGCCGTGTCTGCTCTTCCTGCTGTTGCAGTTCCCACATATGGGCATAGGTGCCATTCGCCGCCAGCAGCTCCCGATGACTGCCGCGTTCGATGATGCTGCCCTTGTCCATTACCAGTATCTGATCGGCATCGGCGATGGTGGAGAGGCGGTGAGCGATGGTGAGGGTGGTGCGATTTGCAGCGATGCGCTTCAGTTCCGTCTGGATGGCTTTTTCCGATTTTGAGTCCAGCGCCGAAGTGGCTTCATCAAAAATGAGTATCCTAGGTGTTTTCAGGATCGCACGCGCGATGGCAACGCGCTGCTTCTCCCCACCGGAAAGTTTCAGCCCACGCTCTCCCACGGTAGTTTCGTATTTATCCGGCAGGCTCTCGATGAAATCATGAATATGTGCCGATCTGGCGGCTTCAAATACTTCCTCGCGACTGGCATCGGGACGCCCGTAAGCAATGTTGTAATAAATACTGTCGTTGAACAGCACCGTATCCTGCGGCACGATGCCAATGGCTGCGCGCAGGCTTTTCTGGGTCACATCGCGGATATCCTGTTCGTTTATCAGAATGCGGCCGGCGGACACATCATAGAAGCGGAATAGTAAGCGCGCCAACGTGGATTTGCCCGAGCCGCTATGTCCGACCACCGCCACGTTGCGGCCAGCGGGAATATCGAAACTCACGTCAAACAGAATCTGGCGATTGGGATCGTAGCTGAAACTCACTCGCTCGAAGCGAATCGCTGCCTCTCCCGCAACGAGGTCAGTGGCACCCGGTTTATCCTTGATCTCTTCATTTTCCGCCAGCAGGCTGAACATTTTTTCCATGTCTGCCAGTGAGTGCTTGATTTCGCGATAAACGAAGCCGAGGAAATGCAGTGGCATATACAGTTGCAGCATGAAGGCATTGACCAGCACCAGATCGCCCAGTGACATGCTGCCTTTGACCACGCCGTCAGCCGCCAACAGCATCAGCAAGGTCACGCCGATTGCAATAATGGCGCTCTGGCCGGCATTGAGCGCCGCGAGCGAAGTCTGGTTGCGCACTGCCGCAACTTCCCATTTCTGCATGTGCTCATCGTAGCGCCGCGCTTCCCATGCTTCATTGCCGAAATATTTCACCGTTTCATAGTTGAGCAGGCTGTCGATGGCGCGGGTATTGGCTTTCGAGTCCATGTCGTTCATCGTGCGGCGGAAAATCATGCGCCACTCGGTAATGAACAGGGTGAATACGATGTAGGCTAGCAGCGTTACAAAAATGATTACCGAGAACCAAATATCATATTTGGCAAGAAGAATTGCCGCCACCAGACTGATTTCCAGCAGGGTTGGCAGGATATTGAACAGCATGAAGTTGAGCAGGAAGGAAATGCCGCGCGTGCCGCGTTCGATGTCGCGCGATACGCCACCAGTCTGACGTTCCAAGTGGAAGCGTAGCGACAGCGCATGCAGATGACCGAATACCCTGATGGCCACCCGCCGGATCGCCCGTTGCGTAACCTTGGCAAATACCGCATCGCGCAATTCGCCGAACAGTGTGCTGCACAGGCGCAAGGCGCCGTAGCCCACCAGCAGTACTACCGGCAGCACCAGCATGGCCCGTGGCTGGTCGAGCGCATCGACAATTTCCTTCAGCACCAGCGGCACCGCGACGCTGGCAAGCTTGGCCAGCACCAGCAGCAGCAATGCCAATGCCACCCTGCCCTTGAATTCCCACAGATAAGGCAGCAGGGTTCGGATAGTTCTCCAGTCGTTGCGACTGGCTGCGGGTTGCTCCAAACGGGTGGGACGCATCAGTTCATTTCCTGCGGTTTGGGGATTTTAGTGAATCTGGGGATACCAGTTTCTTGCCTGTCGCTATACAATTTGTACAACCAAGGACTGACAAGAATGGAAATAACCTGTTATCGCGACCAGGAAGCAAGTCATGAGTCGCGCTATCTTCCTGCCGCCACCTACAACCTGGCAATTATGCTGCTCGCCCGCAGTGAGACGCGCAACCTGTTCGTTCCCATTCGCTCAATGCAATACCTGGCCATCCTGGATGCAGAAGAGTTCGTATTCCTGGACGGAGAGCGCAAATGCTGGATAGACATTGCCTGGCGCAACTTTTGCTCCTCGGCGCGTACTTCCCTGGAGCAGCCGGTAGAGTACGACGCCGTTTATTACCGTCATGGCCAGGCAGCCATTATGGCACGCCTGCAAACAGAGTTTCCGCGTGCGCTGCAGGCTTTGGCAAGAAAGACAAAGCTTGATGGCCCGGCGCGGATAATCAAGTTTCCTGCACCTCGGGCTTAGTCGTCTTCTCCCAGTTCCGCATCCCAGCCCTCGTTCTTGGCGGAAACAACTGCCTGCGCATAGAGTTGTGCATGCCGCCGTTGCATATCCTCCGGCAAGCGGCTGGGCAGATGCGCATAGGGTTCCCAAGCGGCATACACCTGCTCATACAGGTTCTGCATTTGCGAGCCATCCCATCCGGCGCATGTTTCTGCCTCGGGCAGAATGCCGAACACCCAGGCATCGCGCACGATGCGGCCGAGGTGCGTCAGCCCCCCGTTTTCGTCCTGGTTGATTCCTGCATAATATTGTTTCGTCATCGCGTAAGCCCCGCATAAAGTAACGGCAATTTCTCCGGCAGTCGTTCCACATGATCCACTACCATATAGTTCTTTGCGCCGAAAATACGTGACACATATTGATCGGCGCGCGGGTCGAGGCTCATGCAATAAGTGATGACGCCGCTACGACCGGCTTCTTCCACCGCTTTCTTGGTGTCATAGCGCAGGTACTGCGGGTCACGCACATCCACATCTGCCGGCTCGCCGTCGGTGATCACCAGCAGCAGTTTTTTGGATGAGCGCTGCAGTTTGAGGTGGTGATTGGCATGGCGAATGGCTGCACCCATGCGGGTGGAGAGTTGCCCGGTCATACCCGCCAGCCGCGCTTTGGGTACTTCAGTATAAGGTTGATCGAAATCCTTGTAGCGATAATACTCTACATCGTGGCGGCCATCGGAACAGAAACCATGGATGGCGAAAGGATCACCGATCTTGTTGATTGCATTGGCCAGCAGTACGGTAGCCTGACGGGTGAGATCCAGCACCGAGAAGTCCTGCCCGGCCACTTTCTCATTGGTGGATTCCGACAGATCCAGCAGCACCAGCACCGAGATGTCGCGAATTTTCCTGACCGAGCGCATCATGAAACGCGGATCGGGTTGCATTCCCATGCGCATGTCAATCATAGAGGAGATGGCAGCATTGAGATCGATCTCGTCACCGTCTTCCAGTTTGCGAATGCGCTGCACGCCTTGTGGCTGCATCGCATCGAGCAGGAATTTCATGCGTGCAATCTCGCGCCGATACTGCGTGGCGATGTCGTCAATCAGTTGCATATCGCCCGCTTTGGCACGTTTCTCCTGTACCGTTACCCAGGCAGGGCGCTCCAGCTGAATCTGGTAATCCCATTCGGCATAATGGTAAGGCTGCGATACCGGTTCCTTGCCTTCCGACTGATTGAAGGAAATGCCCGCATCCTCGTACGGAAAAAATTCCGTTCCCATCACCCAGATTTCCTGGGCGTCATCACCGGCGCTTTCTACTTCCACCTCGTTAGCGAATTCCATAACACTGACGTGCTTGCGCACTTGTTGGGGCGCACCATAGCCGGCAGACAGTGATTTTTCAAAATCGAATTCCTCGAACTCCCAGAAATAACGGTTGTCATCCAGATAGGGTGCGGTCAATTGATCGGTGCGCGGGTTGAAAGGAATTTTCTTGTCTTTGAGCTTGTGTGCCAGCTGCACACCGATTTCCCAGGAGATATGGTGGCTGTCGAGTCTGTCCTGTGCCTGCGCCTGCGCGAACAGCAGACGGCCTTCGGCTACCCATGCATCATGGTCCTGATAGGATGGGTCGAGCAGCGCTCGCGCCAAACGGTTAAGGTAATCACCGATGCTTGCGTTCATTTCCGGCGTGGCGCTGTGCAATGCTGCCCACATCTGGCGCAGGCCGGGAAAGCGGCGGATCGAGAGCGCTTCGACGCGCGCATCCTCAATCACTGCAATTACTGCCATCTGCAGCGGATTGAGCGCCTCGGCAGAAATCGGGTGTTTGGTTTCCACCAGGTGTGCAGCAGCATGGGCCGCCGCCGCGCGATACACCTCGCCGGCAGCGACAGCCCCATGTGCGTCATAGGCATCCGGCAGGTGGATGAAATAGCCCTCGATAAAAGGTTGGTAGCCTTCGCGTGTTTCGAAGTCACCGGAAGTCGGTTTCATGAAAAAATCCCGCGCCCACAACGCGCGCAGGTACATGTTGATGCGGCGCTGCACATCCACGAACAGGGTGCCCTTGCGCTCTCTCTGCAGCACCGCCAGCGATTCCTTGGAATCCAGGCTGAAATACTTGATCTGCTCTTCATAATTTGTGCGGTGCGCATGCGCGCCCCACAACGCCCAGCGGCGCAGACCACCCAGAGTCAGTTGCCCGAACAGCACATCCAGTTTGTCCAGCATGGGACGCACCCCGCGTGGCGCTTGTGCAATCAGAATATTGAGGAATTGCAGGTATTTCTGGAACAGTTGTGCGTCGCCCAGGCGTTTGGCTGCCGTGGGTGCAGTGGCGAGCACCAGTTCGATTACTGCGCCGGAGGTTCTTGAAGCCAGTGTCAAGGCCGCTGTTGCCAGCTCACCCACCACATCCTCACCCACTTCCTTGGCCACCTCGGGAGCTTCGTCGATCCAGGTATCCACCAGCCCGCGGCCGCGCCCCAAACCGCGCAACGCAGAGGCGCCCTTCAGGTAATTGTCCAGGCCGCGCGGGGAGAAAACCTTGGTGGCTTCCGGCCAGATACCACGCAACAAGGCGATGGACTCCGGTTCCAGGTCTTCCAGTAATTCCTTGTAGTCGTCGAGATTGACACTCATGCTGCACCCGCCTTTTTACTTGTTCTGTCGGAATCTGTTCTCAGAAGAAGGTTGTCACGGTCGCATCCAGCGCATCACGCATGTCAGGGTCATCGGTGATTGGACGCACCAACGCGACGCGGCAGGCAGCGTGCGCATTCACCCCTTTCGCGATCAGGCTGCCGGCATAAATCAGCATGCGCGTGGAAATGCCTTCATCCAGACCGTGTCCTTTGAGGTTGCGCGCACGCTCGGCGATCGAAACCAGTTTGTCGGCCACCGCGTCACTCACGCCGGTTTCATGCGTGACGATTTCCGTTTCAGTGGCATGATCGGGATAATTGAAATCCATTGCGCCGAAGCGTTGTTTGGTCGATTGTTTCAGGTCTTTCATCAGACTCTGGTAACCGGGGTTATACGAAATCACCAACTGAAAGTCGGCATGGGCATGAATCAACTCGCCCTTCTTTTCCAGCGGCAATACCCGCCGGTTGTCAGTCAGCGGGTGGATCACCACGGTCGTGTCCTGGCGCGCTTCAACCACCTCATCCAGATAGCAGATAGCGCCATAACGTGCAGCGATGGCGAGCGGACCGTCCTGCCAGCGCGTACCCTGGGCATCGAGCAGGAAGCGGCCGACCAGATCGGAGGCGGTCATGTCTTCGTTGCACGCCACGGTGATCAACGGTCTCTTCAGCTTCCATGCCATGTATTCGACGAAACGGGTCTTACCGCAACCGGTCGGGCCTTTGAGCATCATGGGCATGCGCACAGAATAGGCGGCTTCGTACAATTCCACTTCGTCGGCAACGGCCCGGTAGTAGGGTTCCGTGGTAACTCGGTACTGGTCGATGATCTCGCTCATGTTAGCTTCCTCAATGTGTCATTGATTGTTTGCAGATAAACAAAAGCCCCCGACCCTTGCGGGCAGCGGGGGCTTTGGGCAACCTGGCCGCTGCTTAAACCGTCTTGCCGCGGTAAATCACCATGGCTGTACCTTGGGATTGGTTAAAATTGTTGTAACCAATCAGACGTACATGATTTTCTGGATTAGCCTTGTGACAAGCCTCGGCTTCGGCCAGCACGTGATCCACGTCGGTTTCGCCGAACATGGGCAGCTTCCACATATACCAGTAGGAATCCATCAGATACTGTGGTTCAGTATGTTCGATGGCGGGGTTCCAGCCTTTGCTCACCAGATAGGCCACCTGCTTCTTGATACTCTCAGTCGTCATCGCAGGCAGATAGGAAAAGGTCTCAAACTTGCGGCTAGCTGGATCGCTTACGCGCGATTTGTAATCTATCACTTCACTCATGATTCACTCCTTGAATTTGATTGTAGGGCGGGTTGGGCTCCAGATTCAAACCACTGCCCGCCCTGATGGTTACTTGTGGGCTACATCCAGCTTGTCGACGGTGTCGAACTCGAACTTGATCTCTTTCCAGGTTTCCATGGCGATCTTCAGTTCAGGACTATGGGCGGCAGCCTTGGTGAGGATAGATTTACCTTCCTTCTCTATCTCCACGCCCTGGTTGCGTGCTTCCACGCAAGCTTCCAGTGCCACACGGTTGGCGGCGGCGCCAGCAGCATTGCCCCATGGATGCCCCAGTGTGCCACCACCGAATTGCAGGCACGCATCATCACCGAAGATGGCAACCAGTGCAGGCATGTGCCACACGTGAATGCCACCGGAAGCAACGGGGAACACCCCAGGCATGGAACCCCAGTCCTGGTCAAAGAACAGGCCACGGCTGCGATCTTCCTTGATGAATTTGTCGCGCATGGTATCAATCCAGCCCAGCGTCGCCTGACGGTCGCCTTCCAGTTTGCCGACCACAGTACCCGAGTGCAGGTGATCGCCACCGGACAGACGCAATACTTTGGTCAATACGCGGAAATGAATGCCGTGGTGCGGATTGCGGTCGAGCACGGCGTGCATGGCGCGGTGAATGTGTAACATCATGCCATTGTTACGGCACCAGTTGGCCAAACCCGTGTTGGCAGTCAAGCCGCCGGTCAAGTAGTCATGCATGATGATCGGCGCGCCCAATTCCTTGGCAAACTCGGCACGCTTGTACATTTCTTCCGGAGTTGGCGCGGTCACGTTCAAGTAGTGGCCTTTGCGCTCGCCGGTTTCACGCTCGGCCTTTTGGCAAGCTTCCACCACGAATTCGAAACGATCACGCCAGCGCATGAACGGCTGGCTGTTGACGTTCTCATCGTCTTTGGTCAGGTCCAGACCGCCGCGCAGGCACTCGTAAACAGCGCGACCATAGTTCTTGGCGGACAGACCCAACTTGGGTTTGATGGTGCAGCCTAACAACGCGCGGCCATATTTGTTGAAGCGATCACGTTCAACTTGAATACCGGTCGGAGGACCGCCACAAGTCTTCACATAGGCAATGGGAAAGCGCACGTCTTCCAGACGCAAGGCGCGCAGGGCTTTGAAGCCGAACACATTGCCGACCAGTGAGGTCAGCACGTTGACCACGGAACCCTCTTCGAACAGGTCGATCGGGTATGCCACGAAAGCGTAGAAACAGGTATCGTCACCGGGCACGTCTTCGATGCGATAAGCGCGGCCTTTGTAGTAGTCCAGGTCGGTCAGCAGGTCGGTCCACACCGTGGTCCAGGTACCGGTGGAAGATTCGGCAGCTACTGCGGCAGCCACTTCTTCACGGGGCACACCTGCCTGCGGGGTGATCTTGAAACAAGCCAGGAGATCGGTATCCAACGGGGTGTAATCCGGCGTCCAATAGGTATGCCGGTATTCTTTTACACCGGCGTTATATGTTTTCACTGCCATAGCGTTTCCTCCAGTTGAATCCCGCTCATTTTCCCCAGAAGGAGAAAGCGGGAGATCGTGTTACGAACATGACCATTTGCAAATTCCAGTCATAACTATATAGACGAAGAACCATAAGAACAAATTAATAATTATGATAATCATGATAAGATTAACCTTATCATTATCTGTGGCGTATCCAACCCATGCTGCATGTTACTTTAAGACAATTAAAAGTATTCGAATCGGTTGCCCGTAACCTGAGCTTCTCGCGTGCTGCAGAGGAGCTCTATCTGACCCAGCCGGCGGTTTCGATGCAAATCAAACAGTTGGAAGACAACATTGGCCTGCCGCTGTTCGAGCAAATGGGCAAGAAAATCTACCTGACCGACGCCGGGCGCGAACTCTATCATTATAGCCGGGCTATTTCCCAACAACTGGCTGATATGGAACTGGCGCTGGACGAACTGAAAGGCCTGGAACGCGGCAAGCTCAATATTTCCGTAGTGAGCACCGCCAATTATTTTGCCCCGAACCTGCTCGCCAAATTTTGTCAGCGCTACAGTGGCGTTACCGTGAGTCTTAATGTTTCCAACCGCGAAACCGTGCTCAAGCAACTGGCCGACAATGTGACCGACCTTGCCATCATGGGGCAACCGCCGGAGGGTCTGGACATCGCCACGGAATCATTCATGGAGAATCCGCTGGTAGTCATCGCGCCACCGAATCATCCACTGTGCAAGCTGCGCAAGATTCCGGTGAAAAGACTGGAGCAGGAAACCTTTTTGGTACGTGAACCTGGTTCTGGTACCCGTGGCGCGATGGAGCGGTTTTTCGCGGCGCACCACATCAGCATCAACCGCGGTATGGAAACAGACACTAATGAGGCGATCAAGCAGGCAGTGCAGGCAGGCATGGGGCTAGGCATTATGTCGCTGCACACGGCCGAACTGGAATTGGAAACGAAACGGCTCAAGGTGCTGGACGTACAGGGCTTCCCCATCATGCGCCACTGGCATGTGGTGCACCGGAAAAACAAACGCCTCTCAAGCGTGGCGCAGGCGTTCAGGGAATTCCTGCTGAAAGAGGCCCCCGGGCTGATGCCAGGGACGAAGAAATGAGGGGCTGAAGAAACATTCAGCCCCTTGGAGTTTACTTGGCGGAGCCTCTGACAGCTTCGACTGCAGCCGCATTAGCCGCCTCGCAAGCTATTCTCGCAAATGGACCCAACCCGCTGCAGTCTGCTGCGGTGACAGCACGCGGCAGCGGCACCTGCTTGAGTGCCTCATTTGCGCTCGCATTGCCCGCTTCGCAGGCTATCTTCGCGTAGGGGTCGAGTCTGCTGCAATCCATCGTCGTGACGGGTTGGGATCGGGATCCCTGCTGATATCCATGAGGTTCCTGTGATGCCCCGGAACTGCTCGTGGGCGTGCTGCTGCTTTCTGTGTCAGCACTGTCCCGATTGCGTACGAACTGTTGTTTCGCTCCGGTAGAAACAAACAGGGGGGGGGCGTAGACATCACTGTCATCCGGATCGAACGTAACCCACGGGGTTAGCACCTCACGGCTGCCGCGCTTTTCATACTTGAAAACTCGGTCAGCCTGCCCTTCATAGATGTACCGCACTCTCCACAATGTGCGGGTTGCCGCACTGGCGTAATTCATGCAACGGCCGTGGATGGAGACGTCTTTTGTCGCGCTGCCATTCTCGTCACACCGAAAACTTGTCCCCCTCGCAACTTTTACATCCGTCGGCAGATAGGGAACGACATGCTTGTTGTCGGCCAGCAGGGCACCCAGTTCATCAGCAAAGACATCGCTCACCTGGACGATGGTGAGCGAGGATGCCAGCAACATACCGGTTATCAAGGAATTTTTCATTTGAGGGGCCTCTGTTAGTGATGTTAGTGCTTACCCTGTTTGCCATGATTGCCATGATCACCGTGTTTGCCATGATCACCGTGTTTGCCATGACCACGGGCGTTGTCGCGCCCGTGCTTGCCATGCTCACCGGCTGCTTCGTCGGCCCGCTCCAGCCCACGTTTTTTCTCTCCCCGCTCATCTCCTCTGTGTTCTTCGCGCGACTCATCCTTGCGGCCGTCTTTGCGTTCGTCTCTGCGCTCGCCCCTGGATTCATCCTTGCGTTCCCTTTTTTGCCCCTCTCTGGAGTCTTCCTTATCCTTTCTTTCCCGTTCTATCTTCGTTGCAGGAGCGGGTGTCGTCGCTTGCAGGACTGGTGCCGGAGTCTGCGCCAGGGTATAGGTGGAAGCCAGGAATATGATTCCTGCTACAAACGTTGAAATTATTCTGTTCATCATTGTCCTCTTTTGGTTATATGTGGATCGTATACGACAGAGCAGAGATATTCGTTCTTGCTGCTCCAGCAAGGTTACAAGGAAGATAGGAATTGGGTACTTCCAATCCAATGTTTTCACTTTACCCTTGAAATAATGACGGGTCAATACGGCTATCCGTTCGGGTTTATTTCATCTTGCCAAGCGCGATACGGAATTCCTCCAGCCTAGCTTCATAGTCCGGGGCATCACCATAATCCAGGAACCGGGCATAGCGCGCATGGGTGCCGAGTATCTTGCGTGCGTGCTTTATCGGACAGAAGTATTGCTCGGTGCGCGCGAGGATCTCGCGTATATAGGCAACCAGTCCGGTTCCATAGGCACAGTAGCTACAGTGGAATTTCTCGATCCAGTTGAGGTAGCCGAGATGCTGCCGGTCAAACACGATATAGTCGGCGCGCCTGACTTTCACAATCTTGTAAATCGGGAAGCAGGCCGCCTGGTAGAAGCTCACGCACAGGTCGAGAATGAGCAGTGGGACGATCATGAGGTAGATAACGGGTCCGGTGATAAGGTTCTGCGGGCGGTTGGTCACTAGCCAGCGGAAAAATCCCTTCTTGAGCCGCAGGTGCGCCTGCTTGATGGAGCCTTCGAATTCGATGCGCTTTCCCTTGATCTGGAAGAACATGCTGCTCTGTTGCTCCTGTAGCGCTGTCTGCAGATCATTTTCGAGAGCCGTTATCTGGTTGAGTAAAGCGCGGATGCGGTCATTCATGAAACCCCCATGCCGGCAAGCCGGACTAGTTAATGTTGATGAGTGGTTGACGCTCGCTGACCGGCATGCCTTGGTGCTGTCAGCGATAACCGCCGGCCATAAAGTGATTCGCAGTCATTGGCGGGTGGGGCCCAATCCGATAATCTGATTTGAGAGGCCACCTATCTGCATAAACGGGACGTCTGGCAGCGACTATTGCTTACGACTCTTTTCAATCAAATCGTAAGCGACTTGCACTTCCTGTGCTTGCTTGGTAGCCACGGCAATCATGTCTTCTGGAACGCCCTGGCCCATTAACTTGTCAGGGTGATATTGGCTGATCAACTTGCGATAGGCCCGTTTGACTTCCTGGTCGCTGCTTTCCTTGCTCACACCCAGCGCTTTATAAGCATCCTCCAACGCGGTGGCAGAGGTCGTTTGGCCGCCGGCAAAGTGCGATTGGTTTAGAATCATATCCAGCATGTGCTGGAATGCAGCCTGGTCGTAACCAAGATGACGGGCAATCTCTATCAGCAGACGCTCTTCGGCTGAATCAATGCGCCCGTCAGACAAGGCCATGACAATGAGATAGACCAGCAGCATCTGTCTCAGGCTGTGCGTATGGCCGCAAACGGCCATGAATTTCATTAAGTTTGGTGCAAAATCAAAATCCGGATCGGTTCCTTGCTTAAAAAGAGTAATTGCCCGTTGTCTATGCTCGGCCGACATGCCCAGTTTTTGAATAAACTGTTCGACATGCTCGATCTCATCTTTCGATACATGCCCATCCGCCTTGGCCAGTTTCCCCATCAAAATGAAAACGGTTTCAAGAAAAACCGTCTGGCGCTGACCTTTGCTGAGCGGGTTAACGCCGCCCATGCCGTAAGCGCTAAAACGGTCAATCATGCTTCCCAGGAAATAACCAATAAATGCCCCTGAAATTCCGAGGAAGTAATATCCTATCAGGGCGCCAATGAGTTTAAACAAAGTAACTCCTGCGATTGCATGTGAAAGAATCGATTATAACCTGACCTGCACCAGCACCACTTTGGGAGCAAGAAGTTTGCTATTAAATCTTATTCGAAAAATTTGTGTCATCGTTGCTGCCGTCTGCTCACTGGCCTTGCCGGTCCAGGCAGGCGACTTCGTTCTGGGTTATCTGGGCCAGCAGATTGTGCCGAGCGGCATAATTTTTGATGGCACTGTTGTGGGTGGCCTTTCTTCCTTGGATTACAACGCGAATAGCGGCCGTTACTTTGCCATCAGCGACGACCGCAGCAGCATCAGTCCGGCACGCTTTTATGAATTGAGTCTGGATCTCGCAAAGTTCCAACGCTCATCCAAGCCCGGTTACGCCGGGGTGAACTTTGACGCGGTCACGACCATCCGGCAGCCGGGTGGCGGCACCTTCGCGAGAAACACGGTGGACCCGGAAGGGCTGCGTTTTGATCGCTCTCGCAGCAGGATTTACTGGAGCGATGAAGGCCGGCGCAGCCGTGCCGGGTACCGGAATCCCGTCGTGCGCGAAATGAACCTCGACGGCAGTCATGTACGCGATTTCGCCGTGCCCGATTACTACCATCCATCGGGTTCCACGCACGGGTTCAGATCGGGTGACAGAGGCATACATGACAACCTGGCTTTCGAGAGCCTGACCATCTCGAAAGATGGCAGCACGTTGTACACCGCCACTGAAAACGGCCTGGCACAAGACAGTCCGCCCGCCGCTGTGGGTAATGGATCGCGCACACGCATCCTGTCCTTCAATATTGCCACCGGGTTGCCCGGCGCCGAGTATGTGTATGAGGTGGAGCCGGTTGCGGTCGCGCCCATTGTGCCAGGCCTGTATGCCACCAACGGGCTGACGGACATGCTTGCCGTCGGTGATCGCCAGTTCCTCGCCATCGAACGCTCCTATGCGCTCGGTGCGCAGACGCCCGGCTCGCCGGTTACCGGCAAAACCATCCGCCTATTTTACGTCGATGCTAGAAATGCCACCGATATCTCCGGGCTTGAATCGATAGTCGGCCAAAATATCAAAGCCGTGACCAAGACCTTGCTGCTTGATCTGTCCGAGCTGAAACAAGACGATGGCTCAATTCTGGCGCTCGACAATATTGAAGGGATTACTCTGGGTCCGGAGTTTGAGGGCAAAGCGACGCTGATACTCGTATCCGACAATAACTTCAGCAGCCGGCAATTTACACAATTCATCGCGCTGCAGATCACTCCGGCACCGTCAGACTAGCGGCGATTACTTTACGAAACGGTCAGTTTTGCCATAATCCCTGAGCGACGTACCCGGAAGCGTCGGATGAAAAGTGACTGATCCATCATCGTGGCGCTCAACAATATACCCCGGTTTGTCATAATCCCTGAGCGAGGTGCCCGGTATGGTCGGATAAACATTATTGCCCTCGATTAACCTGCCTGGCTTGCTATGGTCCCGGAGCGCAGTGCCGGGAAGTGCCGGGTACATTACGTCCCGTGCAAGGACGAGTGCGGCAAGTAGCGATAATGCCCAAGCAACTACGACAGTCGTTTTCATGCAAAACATCCTTTTCGCCTGCTGCGATACTGTGTTTTAAACTCTACTGCAGACAGGCCATCGCTGTAATTATGCCGCCTGATAAGGTTGTAAAACATTAAGGGAATCCCTCTGCGCGTACGCGCTGGCGGCTTTGCGCGCCATTCTGGCAAGTATTCGCCGCGCGTGCATGTGCCACGAGCGTCTGTCTTGCAAATGGTTTCCAATAGCTGCGGCGCGTTTATCTGGTCAATAGGCCGCTTGCCGAAGACAGGAAACATGCGGTTCTCAAGGCGGTGTCGTTGCTCCAGAAGCCACTACATACTTTTGCTGGGTGTCGTCTTGGCGGAGAGGGTGGGATTCGAACCCACGTGCCAGGTTACCCTGACCATCTGATTTCGAGTCAGCGCCGTTATGGCCACTTCGGTACCTCTCCATTTTGAGGTTGCATATTTTACCAGCTTATCCTGCCCTTGTTCATGGCAAAAACATGGCAGAATGCCCTGGTATTCTGCTCATTTCTATCCTATGCGCATCTTCCCCCCATTTTCCGTACTTGTTTTCTGTGGACTTTTACTCACCGCCTGCGATTCGCATGAGAAGCCAGTGCCGGTGCCAGACAAGACGGATGAGGTGGTGGTCATTACGGTCAATAGTCCCGATACCTATTATGAGAATTCCGACGGCAGTTATGCCGGACTGGAGTTCGATCTGGTTACCGAATTCGCGAATGAACTGGGCGTGGGGGTGAAATTCAAAGTAATGCCAAGATTGAGCCAGGCATTATTGGCTCTGGAAAGTCCGCAGGGGCATTTTGCCGCCGGTCTGAATGTTACTGACAAGCATGGATCAGGCGCTCGTTTTGGCCCAGTCTATCAGCGTATCCAACCCCAGGTGGTCTATAACACAGACTACCCCAAGCCCAGGAATATCCAGGATCTTGCTGGAAGGAACATTGAGATAGCGGCCGGAACGTCACACACTGAGCGGCTGAATGAGGCAAGGCAGCAAGTCCCCGGCTTGAAGTGGAATGAGGTGGATATCCCCGCTGAGGAGCTGCTGGCAAAGCTGGCAGAAGGCAAGATCGATTATGCCATCGCTGACTCCACCCAGATCAATCTGGCAAAAAACTTCTATCCAAATCTGAGGACAGCTTTTAATTTGGGTGAGGAAACCGGCAAGGCATGGGCATTTTCTCCAAACGCAGATCCGCAGCTGTTGGAAAAGGCGCAGAAATTTTTTAAACGAATCGAACAGGACGGCACCTTGAAACGCCTGCTGGACCGGTATTACGGCCATATCCAGCGGCTGGACCAGATGGACGTGGGCGGTATCCTGGAGAAAATGCGCACGACCCTGCCGGATTTGCGCGACCATTTTCATCATGCCGAGGAATTGACGGGAATCGACTGGCGTTTGATCGCGGCACTGGCCTATAAGGAATCCCACTGGGACCGGCTGGCAACTTCACCCACCAATGTACGCGGCATCATGATGCTGACAGAGAGTACCGCCGACCGGATGAAAGTGACCGACCGCCTTGATGCGCGTCAGAGCATACTCGCCGGCGCGCGTTACCTGTTGCTGCTGAAGGAAATGCTGCCGCCGCGGATCGCGGAACCCGATCGCACCTGGATCGCACTGGCTGCGTACAACCTGGGCTATGGTCACGTGGAAGATGCGCGCATTCTGGCGCAGCGCATGGGATCGAGTCCGGATTCATGGGTGGATCTGAAAAAAATATTGCCGTTGCTGAGCCGCAGCGAATATTTCGTTAATCTGAAGCATGGCTATGCGCGCGGTGGCGAGGCGGTCATCCTGACGGAATCCGTCCGTACCTACCACGATATTCTGCTGCGCTACGAACGCGCTTATTCACGTAATTTTGCGGCTACCGAAGCAATGGGTCCGCTCCATCGTAGCCGGAATTAGATCGTAAGGAGTCGCATGAAACCGGTTGTAATTTTCAGACATTTTCCGATTGAAGGGCCGGGTTATTTGGCTACGTTTCTGGACGCACATGCCATTCCATGGCGGCTTGTCAGAATCGATGCCGGCGAGGCGCTGCCCGCTGGCATCGGTCAATTCAGCGGACTGGTGTTCATGGGCGGACCCATGAGCGTAAACGATGATCTGCCCTGGATTGAGTCCGCACTGGCGCTGATCAGGCAAGCGGTGGCCAGTGACATTCCTGTATTGGGTCACTGTCTCGGCGGACAACTGATGGCAAAAGCCTTGGGTGGTGTGGTGAGCAGGAGTCCGGTCAAGGAATTCGGCTGGGGTGAGGTCAGCGTGGCGGATAATCCCGTCGCCCACGAATGGTTCGGTGATCTGTCAGAATTTGAGTCATTTCACTGGCACGGCGAGGCCTTTACGCTTCCCGCTGCTGCAACCCACCTGTTGTCGAGCCGTTATTGCGAGAATCAGGCGTTTGCGCTGGGCAAGCACCTGGCAATGCAATGCCATGTGGAAATGACCGCAGAAATGGTAACAGCCTGGTGTGAAACGGGCAGCGGAGAAACCAACGCTGGTTCCGGGTCGCCAGTGCAATCGGCGGAAGCGATGCAGCAGGATTTGGCTAAGCGGGTGGCGACATTAAACCAAGTCGCAGAGCGATTGTATGTGAGATGGACTGCCGGTCTGGTGTGATGAATTTGCTGCGACAGCTTAGCAAGTCATTCCCGGAAATTCTGGAACTGCAGCGGAAACTCGGTAATGGACTTCTTTATCAATTGTATTGCTTCCTGCAGGATATCGCGCTTTGTGCCTGTAACACGCACCGCGTCACCCTGGATACTGCCCTGTACTTTGAGTTTGCTGTCCTTGATGAGCCTGATGATTTTCTTCGCCAGTTCGGTTTCCACCCCGGTTTTCACCGTGATCTGCTGTTTAACTTTGTTGCCGCTGATTTTTTCTGCTTCACCCCTGTCCAGACAGCGCACATCGACGCCGCGTTTGGCAAGCTTGGCCATCAGGATATCCAGCACCTGGCTTAGTTTGAATTCATCGTCGGCGAAAACCGTGAGCTTGTAATCAGCCTGCTCCACGCGCGCATCCGATCCCTTGAAATCGAAGCGAGTGCTGACTTCCTTGTTCACCTGGTCAAGCGCATTTCTGATTTCCTGCTTGTCAACCTCGGAAACGATGTCGAATGACGGCATGACGTTTTCTCCTTACTTGCAATAACAGGCCCAACCCATTATTTTCTGTTTTTCAAATTCGCTGCGATGCGCATCCGCAGTGCATTCAGCTTGATGAATCCCGCTGCATCCGCCTGGTTATAGGCGCCTTTGTCTTCTTCGAAAGTGGCGATGTTGGGGTCGAACAGCGAATCGGTCTTGGAATCTCGTCCGACCACGATCACATTGCCTTTGTAGAGCTTCAGCCGCACCCAGCCATTTACGTGGGCTTGCGAGGCATCAATCATGGTTTGCAGCATTTCGCGTTCCGGGCTCCACCAGTAGCCGTTGTAAATCAGTGTGGCGTAGCGTGGCATCAGATCGTCCTTCAAATGCGCCACCTCCCGATCGAGAGTGATGGATTCGATGGCGCGATGGGCGCGCAGCATGATGGTGCCGCCAGGGGTTTCGTAGCAGCCGCGTGATTTCATGCCGACATAGCGGTTCTCGACCAGATCCAGACGACCGATGCCGTGCTTGCCGCCTAATTGGTTAAGCTTGGCAAGTACGCTTGCAGGCGAGAGCTTCTTGCCGTTCAATGCAATGATGTCGCCTTGTTTGAATTCCAGATCAAGGTATTCGGCCTGGTCGGGGGCTTTTTCCGGCGATACGCTCCAGCGCCACATCGATTCTTCCGGTTCCTGTGCCGGATCTTCCAGCACGCGGCCTTCATAGGAAATATGCAGCAGGTTGGCATCCATGCTGTAAGGCGAACCGCCTTTCTTTTTCATTTCCACCGGGATGCCGTGTTGTTCCGCGTATTTCAGAAGTTTCTCGCGCGACGTGAGATCCCATTCTCGCCACGGTGCGATCACGCGGATGTCGGGTTGCAATGCGTAGTAACCCAGTTCAAAGCGCACCTGATCGTTGCCCTTGCCGGTCGCGCCATGTGAAACCGCATCTGCCTTGGTTTTGCGTGCGATCTCGATTTGCCGTTTGGCGATCAGCGGACGGGCGATGCTGGTGCCCAGCAGGTATTCGCCTTCATAAATAGTGTTGGCGCGGAACATGGGAAATACGTAATCACGCACAAATTCTTCGCGCAGATCTTCGATGAAAATTTCCTTCACGCCCAATTGCTTCGCCTTGGCGCGTGCGGGCTCCACTTCTTCGCCTTGGCCGATGTCTGCGGTGAAAGTGACGATTTCACACTGATAGGTGTCTTGCAGCCATTTCAGTATCACTGAAGTATCCAGCCCGCCGGAAAAGGCCAGCACTACCTTGCGTACTTCGGATAAACCGGATTGTTTGATTTTTTTCATGCCTGATCCTTGTTGATCTGCGCCCTTTGCAGGGTCACCTCATACTTTTCCCAGCAACAAATATTCCATCAGCGCTTTCTGCGTGTGCAGCCGGTTTTCCGCTTCGTCCCACACGACCGATTGCGGCCCGTCGATGACTTCCGCATCCACTTCTTCACCACGATGCGCGGGCAGGCAGTGCATGAACAGCGTATCTTTCTTGGTGCAGGACATCATCTCGGCATCCACGCGAAAGTCGGCAAAATCCTTTTTCCTTTCCTCGGTTTCGGCCTCGAAACCCATGCTGGTCCATACGTCGGTGGTGACGAGATCGGCATCTTTTACCGCATCATGCGGATTGGAAAATTCTTCGTAGTGGTCGGTGCCGTAAAGCCCGGCTCGCTCCGGTTCGACTTCGTAGCCGGGTGGGGTGGAGACATGCACGTTGAAATCAAATATTTCCGCCGCTTGCAGCCAGGTATTGCAGACATTGTTGGAATCGCCGATCCATGCCACAGTCTTGCCAGCGATGCTGCCGCGCTGCTCAATGAAAGTGAAAATGTCGCCCATGATCTGGCAGGGATGATATTCGTCAGTCAGGCCGTTGATCACCGGCACCCGCGAATGCGCGGCAAAGCGCTCGATGATGTCGTGCTCATAAGTGCGGATCATGACGATATCCACCATGCGTGAGATCACCCGCGCTGCGTCTTCCACTGGCTCGCCGCGCCCCAGTTGAGTGTCACGGGTGGAGAGATAGATTGCCGTACCGCCCAACTGATGCATGCCGGCTTCGAATGACAAGCGCGTACGCGTCGAATGCTTGTCGAAAATCATCGCCAGGGTGCGGTCTTCCAGTGGCCAGTAGCGCCGGTACTGCTTGAATTCGTGTTTGATCCAGCGTGCGCGTTCGAACAGATGCTCGAATTCCTCACGGCTGAAGTCATTGAACTGTAAAAAGTGTTTGAGTTGCATGCTGGGCGCAATGAAATAAGCGGGGTGGGTGACCCGTTCACAAAAGAGACTGAGGGTTGCAGGGCGATTCGTCCTGTCATCCCATGGTCTTCACGTTTTCAGAAACTCTTTCACTAGCGCTGATACGGCATTTACTACCAGCTCCGCTTCAGTCCGCTGCATTATCAGTGGTGGCAGCAGACGCACTACTTTATCTGAAGTCACGTTGATCAGCAGCCCTTGTTCCAATGCTTTTTTCACCAGCTCACCGCAGGGCTTGGAAAGCTCGATACCGATCATCAATCCTTGGCCACGAATCTGGGTGACGCCGGCCACGTCAGCCAGCTGCGCCTTGAAAGCGCTACGCATGAAATCGCCTAACTCCATTGCGTTACGCATCAGGTCATCTCTTTCGATTACATTCAGCGTGGTGAGTGCCGCAGTACAGGCCAACGGGTTGCCGCCGAAAGTGGAGGCGTGATTCCCCGGTTTGAACACCTCTGCCGCCGCCCCTTTCGCGAGGCAGGCGCCGATGGCCACGCCAGAGCCCAGACCCTTGGCCAGCGTCATGACATCGGGGAAGATGCCAGTGTGCTGGAAGGCGAACCATTTGCCGCTGCGACCGATGCCACATTGTACCTCGTCCAGCATCAGCAGCCAGCCATGCTGGTCACACAGGTGGCGCAGGCCTTGCAGATAGTGCGCCTGTGGTACATTGACGCCACCCTCGCCCTGATACGGTTCGACCAGGATGGCGACCACGCTCTTGTTATGCACGGCTACTTGCGCCACCGCTTCCAGATCATTATAGGGAACGCGCGCAAAGCCGGTGAGCAGCGGCTCAAAACCAGCCTGCACCTTGCGATTGCCGCTTGCGGTCAAGGTCGCCATGGTGCGGCCGTGAAAGGATCTTTCCATCACCACGATGGTGGGGAGGTCTATGCCTTTGTTATGGCCGTATAGTCTTGCCAGCTTGATTGCGGCTTCGTTTGCTTCCGCACCCGAATTGCAGAAGAACGCGTTATCCATGCCTGACAGGGCGGCCAGCCTGCTGGCCAGTTGTTCCTGTTTGCCGATATGGTAAAGGTTGGAAGTATGGATCAGTGTTCCGGCTTGCTCGCAAATTGCTTTTACCAGTTCCGGGTGGCAATGCCCCAGACCACATACGGCAACACCGGCAAGCGCATCAAGATAGCGTTTGCCGGTGTCGTCCCACAGCCACACGCCGTCACCCTTGACGAAGGTGACGGGTAACTGCGAGTAGGTGTTCATCAGATTTGACATAAGACAGTACCTAGTTTTTCCAGAGCCAGAATGAAATACGGCGGCATCAGCCGCCGTGAATTGTTTATTGTGCGCCAGCCATCTTTACCTATTTGGCCAACTTTTTCAAGCCTTTTTCCTCGGGGGCGGTTAACAGTCGCAGACATGGCAGGTAGCCGTCGTAAACGATCCCGTGCACCTCGACTCGTTTCTGTGAGCGCAGCATGCATACCAGATAATGTATGACGTCCTGGGTAATGGTTTGTCCCGGCACCAGCACGGGTATGCCAGGAGGGTAGGGGGTGATCTGGTCGGCGCACACTCTGCCGGTCAGATGGGTGTTCTCCTGCTCCTGTTCGTCCAGCAATGGCAGCAGTTCTCCGCCGCAGTAGAAGGCGTCGCGTGGCAGGTATTTCAAGTCGGTAAAGTTTGGAATCTGCGGACTCTGGTAGAGCCGGCGTGGAGCACGGCCCTCGCGGGCGATGCGCATCAGTGCGTCGTAAAGGCGTGAGACTTTGCTGCGGGTGGTGCCGATGGTGAGTAGCAGGGTGAGGGTGTTGAAAGTGGATTTCTCCACTTGGATGTTATATCGCTCGAACAATTCCTGTATCAATTCTTCCACGGTGTAGCCGCAGCGGGAAATATCCACCGTGACTTTGGTGGGATCGAGCTGAATATTGTCATGCTTAATTTCGTCGGGCAGCAGATCAGGCAGCTCCAATACCCGGAATGCCCCAGTGGCATTGATCTGCGTGCGCACTTCCTTTGCCAGTTCCAGGGTACGTGAGAGCAGTTTGTAGCCTTCCAGCATCGCCTGCTTGCGCGCCACATCAAGACTTGCAATCATGCTGTACTGCGGACTGGTGGAAGTATGCATGTTGAAATTCTCGCGGAACAGATGATCATTGAAATCAGGATCGTTGACGTGGATCATGCTGGACTGGGAAAAAGCTGACAGCACTTTGTGCGTACTCTGGGTGGCGTAATCTGCGCCCGCTTCCAGCGCGGTGGGGCGGAAGGCTGGATGAAAGCGGGCGAAACCGTACCAGGCTTCGTCGATAATAACCTTGATGCCTTTAGCATGTGCTGCCTGGATGATGGGCGGCAAATCGTAGCGCAGACCATCATAAGTGCAATTGGTCAGTATCAGTGCCTGTGCGTCGGGATGCTTTTCAATGGCGCTGAGCAGGGTCTGTTTCGGTACCGGCCCGTAAACGCTGAATTTCTTGTTAACCGACGAGGCGAGATAAATCGGGTGAGCACCGGACAGTACGACGCCATGATGCACCGACTTGTGACAGTTGCGATCCAGCAGCAACTTGTCGCCGGGGGCAAGCAGAGTCTGGAATATCACCTTGTTGGCGGTGGAAGTGCCGTTGGTGGCGAAAAATGTGCGTTGCGCACCGAATGCCTTGGCTGCGATTTTCTGTGCTTCCGAAATCACGCCGCTAGGTTCCATCAGCGAGTCGAGCATCGGCACCGATACGGACAGGTCGGCACGGAAAATATGCTCGCCAAAGAACTCATAAAAATCGCTGGCCCAGGGGCTGTCGCGTAACGAGTCGCCGGAGGAATGCCCTGGCGTGTGCCAGGCGTCCTTCGCCATCAATACATAATTCTTGAGCTGATCATAGAACGGGGTGCGCGCTTTTTCCTGCAGTTGGGCATTGAGAATACGGTACATGCCGCGGTAATCCCGTTCCTCCCGATAGAAATAGCCATCCACCGTTTCGGAAAAAAGGGCGTCCACCACTTCGTCTTCTTGTTCCTGCGCGATCAGAATGTAGATATTCAGCTCGGGACGGAAGCGATTGATTTTCTGTACCAGTTCCAGCGCTGTCATTTGCAGGCTGCGGGAACCCTTTTCTGCAGTTTTCAGAGTATAGAGTGTGTCGTCTACCACCACCGCCTGAATGTCGCCATCCGCTTCAATTGCCTGCAGCGATTCGTGCGCAGTGGTGACGCCAATGAAATTGATACCCAAGGGATTTTCCAGGGATTTGGCAGCGGCGTTCAACCCCTTGGTGAGCTCCTTCAGCACCAGTTTTTCATCATTGATGATGAGTATCCGGCTGACTGGCTTTTTCATACGGCATTACCCATTACAAAAATGGTTTTATGCGCTAAAACACCGACGATTGCAAGCCCTGAAAAGGGTTTCAGGGAATGCCTTGCGTCAATCGCGTTAAATTGGAATTTGTTGCCTACGATCAGAATTCCGCAGATTTCCGGAAGGGCGGTGCGACGGTGCGGATGCGGGGGTAGGGGAAACAAAAAAGCCCGGAAACAGCCGGGCTTTTTTATGCGGCTGACCGGCTCAGGCCATGGCCTTGATGGCGGCGGACAGGCGGCTCTTGTGGCGTGCAGCCTTGTTCTTGTGGATGATCCGCTTATCGGCGATCGAGTCTACAGTGCTGATAGAAGCTTTGAACACGGCTAGTGCTGCGGTTTTGTCGCCGGTCTCAACAGCCTTTCTTATATGCTTGATCGCAGTGCGCAACTCTGAACGCAGGCTGGTATTGTGGTCGCGTTGCTTAACGGTTTGTCTTGCACGTTTTCTGGCTTGGGCGCTATTGGCCATGAAGATTCCTCAATTCATTCGACGATTACTGATAAGACGCGGATTCTACGTTTATTCGCAGCATCTTGCAAGGAGAAATAAAGGGGTGCGGATGAGCAATTGACGCGTCATCGCCCGCAGAGCGGGAGCGGGAAACGGAGCAGATTGTCGCCCAATCATGTGGGACGGTAAGAGTATTCAGGGTAACATACTCCCCCATGAATCTGCTCAGAACCCTCGCTACCGTCAGCGGCATGACTCTGGTGTCCCGCATTCTCGGGTTCGTGCGCGATGTGTTGATTGCCCGTATCTTCGGCGCGGGCATTGCCACCGATGCATTTTTCGTTGCCTTTCGCATTCCCAACCTGTTGCGCCGCATATTCGCCGAGGGTGCATTCTCGCAGGCATTCGTACCGATACTGGCAGAATACAAGAACAGCCGTACGCCAGCAGAAACACAAGATCTGGTCGACCATGTCGCGACGCTGCTGGCTATTGCGTTGTTCGTGGTTACGCTGATTGGCGTGATTGCCGCACCGCTGCTGATCTATGTGAGCGCACCGGGATTTTCCGCCAGCCCGCAGAAATTTGCGCTGACAGTCGAACTGCTGCGCATCACGTTTCCCTACATTTTATTCATCTCGCTGGTGGCGCTGGCGGGGGGCATACTCAATACTTACGGTAGATTTTCCGTACCTGCAGTCACCCCGGCACTGCTGAATCTGTCATTCATCGGCTGCTCCCTATGGCTTGCGCCGCTACTGGATACACCGGTGCTGGCGCTGGCCTGGGCAGTACTTATCGGCGGCGTGCTGCAACTCGCTTTCCAGGTGCCGTTTCTGATGCGCATCAAAATGATGCCGCGGCTACGTTTGCGATCCGGCGAGGTCGGCGCATGGCGTGTACTTAAACAAATGGGGCCGGCGGTGTTCGGCGTGTCGGTCGGCCAGATCAGCCTGCTGATCAATACCATTTTTGCCTCCTTCCTTATCACCGGCAGTGTGTCCTGGCTTTATTACGCCGATCGATTGATGGAATTTCCCGCAGGTTTGCTGGGGGTGGCGCTGGGGACTGTATTGCTGCCATCGTTATCCCGGCATTATGTCGACAACAGTAGCGAAGAGTACTCCCGGCTGCTGGACTGGGGCCTGCGCCTGACCGTACTATTGACGCTGCCCGCGGCGCTGGCACTGGCGTTGCTTGCCACCCCGCTGATTGCCACCCTGTTCTATCACGGCGAGTTTTCTGCTAATGATGTGTGGATGACGCGTGATGCGTTAGTGGCCTACAGTGTGGGACTGGTGGGACTGATCCTGGTGAAGGTGCTGGCCCCAGGGTTCTACGCACGGCAAAATATCAGGACCCCAGTGAAAATCGCAGTCATCACCCTCGTTGCCACCCAATTGATGAACCTCGCGTTTATCATACCGTTGCGCCACGCTGGCCTGGCGCTGGCCATCGGTCTGGGCGCGTGTCTCAACGCTGGGCTGCTTTACTACAAGCTACGCAGCCATAATATCTATCAGCCGCAGCCGGGCTGGATGGGTTTCTTTCTTAAAGTGCTGTTGGCGCTGGCGGTGATGGGGGTGGTGCTGTGGTTTGCCACGGGCAGGGATGTATCATGGCTGGCGAATTCCGCGACAGAGCGGGCCATATGGCTGACCTGGGTGGTGTTGCTGGGTGCGGCAAGTTATTTTGCCACACTCTGGCTACTCGGTTTCCGTCTCAGGGAGTTTGCTAAACGCGGGATGGAGTAAATCGGAGTAAAGTTTTGGCCAGCACGGCCGATAACAGACCATACGCGTGCAGAAGGCCGGTATTATTGCTTTATGTATTAACAAATTGCACCTCAAGGTTGAATCCGCCGGGTATTTGTGGCAAGATTTTACCCTTCGACTGTATTAACCAACTGGAACATCCTGAATATGAGCCGCCTTGCACCCTTCAAGCTTCCTGCCCTGCTACTGATGGGATTCGTTCTCACCGGTTGCGCCACGACCAAGAACCAGAAAGATTCTCTGGAATTTGCTCAGCAAGACCCGTATGAATCGGGCAACCGTGCCGTATTCAAGTTCAATGAGATGGTTGATAATAATGTAATGGAACCAGTGGCGCGGGGCTACAAGGCGGCGGTCCCCGGCCCCATCCGGTCGATGGTCAGTAACATTCGTTCCAACTTCGACGACATAGGGGTAACGGTCAACAGTCTGCTGCAACTCAAGTTTGCAAATGCGGCAACCAGCAGCGGGCGGATGGTGGTTAACTCCACCTTTGGCTTGGGAGGCATAATTGATCTGGCCAGTGACATGGGTCTGGAAAAGCGCAAGGAAGATTTCGGCCAGACTCTGGGTTTTTACGGTGTACCCAGCGGGCCTTACCTGATGCTGCCTCTTCTTGGACCCAGTTCGCTGCGTGATGCGGGCGCACTTGTGGTCGATTCAGCTCTCGACCCCATCGTTGTAGGTAGCTTCTTTGTTGCTCCTTTTATCGGTCCGGTAGTCAATGCGGCGAGAGCAACCGATCAGCGTGCGGATCTGCTGGATACCGACAAGACGCTGGAGGAAGCCGCGCTGGATAAATACGAATTCCTGCGTGATGCCTACCTGCAGCGGCGCCGCAGCCTGGTGTTTGACGGCAACCCGCCACGCCGCAAAGCCGACGAGGATCTTCTGAGCGAGTCAAAAGTCCAGGGGCCAGCCACAGCTAACGTGACTGTGGTGGAACGTCTGCCAGAGAGTTCCAGATAAACCACAAAATCTGCTGTTGATACGGTAACGGACTGGGCGCAGCCTGGTTCGGTATTGCCCCGTCCCGAACACCCAGCGTCTTCTCTGCCGGCCCGCGCCCGGTTCCTTAGATCCATCCCGTAGACACGAAATTCTGCCTGCCCTCAAAAAACAGCGGAGCGCATCATGCACTCCGCCGTGATATCAGTCAGAATTGCCGGGTATTAGGGCGCTGCACGCAATGCGGCGATGCGCATCTCGAGCGGTGGATGTGACATGAACAGGCTTCTGATGCCGTCACTCTTGCCGGAAATCCCAAACGCCGCCATCTTGTCCGGTAACTGCGATGGCGCATGCTGCTGTTGCAGGCGCTCCAGCGCGGCGATCATTTTGTTGCGTCCCGCCAGTTGTGCCCCGCCCGCATCGGCGCGGAATTCACGCTGACGGCTGAACCACATGACGATCATGCTGGCGAGGACGCCCAGCACCAGTTGCGCCACAATACTGGTAATCATGAAGGCTGGCCCGTGGCCGCGTTCGGTTTTGAATACGACCCGATCCACCGTATGGCCGATTATTCTCGACAGAAAAATAACGAAGGTGTTGACCACACCCTGAATCAGCGCCAGCGTCACCATGTCACCATTGGCTACATGGCTTATTTCGTGCGCTAGCACGCCTTCGATTTCATCCTTGCGCATGTTTTGCAGCAGACCGCTGCTTACTGCCACCAGCGCATCGTTGCGGTTCATGCCGGTGGCAAAGGCATTCACGTCGGGCGCGTCATAGATCGCCACTTCCGGCATGCCGATGCCAGCAAGTTCAGCCTGACGCTGCACTGTTTCCAGCAGCCAGCGTTCAGTCGGATCGGATGGCTGCTCGATTACTACCGCGCCAACCATGCGTTTCGCGCTCCACTTGGACATGGCAAGCGAAACCAGTGAACCGCCAAAACCAATCACCGCTGCCATAATCAACAGGGAATTGAAATCTATTCCGCTGCCCTCGGCATCCAGGATGCGATCCACGCCCAATAACCGCAATGTAATGCTCAGCACGAGCAGAATCGCCAGATTGGTAACCATGAACAGGAAAATACGTTTCATTGATGTGACTCCGTTAAGCTCCGTAAAAAAACAGTCTATTGGAGCAAATTATTGGGCTGCAAGTTCAGTTTTTCAAGTAGGGCGGCAGATTGCGCCAGCTTATTTCTTTCGCGATCAGACCTTTCTTAGCGTCGATTGCGCTTGGCAAGGTAAGCATAGCCTGCCAGGCTACCAAAGGCCACGAACAAAATGGTCGACCAGTCCGGGATAGTGAGCGACATGAATTCCCACGTTGAATCAGCGCAATCTCCATTTGCTTCGAACATGCTGGGCCACCATTGGGCGATCGATAAGGCATTGAGGAATTTTTCTTCCGGGCTGATACCGCATTCGAATGCTTCGGGGTAGCGTAGCAACCAGGCATGGCGCAGTGCGACGATCGCCCCGGTAGACGCAAACATGGCTATCAGGCCGCTGTATAGCCGGCGTCCTGTTGCACGCGGATTGTGGAGAAATGCCAGCAAGGCGGTCAAGCCCACCAGCCAATAAGCAATGCGTTGCACGACGCAGAGCGGGCAGGGCAGCAAATGCCTTACCAGTTGCAGATACAGGGCATAAGCAAGCGCACCGGCGCAGCCCAGAAAAATCAACAGGAAAACGAGCCTTATTCCCGGCTTCATTGATTAGTTTTGACTGTCAGGGGAAGTCTGATCCGGCCGTTGCTTGGGGTTTGTTGCCGGCACTTTCCGCATTCCGCCCGCCACCATTTTATATTCCAGCAAACGGCATTCGAGCGCACCGTTGAACAAAGGGGTGCGGCGTGAGGCAGTCAAGCGGATCAATTTTGGCAGCAGCGGATCGGCGGTGAGAATATAGGCATTCCAGCCGCTGAATTTCTTCTTCAGCGCATCCCCCAGTTTCGGATAAAGCTCTGCAAGCTGTTGCTGCTCGCCTATGCGCACTCCGTAGGGCGGGTTGGTGACCAATATGCCGGTCGGCGCAGGTGCGGAAATCTCCAGCACATTTGCCTGTTTCAGCTCAACCACTTCGGAGAATCCCGCTGCAGCCAGATTGGCGCGGGCGTCAGTCAGAGCATCGCCGTATAAATCGCTGCCAAAAATCGGCTGAGGTGTTTGCGGCCTTTGCTGCGCTACCGCTTCTTGCTTCAGCTTATGCCACAGTGTGCCATCGAATTGCTTGAGTTTCTCAAAAGCAAAGCAGCGTCCTGATCCGGGGGCAATATTCAACGCTATTTGCGCTGCTTCCAGCAGGAAGGTGCCGCTGCCGCACATCGGATCAAGCAATGGAATACCCGGTTGCCAGCCTGCCAGACGCAAAATGCCGGCGGCAAGATTTTCCCGCAACGGCGCCTGCCCAGCAGCTTTCCTCAAGCCGCGCTTGAACAAGGCATCGCCGGAGGTATCCAGATAGAGGGTAAATTTCCGCGCATCGAGAAAGCCGTGGATGCGGATATCCGGTTGCGTCGTGTCTACACTGGGACGATTGCCGGTGATTTCGCGGAACTTGTCGCATACGGCATCCTTGATTTTGAGCGTGACAAAATCGAGACTGCGCAATGGACATTTGATTGCCGCCACGTTGACACGAATGGTGAGCGCCGGGGCAAACCACTCGTTCCAGGGTAACGCATGCGTGGTTTTGTAAATATCGGCCTCGCCGGTGTAGGGCTGGCTCGCAATCTGCCACAGAACACGACTGGCAATGCGGCTTTGCAGATTGGTACGGTAGCAGATGCTCCAGTCCCCTTGAAATTGCACGCCGCCGTCGCGTGCCTGGGTGCTGGACGCGCCGAGCTGTTCCAGTTCGGTGACAAGCACGGGCTCCAGTCCGCGCGGACAAGGGGAGAAGAAATGGTGGAGTGTCATGATGGCAGTGCTACGACATTATCGACTGATCGGCAGGAGAGGCTATTTTGCAGTCCATACGCCATAGGCAAGCAACGCCCACGCACTCAGAAAAGCCACGCCGCCGAATGGCGTGATCATGCCGAGTCCGCGGATTCCTGTCAGACTCAACACATAAAGGCTAACGGAAAACAGCACGATTCCTGTGAGCATCAGCCAGCCTGACAGCACGACAGGTCTGGATTTGGGAAGGTGCAACAACACCAGGCCGACCACGATCAGGCCCAGTGCATGGTAGAAGTGGTATTGCACGCCGGTCTGATATACCGCAAGCATGTCGACGGACAGTCTTTGTTTCAGGCCATGCGCGCCAAAGGCACCGAAAGCGACGCACAGGAATGCGTTGATGGCGCCGAGCATGAGAAAAGTTTTGGGCATGGGGAGGTCCTTGATGAATAGAGGCGACACTTGTGGTGCTGTTGAAAAATGTTGCCGAGGGCGCCGCGAATTGACGCGTACAGTCTGTACTGTTATCCCCGGCAGATTTGCATCATCTGCGAGTTTATCAGGGTTGCTGCATAATTCGGCATATCTATTTGCCTTTCTCCGAGACGCTCGCCTTGCTCCAGCCGGTGGCGAATGTTACCCGGATGTTATCACCGATGCTGACCTGGTCGCTGTTGCGCAATATTGCACCGTCAGCGGCATAAGCAATGCTGTAACCGCGCTCCAGCACGGACTGAGGGTTAAGGTGGGCGAGATGTGCTTGCTGGCGCTGCAGTATCATTGCGAGTGTCTCGTTGCGGTGGGCAACGGCGCGACGCAAACGCACACCCAGTTCATGTTGTTGTTCAATCAGACGAGAAATGTCGGGACGGGCGGCAGCAAAGCGCTGACTCAGTTCGCGCAGATGCCAATGCCTGCTTTCGGAATATCGCAGCCAGGCGCCGGCGAGCCGTTCGCGTAAATGCTGCAGATGGATGAGCTGATTACGGATTTGCTCACCAGGATGCACCAGACGGCGTGCGAGTATGTCGGTTTCCTGCATGCGGCTTTCGATCCCGCGCTGCATCATGCGCTGCATGCGTCCGCACAGGTTTGCTGCACGCTGCAGTAACTCTTCCCGTTCCGGGCAGGCGAGTTGTGCCGCGCCGGTAGGTGTGGGCGCGCGCGCATCAGCGACAAAATCAGCGATAGTGAAATCGGTTTCGTGGCCTACCCCGCAGATAATGGGAATGGAGCAGGCAGCGATGGCCCGCGCCACAATCTCTTCATTGAATGCCCACAGGTCTTCAATGCTGCCGCCACCGCGGCATAGTATCAGTACCGCGCACTCGGCACGGGCGGCAGCTGTTTGTATGGCCTCGACTATTTTTAGCGCGGCGCCGTCGCCCTGTACGGGGGTGGGGTAAATGACCACCGGCAGGGAGGGCATGCGACGCTGCAAGGTGGAGAGTACGTCGTGCAGTGCGGCAGCGGCAGGAGAGGTGATGATGCCGATCTGCTGCGGAAAAGGTGGCAGCAGTTTTTTGCGGGCGGATTCAAACAACCCCTCATTTTCCAGTTTGGCCTTGAGTTGCCCAAACGCCTCAAACAATGCGCCCAACCCGGCTCGGCGGACGGTTTCGACACTCAGTTGAAAATCCCCGCGTGCTTCGTACAGCGTCACCAGTGCGCGCACTTCCACCTGTATGCCATCCTTGGGTTGCCAGTCCAGATACTGGTTCTTGTGACGGAACATGACGCAGCGGACCTGGGCATTTGCGTCCTTGAGGGAGAAATACCAATGGCCGGAGTTATAACATTTGAGATTGGAGATTTCGCCGCAAACCCACAGTAACGGGAGAGCATGTTCCAGCAACTCCTTGGCGCTATGGTTTAATTCGCTCACGCTCAAAACTGCGCGGGAACCCTCTGTTTCGTGAAGAAAATTCATCTTGACATTCTACAGTAATCCACATTGGTAACGTAGATGGCATAATTGCGGCGGGTAAACCCGCGCGTATCCTGGGTATTCATATAACCATATGTTTAATAAAGAATAATTATAAGTTTAAAAATTAAGCGTAGCAGAAAATATTGTTATGGAAGGGTGACTTAACCAGTCAATTCGAGGATTGTCCACAAACTTATCCACAGTAATTGTGGAAAAGAAAAATATCTTGTTTTCAAACGAAAATTACTCCGCGTCCTTGCTGAAAACACAGGGGCAAGATACATTACGGCTCTGATTTGGCATCAGAGCTACCAAGGAGATTATTGCATGTTTGCTTTGATTCAAGCTGCCGGCTGGCCAGTCTGGCCGATTATTCTAGCTTCCATCGTTGCTGTTGGTATTATCGGTGAACGTCTGTGGGCTTTGCGCCCAAGTATTGTGACACCCAGAGATCTGCTGCCCAGAGTAATACAGGAGTACCGGAAAAGTGGTGTGAGCGCGGAGATGCTTGCACGCCTGCACCAGCACTCCCCCCTCGGGCAGATTCTCGCGGCGGGCTTGAGGAACGACAAAAGTACGCGCGAAATCATGAAAGAATCGATCGAGGAGGCTGGTCGCGCTGTCGCCCATGATCTTGAGCGTTATCTCACCACCCTGGGTACGATCGCTTCTTTAAGCCCGCTGATGGGTCTGTTCGGCACCCTGGTTGGCATGATCGAAATTTTCGGCTCGAATTCTCCTACTGGTGGCGGTGGCAACCCGGCACAGCTTGCCCATGGAATTTCCGTGGCGCTTTACAATGCTGCGTTCGGCATTCTAGTAGCGATTCCCAGCATGATTTTTTACCGCCATTTCCGTGCCAAAGTGGATTCGCTGGTGGTGGAAATGGAATTGCAGGCACTGAAACTGGTGGAGACTGTCCACGGCGAGCGGAAAAGTTGATTCGATAGTACAAGCCGTTCTCCGCTCATTGTTCATCTTTCACTGTACGATTAAATCACCCCATGAACTTCCAGCGTGGCAGGCCAAAAGAAGATCCGGAAATCAATCTGATTCCGATGATAGACGTATTGCTGGTGATTCTGATTTTCCTGATGATCACCACCACTTACTCGAAATTTTCCGAACTGGAAATCAATCTGCCGCAAGCGACCGCGGACAAGCCCGCTGCACGCCCCAACACTATCGATGTTGCGGTCAGCGCCACCGGCAGCTATGTGATCAACCGTACGCCCATCAAGTACTCCAGCGCTGAAGGACTCAGTGAAGAATTGCGTGTCGCTGCAGGCGACCAGAGCGATCCCATAATCGTCATCAATGCCGACGCCAGTGCCACACATCAGTCGGTCATTGCAGTCATGGAGGCCGCGCGTCTGGCGGGGTACAATCGCATCACCTTCACGACCGAAACCCGGGGTGGCAAGTAACAAGCAAGTTTGTCGGCCAGGAGGTATTGTTGTGGGTACATATAGTCAGTGCAGGCCGGGACTGTACCGGCCCGGATAATTCATAAATTGAGGAAATAATCCATGGATGCAAAACTGCTCGACATTCTGGTATGCCCGCTGTGCAAAGGCCCATTGTTGTACAAAAGAGTCGAAAACGAGCTGATCTGCAAGGCTGACCGGCTGGCTTTCCTCATCAAGGATGGCATCCCGGTGATGCTGGAAGACGAGGCACGTAAACTGCCCGCCGAGGAAGAAGTCTAGTCACGCTCGGCGCCGCACAGAAAATGTATCCAGCTACTGCTGCCATTCTCGGCGCACTCGTCGCCGACTCCGCTACGCTCGGCTTGCACTGGCTTTACGATCCCGCACGCATTGCAGAAATTGAAGAGAGGAAGGGATTGGTATTTCTGTCGCCTGATGCAGCCGATTATGCCGACACCTCGGGTTACTTCGCACACGGCGGCAAGATGGCTGGAGAATCGACCGGTTACGGTGAAGTGTGCCTGCTGATGCTGCAGCATCTGACGAAGCACGGTGAGTTCAAACGTGCCGAGTATCAGACCGAATACCGCGCATACTTTGGGCCGGGTGGCGCATTCGTCGGCTATGTCGATTCGCCCACTCGCTTGACGCTGCGCACGTTGTTGCCGCTGGAGCCGGCAACATTTCCGGCAGCATCCGGTGCCAATGACGACCAGTTTGCAGCACTGGCGGCGCTGCCGCCAGTGGTGGCGACTCACAGTGGAACGTTGGCAACGCTACTGGAGCGGGTCGAGGCGGTAGTGCGCATCACCAACAACAATGCGCTGGCGGTTGCTGCCGCGCAATGTTCTGCTGCGGTATTGTTCGAAGTGCTGCGCGGAACAGCAGTTGCGCCGGCATTGGCCAGCGCCTTGCCGTTTGCAGGCAACACCCTCAGGCCGTTACTGGAGCAGGCACTTGCCGTGCCAGCGCTGGATAGCGTTGCAGTTGCAGCGCGCTTCGGCAGGGCTTGCCATGTTGCCGAGGGTCTGCCGGTGGTTTTCCATATCGCGCAGCACGCGCCGGATTATCGCAGCGCAATTGAGGCCAACATTCGCGCTGCAGGAGATAGTTGCGGCCGCGCCATCATGCTCGGTGCCATCGTTGCGGCGCATATGGCGAGGCAGGGTGCCGCGGCGTCTCCCATCCCGCTACAATGGCTGGCGCGCTATCGTAAGCTGGCTGCCGCTGCTGATGCATGTGCGGCGCTTTAATCCGCATGTCCGTTTGCAAATCGCTGGCGTAATGTGAACATCATGCAAGGATTGCCGGAAGACTCCACAACGTCCAGATGCGGGCTGCGCTTACTCTTGAAATTCATTGCCCGGCAGCCATAGGGAAAGCTCGTGTCCCAGGTAATGAAGTAATGGTTGCATTCCGCACAACTGGGAGTCGGGTTGTCGCGTTCGGATTCCGGTATCGGTCCAGCGATTTTGTTCATTTGCCTTTTCGTCAGTCAGCTTGCGGAAACAGTTCCACAGAACTGCTATGCCCGGCCCCCGTTACTGCACCCATCTCGACCAGTTTCTCGTAACTCCATACCTGATTGCGCCCATTTCTTTTGGCGTAATACAGTGCCTGATCGGCCTGTTCGATAATGCTGGTCGGCAGTTCCTGGGAAAGAATTTCGACCACCCCAATGCTGACAGTGATTCGTCCCGCCTGTGGAAAAGAAAAATTTTCCACCATAGTGCGGAATCTCTCCAGCACAGGCATGGCAAGCTTGATGTCGATACGTTTCAATACCACAATAAACTCCTCACCACCAAAGCGGAAGCATAAGTCGTCACTGCGGAACGTTTTCTCTGCGAGTTGGGCAAACAGTAACAGCACCTCATCGCCATAGAGATGACCATGGTTATCGTTAATCAGCTTGAAATGGTCGATATCCATAATCGCGAGACAAGCCTTGAACTCCATATCGGAACCGCGGCGGGAGTCGCCATAGCAGGCGGCCATGAGTTCCATGATCTCGTTATCAAATTCCTTCCGATTGAGCAGACCGGTAAGTGTGTCGTGCTTATTGTCATGCAGCAATTGCATGTGATTGCAGTAAATCCGGATAAATGCGGTAGTGAGTTCGTGATGCGCGGGACTTGTATTGTGCGTGAACACAACCAGTATGCCGATTGTTTCCTGGCTGCTGCGAATGGGGTAAATGACGCGATGCCGACCAGTCGCATCTGCATCGCAGGCGACATATGTTTGCAGATCTATCGCCCGCACTACCTCTGGATCCTGCTCGAGGGCGCGCATGACGTCCTCGCTCGGATCGAGAGCGGTCAATAAGCTAGCTGATGTTCGTGCCAATGGTTTCAGAGAAAGGCCATCGCTGGTCATCTCTACTGCATATAGATGAATCTCATCCATCGCGGCCAATTCCAGAAGCGTATCGATCAGGCATTGTTCAAGGGCGCCCTGATCCCGCTTCTCTGTCAGCCTGATTACGGATTCCAGCAGATGTTGCCCGTCTATTTTCAGCGTACTGGCAATGGATTCGTTCATATATGGAGTGGGTATGCGAGTGACAACCCTTCCGGGGCGGCATCCATGATATATTTGTTATCGGCCATATTGACCAAATCTTTACCCCGGTGGCATCAAATTACTCATTTCTTTTTCATGTAAAATATGAATTCTCCGATTGCTTCCGACAAGGACAGCAGTTCATTCCCCGTTTGTTCGGCGAAGACCTGAAAATCAATGACTGCACCGGGATCGGTGGCGGCAATCTTCAGTACCTGCCCGGTAGTCATGTCTGCCAGGGATTTCTTGGTACGCAGGATCGGCAGCGGGCAAACCAGGCCACGCACGTCCAGTTCCTTGTCGAAATTCATGTTTTTTCTCCCAGCTTGTTAAATAACAACGTTCCATAATAATCAATTGATTATGGAAATACCATCTGCACGATCCCGGTAAATATGAAAGCGTAATGTTAAAGATGAGTTAGCATAACGCATCTTTAACAGTTCGATCATCATGCCAGTCAATATTACTCCGCCCCTAGCCGAACAATTGCTGTCAATAAAAGGCGTGTCGCTCGGTATTGCCGCAGCGGGAATCAAGAAATCCAATCGCAAGGATTTGCTGGTGATTGCGCTGGATGAGGGTGCGCAGGTTGCTGGCGTGTTTACGCAAAACCGCTTCTGTGCTGCACCGGTGATCGTGGCGCAAGAGCATCTCTCCCATTCCGCTTTCGAATCCTCAATCCGCGCACTGGTGATCAATACCGGCAACGCCAATGCCGGCACCGGCGAACAAGGGATTGCCTGCGCCCGCACTGCCTGCTCCGAACTGGCCGCAATGCTGGGTTGTGATGCGCGGCAGGTGTTGCCGTTCTCTACCGGTGTCATCATGGAGCCACTGCCGCTGGAGAAGATTGTTGCAGGCTTGCCCATCGCGCTGGCCAATCTCAAACCGGACAACTGGTTTGCTGCAGCCGAAGCGATCATGACCACCGATATTGTGCCCAAGGCGGTATCGAAGCAGATTTCACTCAATGGCACCACCGTGACCATTACCGGGATTGCCAAAGGTTCCGGAATGATACATCCCAACATGGCGACCATGTTGGGCTATGTGGCGACCGATGCGGTTGTGAGTCTGCCGCTGTTACAGCAGATGGTGCGGCATGCGGCGGACCACTCGTTCAATCGCATTACGGTGGACGGGGATACTTCGACCAATGACGCTTTCATCCTGATTGCAACTGGCCGCGCCGGCCATGTGGAAATAGCAGACAAGGGCAGCGCCGAATTCAGCGCATTGCAGCAGGCGCTGACGGACGTGGCGGTGCAGCTTGCGCAAGCTATCGTGCGTGATGGTGAAGGTGCCACCAAGTTCATCACCGTGCAGGTTGAAGGTGGGAAAACCCAGAATGAATGCGCCAAGGTTGCATACGCCATTGCCCACTCGCCGCTGGTAAAAACCGCTTTCTTCGCCTCCGACCCTAATCTGGGACGGATACTTGCAGCCATCGGTTACGCGGGTATCAATGATCTCGATGTAAGCAAGCTGCAACTCTATCTCGATGACGTGCTGGTTGCGGAAAATGGTGGCAGGGCACAGAGCTACCTGGAGCAGAATGGCCAGCGGGTGATGCAGCAGGCTGAAATTACCGTACGGGTTGTGCTCAATCGGGGATCTGCATCAACGACGGTATGGACCTGCGACTTTTCCTATGATTATGTAAAGATCAATGCGAGCTATCGCAGTTGATGTCTTGTATGAGCGATTTTGACAAACTGTGCAGCCGTGCCGATCAACTGCTTTCTCGTTTGGAGAGACTGTTGCCGATCGAACAGCCTGCCATTGACTGGAGTGCCGCAATTGCCTTTCGCTGGCGCAAGCGCGGTGGCACCGGATTCATGCAACCGGTCACGCATCCCCATCGTATTGCGCTCGCGGCATTGCATGGCATCGACGCACAGAAAAAACTTATAGACCGCAACACCCGCCAGTTCGTGCAAGGCTACCCAGCCAACAACGTGCTGCTTACCGGTGCGCGCGGCACCGGCAAGTCATCGCTGGTGAAAGCGGTACTGAACAAATATGCCGGCAAGGGATTGCGTCTGATTGAAGTGGAAAAACATGATCTCACTGATTTGCACGATATCGTCGAACAGATATGCCGGCGGCCGGAACGCTTTATTTTATATTGCGATGATTTGTCGTTTGAAGCTGATGAGCCTGGCTATAAGGCACTGAAAGTGGTGCTGGATGGTTCCATCGCCACGGCTTCGGAGAATGTTCTGGTCTATGCCACTTCCAATCGCCGCCACCTGATGCCGGAGTTCATGCAGGACAATCTCGATACCAAGCATATTGGTGCAGAAATTCATCCGAGCGAATCGGTCGAGGAGAAAATTTCCTTGTCGGAGCGTTTTGGTTTGTGGGTGTCGTTCTATCCCTTCGATCAGGATCAATACCTGGATATCGTCAGCCACTGGCTGGCCTATTTCGGCATCGGGGAAATGCTTCCCCCGGTACGCGCAGCCGCACTGCAATGGGCGCTGGGGCGCGGCTCCCGCAGTGGGCGGGTAGCCTGGCAGTTCGCGCGTGACTGGGCGGGAAAACACGAGACAGGAATTGGCGTAAACAAGTGAGAAGTTATTTGTAGCGCCGTTGCAAAATCCAGCCCTGCAATTCCAGCCAACCATCCTTTCGCTCATCCCATCATGGCTCATTCTTCTCCAGTTATTGACGTCGCTGCCGCGGTCATCATCCGGCCTGATGGCAGTTTCCTGCTTGCGCGCAGACCTGAAGGCAAACCTTACGCAGGCTACTGGGAGTTTCCCGGCGGCAAGGTGGAGTCCAATGAGTCTGTGCCGCATGCTCTCAGGCGTGAATTGCTGGAAGAACTGGGGATACAGGTCGAACATGCCTACCCCTGGATCACCCGCGTTTTTACCTATGCCCATGCCAGCGTGCGCCTGTGTTTTTACCGGGTAGTGCAATGGCATGGCGAGCCGCATCCACATGAGCAGCAGGAATTGTCCTGGCAGTCCATCGAGCATGTCGTGGTGGAACCGATGCTGCCGGCCAATGCGCCGGTATTGCGAGCACTTGGCCTGCCGCCGGTCTATGCCATCACCAATGCCGCGGAATTGGGTGTGCAACTCTCACTGGAGCGGATGGAGCGTGCGTTGCAGCAGGGCTTGCGCCTGGTGCAGGTGCGCGAGAAAGGAATGACACGCGATGAATTGCGGGCATTTGCAGGTGCAGTGGTTGCGCTGGCCCATCAGCATGGCGCGCGAGTATTGGTGAATGGCGATGTCAGGCTGTCGCGCGAAATCGGTGCGGATGGGGTGCATTTCCCATCAGCACAGTTGATGGATCTCCCCAATCGTCCTGACATCGGTTGGTGCGGCGCGTCCTGTCACAATGCCGAAGAACTCTTTCGCGCCACGCAACTGGCGATGGATTTTGTGGTATTGGGGCCGGTGTTGCCGACATTGAGTCATCCGCTGACCCCGGCGCTGGGCTGGCGAAAATTTGCCATGCTCATCCGCGATTATCCGCTGCCGGTCTATGCCTTGGGCGGTTTGCGCCGGGAGGACCTGATCACGGCTTGGGAACATGGAGGGCATGGCATTGCCATGATGCGGAGCATGGCAGGGAGTGATTTCGACGGGATTGATGCCATACCTGCTGAGTGAAACTGAAACAGTGCTTGGATAGAGTAGCCGGTGGAGGGTCCGTTACTCTTTGTCCTTTATTTCCCAGTCTTCCTGTTTCTCTGTTTCCGGGATGCGATAGGATTCCGTAGCCCATTGTCCCAAGTCGATCATCTTGCAGCGCTCGGAACAGAATGGGCGATACCGATTGGCAGAATCCCACACGATGACTCTGCCACATTGAGGGCAGTTGACAATGGGTTGTTTCATGAAAAACTGACGTGGCGCATCAGGATAAATGGTTGAACAACCGTGGATGCAAAGCAGCTTGTCGCTTACAGATTACAGAAAGTCAGCTCGAATTCCACATCGCTTTCATATACCTTGGTTTTCTGTTTTGAGCCGGAGATGACAAAACGGATGTTGAGGGCATACTTGTTGGCGCTGATTTCCGGGACACAGGGTAGGTTCTCATCCAGTTTCAGGCACAGCATATGCGCTGCGCGTCCCACTCCCATTTCCGTTTGCTGGAACGTGCCATTAGCGGCGGTGTGGTGGAAAGTTTTGCCGTTATTGCGCAATAGATGCAACACAATGCTGAAGCCATCCCGGATCGGCAGCATCGGCGTAAGCCATTCGTTGATATCCTTGCGGCGTAGCGCAGGGTCCAGATGTAGCCAGTAGTGGTAAGAAGGCAGATCAAATTCACATGCGCCGCCGGGTATGCCAACGCGTTGTTTGATACCCATCAGCCACTCATTCTCGCGCAAGTGCTCGCCAATCTTTCCGGTCATATCCAGTATGCTGCGAGAGGCGGTCTGGATATTGTTCAGTACCTGATCCAGCGCTTCTTCGGAAACGCCGGGATTGCTGCGCAAGGATTCCAGGGCTTGTTTCTGCCGCTCCAGTTCTTGCAGCAGATCTGATTTCATATCGGCGCGGCTGGCCACATCGAGAATTTCAAACAAGGTAACCAGCGCCGAGTGGTGCTCGACAGCATCATTCTTGGCTGCAAAGAAGATTATCTTGTCAAACAAATCCTCCAGTCGCAGCAGAGTGCGAATGCGCTCGTTGAGAGGATGTTCGTAGCAAATCACGATGGCATAGCCCTGAGGTTGGGGCGGAATGTGTTGAATTTTGCCCTATGAAACAGAATTTTACAAATTAAAATTAATCCCCAATCAGGGATGCTGCCGCAGATGGGTTTAACCCTCGTCTGCCAGGGCAAGGTATTTCTGGTGCAAAGCCTCCACCTGCTGCTGCAGATGTGCCAGGTTGCTGTCATTAGCGATGACATCATCTGCCTGTTGCAGGCGCTGCTGACGTGTAATCTGCGTCGCCATAATGGCACGGATTTCGTGTGCACTCAGTCCGCTACGCGCCATTGCACGGACAATCTGCTTCTGTTCATCGCAATCCACCACCAGGATACGCCGCACCATTTCACGGTAATCACCAGTTTCGAGCAGCAGCGGCACGACCATTATCACATAAGGAGAAGAAGCCAGTGCGGCGTTGCGGGCCGCTTCCATGTGGATAAGAGGGTGGAGGATTGCTTCCAGCTTTTGCCGCGAGGCGCTGTCGGAAAATACCAGGCTGCGCATTTTTTCCCGGTTCAATGCCCCTTCCACAGTGATGAAATCTTCACCAAAATTCTGCCGTATCGCACCAATGGCCGCGCCGTGTGACTGGGTAAGTTCATGTGCGATCTCATCCGTATCAATGACGCAGGCGCCCATAGCGGCAAAGAGCTTGGCAGCGCTGCTTTTGCCGCTGCCAATTCCCCCGGTTAGACCGATTACCAGCGGCATGAGCTAGAGCAAACCAAGATAGGCACGATTGATCTGATTTCCCCAGAACAAAGCAATGAGGCCGCCGCCCACCAGGTAAGGTCCGAATGGAATGGGAACCTCGCGTTTGTGTTTTGCCGCAACTACCAGACCGATGCCGACTACCGCGCCCACCAGGGAAGACAGCAGAATTACCAGCGGCAGCATTTGCCATCCAAACCATGCGCCGATCGCGGCAAGCAGCTTGAAATCGCCATAGCCCATGCCTTCCTTGCCGGTGGCGAGCTTGAAGCCCCAGTAAATTGACCAGAGAGCAAGATAACCGGCAACTGCGCCGATGATTGCAGACTGGATGTCGGTAAAACCGCCGCTCAGGTTGACCAGCAACCCTCCCCACAGCAGAGGCAACGTGATGTCATCGGGGAGCAACTGAGTATCCAGGTCAATGAATGCCAGCGTAATCATTGCCCAGGCGAAAGCCAGTGCGGCGAAAGCGACCAGGCCGTAGCCGAAATGCCAGGCAATGAAACCGCTGATGATGCCGGTCAACGCCTCGATTATGGGGTAGCGCGGAGAAATGGCTGCGCGGCATTGTGAGCAGCGGCCTCTTAACATCAGGTAACTTGCGATTGGAATATTTTCCAGTGCACTTATTTTATGTCCGCAATGGGGGCAGGTGGAACGGGGGGTGGCGAGGTTGAAGGAGGGGGCTGTTTCGATAGTCTTGCCGTGAAGTTCGGCGCTTTGTTGCTGCCACTTCTGTTCCAGCATGCGCGGCAGGCGGTGTATGACTACGTTCAGAAAGCTGCCCACCAGCAGACCGATGGTGGCGCACAGAGAGATGAAAAAAGCCGGTGTAGTTTGCAGCAACTGGATGAATGACATGGAGGCCCTGGAATCGGTAATCGCTGTTCTGTTCTGGATACGGTTGCGCCCCCGAGTGCAGGGAGAGCAGTCCTGCCTTGGTTTCTTGATGTCCGGATTTAACCGACGATCTGTCCCATTTTAAAGATCGGCAGATACATGGCAATCACCAGGCCGCCGATGAGAGTTCCCAGTACCACCATGATGACTGGCTCCATCAGGCTGGAAAGTGCGGCTACGGCATCATCCACTTCCGCTTCCAAAAAATCGGCTACCTTGCTCAGCATGGAGTCCAGCGCACCGGACTCTTCGCCTATCGCCACCATCTGTAGCACCATGCTGGGAAAGACATGGGTGTTTGTCATGGAGTCAGTCAAGCTGTTGCCGGTGCTGACTTCTATCTGAATTTTTTTGGTGGCCTCGAAATAAATATAATTGCCGGCTGCACCTGCGACTGAATCCAGTGCTTCCACCAGCGGCACCCCCGCCGCAAACATGGTGGAAAGGGTGCGCGTCCAGCGCGCGATGACAGCCTTGCGGATGACGTCGCCAATAACCGGCAGCTTCAGCACCAAGCGATCCATGACCCGTTGCATGGCTACGGAACGTTTCCACGCATAGAAAAAAATGTAGATGCTGCCGCCAACCGCACCAAAAATTGCCCACCAGTAAGCCACGAAAAAGTCAGAAATCGCCATGACCACCAGCGTCGGAGTGGGCAGAGTGGCGCCGAACCCGGCGAATAATTCCTTGAACGCAGGAATCACGAAAAGCATGATGATTGCAGTGACGACAAATGCCACCACGATAATCGAGATGGGGTAGAACAGCGCAGATTTGATCTTGTTCTTGATTGCCTGAATTTTTTCCTTGTAGGTGGCCAGGCGATCCAGCAGGCTGTCAAGAATGCCGGCAGCTTCACCCGCATCCACCAGATTGCAGTACAGAGCGTCAAAATGCAGCGGATATTTGCGGAAAGCGTTCGCCAGGCTGCTGCCGGTTTCCACGTCGATTTTGATGTTCATCAGCAGTCGGCTCATCGCCCGATTGCTATGGCCCTTGCCGACGATATCGAATGCCTGTAACAGGGGGACGCCAGATTTCATCATGGTGGCGAGCTGGCGCGTGAACAACGTGATGTCCTTGTCAGTGATGCTGCCGCTGGTGCGAATTTTGCGGACCTTTGTGGCGTTGATACCTTGACGCCGCAGCATGGAGGTAACAACTACGGTACCGGCAGCGCGCATTTCGCCCTTCATCAACTTGCCAGATCTGTCCTTGCCCTCCCAGGCATAACTGATCTCCTTGACTCTTTTGTCTGCACCTGTGGTTACAGCCGCCATAATGACTCCTCGATTACCTGGGACGGTTGTCCTTTAAGGAACCTTTGAAACGATAAAGCGCATTGCCGGCAGAACCGACTCATGCTCATCAATATAGTAACGGCATTACTGCTGAATTGATTAGGGGTATCCCGGAATTAATTTGCAATAGTGTACCAAGCCGTGCCTGTTACACAGCCGGCACAGGGAAAATTCGCACTACCTTGACCACCCGGTCTTGGGTCTGGATGATCTCCATCGGATAGCCGGCGATTTTCAGGCTGGTGCCGGCTTCTGGAATGTCCTGGAAGTATTCCAGAATCAGGCCGTTAAGGGTCTTTGGACCGCCGAGCGGGAGTCTCAGACCGAGTTTGCGGTTGAGATCGCGCAGCAGGCTGCTGCCTTCAACGATTACGCTGCCATCTTCCTGTGTCAGAAACACACCAGCTTGTGACGGCGAGTGCGTGGTGAATTCACCGATGATTTCTTCGATAATATCATCCAGCGTTACCAGTCCCATCCACTCGCCATATTCATTTACCACCAGGCCGACCCGTTCGCGATTTTCCTGAAACAGTTGTAATTGCGAGAACAGGGGGGTGCCGGATGGAATGAAGTAGGGTTCACGCATGATTTTCTCGAGGTTTGCAGCGGTGATTTCCCCGCCCTTCATCTGGTTCAGCACCCGGCGCGTGTGAATTATTCCGGTGACGTTGTCCAGCGTGCCCCGGTATACCGGCAGACGGGTGTGATAGCAGGTGAGTAACTGGTTGTGGATTGTTTCATCATCGGCTTCCAGATCTATGGCCTCGATCTGGCCGCGTGGCACCATGACATCGTCAACGGTGATGGTTTCCAGATCAAACAGGTTGAGTAACATGCTCTGGTGCTTTTTCCGGATGAAATGACCCGCTTCCAGAACCAGAGTTTTGAGTTCTTCCAGACTGATTTTGTGGGTGGTGTTGTTTGCTCCGGGTTTCAGTCGCAGGATGGTAAGCAGTGCCTGGACGAACAGGTTGACGAACCATACTATTGGGTAGAACAGCTTCAGCAGCGGTGTCAGCACATAACTGGAAGCCAGTGCGATGCGCTCCGGGTAGGCTGCGGCAATCACCTTGGGCGTAATTTCGCTGAACACCAGAATGGCGAAGGTCACGCACACCGTACCGAGGAGCAAGGCCAGATCACTATGGTCGAACAGGGTGGAAATAATCACCGCAACCAGCGTTGCGGCAGCGGCATTCAGCAAATTGTTGCCAAGCAGAATCACTCCCAGCAGCCTGTCGGTATTGGCCAGCAACTGGGTGGTCAGGCGGGCGCCGCGATGTCCCTGCTTGACGAGATGCTTCAACCGGTAACGGTTGATAGCCATCATGCTGGTTTCGGAAAGAGAGAAAAACGCGGACAGAATCAACAAAACAACCAGCGCGATCAACAGCGCATACAACGGCATGTCTTCCAAGAAGCGCCTTTATGCTAATGAAAAGAATTAAGTATCGAAGTGGGGGGAGGTTTTGTCAAGGATACAGCGGGTGAAGTCGGCACGCGCTAGCGCTGCAGCACCACTTCCAGCACGAATTTACTGCCGATATAAGCCAGCAGCAATATGATGAATCCAGCCAGCGTCCAGCGGATGGCGATGCGCCCGCGCCAGCCGTAGAGCTGCCTGCCCGCGAGCAGGGCAGCGAATACGCCCCAGGAAATGAAGCCGAACAGGGTCTTGTGGGTGAATTTGAGCGGTTGGCCGAATACTTCCTCGGAGAACATGACGCCGCTGATGAGTGTGAGTGTGAGCAGGATGAATCCCACCCAGATGACGCGGAACAGCAGTTTTTCCATGGCCAGAAGCGGTGGCAGGTTGGTCAGCACCGAAGGCATGGTGGGGTGGTGCAGGCGGCGTTCCACCACGGCCATCAGCAATGCATGCAGCGCGGCGATGGTGAGCAGACTGTAAGCCAGCATGGCGACCAGAATGTGTGCCTTGAACGCAGGCAGCTCGGTATTGGCCAGCGGGCGCAACGAAGGAAATGCCAGTGGCAGCAGTACTGCCACTGCTGCCACTGGGGCAACCAGGGTTTGCAGTCCTTCCAGGCGGTAAAAAAAGCTGGATAGCCAGTAAATCAGGGCAGTAAGCCAGACAATGGAAGAAATCGCGTTGCCCAGGCCGAAGCTCAGTCCGTCACCTGCGAATATGGACTGATAAAGCGTAAAGCCATGCAGCATTAGGGGCACGAGGATGGCGTAGCGTTCCCATTCGGCGGCTGCCACGGGGGCATTTGCAGATTGTGTCGACGCATTCCATTTGGTGCGCCATAAGTGCCAGCCGATCAGTCCATAGAGCAGGGAGGCGGCGAGATAAGCTAGAATACCGGACATTGATTGATATTGCGGATTAAGGCGGAAATGTCCGGCTAGTCTACACCAATTTTTCTTGAGAGGCATTTAGCATGTTCGACAATCTTACCAGTAGATTCTCCAGTGTCATCAAAACCCTGCGGGGCGAGGCGCGACTGACTGAGGACAATATTCAGGAAGCGCTGCGCGAAGTACGCATGGCGCTGCTGGAGGCCGATGTGGCTTTGCCGGTAATCAAGGAGTTCATCGCCCGCGTCAAGGAAAAAGCGGTCGGTCAGGAAGTAATGGGCAGCCTCTCGCCGGGGCAGGCGCTGGTGGGGGTGGTGCATCAGGAACTGATCGCCATCATGGGTGGAGAGAAAGCCGATATCAATCTGGCCACCGTCCCGCCTGCAATCATACTCATGGCGGGATTGCAGGGCGCCGGCAAGACCACCAGCAGCGGCAAGCTGGCGAAGTGGCTGATGGAACAGAAAAAGAAAAAAGTGCTGCTGGTTTCCTGCGACATTTATCGTCCGGCTGCAATTCATCAACTGGAGTTACTGGCCGGGCAGACCGGTGCGGATTTCTTCCCGGTGCAAACAGGGCAGCAGCCCAGGGAAATCGCCACCGCCGCACTGGATTTTGCCCGCCGGCATCACCACGACGTGATGATCGTGGATACCGCTGGGCGGCTGGCAATAGATGAAGCCATGATGCAGGAAATCAGCGAACTGAATACCCTGCTGAAACCCATCGAGATCCTGTTTGTGGTGGACGCAATGCAGGGGCAGGACGCAGTCAATACCGCCAAGGCGTTTGCCGAGGTGTTACCCCTGACCGGCATCATCCTCACCAAGCTTGACGGTGATGCCCGTGGCGGTGCGGCGCTGTCGGCGCGGCACATTACCGGCAAGCCGATCAAGTTCGTCGGCGTGGCTGAAAAGTTGACCGGCCTGGAACCGTTCCATCCAGACCGCATGGCTGCGCGCATTCTCGGCATGGGTGATGTGCTGGGGTTGATCGAAGAAGCCCAGCGCGGGGTGGATCAGAACGAGGCTGAAAAGCTGGCAAAGAAAATGAAATCGGGCAAGGGTTTCGACCTGAATGATTTCAAAATGCAGTTTCAGCAAATGCGCAACATGGGCGGCATGAGTGCCATGATGGACAAGCTGCCAGCGCAATTGAGTCAGGCTGCACAGAATGTGAAAATGGATGACAAAGTCATCGGCCGCACCGAAGGCATCGTCAACGCCATGACAGCGCAAGAGCGCGCCAAACCGGAAATTCTGAAAGCTTCGCGCAAGCGCCGTATCGCTGCCGGGGCGGGAGTCAGCGTGCAGGAAGTGAACCGCCTGCTGGCGCAATTCGAGCAGACTCAGAAAATGATGAAAATGATGAGTAAAGGCGGCATGGCGAAAATGATGCGCGGGCTCAAAGGCATGCTTCCAGGAAGGCGCTGAGGTGCATCCAGGCGCGCAGCCTGTATCATTTATTCCGCTGCCGGAGCTTTCCTCAGTCCATCGACATAGTTGCCGGCTTTTATTCCTCGTTCCCAGAACCAGCCAAGATTTGCTTCGATCGCATATTTGGCCATACCGGCGGCGCCGTGCGCCGTTCTGGTATGTGGCACCATGTCGGCGATGTTGAGAATCACGCCTTTTTCATCAACAAAAGCAACGCTCAACGGGATGTTGGTATTGACCATCCACATGCTGTGATAACCGGTTTCCGGAAACACGAACAGCATGCCCTTGTTCTCACCCATCGCTTGTCGATGCATCAGCCCCTGCGTACGGGATGTCTGCGTATGAGCGACTTCAGCGGAAAGGACGTGATTGGCGATCTTGAGCTGGATGACCGGCATCCCGGCACTGACTGGTGCTGACACGAGAAGAACGAGAAGAATTGCAAGCTGGCGCATTAACCTGACTCCGGTAGTTGGACGAGGTAGAGTATTAAACTGAGAAATAAGTGATCCGCTGCCGGATTTAGGGTCAATGTTTGCCAGTGCTGCCAAAGCCATTCTCGCCACGGTGGCTCTGTTCAAAATCATCCACCACGTTGAAATCCACCTGCACCACCGGGACTACCACCAGTTGCGCGATCCGCTCCAGCGGATTCAGCAGAAACGGCGTGTGTCCACGATTCCAGCAGGAGACAAGTAGCTGCCCCTGATAATCGGAGTCGATCAGTCCGACCAGATTGCCCAGGACTATGCCATGTTTGTGACCCAGCCCGGAGCGCGGCAAAACCATCGCTGCCAGTCCGGGGTCGGCAAGATGGATGGCGATGCCGGTGGGGATAAGACAGGTTTCTCCAGGCTGGATAGTCATCACGTGTTCAGTGCACGCACGCAGATCAAGGCCCGCAGAACCGGCAGTAGCATAGGCTGGGAGCTGAGTTTGCAGGCGCGGATCGAGAATTTTGATGTCGATCTTTTTCATGGGAGGACGTCAGGATTTTTGTTTTTGGTACAGTGCCGCAATATGCTGAATCAGGCGCTGCGCTTGCTCTATTTTCGGTACTTTCGCCAGGGGGTGCTTGCCCGCGTCGTCGAACAGGGTCAATGCGCTCTCATCAGAGCCGATCGCATCCTGAGCCAGGTTGGCGACGAGCAGCGGCAGTTTTTTCTTGCGCCGTTTGCTGGCCGCATTCTTTTCCAGATTCTCCGTTTCCGCCGCAAAGCCTACGCAGAATGGCGGCTGGGGCAGGTTCGCCACGTACTCCAGAATATCGGAATTGGGCGTGAGTTCCAGAGTGAGGCTGCCACCTGTTTTCTTGATTTTCTGTTTGCTGGCAGTGGCAACACGGTAGTCTGCCACTGCCGCAACGCTCACAAAAATATCGGTGCAGGAAACTTCATTCTTCACCGCTGCCAGCATGTCGCGCGCGCTCACCACGTTGATGAGTCGGGCCGCAGCCGGAGCCTGCAGGCATACCGGACCAGAGATGAGGGTGACATCCGCACCCGCTGCCAATGCGGCGCGGGCCACGGCATAGCCCATTTTCCCGGAACTTGCATTGGTGATGCCGCGCACTGCATCGATCGCCTCGTAGGTTGGTCCGGCAGTAATCAGCACGCGCTTGCCTTGCAACAACTTGGGCTGAAAAATAGCATGCACCGCTACGGTCAGTTCCTGTGCTTCCAGCATGCGTCCCATGCCGATCTCGCCGCAGGCTTGGGCGCCACTGCTAGGATCGAGTACCGTCACGCCATCACGCCGCAGCGTGGCGAGGTTACGCTGAGTCGCCGGGTGTTCCCACATCTGCCGATTCATGGCGGGGGCAACCAGCAAGGGACAGTCGCGCGCGAGGCACAATGTCGAGAGCAGGTCATCGGCCAGACCACTGGCGAGCTTGGCGATAAAATCAGCGCTGGCGGGCGCAACAAGAATCGCATCTGCATTGCGCGACAGGTCTATATGCGCCATGTTGTTGGCAACGCGGGCGTCCCACAGGTCGGTAAACACCGGTTTGCCGGTCAATGCCTGCAGCGTGGCCGGGCCGACGAAACGACAAGCCGATTCGGTCATTACCGCCTGCACCTCGATGCCATCCTGCATCAACAGGCGTGCGAGTTCTGCCGCTTTGTAAGCGGCTACGCCGCCAGTCAGACCCAGCAGCAGACGCCTGGCGGTTGGAGCGGGTGTGTTGGCCATATTCATACTGTATCGTCTTGCACGGGAGCAAGAGTTTAACCTAAAAACGGTGCTCCCTTATAGAGGGAGGCCGTTGCTTGCTTTTCCCGAGCGCGCATCCTATTTTTTAGGTATCTGTTATTTCTCGCGCTGCAGGTCAAACCATGGCAATTCCAGACTGGCCGGAATCCGAGCGCCCGCGCGAGAAACTCCTGAAAAATGGCGCCGCGTATCTTTCCGATGCCGAGTTGCTGGCGCTATTCCTGCGTACCGGCATGGTGGGGAAAAGTGCAGTGGATCTGGCGCGTGAACTGCTGACACGTTTTGACAGCCTGACCGGTCTGTTTGCCGCCAATCAAACCGCATTCTGCCAGATGCCCGGCATGGGGCCGGCCAAATATGCGCAACTGCAGGCGGTATTGGAAATGGCAAGGCGCGCGCTGGCGGAAGAGTTGAAAAGCGGTGACGCCATGAATTCGCCGAAATCGGTGCGCGATTACTTGCGCCTCAGTCTCGAGGGTAAAAAGCACGAGATCTTCGTCGGTATTTTTCTTGATGCCCAGAACCGCGCTATCGCTGCCGAGGAGTTGTTCAACGGTACCCTCACCCAGACCAGCGTGTATCCGCGCGAAGTGGTGAAGCGGGCGCTGCATCACAATGCGGCGGCAATGATTTTCGCCCACAATCACCCTTCCGGCGTGGCGGAACCGAGTCAGGCCGACGAAATTCTGACCCAGTCGTTGAAGCAGGCGCTCGCGTTGGTGGATGTGAAGGTACTGGATCATTTCATCATTGGCGGCGGGACAGCGATGTCATTTGCCGAGCGCGGATTGATTTGATTTGAGAAAATCCCAGGAATCGGGATATAATGCGCCCTTTCGCGAATTCTGGAGTGCATCATCATGGCACGAGTATGTGAAGTTACCGGCAAGAAACCCATGTCCGGCAACAATGTTTCCCACGCCAACAACAAGACCAAACGGCGTTTTCTGCCCAACCTGCAGCGCCGCAAATTCTGGGTTGAGAGCGAGAACCGCTGGGTCAGACTGCGCTTGTCCAATGCAGCGCTGCGTACCATAGACAAGAACGGTATTGACGCGGTACTGGCGGGAATGCGCGCCAACGGCGACAGCATCTAACAAGCAAACAAATAACTTAAGGAATTCTCATGCGCGAGAAAATCAAACTTGAATCCTCGGCTGGAACGGGGCATTTCTACACCACCACCAAGAACAAACGCACTACCCCGGAGAAATTGGAAATCCTGAAATTTGATCCGGTGGTACGCAAGCACGTCAAATACAAGGAAACCAAGCTCAAGTAGAGTCAGGTCAGGTATCCAGCGCCAACAAAAAACCCGCCATCGGCGGGTTTTTTGTTGATGTCATACTGATGCGTTATGCGTAGCAGCGCAGCCTGCGGGAGAAATTCTGCAGCACTTCGATGCCGCTTTCCTCTGCGCGACGACACCAGTCTTCCAATTGTTTGACCAGCTCATCTTTGGTTGCGGCGGAGCGCTGCCACACAGCCATGAGCTCCTCGCGCATGGTATAGACTTTATCCAGCGTCGTGGCTTTGCTCAGCACCAGATTCAGTTTGGTGCGCTCATCCTCTTTCAATGTTTTTGAATCAGCCAGCACCCAGCGTCTGAGAGTGGAGCTATCTACACCGTGATGTGTAGTCGCTTCTTTCAGGTGATCAATTTCCTTGGCGAGCGTAAGTTTGAGCGATTGGGCGTATTTTGTCAGCACTTCATAGCGATGGGAAATGACAGCTTGCAGCGTGTCGAGATCGCACTGGGTCTTGGCCGTATCGAAGCGCAATTTGGGCGCAACCTTCTTCACCTGGGCGAGTCCCATGAATTGCAGAATGCAGATGTACATCCAGCCGATATCGAACTCATACCATTTATTGGATAGCCGTGCAGAAGTGGCATAAGCATGGTGATTGTTATGTAACTCTTCCCCGCCGATGAGGATGCCCCAAGGGATGATATTGCGGCTGGCATCTTCTGCCTGGAAGTTACGGTAGCCCCAGTAGTGACCGACGCCGTTAATAATGCCGGCAGCCATGACTGGCGACCAGAGCATTTGTACCGCCCACATGGTAAGCCCGATGGGGCCGAACAGGACAACGTCGATAATCAGCATCAGGGCGACGCCCTTGGCGCTATGCCGGGTATAGACGTTACGTTCCAGCCAGTCATCCGGGGTGCCATGGCCGTATCTTTCCATGGTCTCCGGGTTCTTGGCTTCTTTCCGGTAGAGTTCGGAGCCCTCTCTCAGCACCTTGCCAATGCCATAAATTACCGGGCTATGGGGGTCTTCAGCGGTTTCGCACTTGGCGTGATGTTTGCGGTGTACTGCCGCCCATTCCTTGGTTTCCATGCCGGTGGTAAGCCACAGCCAGAAACGGAAAAAATGACTGGGTATGGGGTGCAGATCCAATGCCCGGTGCGCCTGATGGCGATGCAGAAAAATGGTGATGCCGGCAATGGAAATATGGGTGAGAACCAGGGTAACTACAATATAGCCCCACCAGGGCAAGTCAATAAGGCCTAAGGTCATGTGGCTGCAATCCTTTTGGGATGAATTTCAGGGTGAAGTAACGCTGCAATTTAAAGGGAAATGGGCAGTTAGTCAAGAAATCATGCTTCATACGAACCATATGACACTCTTGACCATCCAAAGTTCTGGGTCAGCTCGTTTATCTTTCCTTGTTCGAGGCTGACAACTGAAAGCCCCGAATGAAAATGTTGGCGTAATTTATGCCGGCTGTGCCTATAACAGATAAGTGAGTATTCCGGATCTTCCCGCCAACCTATTTAACGACCATTGCGGTAATCGCGCACAAAAATGCACTATTTAACCAGGAAACAAGCGCAGCAGGCGTTGCAGTTTGAACGCGACCGCCTGCGGCAGATTCTCGATTCTCAGTTCAGCTTTATCGCCGTGCTCACGCCCGAGGGTATTGTCACTGAAGTTAACCAGGTGCCGCTGACGCTCATGGGTTTGCAGCGCGATGAAGTGCTCGGCCGTTTATTCTGGGAGATCGGCTGGCTGGAACCAGGCAGTGAGCCGAGGATACAGGTCATCATTCAGGCGGCAGCGCATGGCGAGGTGGTGCGCGAGGATATCGCTGCCCATTTTCCCGGCATTGGACGGCGCGAGGTGGATGCCATCTTCTCTCCTCTCAGGGACGCTGCGGGTCAGGTGGTGAACGTTGTCGGTTTTGGCATCGATATCACCGAACGCAAACAGGTGGAACGTCTGCTGAATGAGAAAGAGGGGCAGATGCGCACCATTGTGCAAGCCGTGTTTGACGGCATCCTGATCGCCGATGTCGAAAGCCGGCAATTCATCTTCGGTAACCAGGCCATGTGCTGGATGCTGGGTGTCACCGAGGATGAATTGCTGACGAGGCACCTGGAATCGATCCACCCTGAGGCAGCGCTGCCGGAACTCAATCTCAAGTTTGCAGAGATGGCGCGCGGGGATTGTTCCTTCGTGCAGGATGTGCCATTGCTGCGCAAGGATGGCAGTATCATCCGGGTTGATATCTCGGGTTCTGCGGCGGTGATCAACGGGCGGCTGTGCAATGTGGGGATTTTTCACGATATCACCGAGCGCAAACATGGGGAAGATATGCTGCGCACCAGTGAACTGCGTTTGAACGAGGCGCAGCGTATCGCCAAAGTAGGCAGTTGGGAGCTCGATCTCACCACTGGTGCGCTGCACTGGTCGGATGAGGTCTTCCGTATTTTTGAAATCGACCCGACCCTGACCAACGCCAGCTACGGAGTATTCCTGAGTACGGTTCACCCGGATGACCGGGAAGCCATCAATGCTGCCTACGCTAGCTCATTGCAGACTCGCCAGCCTTACGAAATCACGCACCGGTTGTGCATGCCCGACGGGCGCATCAAGCACGTGCATGAGCGCTGCCAGACGGATTTCAGCGCCGAGGGCAAACCGCTGCGGTCGGTAGGCACGGTGCAGGATATCACCGAGCGCAAGCTGGTTGAGGACGCATTGCTGGAGGCGAAGACTGAAGTAGAGCGGGCGAACCAGGCCAAGAGTGAATTTCTGGCCAACATGAGCCACGAAATCCGCACACCCTTGAGTGCGATTCTTGGTCTGAGCCAATTGGCATTGGGCACCGAACTTACGCTGAAACAGAAAGACTACCTGCAGAAAATTCATGGCTCATCCAAATCCCTGATGAGCATCCTCAACGACATTCTCGATTACTCCAAAGTCGAAGCCAGGCAGATGGAGTTGGAAGCCAATGTTTTTCAGTTGGAATCTGTGCTGCAAACCTGCTCCAATCTTTTTATTGAAGCTGCAGTCGGCAAAGGCCTCAGGCTGCACTACGAGATTGGCAGTGATGTCCCCCTCAACCTCGTGGGTGATTCTCTGCGCCTGGGACAGATATTGCAGAACCTGTTGAGCAATGCCATCAAATTTACCAAACGCGGTGAAGTAAGGCTTAAAGTCGGGCTTGCCGGGATGCTTTCCGCAGATGCGTCGTCGCCAGATATCCTGCTGCGTTTCACCGTGAGCGATACCGGCGTCGGACTTACCCCGGAACAGATCGGGCGCATGTTTACCGCTTTTGGCCAGGTCGACACCTCGATCACTCGCAAATACGGCGGCACCGGTTTGGGTTTGAGCATCAGCAAGCGCCTGGTGGAGATGATGGGCGGCGACATCACGGTGAGCAGTCAGACCGGACAGGGTAGTGTTTTCAGCTTTACTGCCCGTTTCGGGGTGGCTGCATCAGGTGGCCCGGATCATGACAGCGAGCACGCGCTTGCCACGCGGCGCCTGCAAGGCGTGCGCATCCTGCTGGTCGAGGATAATGTCATCAATCAGCAAGTGGCCCAGGAGTTCCTGCAGCAGGCAGGTGCCGAGGTCAGTCTGGCCGACAACGGCCGGATCGCGATAGCGCAGGCGCAGTGGGGAGATTTCGACATGATTCTGATGGACCTACAGATGCCCGGGATGGATGGTTTTGAAGCCACGCAGCGCATACGCAGCCTGCCCGGCAAACAACATCTGCCTATCATTGCCATGACGGCGGCGGCCATGCTCAAGGACAGGCAGGCCTGCGAAGCAGCCGGGATGAATGATTTCGTCAGCAAACCCTTTGATCCACCACGGCTGATCGATACGCTCAGTCAGTGGGTCAGGCCCGGCCTGGATCGCAGTGCATCACCAGCCGTCCAGCCGCCGCAATCCGCCAGGCAGAGCAGTGAATTTCCGGATGAGCTGCCTGGTTTTGATTTGTCCGGAGCATTGCCCAGGTTTGGCGGGAGTAAAGATTTCCTCTGGAAAATGCTGCGTCAGTTTGGTGCCGAATTCACTCATGTCCAGAGCAGACTGGACAGTTTGCTGAATGCAGGCCAGTACACTGATGCAGCGCGCTTGCTGCATCAGCTCAAAGGGGTGGCAGGCAATGTGGGCGCACAAGCCTTGTCTGAGGCGGCGCATACGCTGGAACTGGAGCTGCAAGCAGGGCTGACGTTTGTTACCTTGCCGGAATTCCAGGCCGCTTTGGCTCAGGTGCTGGATAGCGTGAACCGGCTGGGAGCAGGGCAAGCGAGTACGGTGCTGCCGCCGGAGCAGGAGCGGCTGACTCTGTTGTGCCGCCGCTTGCGCGATCAGCTCGATAATAACGATCTGGTGCCGGTAGAATTGCTGGAGGAATTACAAAGCTTGCTGGCTGGCACACCTCAGGCTATTCTGTATCAAGAGTTGCAGCAGCAGGTGGAACAATTGAATTATACTCAAGCGCTGTATCTGCTAACCCGGCTGGCTGCCGAAGCCGACATTGCGTTATGGGAAGCCACATGAAAACCGGAGACATGCCGCGCATCCTCATCGTTGACGACAGCCCCACCAATGTCCAGATTCTGGCGGAGGGGTTGAAGGCCGACTATCACATAAAAGTAGCCAACAGTGGTGCCAGCGCACTGAGAGCCGCCACTGGCAACGAGCCTCCGGATCTGATCCTGCTCGATGCGATCATGCCGGAAATGGATGGCTACGAGGTCTGCCGTCGGCTCACGGCAGGCGATGCCACCAGAAACATTCCCATTATTTTTGTTACCGCCAATCACAGCGCAGCCGACGAGGAACGCGGACTGAGTCTGGGCGCTGCCGATTACATCACCAAGCCTTTCAATCTGCCCATTGTCAGGGCGCGGGTGCGAAATCATATATTGCTCAAACAGAAGACCGACATGCTCGAGTCTCTTGCTCAACTGGACGGCCTGACCAATATCCCGAATCGCCGCCGCCTGGAGGAAGTTCTGGCAGTGGAATGGCGGCGGGCCAGTCGCACCCAGACACCGATATCCGTTGTCATGCTGGATATCGATCATTTCAAGCCTTTTAACGATTACTATGGTCATGGCGTCGGCGACATCTGTCTCAAAGCCGTGGCACAAGCGCTGCAGAGCATGCTGAGCCGTCCGGCGGACATGGTTGCCCGTTATGGCGGGGAAGAGTTTGCTGCGGTTCTGCCAGGAGTGGGTTTTTCCGGCGCCAGCGCGGTCGCCGAGAATTTTCGTCAGGCGGTTTATTCCCTGCACCTCCCGCATGCACGCTCCAGCGTTCTCGACCAAGTGACCATCACCGCCGGATTTGCCTCTTGCGCCATGCCGACGGGCGATAGCTACACCGAACTGCTTGCCGCTGCGGACAAAATGCTCTATCAGGCGAAGAGCGCAGGCCGCAACCGGAGTTGCGGTACCAGACTGGCTTGAGTTACTAAGGAAACGCTGATTTATTCAGTCCGTTCGGGCTGAGCTTGTCGAAGCCTTTGTCAACATGCTGATTTATATAAATAGCATTTCGACAAGGCTCTCCTGAGTTTATCGATGGACTCAATGCGAACGGTTTTAATCATCGTTTCCCTAAGTTGTATGCGCTTGAGCGCATTTTCGGATTTCATCCGCATCTCCGCTTATAAAGTACTTCGCCATAGTCAAACAAATCCCGCCCGGCTCTTCCTGCGATAGTTTGCGCGAAGGTCATGAACCCCTAGCGTTTCTTGCAGGCAATTTCCCACATTGATTCGTCAAAGCTGACGGGCAAGACGGGTTCCCAATGACGGGGCTTGTTGTTGCTGCAGATTGTTTCGCCTTTCCCCATATTTCTAGCGTGGCAAGTTGCACGCAGTACCCGGAGCTTTTTCCCCTTGCAGTCATATTCCTGCTGTTGCCTGACTGACAGATAAGACTTGTCATCAAATTTTTCGGCTGTCTGGAAATCCCCCAGGTCCCACATTTTTACCCTGTTTCCCTGTCTGTGAATGGTGGCGGGATCGGCATAGATGGTAATGGTGTTATCGCTGCCCAGCTCGACCCACTCCGCCAGCGCGCTGCCGCTCACAACAGCCAGTAACAGCGTCAAAACAGTTTTACTCGACATGATGAATTTCCTGATTCCGTTAATGTGAATAGTGTATTCCAGCCGGGTGATGCACCTTCGGCGCGGGCAACAGGCCTGAGAACGTATCCTTCCAGTCCGTGCCAACCTTTATCGGAACCCTGATTAGCAGATTTGGGTTCTCCGCATTCCTGCCATCCAGATCCAGCGCGTATTGCCCTGCTGCATCAAGCTTGAACGCTTGCGTAATCACCCCGGATGGATAGAGCTGCGGCGGCACTGACAGCAACTCATGCTCGGTCGCATTGTCCCCGATTCTGGAGAGCTGCAGCGCCAGCGGCACATCCCGCGCCGATTTCGGATAGAGCAAATCGATGGTGATGTTGAGTGTGCCCGGGCTTGGTATCTTTCCGCACAGGGTGGGGACGAAGGGCGTACTCATCGGGTCTTTGGGGATTTCATAGTCGTGGGGCAGGAAGTAGCCGGAGTAGCCTATCGTGAGCGAGTCTGATTCGAGAGTGCAACTACCGCCACGAAATCCTTTTGGATAAGTCTGCGAGGAATCCCCTTGCGAACTCACGCCGGACAGAATCCCAAACAGCACGAACACGGTGATACCGCCAGCGACTATCACAAGTTGGAACATGCGCGCCAACGGTCTTGATCTGATTAGCATGGGGGTTGTCCTCGGCACTCCTCAATGCGAAGTGGGGCCCTCTTGCCGCATCTGTGCCACTACCGGTTGCGTCATCGGCATGGCGTCATGCAGCTTGGCTAGGCGTTTTAAAAAGGCCGATTTGTCGAAGATCTTTTTTGGTGCCAGAGTAATTTTACCAGCCGGGGTGATGCTGGCTTCAACACTGTCGCCCTCTTGTAGTCCCGCTGCCCGCGTGTATTCCATCGGCAGGCGCACTGCCAGACTGTTGCCCCATTTTGCTATCTGCAATTTCATTTGCTTACGTCCCCTGTTTATACAAGTGGTCAGCAGTTTGTAAAATAATGGCAAGCCTGCATTGCTCATGATGCTTGCCGCCAATAAGGTTACGTTTGGCCAGCTGGCCTGAGCATTGCCGCACCCTCGCTGCCGCTGAAGGGCTTCATGGGCTCTTAATTCAGTGAAAAGCGAGTGGCGAGCAGCCTATTTCGCTTTGGGTTTTTTTACGGCTTTAGTTTTCGGTGTTGCCTGTCGCCCGGCGGCTCGCGTATGAGCTACGGCATCTTCTACATCGCGCTCGGTAATACCTGCACGGGCCAGCTTGTCACGTACTTTCTGTGCGGGTGTTGCAGCTGCGGACCAATCGATCACACGCAGGCCGGGTACTTGTGTAAAGGCGTGGTCGGCGCTAACCAGCGCACAGCCTGCGGCAATAGCATGGGCAGCGATCAGCATATCCATCGCCGATAGGCCGATGCCCTGAGTTTCCATGCGGGTGCGCAATTCTGCATAGGTGTGCGCAGTGGCGGATGTCCACGGCAATACCGGGGTGTCCTGCAAGAAGGCTTCGACAGCTTTTGCCAGCCGTGTAGCATCCGGTCGCCGCTTCACGCCAAAACGAAGCTCCGCTTCGGTGATCACGGAAACGCAGGCGCTGTGTTCCATCAACAAGTTCTGTAATCCCTGGCTGACGCGCCCGCGAATCAGAGTGGACGCGGCATTAGTGTCCAGCATATAGGGATGCGTGCTGCTCATGGCCAATCCCGGTCAACGGGTGGAGCGGGGTCACGCGGGATGTCGAAGTTATCGAATTCCTCTGGTGCTTCGGCGATCAGGCGGTCACGCAGCTTGATCCACTCTTCAAACTTCCGGTTGCGCGGACTCAGGATGACATCTCCGGTAGCCTGATCGCGTCGGATCAATACTTCGTCGCCCTCAAAGCGAAACTCTGCCGGCAGGCGCACGGCCTGGCTGCGGCCATTCTTGAATAGTTTGGCGGTATGCATGGTGAGGCTCCTTTTCTGTTTGGTATATACCATGGTTTATACCACTTATGGGCAATGCATTCAAGCCGCTGCCTTCATGCTTGAAGATTAAGTCTGGATCATCCAGCGCTCCTTATTATCAACGCAGTTCGTACCAGACCCCACGTCCGCTACCGCGCTGCTTCAGGTGTCCGCGTTCGACCAGGGCACGGAAATGCTGTTTGAGTGTGTTGCGGCTGGCGCCGGTCAATCTGACGGCTGCGCCGATGGTGACGCGACCATGCTCGCGGGCGAATTCAACGATAGCGAGCGACAGATCCGGCAACGAAGCCAGCACCCGCTTCTCACGCTCCACCTTCTTTTCCAGTCGCCCCACCTGTTCGGCGAGCGAGCGCAAGAAGAACGCCAGCCACGGCTGCCAGTTCGGCGCGTCAGTGCGGATCGTTCCCTGGGTTTGCCGCAGCGCCAGATAGTAGGCTTCCTTGTTCTGCTCGATGATGCTTTCCAGGGAGCTGTAGGGCACATAGGCGTAGCCCGCCTGCAAAAGCAGTAGTGTCGTGAGTGCGCGCGAGAGGCGGCCGTTGCCGTCCTGGAACGGATGGATTTCCAGAAACACCGCGATGCACAGGGCAATGATCAACAGAGGATGCAGTTGCCCCGCAGCACGTCCCTCCTGCACCCAGGTGATCAGTTCCGTCATCAGACGCGGCGTGTCGAAAGGCGTGGCCGTCTGCAACACGACGCCGATCTGCGCACCGCTCTCATCGAAGGCAACAATACTGTTGGAAGTGGTCTTGTAGTTACCGCGATGCCATGCATCCTTTTCACTGTAGTGAAGCAGGGTCTGGTGCAATTGCTTGATATGGTTTTCAGTGACGGGAATGTCCCGCCACGACGTAAACACCAATTCCATCACCTTCGCGTAGCCAGCCACCTCCTGCTCGTCACGGTTGCTGAAAGACTTGATCTGCAGGCTGGACAGCAGGCGCTCGACTTCACGGTCAGACAGCTTGCTGCCCTCGATCCGGGTAGACGAACCGATGCTCTCGATCGCAGCGACGCGGAGCAAGGCTGACAACCGATCGGGCGCAAGCGTACCCAAGGCGCGCCAGGCTCCTTTGAACTCGTCGATCCCGGCAATCAGCGTCAGGATTTCCGGGGTGATTTGAATGGCATCAGCTCGGATCATGGAACCAATATTACACCCAATTACACCCATTATCGAGAGGCAATCACTTGTACGTATTTACTGGTTCGGAGGCGGCGCTGCTCCCGGCAACGCCGCGGCGTCGCGTCCGGCTTTGAATAGCTTATTGTTGGACATAGCGCGTTTGTCTTGCAATAAAGGGTGAGGCGGTACTTTTTCCCTATCCGGCGTGGGGATTTGCTGTTAGATTGCCAAGCTATGTATTTGTAGCCTCCATATCCTCGTAATGGAATGGACGCCCACTTTCTAAAACGGCATCTGAGTGCCAAAGTAGTGGTGGCATTACTACCACTAAAATAGAAAGGAGCGTCCGACATGAAGATTACGACAATTGGCATTGATTTGGCAAAGGCAGTATTTCAGATTCACGG
>CAMAPK010000011.1 GCA_945860135.1 Nitrosovibrio sp. Nv4
AACAAACCTCAGCCAAAGCTTGGCAACCATGTCTTCTCTCCTTTGTTGTTCCGTAATTATTATGGTGTTCGTGTTCGTGGCCGTCTGACCCTATCCCAATATCCCAGAATAGCCCATTCCAACGACCCGCGTAGCCTAACGCCTCATCCTATACCTGTCAAGAAATTTGCAATGAAGTGGAAAGCAAATAAACCGCTCTGATGTCATGGGAATTCGTGTCCTTATATTTCTTGGAGTTGGTGTGCGTAACCGCGCTGAGATGTAATGACGACACGGCACTAACCACGTTCCGCTACAACCATTTTTTCCAGCGGAATAATGCCAGCATAGCGATGCTGATAATGGTCATTACCCCCAGCACCGCAAAAAATCCCCAGTCCCACCCCAGTCCTGGCATATGTTTGAAGTTCATGCCGTAGATACCGGCGATTAGCGCCAGCGGCATGAATATGGTGGTGATGACGGTGAGGACTTTCATTACCGTACTGATGCGGTAGCTCACACTGGATATGTAAATATCGAGCATGCCTGCTGTCATATCGCGCAGAGACTCCACCGACTCGATGATGTGAATGGTATGGTCATACACGTCACGCAAATAGAGCAACGTATTCCGGCTAAATAGCGGTGAGTCGCCGCGCTGCAGTGAGCTGATGACTTCGCGTAGCGGCCACAATGCCCTGCGCAAAAAAACGCCTTCGCGCTTGAGACGGTAAATCGCGTGCAGGGTGCTGGGCTGAGGGTGAGCTATCAGCTCAATTTCCAACGTCTCGGTTCTTTCGTCGAGCCGTTCCAGAATGACGAAATAGCTGTCAACAATGGCGTCAATCAGGCTATACATCAGAAAATCTGCGCTGGATTTCCTGATTTGCCCCTTGCCTGAATGCAGACGTTCGCGCACCGCGCTGAACTGAGTGCCGTCTGTTTCAAGAAATGACAGTACGAAATTTTTCCCCAGCACCAAGCTGATCTGGTCCGAATCAATCTTTTCCTCCGCCTCCTTGTTTCCGTAAGCGAAGGTTTTCAGCACCACGTAGAGATAATCGCCGTAGTCTTCGAGTTTTGAGCGCTGCTCGGTGTTGAGTATATCCTCCAGTACCAGCGGGTGCAGGCCGAAGCTGGCGCCGATCTGCTCCAGCATGGCGGTATCACCCAGGCCGTGAAGATTGACCCATACGGTGCCGCGTGCAGCTTTGACCTTGTCGGCCAGGTCAACAATAGCTACATCGAATTCGCGCACATCGCTCTCATCGTAATCCGTCAGGGTAACGTTGGAGGCAGCGGCCTTCTTTTCACCGATATGCACCAGCGCGCCTGGAGGCAGGCCGGCTTTGGCAGATCGCTTTTTAGTGTGGGATGTCATGGTGATGTATGGGAGTCATGTGCCTGCAACGCTCCCGGTCGATTCTTGATGCGCAAATCGAAACCGAGAATCGCCCACCCCTGAGCCTCGGTGTGCAATGCAGTGTCGGTCAAGGGGTTGCGTTCCAGCCATTCGCGCTCGATGCGCAACGTGCATTCGGCATCGCCAAGGGACACTTCTAATTGCGGCAACTCAATATCGCTACGGCTGCGGTGAAACAGTGCCGCCAGTCGCAACGCAAACAGCAACTTCAACTCCGGCAGGGTTGCGACCAGACCCCGTGCTTTGCTGAGAGTGCCCCGGTGGGTCAGCGCGAGCAGGCTCAGGCGCGCCTGTTCCATTTTTGAGAAACCCGGCATATCAGCATTGCCAAGAATATATGCAGAATGTTTATGGTAGCCAGAGTGAGCCACCGAAATGCCGACTTCATGCAATCGTGCCGCCCACGACAGAATTCGCAGCGCATCCTCCAATTCATCAGGAGAGTCTGTCAGCAACTGCTTTCCCAGCGCCAGCGCCAATGATTCCACACGCCCCGCCTGGGTGGGATCTACCTGGTAGCGCCGCATGAATTGCCGCACTGTTACTTCGCGCATGTCATGATTATGGAAACGCCCCAGCAGGTCATAGAGCACACCCTGGCGCAATGCTCCCATTGCCTGCGACATGCGGCGAATGCCCAGTTCGGAAAATGCCGCAGACATGATGACAAATCCGCCGACAATGACAGGTGCACGTTCAGCGCGTAAACCGGCAATTTCAATTTTTCTGCTATCGCCAATTTTAAGCAGATAATCACGGAAATTTTCCAATCCTTCCGCTGTGATGTCTCCGCTGCTGCCGTCGCCAAAATTGTTCAGTTTCAAAATATCGCCCAGCGCACGGGCTGTGCCGGAGGAACCAAATGCATCTTGCCACTGGTCGCCGGAGAATTCGGCAGCAATAGTCTGTACTTCGGTGCGTGCCGCCAGCTCCGCTTGTTTCATTGCAGCTTTGGTGATTTTTCCATCCGGGAAAAAACGCAGGCTATGGCTGACACAACCCATGTAGAGGCTTTCCAGTTTGATCGGCTTTAAGCGGCTGCCAATGATGAATTCGGTTGAGCCGCCGCCAATATCCACGACCAGGCGATTGTTGCTGGAAACGGGCAAGCCATGAGCGACGCCCAGGTAAATAAGCCGCGCTTCCTCGCGGCCGGCAATAACCTCAATGGGAAATCCCAGAGCGGCCTCGGCTTTTTTCAGGAAGGCGGGGGCATTTTTAGCCACGCGCAGTGAGTTGGTACCAACTGCGCGTACGGTATGCGGCGGAAAACCCCGCAGACGCTCGCCAAAGCATTTCAGACAATCCAGTGCGCGCGCCTGCGAATCCTCATCCAGTCGCTTATCGGCAGTGAGCCCGGCGGCAAGGCGCACCATTTCCCGTAAATTATCCAGCGGATATATTTGTTCGCCCACCACCCGCGCCACCTGCAGACGAAAGCTGTTGGAGCCTAGATCAACCGCAGCCAGGGTGGAATATTCAGTCATGGGTTCCTGGTTGAAATTCAGAAAGTGACTAAACTACTTATTCTTGCGCCTCGCGCTCGATCTCCTCGACGGTTACGTGCCGCACATCCTTGCCCTTGACCAGGTAGACCACATATTCCGACATGTTCTTGGCGTGGTCGCCGATGCGCTCAATGGCTTTCGCCGCAAACAAAATTTCCAGCGAGGTGGAGATCTTGCGCGGGTCTTCCATCATGAAAGTAATCAGCTGCCGTATGATGGAACGGAATTCTTCATCCACCAGTTCGTCCTGCCGCACAACCTGGGCCGCCGCCGCCAGATCCAGCCGGGCAAAAGCATCCAACGATTTGCGCAACATTTCCAGTGCGATGTTGGCGACATGCCTGATCTCGATGAAACGTGGCATGTGCGTGCGACCAGCGGCGTATATCAACTTTGCCATGCGTGCGATTTTTGCCGCCTCATCGCCAATGCGTTCCAGATCGGTAATGGTTTTGATGACCGTCATGATCATGCGTAAATCGCTGGCAGTGGGTTGTCGGCGGGCAATGATCTGACTGCAGATTTCGTCTATTGACACTTCCATCGCATTGACGCGGTGATCATCGGCGATAACCTGCTCGATCAGATCTATATTGCCGCTGGTAAGCGCTTCAACCGCATGTTCGATCTGCTCCTCCACCAATCCGCCCATTTGCAGCACGCTCGAGCGCACCGCCTCCAGTTCGGCGTTAAACTGTTTGGATATGTGTTCGCTGATTGACATTGCGCGCCTTTTGGTTGGTCAGAAACAAAGAATGATACTTGCCGGTTGTGACAATTTTGTTGCTATCCACATCAGATGGCAATCGTCCGGATACCGCTGTCGGTGCCGAGCAACAACACGTCGGCTCCGCGCCGTGCGAACAGTCCATTGGTCACAACACCAGTTATCTGGTTGAGAGCTGTTTCCAATTCCACCGGGTTGAGGATTTGCAGGCCGCGCACGTCCAGGATCACGTTGCCGTTATCGGTAGTGAATCCCTGGCGCAGCATGGGTTGTCCACCCAGCCGTGCAATTTCCCGCGCAACATAGCTGCGCGCCATCGGAATGACTTCGACCGGCAGCGGGAATTCGCCAAGCACTTCCACCAATTTGCTCTGGTCGGCGACACAGACAAATTTTCTTGCTACCGCAGCGACGATTTTTTCCCGCGTCAACGCTCCCCCGCCACCCTTAATCATGTGCAGATGCTCTGTGACTTCGTCCGCGCCGTCCACATACAGCGGGAGTTCATTGACACTGTTCAGATCCATGACTTCGATGCCATGGCTTCTGAGGCGCTGGGCAGTTGCTTCGGAGCTTGCTACCGCGCCTTCAATTTTATGCTTGATCTTGGCCAGTTCTTCTATGAAATAATTTGCGGTAGAACCGGTTCCCACACCAACAATGCAACCAGCGGGGACGTGCTGAATGGCAGCTTGTGCAACTGCGCGTTTTTGTTCATCTTGTGTCATGATGTCCTTGTGCCGATAAAAACTCTCGATCAGCCGTTAGAATAGCCCCATCCGTGAAATTTAACAATTGACCTGAATTCTAGATGCGCTCTTCAACATGCTAGAATTCGCTTCAACTTCTGACTCTTCAAGTGCACGTCCAGATGAAAAATGATTATCTCGAAAGAATTCTCACCGCCCAGGTTTATGATGTGGCGGTAGAAACTCCCTTGGAGTTTGCCCCCAGTCTGTCCGCCCGCATGCATAACCGGTTGCTGCTGAAGCGCGAGGATATGCAGCAAGTGTTCTCATTCAAATTGCGCGGGGCCTACAACAAGATGGTCAAGCTTTCGCCTGCCCAGCTCAAGCGCGGCGTGGTGGCGGCTTCTGCGGGCAACCATGCACAGGGAGTGGCATTGGCGGCGCAGCGACTTAATTGCCGCGCCACGATCGTGATGCCCACCACTACGCCGCAAATCAAGATACAAGCAGTCGAGGCGCGTGGCGCGACCGTGCTATTGCATGGTGATGCCTATGACGAAGCCTATACGCAAGCATTGAAACTCGCAGCAGAAGAACGCGCCACTTTTGTACATCCTTATGATGATCCCGATATCATCGCGGGGCAGGGCACCATCGGCATGGAAATCCTGCGCCAGCACACTGGCGCCATCCACGCCATATTTGTGCCGGTGGGCGGTGGTGGACTCATTTCCGGCATCGCCGCCTACGTAAAAAGACTGCACCCGGGTGTCAAAATTATCGGAGTCGAACCGGTCGATGCCGATTCCATGTACCAGTCGCTGCAGGAGGGGCGCCGCATCAAGCTTGCCCAAGTGGGGCTGTTTGCGGACGGTGTAGCGGTGAAACAAGTGGGTGAAGAGACCTTCCGCCTGTGCCGCGAGTTGGTGGATGAGATCATCCTGGTGGGTACTGACGCCATCTGCGCTGCGATCAAGGATGTGTTCGAAGATACTCGCGCCATTCTGGAGCCTGCCGGTGCGCTCTCCATCGCAGGCGCCAAGGCCTACGCCAAGCGCGGTAAAATTCGCGGCAAAACCCTGGTAGCGATTGCCTCTGGTGCCAACATGAATTTTGATCGCCTGCGCCATGTTTCCGAACGGGCGGAATTAGGCGAGCAGCGCGAAGCAGTGATGGCGGTGACTATTCCTGAAAAGCCTGGTAGCTTCAAGAAATTCTGCGCCATGCTGGGGACAAAAAGCATCACGGAATTCAACTACCGTTACTCCGACCCGAAAGAGGCGCATGTGTTTGTCGGCGTGTCGGTGCGCGACCGCGGCGAGGCGACAAAACTGATCAAGAGTCTGGAGAAAATCGGCCTGCATGCCGAAGACCTCAGTGATAATGAAATGGCGAAATTGCATGTGCGCCATCTGGTTGGTGGGCGTGCGCATGGGGTAAAGAATGAGATTCTTTACCGCTTCGAGTTTCCTGATCGTCCCGGCGCACTGATGAAATTCCTGAACAGCATGAGCCACCACTGGAACATCAGCCTGTTTCACTACCGCAACCACGGTACCGATTATGGTCGCGTGCTGGTCGGCATGGAAGTGCCGCCCGCAGAGAAGGCCGAATTCAGGACGTTTCTTGACCAACTCGGCTACCGTTACTGGGATGAAAGCAAGAATCCGGCGTACAAGCTGTTCCTGGGATAGGCAGCAAGAAGAATTGTCACATTCGGGTTACTTGCCCCAGATCTGTATCAATCCCCTCTCCTCTTAGTCCCGAATAGCGGCATAGATGCCCTTCTGTTTTCCTGATTGGACTGTGGTCGCTGGTTGACAATGATGGCTGGTTATCCTGCATCATCAGCGCGCCAGATAAGGGTTTCCGCATTCCATGACTTCAGGCGTCAGTTATCTTTAATTCTTCGGAATTATTTTATGGACATTTCATGAAAAATCAGTTATTTTTCGGCACAATGTCCATTTTGATTTTAGTGTTTCTGTTTGGTCCTTAAACGTGAAGGGAGCTACGAAAATGCAACGCACGACAATTCGCAGGAATCGGATGGCAGTTATCGTAGCCGGCAGTCTACTGTCTTTCGCCATGAGCACAACCGGCGCACAGGCGAACGGCAGTCTGAATAACCTCATCATGCCGAAACTCTTCAAGGACAAGGGCATAGAGATTGGGGGCTGGATAAATGGCGGCGCGACTTTCAATCCGAGCCACTCGACCCTTGGCTATAATGGTCCGGTCACTTTTGGTGATCGCGCCAATCAAGCGCAGATGAACCAGCTCAATTTCTTCCTGCAGCGCGCGGTGGTGACGGAAGGCAAATCGTGGGATCTGGGATTCCGCGCGGACTTCCTGTTCGGTACCGATGCTATTTTCACTCAGGCTTACGGTAATCCTGCCGCCGACGTAAATAACAATAATATTCTGATGCCAAACAGGGGCGCCTGGGATCTTGACTTGTGCTGCAACTCTAGCCGTAACTACGGCATCGCGCTGCCGCAGGCTTTTGTCGAAGCCTATGCGCCGATTGGTAACGGCCTTAACGTCAAGGCTGGCCATTTTTATACGCCGATCGGTTATGAATCGGTACCGGCACCCAACAACTTCTTCTACAGCCATGCCTACACCATGCAGTACGGAGAACCCTTTACCCATACCGGGGTATTGACCAACTACAATGTCGACAAGAATGTGGTGTTCATGAGTGGCGCTATCACCGGCAGCGGCACCGGTGGCTGGGATGGCAACTTTAACAGGCAGATGGATAACTGGGGCGGCATCGGCGGCCTCACCTACACCACAGATGACAAGAGAAGTTCGGCCAATATCTCCGGTACCGGCAGCCAAGTTTCGTCACGTAGCAATGCTTTCTGGGGTATGTACAGCGTCGTGCTGAAGCACATGATCACACCCAAGACGCATTTCATTTTGCAGCACGATCATGGTTATGCCGACAATGTACAATTAAGTTATGGGCAAGGGCAAGCTCAATGGTATGGCATCAACACCCATGCGTACTATGACGTTACGTCGGACTTCTCGGTTGGCGTGCGCGGCGAGTGGTTCCGTGATCGCGATGGCTTCCGTGTCTGGCAGCCAGGCCGGGTTGCCGCCGGCAATAATGTGGGTCCCGACGGCGCCCTTCATAGCTATGCGGTGCATGGGGGGGGCAACCTATCTGGATCTCAGGCTTCCGATTATTATGCGGTCACCATCGGCGCGAACTGGAAGCCGGCGAAAAGGCTGAAGATTGAGACGAAAGCGCTGCAACAGTTCAACATCCGTCCGAACATCCGCTACGACCGGGCAGACAGCCTTACTACCGCAGCTTATAGACCCTTTGGTGGCCATAAAGATCAGGTCCTGTTTTCGATGGACTTCATGCTGCCGTTCTAATCCGGCAATCTGCGACAGCGAACGCCAGCCGGCTTGATAGGCTGGCGTTTTTCATTTCTTTCGGCTGGCCACCGCACTCTGAACTTATCTGCTCAGCCGGTTCGTCAGGATAACTGACGCACCATTCTCACGTGGGGGATACCCGCGTCGATAAACTCCTCTCCCGCCGTCTGGAAATCAAATTTCGTGTAAAACCCGGCGGCATAGATCTGCGCGTTGACAACCACTTGTTGCAGACGCCGTTTCTTTGCTTCTTCCAATAACCGTTGCAACAGCGCACTGCCCACGTTGTGACCGCGCCATTCCCTGAGTACCGCCATGCGCCCGATATGGCCGTCAGGCAGCAACCGCGCCGTGCCGATGGGATTACCCGCCGAATCCAGCGCCAGTAGGTGCAGACAACTCACGTCAAATTCGTCCCATTCCAGTTCGACAGGAACATGCTGCTCGCGAACGAATACCGTTTCACGGATGATGCGCAATGCCGGAGCATCGGTTTGCCAGTCTGCGAGGCGCACAGTAAATGATTTCACACGTTTTTCCGGGAATGATGACAGGGCGGATATAATAACTGACCAAGCTCGGAAAATAGTCATGAAAAATCTCTGGAATGATGTGGAGGCGGCGCATTATCAAACCGATCTGGCGCTGCGGGTTTACACGTCCCATCTTCTGGGGCGCGACAAATCGCTGGTGCTGCACGGCGGCGGCAACACCTCGGTCAAGATTCGCGAACGGAATCTGTTCGGCGAGGAAGAAGACATTCTCTACGTCAAGGGTAGCGGCTGGGATCTGGAAACCATCGAAGAAGCAGGTTTTTCGCCGGTACGCATGCATCATTTGCTGCGGCTTGCCGGGCTGGAAGCGCTGTCCGACCCGCAAATGGTGAACGAGCTGATGACACATATGACGAAATCATCTGCACCCGTGCCCTCCATTGAAACCATTCTGCATGCCTGTCTGCCATACAAATATGTGGATCACACCCATGCGGATGCAGTGGTGACCATAACCAACACGCCGCACGGCGAAGCATGCATCCGTGAAATTTATGGTGATACCGTGGTGGTGATTCCCTACGTGATGCCAGGTTTTGACCTGGCACGAGTCTGTGTCGGGGAGTTTGCCAAGCAGGCCGGTGACAATACCATCGGCATGGTACTGCTGAATCATGGTATTTTTTCCTTCGGCGCAACCGCCAAAGAAGCCTACGAGTGCATGATCATGCTGGTCAGCCAAGCTGAAGATTTCCTCAAGCAAAAAAATGCATGGCAGGTTCCCTATTTACCAGAAGAAGTTTCCAGTAAACCGCTGCGGTTGGAACTGGCCGCGCTACGCAAGGAAGTTTCCACCGTAGCGGGTTTCCCGGTGATTCTGGCTGCCTACCTGGATGATGCCAGCCTTACTTTTTCCCGACGTGATGATGTTGCGGTGATTTCGCAGCAGGGCCCGGCGACACCCGATCACATCATCCGCACCAAGCGGATCCCCATGCTGGGACGGGATGTGCGGGCTTATGCGCAGGCCTACCGGCAATACTTCGAGCAGCATGCTTCACAAGTCAAGGAAAAGAAAACCATGCTGGATGCGGCGCCGCGCATCATTCTTGACCCAGAACTGGGTCTCTGCACGGTGGGGAGAAATGCGAAAGACGCAGCCATCGTTGCAGAGATCTATCAGCACACCATGGAGATCATTCAGCGCGCCACCGCGCTGGGCGGTTTCCGAGCGCTTTCCACGAACGATCTGTTTGCGGTGGAATACTGGGATCTGGAGCAGGCCAAGCTCAAGAAAAGTGGTAAACCACCGCTTTTCTCCGGTCAAATCGCGCTCGTTACCGGCGCGGCATCCGGCATCGGCAAGGCTTGCGTCGAAGCACTGTTGGCGCGGGGTGCGGCGGTTATCGGTCTTGACCTCGATCCGGCCATTGCAAGCCTGTTCAAGCGCGGCGACTACCTTGGTCTGTGCGGTGACGTCAGCGATGAGAACGCTATCATCAACGCGCTGGAAGTCTGCGTGAAAACTTATGGCGGACTCGACATGCTGATACTGAATGCCGGGATTTTCCCCGCCAGCCAGCCTATTAAATCCCTCGCCACGGATGAATGGCGCAAGGTGATGAACATCAATCTGGACGCCAATCTTGTGCTGTTGCGTGAATGTCATCCGCTTCTGAAACTCGCTCCCAAAGGCGGGAGCGTAGTCGTTATCGGTTCGAAGAATGTACCCGCCCCCGGTCCCGGCGCAGCAGCGTATTCCGCATCGAAAGCAGCGCTCAATCAACTGGCGCGGGTGGCAGCGCTGGAATGGGGTGCAGACAATATCCGCATCAACATTTTGCATCCCAACGCCGTGTTTGATACCAGCATTTGGACCGAGGACGTGCTCGAGTCCCGCGCGGCGCAGTACGGCCTTTCGGTGGAACAATATAAAAAGAACAATATTCTCAAGGCCGAGGTAACCAGCCGCGACGTGGCGGAACTGGCAGCGGAGATGTGTGGGCCGCTGTTCGCCAAGACTACCGCCGCACAGGTGCCGGTGGATGGTGGCAACGAGCGGGTAATTTAGCGTGAGCAGGCTATGAGATCCGATCCGGAAAAGATCGAAACCCTGCGCTGGCGAGATAACAAGCTGGAAATGATCGACCAGCGCATCTTACCCGCACATTTCAAATATCTGGCGTTTGATTCTGCGGTAAGCGTGGCCGAAGCCATACGCAGCATGGTGGTGCGCGGGGCACCCGCGATCGGCTGCGCTGCAGCTTACGGTTTCGCATTGGAGGCACGGCGGCTGGAACCAGAAAGTCCGGAGAATTTTGCCCGCGGATTGGAACAAGGTTTTGTCATGCTTGCGCAAAGCCGCCCTACTGCAGTCAACCTGCTATGGGCTTTGAGAAAAATGCGTGAGGTCTGGCAGGACAGGAAAACGGAAAGCAATGCAATCATTGCTGCCGGGCTATTGGCGGCAGCGCACGAAATAACGGCGGAAGACATTCGCATTAACCACCGGCTGGGCGAGCATGGCGCAGGGCTGCTTCCAGATAATTCAACAGTGCTGACCTATTGCAATGCCGGAGCGCTTGCCACTGCCGGTCATGGCACGGCACTGGGCGTGATTCGCTCGGCGCGCGATCAAGGCAAGAGAGTTTCCATCATCGCCTGCGAAACCAGACCTTTTCTGCAGGGTGCACGGCTGACCGCATGGGAAATGGTGCAGGAAAAAATTCCGGTAACACTGATTACCGACAACATGGCAGGGCACTTCATGAGCCGGGGTGAAATTCACGCGATCGTGGTGGGGGCGGATCGGGTCGCGGCCAACGGCGATGTCGCCAACAAGATTGGAACCTATATGCTGGCGGTGCTAGCCGCTCGCCATGGCATCCCGTTTTATGTGGCCTGCCCGTTGTCAACGATCGATCTTGCTACAGCTTCCGGCGACTCGATTCCGATTGAAGAACGTGCGGCGGAAGAAGTGACCGGTTATCGTGATCATCAGTGGGCGGCAACCGGTGTGACGGTTTGCAATCCCGCTTTTGATGTGACGCCAGCCGGACTGGTGACGGCTTTGATTACGGAAAAAGGTGTAGTACGGGCACCAACGGAAGGAGGAATCAGAGGGTTGTTTGAGTCGTCACCGGCAATTCAATGATGATCTGGAGTTATTTGAACGGGTGTCGCAGGACGATGGTTTCTTCCCGATCTGGCCCAGTTGAAATCATGTCCACCGGTACTTCACAGACTTCTTCCATGCGCTTCAGGTAATTCTGCGCTGCCTTGGGCAGTTGTGCGAAATTCTTGATCCCTACGGTACTGCCCATCCATCCTGGCATTTCCTCGTAAACCGGCTCACAAAGGGCTAATTCATCGGCTCCCACCGGCAAAATGCTGCTGAATTTCCCCTCTTCGCCATTGCCACTCAATTTGTAACCCACCCCCAGGCTCAGGGTCTCGACCCCGTCCAATACATCGAGTTTGGTGACACACAACCCCGATACACCGTTGATCTGGATCGAACGCTTCAGCGCGGCAGCATCAAACCAGCCACAACGGCGTGGACGTCCTGTGGTTGCGCCGAACTCATTGCCACGTTTGGCCAAATGCCTGCCCACGTCATCATCCAGTTCGGTAGGAAAAGGTCCGGCGCCGACCCGCGTGGTATAGGCCTTGGTGATGCCCAGCACATAATGCAGCATTTGCGGACCGACCCCACTGCCAGTCGTCGCCGCACCGGCGATGCAGTTACTCGATGTAACGAACGGATAGGTACCGTGATCTATGTCAAGCAGCGTTCCTTGTGCCCCCTCGAACAACAGATTGCTGCCGGCCTTGTTGGCTTCAAACAGTAGTCGCGGCACATCCGCGACCATCGGCTTGATTCGCTCTGCCAGCGACAGGGTGTCATCCATGGTTTGCTGAAAATCCACTATTGGCGCATGAAAATAATTTTTCAGTACAAAGTTATGATAATCCAGCATTTCACCCAGTTTGGCAGCGAAGCGGTCGCGGTGAAACAGGTCCTGCAGGCGCACAGCGCGCCGCGCCACCTTATCCTCGTAGGCGGGGCCGATGCCCCGTCCCGTGGTGCCGATCTTGTCCGTGCCTTTGGCGGTTTCCCGCGCACTGTCCAGCGCACTGTGGCAAGGCAAAATAAGCGGACAGGCTTCACTTATGCGCAGCCGTCCTTGCACATCAACCCCTGCCTGCTCCAGCATGCTGACTTCTTCCAGCAATGCCTGTGGAGATACCACTACACCGTTGCCGATGTAGCAGGCAACATTGCTGCGCAGAATTCCGGATGGGATCAGATGCAGCACGGTTTTCTTGCCACCAATTACCAGCGTGTGGCCTGCATTATGGCCACCCTGGAACCGCACCACACCCTGAGCGTGATCCGTAAGCCAGTCCACTATTTTGCCTTTGCCTTCGTCACCCCACTGGGTGCCAATGACGACCACGTTTTTAGTCATGTCTCTTGATCTCTGAGGATATTTTTCTACGAAACCGGGATGAAGAGAAGTATCAGGTTAGTGAATTATTGCGACATTGCTATGATTTTCTGCGTGTTATTTTCAGGTTTAAATTCAGATTTTCTCTAGTTTCCAGCACCCTTGATGCATCACCAGTTGCCGGTCACAGTCAAGTGGATCTTGATCACGCTCATGTCCCGGCAATTCCATAACTACGATCTGACCTTCATTGCGAAGCTGCTCAATTTCTTTCTCAAGCGCCCTGTCATTTTTCTTGTAGGGCGCAAGGATCCCTTTCGGATAGGGATCAGGTTTTACCAGCCCCGACAATTCGCGTAAATCCATGCTGAAGCCAGTGGCCGGGCGCGCCCTTCCAAATGCTTTGCCGATTTCATCATAGCGTCCACCCAAAGCGACTGCGTTAGGGCAGCCCTTGGCATAGGCAGCGAACACCATGCCGCTGTGATATTGATAGCCGCGCAAGTCAGCCAGATCGAATGCCAGAGTATCCACCAGTGGCTCCAATTCTGCTGCGACTGTTTCCAGTTCGTCCAGCGCGGTCTGAATCTCGGGGTAATCTGGCAGAAACTTGCGTGCACGCGTCAGCACTTGCCTGTCGCCATACAATTCCGGCAACAGCATCAACGCTTGCCGCGCATTTTTGTCCAGCCCGGCACAGAGATCCCTCAATACGGAGACGTCCTTGGCCTGGAGTGCGCCGAATAATTCCGTTTCTAATCCGCCGGGAATTCCTGCACCTTTAACCAGGCCGCGGAATACGGTGACATGGCCAAGATCAAGGTGGATTCTTTCTATCCCGGCAATTGCCAGGGATTGCAGCATGAGCTGCTGAATTTCCAGATCGCTTTCCAGTCCAGCATGGCCATATAGTTCCGCACCAATCTGGAGCGGTTCACGGGTGCGGGTCAGTCCCGATGGCACGGTATGCAGCACACTGCCTGCGTAGCACAGACGGGTGACGCCATTGCGGTTCAGCAAGTGTGCATCGATACGTGCGGCCTGGGGCGTCATATCTGCGCGCAAGCCCATCATCCTGCCGCTCAGCTGATCCACCACTTTGAATATGCGTAAGTTCGAGTCACCCCCGCTGCCTGAGAGCAGCGACTCCACGTACTCCAGCAGTGGTGGCCCCACCAGTTGATAGCCATGTACCAACAGCCAGTCCATGATGCGCCGACGCTTTGCCTCAATGGCTAACGCCTCGGCAGGCAGGATATCCTCAATGTATTCGGGAAGGAGCCAATTACGCATGTTTGCGATTCAGATACGGCTGCATGAAAATGGGATAACGGAGTTAGTTTACAAGATACAGCAGCAGCAACCCCGCCAACATCGAAGTCAGACCGATGAAGCGTATCTGGTTGTCGCCGGCCTCGGTCAGTTTTTTGAAAGCTTCACGCCACATGCCAGGCAGCAGAAACGGCAGCATTCCTTCCATTACCAGCATCAACGCGAACGCAATTAGCAAAGTGTCCCACATGCTGCGATAGCTCCGACAGACACCTCAATAAATTCAAGACCACAAATAAAATTATTGCGTAATACGGTGGGTCAAGTCAGTCCGCAACATGGTTACACGTAAATTCAACTTCATGAAAGGCAGCCTATTTTCCGCCCCGCCCCGGATTTTTCAAATATTTGAAGAACTCAGAGCCAGGTTCCAGCACCATCATGTCCCCTTTGTTCTTGAAAGTCTGCTTGTAGGCTTCCAGGCTGCGGTAGAAAGAATAGAATTCCGGGTTCTGCTGAAAGGCGCCAGCGTAGATTGATGAGGCCTTGGCATCACCCTCGCCCTTGACCTCCTGGGCTTTCCGGTAAGCTTCCGCCAGGATCACCTCACGTTGCCGGTCAGCATCGGCACGAATTTTTTCTGATTCCGCCGCACCAGTCGAGCGTAGCTCATTGGCCACACGCTTTCTCTCTGCTTCCATCCGCCGGTAGACCGATTCGCTTACCTCTACCGGCAGATCCACGCGTTTCAGGCGCACATCCACCACTTCCACTCCAATCTTGCGGGCATCAGCATCAGCTTTCTGGCGCATGATTTCCATAATCTTGTCGCGTTCGCCGGAGACCACATCGTGCACCGTGCGATTACCAAATTCGTCGCGCATGCTGGAATTCACTGTCTGAGCCAAACGGGTTTGTGCCAGCATTTCGTCACCGCGAACACTGATGTAATATTGCTTTACATCGACGATGCGCCACTTGACGAACAAGTCCACCAGCACGTTCTTCTTTTCCGAAGTAATGAAACGTTCCGGTTCGACCGTATCCATAGTCATGATACGCGACTCAAAGTAGCGTACGTTCTGCACCAGAGGAATCTTGAAATATAGTCCTGGCGTAGTTTTTACGTCGACCACTTCACCCAGTTGGAATACGATCGCATGCTGACGCTGGTCGACGATAAACAGTGCTGAACTGGCAAGAAAGAACAGGGCGGCAATGGCGCCCAATAGCGTGGAAGTATGTTTTTTCATTTATCTTGTCTCCCGTTCACGGCCACGAAATGCTTCGCGTGTGCGAGCGGCGCTGTCATGTCCCGCCTCTTGGGCAGCTGGGGGAGGTGTTTCCGGCACCGGAGCTGGCGTTGGGGAAGGTCCGCTTGTTTGTATCAGCTTATCCAGCGGTAGATAGAGCAAGTTGTTGCCGCTTTTCTGATCGATCAGTATCTTGCTGGTGCTGGAGAGTACTTGCTGCATCATGTCCAGATACAGACGGTCACGGGTTACGCCAGGCGCTTTGCTGTATTCAACGAGAATCTGTTTGAAACGGCTGGCATCACCCTCAGAGCTGACGATCACACGCTGTTTGTACCCTTCGGACTCTTCCAGCAGGCGCGCGGCATTACCCTTGGCCTTGGGAATAACGTCGTTGGCGTAAGCCTGCCCTTCATTTTTCTGTCGCTCTCTATCCTGGCCGGCTTTCACGGCATCGTCGAATGCCGCTTGCACTTGTTCCGGCGGTTGCGCATTCTGCATGGTCACTTTGCTGATAGCGACCCCTATCTTGTAGCGATCAAGAATTCCCTGCATTAATATGGTTGTTTGCGCTGCCACCTGTTCGCGTCCTTCATAAAGCACGAAATCCATTTTGCTCTTGCCGATAACTTCACGAATCGCAGTTTCCGCCGCCTGCATCACGGCGCTTTCTGGCTCGCGGTTGGTAAACAGAAAATCTTCAGGATTTTTAAGGATATACTGCACTGCGAATTGGATGTCGATGATGTTTTCGTCATCGGTCAACATCAGCGATTCTTTCAGCACCTTGCTCCTCACGTTATTGCGGTAGCCGATTTCCACCGTGCGAACCTGGCTTACGTTAACGGCTTCCATCACTTCGATCGGATATGGCAGGTGCCAGCGGAGTCCTGCCTGGGTGGTCTCGATATATTTACCGAAACGCAGCACCACGCCACGCTGGCCTTCGTTAACAATATAAAATCCGCTGGATATCCACATCAGCAGAAGTAGTCCAGCGAGCAGGCCAACGCCGCCGCTATATCGCTTGGGACTGCCGCCAACTGGCCCCTCACCCCCGCCCGAACCTTCGCCACCGCCACCCTTGCGCTTAAAAAGGTTGTTGAGCTTCTTGTTAACGTTGCGCCACAGCTCATCGAGATCAGGCGGGCCTGAGTTACCTTTTTTTCTTCCCCACTGCGGGTCGTTTAATCCCATGTTGATTCCTAGTTTTCCGTTGTATATAGATACAGCCGTCAAATGGTCAAGCTGATTGCTGGCTTAGCAAGAAACGGCAGCGCATTCGCTGACTACATTTCCAACTTGGGGCTGTATCTTGCAGCGTTGCGAAATACGTTGTTCAATTGCCTCGGCCAGCGCCAGCCTAATAAATTCAAGCCCCTCGCCAGTTCTTGCACTCAAACGAATTTGCATTATTCTACCATACTCATCGCGCCCATAGCCCGCAGATCCCGCCGATAAATTGGTCGAGTCTATCTTGTTCAGTACCAGAATCTGTGGGATTCCATCGGCACCGATTTCCTTCAATACCTTGTTGACCTCCCTGATTTGCTCATCCCGATTGGGGCTGCCAGCATCCACGACATGGAGCAGCATGTCAGCCTGCACGGTTTCTTCCAGCGTAGCACGGAATGCGGCAACCAATGTATGCGGCAATTCGCGAATGAAGCCGACTGTATCGGAAATCACTAGTGGTCCGTAGTCGGGGATGAATAGCTTGCGCGTGGTGGCATCCAGAGTGGCAAACAACTGATCGGCGGCATAGGTGTGGGCGCGAGTAAGGCTATTGAACAGGGTGGATTTGCCCGCATTGGTGTAGCCAACAATGGAAACGGACATCACGTCAGCGCGTTGCCTGGAACGGCTCTGTACCTCACGCTGGCGCTGGAATTTGGCGAGTTTCTCCCTGAGTGATTTAACCCGCTTCCGCAGCAGTTGCCGGTCGGTTTCCAACTGGGTTTCGCCAGGACCACGCAAGCCAATCCCGCCTTTTTGTCGTTCCAGATGGGTCCAGCCACGCACCAGGCGAGTAGCAAGATGCTCAAGCTGAGCCAGTTCCACCTGTAATTTGCCCTCGTGGCTCTTCGCGCGCTGGGCGAAGATATCCAGAATCAGGTTGGTACGATCCAGCACGCGACACTGGAGGCGTTGCTCCAGGTTGCGTTGTTGGGCGGGAGCAAGATTATGATTAAAAATTACCAGCGAGGCACCAGTTTGTTCCACTACGGCGGCAATCTCGTCCACCTTGCCGCTGCCGGCGTAATAAGCTGGGTCTGGGCGGGAGCGCCTACCTTTGATTACTGCAGGGATTGTAAGCCCATCACTTGCGGCCAGTTGCTGCAATTCTTCCAGATTCTCTGCGTAGCAACCGCCGCCAAAATCAAGACTGACCAGTATGGCAGCATTAATGTTGGCGGTGCTACCAGTGGGGCGGTCAAGCATCAGGTGCGGCTGGGGCATCAAATGGAATGGTAACGGCTCTGGCGGGAACCACGGTGGATATTGCGTGCTTATATACCATCTGGGTGACGGTATTTTTCAGTAGAACCACGTACTGATCAAACGAGTCAATATGACCTTGTAGTTTAATACCATTTACCAGATAAATCGATACCGGAATGTGCTCCTTCCGCAGAGCGTTCAGAAACGGGTCTTGTAACAATTGCCCTTTGGCGCTCATGGGTGACTCCCTGTTTTAATTATTCAAGCAATAACTCTACTTGATTTTAAGGAGTAAATCCATATTCCTGAACGGAAGATAAAACAGCAGTAGCTCCATAAATTCAAACTGGTTATTTTTCTATTCAAGATCGGCTTGAGCGAGTGAATTCATGGAACAGGAGGGCAAGAGAAAGGGATGGGCGTTTGTCACTGCACCCGGTGCAGTCAGGTCCTTCCGGATGGCCCGCCCAATAAAAATGCCCAGGCTGCGTGTGCAGCCTGGGCATCGATTGATGAGGATCTCTTCCTGAATCCAGAAGGCGCTGCCTCAAACAAGTACGACAGTTTCTCCGCTAATCAGTCAAACGGCTTTGGTTTTGGAGTTTCATTAGTGGAAGGCGGCAGGATGGGCAGTTTGAAATCAGGCTGCTTGCCGGTCAGCGTCTTCAGAAAGGCCACGATTTTGGCGTTTTCTTCCTTGCTGAAGTCGCGACCCAACTGTATCCGGCCCATGGTGTCCACCGCATCTTCCAGAGTCTCGGCGGCGCCATCGTGAAAGTAGGGATATGTCAGCTCTACATTGCGCAGGGTGGGCACCTTGAACACAAAACGATCCGTCGCTTTGCCAGTAACGCCTACCCGACCCTCTTCCTTGCTGGCCGTTTTGTAGGGCTCGCGAACACCCATCTTCTGAAACGAGGTGCCACCTACGGCCGTCCCATAATGACAGCTGGTGCAACCGGTGTCCTTGAATAGCTTGTAACCATCCAGTTCAGCCTGGCTGAGGGCCTTCTTGTCGCCTTTAAGCCACTTATCGAAGCGGGAATCAGGCGTTACCAGGGTTTCTTCGAAAGCAGCGATGGCGTCGGTCACCATACCAATGTTAACTTGATCCGATCCGAACACCTGCTTGAAGCGGGCACGATACTGCGGGATTGAGCGCAGCACGTCCACGGCCAGTTCGTGGGTGAAAGCCATCTCACCCGGGTTGGCAATGGGTCCGCCGGCCTGCTCCTTCAGATCCTTGGCGCGACCATCCCAGAATTGGGCCAGCATCATGCTGGAATTCAGCACCGTTGGCGCGTTGATGGGTCCCTGGTTCCATTTATGCCCAATAGAGGTCTTGATGTTATCAGTGCCGCCCATGCTCAAGTTGTGGCAGGAGTTGCAGGAAATAAAACCGGATTTGGACAGGCGCGGGTCAAAAAAGAGCATCTTGCCCAATTCCACCATACCTGCATTCTTTGGCGCAGCTGCTTTAATCGGCTGGATGGGTTCGTTGGCCGACGCAGTGGTTGAAGCGGCAACAGCTCCAATAGATAGCAGCGATACAATCAGTGTTCGCAATATCATCGGTATTCTCCTTAAAATGCGGCTGTAGTGGCGCAGCCGATTACGCCTGACGAAATATAAACCCTTTACAAGAATCTGGCCATGATATTCGCACCATGCTAACCCGCATAAATCCGGCTTCCGCGCAGATTCATTCACTCTGTTTGGCAGGTGCAGCCATGGCCGCAGGCTGCTCCTCATTATTACTATAGCCACTGTAACAGTTGCTGTCATGGAGATCGTGGTTGAGCAGGCGGGCTAATTCGGTCAGAGCTTGCTGATAGACGTGGCGCTTGAACTCGACTACCGATTCCAATTCCACCCAATACTGATTCCAGCGCCAGGCATCGAATTCGGGACGGGCGCTAGTGCGCAACGACACATCGCAGTCTCGCCCGACCAGACGCAATAGATACCAGATCTGCTTTTGTCCTCGGTAGTTTCCGCGCCATTCGCGTCTTACCCACTGATCCGGTACTTCATAGCGCAGCCAGTCGCGTGTACGGCCAATGATCTTGACATGGCGAGGATGCAAACCCACTTCTTCCGTCAATTCCCGGTACATCGCCTGCTCCGGACTCTCGCCCGGCTTGATGCCACCCTGAGGGAATTGCCAAGAGTCTTGCTTGATGCGTTTGCCCCAAAAGACCTCGTTTTTCGAGTTTAATAGAATAATGCCAACATTGGAGCGATATCCATTACGGTCGATCATGTGATTCACCCGGTGATTCGTCACAATACTGTGATTTTTCCACATTTTATCCCAGATTGAAAGCTGCTAGCGGATTAATAAACCATCTGCCCACGTTGCTGTTTTTCATGCGATCAGTCTCGACTCCATTCTGGAAGACGGGGCCAATATGGCGGTGCCATCTGAGACTCTCTTGTCAATCATGGTCGCCATTGCTAAATTCGACGATGACAGCATCCAGCGCCAAACAAGACGCACTGCGGTCTTTCGCGGTAGAATCGCTTCCGTTTAATTGCCACATCGGAGCGGATATGCGCGCATCACAATTTTTTATTTCCACTCTCAAGGAAGCTCCGGCCGAAGCGGAGCTGATAAGTCATAAGCTGATGTTGCGGGCTGGGCTAATCAAGCGCCTTGGCAGCGGACTCTACACCTGGATGCCGCTGGGGCTGAGAGTGCTACGCAAGGTCGAGAATATTGTGCGCGAGGAAATGAACAAAAGTGGCGCAGTGGAGCTTCTTATGCCCGCGGTGCAGCCTGCCGAATTGTGGCAGGAGTCCGGCCGCTGGGACGTATTCGGCCCGCAGATGTTGAAAATAAAGGACAGGCACCAGCGTGATTTCTGTTTCGGCCCCACACATGAAGAAGTCATAACTGACATCGCGCGGCGGGAGATCAAAAGCTATCGTCAGTTGCCACTGAATCTTTATCAGATCCAGACCAAGTTCCGCGACGAGATCCGGCCTCGCTTTGGCGTGATGCGCGCGCGTGAATTTGTAATGAAGGACGCTTATTCGTTCCACGCCGATGTGGCCAGTCTGGAGCAGACTTACCGGGTGATGCATGATACCTATGGCCGGATATTCACGCGCTTGGGGTTGAAATTTCGCGCGGTAACGGCGGATCCTGGAGCGATAGGCGGTAGTGGCTCGCACGAGTTTCATGTGCTGGCGGACTCGGGTGAAGATGCCATCGCTTTCTGCCCGGATTCGGATTACGCTGCCAATCTCGAGCTGGCCGAGGCGCTACGGCCCACGAAACCACGCGAAGCGGCCAGTAGCGCAATGCAAAAAATCGCAACACCGGGTAAAAAAACCTGCGAAGAGGTTGCGGCATTTTTGAATATTTCTATCGAACAAACCGTAAAAACCCTAGCAGTGATGGCAAATGATGAAATGTACTTGTTGCTGTTACGCGGCGATCATCATCTCAATGAGGTAAAAACCGGAAAGATTCCTTTCCTTGCTGGATTTCGGTTGGCAAACGAAGAAGAGATTCTCGCAAAAACCCGCTGCCGTCCAGGATATATAGGGCCAGTCGGTTTGGGACTGCCTGTTATTGCCGACAAGGCCGTCGCGATGATGAGCAATTTCGTTTGTGGCGCGAATGAAGCGGACCATCATTTGACCGGCGTCAATTTTGGTCGTGACATGAAAGAGCCCAGCCATGTTTTCGATATTCGTAACGTGATCACCGATGATCCCTCTCCTGATGGCAAAGGGAAACTGGAGATCTGTCGCGGCATCGAGGTTGGGCATATTTTCCAACTACGCACCAAATATTCGGAAGCGATGAAAGCCCATTACCTGGACGAATCCGGCCAGACACAAGTGATGGAAATGGGTTGTTATGGTATCGGCGTGTCACGCATCGTTGCGGCTGCCATTGAGCAGAATCACGACACGCATGGCATCATTTTCCCGGCCGCAATGGCGCCGTTCCAGATGGTCATTGCGCCCATCGGCCTGAAGAAAAGTGCACAGGTAAAAGCTGAAACGGAAAAATTGTATGAAGAGCTTTCCGCCGCTGGCATCGAGGTTCTGCTGGATGACCGTGACGAACGTCCCGGCATAATGTTTGCTGACATGGAGTTGATCGGCATTCCTCATCGCATCGTCATCGGTGAACGTGGCCTGAAAGAAGGCAACATCGAATACCAGGGGCGGCGTGATGCCAGCTCTCAGAGCGTTCCCTTGCAAAATGCGGTCAATTTTGTGAGATCAAGGATATGTGGAAGTTAGCCGGAATATCTTTACTATTATTCCCCACTTTTGCTCAGGCTGGTGCCCAAATCTATGAGCCGCTTTCTGCCAGCGTAAAAGCAGTGATGCAACGTGCAGTGAGTGACCGGGCGGTTCCACGTCTGGCATTTTCATCCGAAAGCGAAGGCAAAGCATGGCTCGCCAGCATGACCAAACGACTGGAAAAGCGCATACCCGGGCAGAAGGAGCGCGACGATTTTCTGACCACGGTTCATTACGAAGCCGTTCGTGCCGGACTGGACCCACAGCTGGTATTAAGTGTCATTCAGGTTGAGAGCGGCTTCAAGAAATATGCTGTATCCACAGCCGGGGCGCGGGGTTACATGCAGGTAATGCCGTTCTGGGCAAGGGAGATTGGCGTCAGCGATCACAATCTGTTTCACTTGCGTACCAACTTGCGCTACGGTTGCACCATCTTACGGCATTATCTCGACATCGAAAAAGGGAATTACTTCCGCGCACTTGGGCGCTACAACGGCAGCCTAGGACAGCCAGACTATCCTGACCTGGTAATGAGTGCGTGGCACGGTACCTGGGCTTATCCGCCCACTACCGCAGAGGTGGCAACTGTTGGGCAGGGCGGCTAACTCCTAACAAAACGGCATCAGGGAAGAGGCAACGTATTTTCCCAAGTTAAAAATTCAGCGGCCCCCAAGACTTACTTGTGCTTTAACTGGACGGGTCCCCCAGGGCTGTTTTTCAGGGGATTCGCCGAATTTTCCCGCATGAAATCTTCGAGGCTCTTTCGGGAAATTATCCCCACTTTGTAGGCCGCCGGTCTGCCGGCAGGATTGAACAAGTACGTGGTGGGCAGCATTGATACTGGGCCAATTTGTGCGACGATGCTTTTATTACCAAACACAATCGGGTAGGAGATTGCCAGGGAATCAACAAATTTCAACACTGTTTTCGGGTCCCTGTAATCCATCACAATACCGATTACCACAACATCCTTGCGGCTTTCATAAAGCGATACCAGATCAGGAATTTCCTCCAGGCAGGGCGGGCACCATGTGGCCCAGAAATTCACCAGCACCCATTTGCCTCGATAATCAGACAAGGAGTGTATCTTTCCCGCAGTGTCCTTGAAGGAGAAGCCCTGCGCTTGTGTGGCAGATGATAGAAAAGGCAACAGGCACAGCAAGAAAGTGACGGAGTACCGTATCATTTTCATTGAATCACTCCGATGGGATCATGATGATATTTTATGCCGCCGCGCGTTACATTGCGGAGCATCGCTACACTTGCGGGTGTGCCTGCTGCAGCTTGCTGTGCAATTTGTTGAGCGCACTGAGGTAGGCTTTGGCGGAGGCAACGACGATGTCAGTATCTGCTCCGTGGCCATTAACGATGCGCCCGGATTTTTGCAGTCGTACCGTGACCTCGCCCTGTGAGTCGGTGCCGCTGGTGATGTTGTTAACCGAATATAATTGCAAATCGGCGCCGCTGACCAGAATTTTCTCAATGGCTCGGAAAGTGGCATCCACTGGCCCGCTGCCGTCTGACTCGGCCCGCAATTCCTTGCCTCCTTCGGCGATCACTATCTTGGCATGAGGCGTCTCGCCAGTTTCGCTATGCGCGGTTAGAGACAATAGCTTGTATTGTTCCTGCAAGGTCATGGCTTCATCTGATACCAGCGCGTATAAGTCCTCGTCAAAAATATCATGTTTCTTATCAGCCAACTCCTTGAAACGCATGAACGTGGTGTTGAGCACCTCTTCCGATTCCAGCGCTATACCAAGCTCTGCCAAGCGGCTGCGAAAGGCATTGCGTCCGGAGTGCTTGCCCAGCAATAATTTGTTTGCACCCCAGCCAACATCTTCGGCACGCATGATCTCATAGGTTTCACGGTGCTTGAGCACGCCATCCTGATGTATGCCAGATTCATGCGCGAACGCGTTCGCGCCAACAATGGCCTTGTTGGGTTGCACCGGAAAGCCGGTAATGCCTGACACCAGCTTGCTGGCCGGAACGATATGGGTGGCGTCTATGCGCGTGTCGCAAGGGAAAAAATCCTGACGGGTGCGCACCGCCATTACAATTTCTTCCAGCGCAGCATTGCCCGCGCGCTCACCCAGACCGTTGATGGTGCACTCCACCTGGCGCGCACCATTCATTACCGCTGATAATGAATTGGCCACTGCTAGCCCCAAGTCATTGTGGCAATGTACCGAGAACACCACCTTGCCAGAATTGGGTATACGCTCGCGCAAGGTACGGACTAGGCTGCCGAACTGTTCCGGCATGGTATAGCCGACGGTGTCAGGAATATTGAGAGTTGTCGCTCCTGCTTCGATGACCGCTTCCAGCACCCGGCAGAGGAAAGTGACATCTGAACGGCCCGCATCCTCAGGAGAGAATTCCACATTGTCGGTGTACTGGCGCGCCCACTTCACCGCCTTTACCGCTTGCTCCACCACTTGTTCTGGAGACATGCGCAGCTTCTTCTCCATGTGTATCGGCGAAGTGGCGATAAAGGTATGGATGCGTCCCGAGCTGGCGCCTTTCAAGGCTTCGCCGGCACGCTTGATGTCGGCTTCAGTGGCCCGGGCCAGACCGCACACGGTGCTGTCCTTGATGCAGTCGGCGACCGCCTTGACCGCCTCGAAATCGCCGTTGGAAGCTGCCGGGAAACCGGCTTCGATCACATCTACGCGCATACGCTCCAGTTGCCGCGCAATACGCACCTTTTCCTCCTTGGTCATGGATGCACCAGGACTCTGCTCACCATCGCGTAAAGTGGTATCAAAAATAATCAAATGGTCTTTCACGACGTTCTCCGTTTCAGGGAAGATATTCTGATTGTAATACGGAATCCGGGGAACAGATCCCACCGGACAAATTTGGGAGATAAAGTATGTTAATTAGCGCGCAGGGCGCAGCAGCTCTGCCAGAAATGGCAGGTTGCGCGGGGCGTAGAGCGAGGGAGTGCAGTTAATGTATTTCACGCGATCAAATATAAACAGTTTTTTCTGTTTGCGCAACGGGGAAAGTTTATCAGGCATTCGGCACCCTGCTAGTTCTCTTCTTTTTTGCCAGCCGCCACAACCACAAAACATAGCCCGACAGGACATATAGCACAAATAGGCAAAACAGCACGACTGGCGGGTGGCTTGGAATCACCACGAAAAAGAATAATGCCAGCAGCAGTATGGTGATGAACGGCACGCTCTTGCGTAGATTGATCTCCTTGCCGCTGTAGTAAGGAAGATTGCTTACCATGGTAAGACCGGCAAATAACGTTACGCCCCATGCCAACCATCTGATATCGGCTCCCTTGATTTGGAAATCCAGCATTACCCATATCAGCCCAGCAATCAATGCGGCGGCAGCCGGGCTGGGCAAGCCTTGGAAGAATCGCTTGTCCACTACTCCCAGGTTGGTATTGAAGCGCGCCAGACGTAATGCGGCACAAGCACAATAAATAAAGGCCGCAATCCAGCCTAATTTGCCCATGTCTTTCAAGGCCCACTCATATATTACCAACGCGGGAGCGGCTCCGAATGAAATCATGTCGGACAGGCTATCGTATTCTGCACCGAATTCGCTCTCGGTATGTGTAAGGCGTGCTACCCGGCCATCCAGTCCATCCAGCACCATGGCAATAAAAATCGATATGGCCGAATGTTCAAAATGCCCATTCATTGCTTGCACGATGGCATAAAATCCGGCGAATAGCGCGGCAGTGGTGAACAGGTTGGGTAGCAGATAAATGCCCCGGCGCCGTAGTTTGGATTTAAGCATGAAGCGTGGCATCTGAGGATTACGCCTTATTTACACAATACACAAGAAGACCGGGGCATGGTAAACGGTTATGGCTGGATGGTAAACAGTAGGCAGTACGGGGGTGGCTTGAGTTACTGGGGAAATTCCGCGAGTACGGTCAGTGTCGCATAAACCTTGTCACCAATACTAACCTTGATCTTGGTATCGAGGGGAAGATACGTATCCACCCGCGAACCGAAGCGGATGAAACCGAAACGCTGGCCGCGCGTAAGATGGTCACCCGGTTTCACGTAGCATAGTATGCGCTTGGCAATCAATCCGGCGACTTGCACACAGGTTACGTCAACACCACCGGCGGTTCTTAGCCACAAGGCGTTGCGTTCATTCTCCAGCGAAGCTTTGGGCAGGTCGGCGTTGATGAACTTGCCGGGGAAATACCACTGCCCGTGCACTTCACCGTCCACTGGACTGCGATTGGAGTGGACATTGAACACGTTCATGAATACGCTCACCTTGATGGCTTCACGCTTGAGGTAAGGATCCTGCACATTTTCCACTGCGACAATTCTGCCGTCGGCAGGTGCGAGCACGGCATTGGCTTGTTGCGGAATCGCACGTGGCGGGTCACGGAAAAATTGCAGAACAAAAAGCGAGATCAGCCACAGTGGCAGCGCCCACAACCAGCCGGCAAAAATGTTGACCAGCACCGTGATAATGGTTGCTGCCACAATAAAAGGCCAGCCTTCGCGTGCAATGAGGGGATGGGGGTAGTTCATGAGGTAGGTGAATGGTGAATGGTGAGCAATGGACGGCAGACCCTCTTATCATTGAGAGTTCCGGATTCTGCAAGCCACGTTTCACATATCACTTTCACTTTCCTCTAGTTTTTTGTTTGGTCGACCAGCTTGTTTTTCTTGATCCACGGCATCATATCGCGCAGTTTTGCACCGACCACCTCAATCTGATGCTCGGAGGCAAGGCGGCGGCTGGCTTTGAGCATGGGCGCGCCTGCCTGGTTTTCCAGGATGAACTCACGCGCATATTCGCCGGTCTGAATCTCACGCAGAATCTTGCGCATTTCGGCGCGAGTGGCATCGGTGACAATGCGCGGGCCACGCGAAACATCCCCATATTCGGCATTGTTGGAAACAGAGTAGCGCATGTTGGCAATGCCGCCTTCATAAATCAAATCCACGATCAGCTTTACTTCGTGCAGGCATTCAAAATAGGCCATCTCCGGTGCGTAACCCGCTTCCACCAAAGTTTCAAAACCGGCCTGAATTAGAGCGGTAAGGCCCCCGCACAGCACCACCTGTTCGCCGAACAAATCGGTTTCGGTTTCCTCGCGGAAGTTGGTTTCGATCACGCCACCACGAGTGCCACCGTTAGCTGCGGCATAGGACAAAGCCAGGTCACGTGCCTTGCCAGACTTGTCCTGGTGTACGGCGATGAGCGATGGCACCCCGCCACCTTGCGTATAGGTTGAGCGCACCAAATGACCAGGACCTTTGGGTGCAATCATGATGACATCAAGATCAGCACGCGGCGTTACCTGACCATAATGGATATTGAAGCCATGAGCAAATGCCAGGGTGTTGCCCTTCTTGAGGTTGGGTTCAATCTCCGATTTGTAAACAGCGGCAATCTGCTCATCAGGTAACAGCAGCATCACGACGTCTGCACCCTTAACCGCCTCTGCAATCTCCTTGACGACAAGGCCGGCTTTCTTTGCCTTGCTCCAGGAGGCACCATCCTTGCGTAGACCGACGATAATCTTTACGCCAGAATCGTTCAGATTATTGGCATGAGCGTGACCCTGCGAACCGTAACCCACGATGGCAACTTTCTTACCCTTGATGAGAGACAAATCAGCGTCTTTATCGTAATAAACTTTCATGGTTTTCCTTTCTGTTTTGGTTGGGAATAGGGGCTAGTCGGACAAATGAGGCATATGTTACCCCCACGCATGTCGGGGGCCGCTACGCTTTCAATATTCGCTCGCCACGACCAATGCCGGAAGCACCAGTACGCACTGTCTCCAGAATCGTACTGCGTTCTATAGTATCGAGAAACGCATCAAGTTTGGAACCGGTACCGGTCAGCTCGATGGTATAAGACGTGTCGGTGACATCGATGATGCGCCCGCGGAAAATATCGACCATGCGTTTTATTTCTTCCCGACCCTTGTCGACGGCACGTACTTTTACCAGCATCAATTCGCGTTCGATGTGAACGCCATCGCTCAAATCCACCACTTTGACCACTTCGATCAATTTGTTCAGCTGCTTGGTGATCTGCTCGACCACATCGTCCGAATCGACGGTGACCAAGGTCATGCGTGACAGAGTGGGGTCTTCAGTGGGCGCCACTGTGAGCGATTCGATATTATAGCCGCGCGCCGAGAACAACCCGGCCACACGGGACAAAGCGCCAGCTTCGTTTTCCATCAACAGGGAAATGATATGTCGCATTTTCCTTATACCAGAATCATTTCGGAGAGACCTTTACCGCCAGGTATCATCGGGAATACGTTTTCGGTCTGGTCGGTAATAAAGTCCATGAATACCAGGCGATCTTTGAGTTTGAAAGCTTCTTTCAACGCGCCTTCGATGTCACCCGGTTGTTCAATTTTCATGCCGACATGACCATAACTCTCGGCCAGTTTGACGAAGTCAGGTAGTGCATTCATATAGGATTCGGCGTAGCGATTGCCATGGAAAAATTCCTGCCACTGTCGCACCATTCCCATATAACGGTTGTTAAGATTGACGATCTTGAGCGGCAGACCATATTGCTTGCAGGTAGACAATTCCTGGATACACATCTGGATACTGGCTTCGCCGGTGATGCAGGCTACCGACCCGCGCGGGTTGGCAAACTGCACACCCATTGCCGCTGGCAGACCGAAGCCCATGGTTCCCAGACCACCGGAATTGATCCAGCGGCGCGGTTTGTCGAACTTGTAGAACTGTGCTGCCCACATCTGGTGCTGGCCTACGTCTGAGGTGATGAAGGCGTTGCCCTTGGTTGCCTGGTAGAGCTTCTCGACTACCATTTGCGGCTTGATGATGGCGCTTGCCCGGTCGTATTTGAGACAATCGCGCGCACGCCACAGATCAACTTGTGTCCACCATGCTTTAAGCGCGATCTGGTCAGGTCTTTCCTTGCGTGTCTTGAGCAGTTTGATGAGTTCGACCAGTACCTCGGAAACGCTACCGACAATGGGTACATCCACCTTGACACGTTTGGAAATAGAAGAAGGATCAATATCGATATGTATGATCTTGCGCTCTTCGTTAGAAAAGTGCTTGGGGTTGCCGATCACTCGATCGTCGAAACGAGCGCCGATAGCGATTAGCACGTCACAATGCTGCATTGCCATATTGGCTTCGTAAGTACCGTGCATCCCCAGCATGCCGACAGAATGCTTGTCGGTGGCCGGAAATCCGCCTAACCCCATCAGTGTGTTGGTGCAAGGGAAACCCAGCATTCGTACCAGTTCGGTCAATTGCATGGCTGCATTACTCAGGATCACGCCGCCGCCAGCGTAGATCATCGGGCGTTTCGCATCCAGTATCAGTTGCGCCGCTTTCTTGATCTGCCCGGCATGCCCCTTGGTGATCGGATGGTAAGAACGCATGGCAACGCTCTCAGGGTAGGCAAACGCTGTTTTTTGCTGGCTTACATCCTTGGGGATGTCCACCAGCACCGGTCCGGGACGCCCAGTCGAGGCGATGTAGAACGCTTTCTTGATAGTAGTGGCCAGTTCGGCGATATCTTTAACCAGGAAGTTGTGCTTGACGCAGGGGCGGGTGATGCCGACCGTGTCTACTTCCTGAAACGCATCCAGGCCGATGGCATGAGTTGGCACCTGCCCGCTGATGATGACCAGCGGGATTGAGTCCATATAGGCAGTGGCAATTCCGGTGACGGCATTGGTCACACCGGGGCCAGATGTCACCAGGGCAACCCCCACCTTGGTGCTGGAACGAGCATAGCCATCCGCTGCATGCACTGCCGCTTGCTCGTGTCGCACCAGGACGTGCTTGACCTTGTCCTGCTTGAACAATTCGTCATAAATGTAGAGCACGGCACCACCGGGGTAGCCAAAGATGTAATCTACCCCTTCTTCCTGCAAGCAGCGTATCGTGATCTCAGCGCCTGTTAATTCCGTATCCATAACCTTCAGGTAATCCCAATGTTGACTGCCAATAAATGATACGCGGAACGAAGTACAGTAACGGTTAGTCGATCTTTGGTCAACCCCTTGCTAGCGGATTAAGTTCGGGTTTTCTATAAATTGTTTTAAAAAGCGGGCAGACTTGATCTTGCGCGGCAGCATAGGACATCAGTATCGAGATTTGATGAACAGCTGAAAAATATCTTCGGTCCGAGTCGGTTACGTGGGCTAATATCGCCAACCTCGGTTGCAAATGAAGAGACCCTGCTTTTGTGGGATCTTTGTTATTTCAGGTCAAGTTGATGCGCTACTTGTTTCGGAAATGCCCCGAGCTGCAAAATAAATTCGGCGGGTTACTTGAGAATTCACCCCATTAAAGGGTAGAATGTCGGCCTTTCGCATCAGGCATTTATTGGAGAATACACATGCCAGTCACAACCGATCAGAAAGCGCAGGTAGTGCGCAATTATCAAAGAGCTGCTGGAGATACGGGTTCTCCTGAAGTGCAGGTGGCGCTGTTAACCACCCGCATCAATGAATTGACCGGACATTTCAAGGCTCATGTCAAGGATCACCACTCTCGTCGCGGCTTGCTGCGCATGGTAAATCGCCGACGCAAATTGCTCGACTATCTGAAGCGCAGAAGCGCAGATAGTTACCGTACGTTGATCGAGCGTTTGGGTCTTCGGAAATAAACTGGCATCTCCTCTGCTTGAGGAAACGACAAGCAATGGTGCGGGTCCTATATTGCATGGGACAACCGGGCATGGAACCGAAGTGCTTTCATAGAAAAAAGGATAGCTAATTGAAACCGATCAAGAAAAGTATCGCCTACGGACGTCATCAGCTAACACTGGAAACCGGTGAAATTGCAAGACAGGCACATGGTGCGGTGATGGTTACAATGGACGACACCGTGGTGCTGGTTACGGTGGTGGGTGCAAAAAATGTCAAACAGGGGCAGGATTTTTTTCCTCTGACCGTGGACTACCAGGAAAGAACCTACGCTGCCGGCAAAATACCCGGCAGTTTTTTTAAGCGCGAAGGTCGCCCCTCCGAGAAAGAAATACTTACCTCCCGCCTGATCGACCGCCCTATTCGCCCGCTGTTCCCCGACAGTTTTTATAACGAAGTACAAATTGTTGCTACGGTTTTATCATCCGATAATGAAGTGGATGCGGATATTCCAGCAATGATTGGTGCTTCCGCTGCACTGGTGCTTTCTGGCATCCCCTTCGGCGGCCCCATTGGTGCTGCCCGTGTTGGCTATATTGACGGCGACTACGTACTGAATCCGACCGCTACCCAACTGAAACAGACCCAGCTGAATCTGGTAGTGGCGGGTACGCAACAAGCCGTACTGATGGTTGAATCTGAAGCAACAGAATTGCCGGAAGACGTGATGCTGGGCGCTGTCATGTATGGCCACCAGCAACTGCAGGCAGTAGTCAACGCGATCAACGAACTGGCCGATGATGCAGGTGTAACCGCGTGGGATTGGGCGCCGGTGAAAAGAGATACGGCTCTGGCTGAAAGAATCGCCAAGCTGGCAGAAGCGGATCTGAGCGCCGCATTCCAGTTGAAACAAAAACAAGCGCGATCCGAGACAATAGATAAAATCTGGCAACGGGTTTTTGCCGAAGTGGGTGTCGGTGCGGAAAATGGTCCAGATGGCCAAGCCGTCAAGGAAGTTTGTTTCGCGCTCGAATCGAAAATCGTTCGCTCACGGATTCTCGATGGCGAGCCGCGCATTGATGGGCGCGATACCCGCACCGTGCGTCCCATTACCATCCGCAACGGTGTATTGCCGCGCACTCATGGCTCTGCTCTATTCACCCGTGGCGAAACCCAGGCGTTGGTGATCGCCACCTTGGGCACGGGACGTGACGAACAAAGAATTGATGCGCTGCAAGGAGATTACACAGATCGTTTCATGCTGCACTACAACATGCCACCTTACGCTACCGGTGAAACCGGCCGGGTAGGGACACCCAAGCGCCGTGAAATCGGTCATGGGCGTCTTGCCAAGCGTGCATTAATTGCAGTGTTGCCCTCTGCTGAAGAGTTCGGTTATTCATTGCGGGTTGTGTCTGAGATCACTGAGTCTAATGGTTCCAGTTCCATGGCATCGGTTTGCGGCGGGTGCCTGGCATTAATGGATGCGGGCGTGCCGTTGAAGGCGCACGTGGCAGGCATTGCCATGGGATTGATCAAAGAAGGTAATCGCTTTGCAGTGCTGACGGATATTCTGGGCGACGAGGATCATTTGGGTGACATGGATTTCAAGGTTGCTGGCACCGAACGTGGTATCACCGCATTGCAAATGGATATAAAGATTCAGGGCATCACCAAGGAAATCATGCATGCCGCGCTGGTGCAGGCCAAAGAAGGGCGTATGCATATTCTGGGGATCATGAAACAAGCATTGCCTTCAACCCGTGAGGAAATTTCCGAACATGCGCCGCGCATCATCAAAATCAAAATCAACCCCGAGAAGATACGCGATGTTATTGGCAAGGGCGGTGCAGTGATTCGTGCACTGACCGAGGAAACTGGCACTACCATAGACATTACCGACGACGGCACTGTCATGATAGCCTGTATTAGCGCCGAGGGAGGCGAACTGGCAAGGAAGCGTATCGAAGATATTACTGCCGAAGTAGAGGTGGGCAGAATATACGACGGCACTGTACTCAAACTTCTGGATTTTGGCGCGATTGTCAGTGTCCTGCCGGGTAAGGACGGTTTGCTACATATTTCTCAGATTGCCAATGAGCGCGTCAATAATGTCGCCGATCACCTCAAGGAAGGTCAGGCGGTACGCGTTAAAGTGCTGGAAGCTGATGAAAAGGGGCGGTTACGCCTCAGTATGAAAGCAGTCTCTATTGAAGTTACCGGCAATGATGCTGCTTCGTAGCGAGTAGCTGCCATTTGAGCATGTTTTTGTAAAAAAGCCCCGTGTCGTGAGATGCGGGGCTTTTTGTTTTGTAAGGCAGGCGTGGCTCATCTATGGGAAATGAGCAGCCAGCTTTATTTGGCTATTTGCTTCTCTCTTATTTCGTCGAGGGTCTTGCAGTCTATGCAAAGGGTGGCGGTGGGACGAGCTTCCAGGCGCTTCAATCCGATTTCAATACCGCAGCTATCGCAGTACCCGTAATCCCCGCTTTCTATTTTGGCGATGGTCTCATCAATTTTTTTGATGAGCTTACGTTCGCGATCGCGATTACGCAGCTCCAGCGCCATATCGGACTCCTGGCTGGCACGGTCATTGGGGTCAGCGAAAATCGTAGCCTCATCCTGCATGGTGTGGACGGTGCGGTCTATATCCTGTCCCAGCTCAATTTTCATGCTTTCCAGTATCTTGCGAAAATGCATAAGCTGCTTAGAACTCATGTAGCTCTCCCCCTTTTTTGGTTTGTAAGGGGCAGCCTGTTTACGTAGTAGTTCTTGCGGCATCTTGGGATCCTTTTTAATTTCTGCTAGTGCGTGGAGACGCTTTAATATCAGAAAAGACATTGTACAGCAAGTGGAAGTCTCTTTAAACGACACATGTGTCTGTTCGCAGAAGATTAGAGTCGTCTGGATTCGCAGCAGGTTATGTCTCCGCCGGATTGGAAAAGGTAGTTTGTTTTATTTCTAAAATGTCCCACCGATCCCATCAAGTGGGTGATATTCTTGAACGCGCCGCTTCCTATTCTCGCTTAATTTGTTATACAATCTGACTACTTGGATGTTGCATGAATTGGCACGCGCCCTCGCTCCCTTTGGTTGATATAAAGGCTTTGTCTGGTCGGGCGTATGAGTTACGTTCCCCCTTCTCGAGGCACTCCTGTCAATGGAGACTCTGTGCGAATCAATGCGCGGTCCCATGGGATATCCGGCATGTGATTTGTCCAGGCAAGGTGGCCAGGCATACGATTAATTCGGTATCAAAATATGGAGAGGTTATGAATAAAGTATCTGGATGGGCCGGGCGGTTGAGTTGGGCCGTGCTGATAATGCTGGCAACGCTGCCAGCCCATGCGCAGCTAATGCTCGCCCATGAAGGTCATCATGCGGGTGACTGTGTCATCAAGGGAGGAGTCTTCTCTGTGAATTTCAGTGCCTACGAGAAACCAAAAGGGGATATCCCGCCGATGCACGCATTCTGCCAGCAGATACCGGCCGCTGGAATAATACTTATGTCTGTGGATCTGAACGACCCTGAGTCTCGCAAGATACCGCTCGCTGTGCGCGTGGTGATGGAAGGGCATGGTCCGGATGGGCATGAAATACTGTCCCTGCCACCCAAGGTATATCCATCCGGGAGTATTTCACTTGGCGAGGTAAACATGGCAGACTTGGGCAAATATACCGTGCTGCTGGAGACAGAGGAGGCTGGTGCGATGAAGGTAGTGGCCCGCATCCCATTAACAGTAGGAGAAGGGGGCGGGCACGGCAGTCATGGTTCCGGTCCTGGGGTAATGGAGATTGCACTATTGCTGGGTGCGGCTGGTGTCGGGGTTTTCTTCTGGTTACGCCGCCGCAAGGCGGGCGCGGCAACGTAGGACTCAAAGGTTCCGAAGTTAATTATTCCTGAAACGCCCATTTCCAAAAAAATGGCCATCGATTGTCGATGGTCATTTTTTTATCTAGCAGGCTGCCTGAATTTTGCCGCGGATAAATAAATGCTCCTTCCCGACATTTCTGCTCCCCATCATTGTGCAGCAATAGGCTACGTTCTGAGCAAGGGCAAGTTACAGCATAACCCTATTGTATTTATGGCCACCGAGGTTCACACTCTGCGCTGGGGTGGGTCGAACAATTACCGAAAATGGGGGAGAAGCAAATGAAAAAAGGCCTCTGCTTGACGCTAGCTGGTGTAGCGAATCTGTTTCTGCTGTGTTTCAGTGCATGGGCGAGTGAAGGTGGGGCTGTTTCCGAGCTCAGCGAAGCACGACAAGTGGCTCAGTACAACTACGTCATCCATATCCTGGCGATGTTGCTGGTGGGCTTCGGTTTCCTCATGGTATTTGTCCGCAGGTACGGATTCGGCGCCACGACCGGCACTTATCTGGTGGTCGCGGTAGGTCTCCCTCTCTACATATTGTTGCGTGCGAACGGAATAATGGGCCACGCAATTTCTCCCAATACGGTCGAGGCCTTGATGTTCGCCGAATTTGCAGTGGCTTCGGCATTGATTGCCATGGGCGCCGTACTTGGACGCCTGCGGGTTTTCCAATATGCGCTGCTGGCACTCTTTCTGATTCCGGCATATTTGCTGAATGAGTATCTGGTGCTGGATGGTGCGTTAGGTTTCACGAAAGGATTCCAGGATACTGCAGGGTCGGTCATCATCCATGCTTTTGGCGCTTATTTTGGCCTGGGCCTATCCATCGCTTTGACCACTGAGTTGCAACGCAGTCAACCGATTGAATCGGATGCCACTTCCGATCGTTTTGCGATGCTCGGTTCGATGGTGTTGTGGCTTTTCTGGCCCAGTTTCGCTACGGCTATCGTTCCTTTTGAAGAAATGCCGCAGACCGTGGTCAATACCGTACTCGCGCTGTGCGGGGCCACCCTCAGCACCTATTTCCTGAGTTCATATTTTCATAAGGGCAAAACATCAATGGTTGACATGGCCAATGCGGCTCTCGCTGGCGGTGTTGCCATTGGTTCGACCTGCAATATTGTGTCACCGGCAGGTGCTTTTGGGATTGGCTTGCTGGCCGGAGCAGTCTGTGTCATCGGCTATGTCTTTATTCAGCCAGCATTGGAAGCGCGCTTCAAAATCGTTGATACTTGTGGAGTGCATAATCTGCATGGGATGCCGGGAATTCTAGGCGCATTGATCGCTATCATGGTAGTGCCAGGCATAGCAGGGGTCCAATTCATTGGTATCGTTGTCAGCGTGACACTGGCCCTAGTGTGCGGCCTCCTTGCCGGCAAGCTAATCAAGGCTACGGGTACGACACAGCTAGCTTATGAGGACAGCGAGGAATTCACTCACCTCGCTCCCCCTGAAGCCGAAACTAATAAAGCGCATACCTGAACTTAGGGAGTTTCCACACAAGTTTCCTGCGAGCGCAGCGACGCGCTTGGCAGGGGCTTATTCTGGAGCTCTCAGGATATGCCCCGGCATGAGCAATGAAAGGCGGGCGCTGAGCGGAAGCAGGTAGGTTCTTGCTCGCGACTGACACATCGGCGAGTCGCTACATCAAAATCACGTCATACTGTTCCTGCGTATAAGCCCTCTCCACTTGCAGACTAATGGGCTTGGCAATAAAGTCGCCAAGTTGCGCCAGGTTCTGGGACTCTTCGTCGAGGAACAGATCAATTACTTGTTGCGAAGCAAGAATACGAAATTCGCGGGCATCGAATTGACGGGATTCACGCAGCAACTCACGCAGAATCTCATAACACATCGTCTGTGCAGTTCTGACCTCGCCGCGTCCCTGGCAGGTGGGACAGGGTTCGCACAGGATGTGAGCAAGGCTCTCGCGGGTACGTTTGCGCGTCATTTCCACCAGTCCCAGCGCAGTAAACCCACTTACAGTCATGCGCGTCCGGTCTTTAATTAATGTTTTTTTGAATTCGGTGAGCACGGCATTCTTGTGCCCCTCATTTTCCATGTCGATAAAGTCGATAATGATGATACCGCCCAGATTTCTCAGGCGTAGCTGGCGCGCGATCACTTGTGCCGCTTCCAGGTTGGTTTTGAAAATAGTATCGTCGAAGCTGCGTATGCCAATGAATCCTCCGGTATTGACGTCCACAGTGGTAAGCGCTTCGGTCTGGTCGATGATGAGGTAACCACCAGATTTTAAATTTACCCGTCTGGCCAGAGATTTTTCGATTTCATCTTCTACCCCATACAGATCGAACAATGGCCGCTCTCCGGCATAATGATTTATCCGCTCCACCACATTGATCATATAATCTTGGGCAAAAGCGATCATTTTCTGAAAGGTCTCACGTGAGTCCACTAGAATGCGCACCGTGTCGTCGTCCACGAAGTCGCGTAGCATGCGGTGGCTGAGAGTCAGATCTTGATAGAGCAGCGTGGGGGTGGTGAGTGTGGATCTCTCCTGGATGTTGCGCCACAGCTTATGCAAGTACTCTATATCCGTACGCAAGTCATGTTCGCTGGCGGCTTCCGCCATGGTGCGAATGATATAGCCGCCCTTTCTGTCAGAGGGTAACAATTGCTGCAGTTTCTCCCGCAGCAACTCGCGCTCCGTCTCATTTTCGATACGTTGGGAAACTCCGATATTAGATTCCTGCGGCAGATAGACCAGCAGCCGTCCGGCAATGCTGATTTGGGTAGACAGGCGCGCGCCCTTGGTGCCAATGGAGTCTTTAATGACCTGGACCAGAATACTTTCACCGTCGTGTAGCAGCCTTTCAATAGGTTTGTCGGCATCTCCGTTCTGGCGCACCCCCCAAATATCAGCGACGTGCAGGAATGCGGCGCGATCAAGACCAATATCTATGAAAGCCGATTGCATTCCAGGGAGTACTCGACTGACGCGGCCACTGTAGATATTGCCGACAATCCCGCAACTGCTGGTGCGCTCAATGTGCAGTTCCTGTGCCACACCTTGTGCCATCACCGCAACGCGGGTTTCTTGCGGAGTAACATTGACAAGAATTTCGCTGCTCATAAATAAAGACCCGCTATGGTTCTCTGTTGGCTCAGTGCAACACTTCCACGCCGAATTCTTCCAGTAGCCGCGCGGTTTCGAACAGCGGCAGTCCCATTACGCCGCTGTAACTGCCGGAAATTTTCGCTATGAAAATCGCCGCTACCCCTTGGATTGCGTAGGCGCCCGCTTTGTCATGTGCCTCGTTAACGGCGAGGTACGCACGGATTTCGCGCTTGCTGATATCACGAAACTGCACTGAGGTGGTGGAGAGGTGCACTCGTACGCGATCCAGTTCAGTCATCGCTACCGCGGTCAGCACCTCATGAGTCTGGCCGGAAAGTGCAGTCAGCATCTCTTCTGCGTGTGCAGAGTTCTCGGGTTTGCCAAAAATTCGCCCTTTCAATGACACCACCGTATCTGCTGCAAGTACTGGCAGGAGCGGAATTCTGCGCTGTATCAGCTGTATCCATCCTGCTTCAGCCTTTGCCTTGGCGATACGGCAGGCGTAGTCCGACGGCGATTCATTTGGCAGTGGCGTTTCATCTATATCCACTCCGCGAGGTGGAGTTTCGCGCAGCAACAGCAATTCGAAATTCACCCCAATCTGTTTCAGCAACTCTCGTCGGCGAAGACTGCGGGATGCCAGATATACGCGGTTCTTTAGTTGTACCATGATGCAGGCACCCCCTCTATACGTTCATCACGCGGTTGCATAAAATACTCATGTTGGAACTCAGAACTTGTCGAGCGCTAATGTGCAGAATACTTAGAGATTTACATTCATGTGACAGGACGCTCATCTCCCACGTCTGGCAGTCTGGCTACAGTTATTTCCGATGGTAAGGGTGTCGTTTGATGAGTGACACCGCACGGTACAATTGTTCCACCAGCAGTATTCGTGCTAAGCCGTGCGGCAACGTCAGAGCAGACAACGCCAATATTTCATCCGCTGAATTCTTGATGTTGGCGTCAAGCCCATCCGCGCCACCGATGATGAACGCGGTATCCCCGCCATTTCTCATCCAGCCGCCGATGGACTCAGCTAGTTTGACCGTAGTCCATTGTCGGCCTGTTTCATCCATCGCTACGGTACGGCATCTTGGCGGGAGCGCCGTCAGAATACGTGCACCCTCAGCAGCCAGCAGCTGCTCTACTTTTTTGCCGCCGCCACGTTTTTCCGGCTTGATCTCCAGTAACTCAATGCTGGCTTCACGTGGCATGCGCTTGGCGTATTCGACAAAACTGGTTTCTACCCACCCCGGCATTTTGTTGCCGACCGCCAAGATGAGGAATTTCATGGTTAAAATTAATTGGGCTGCTTGGATCTGGTCATTCTGGTGGTGGCAGCCGGTTTAAGTGGGACTTTGCGCGGTCTGGCAGTCGCTTTGCTCTTGCTGGTGCCGACAGTAACCTTGTTCACTTTCGCCGCTACTGCTTCCGCCCACAATTCTTCCAGATTATAATGGATACGCACATTGGTTTGCATGATGTGTACCAGCACATCACCCAGATCCACCAGCACCCACTCGCCGGTCTCCCCGCCTTCTATGCCGAATACCGCGCCACCGCTTGCTCTGACCTTTTCCTGCACGTTGTTTGCCAATGCTCTGGTCTGACGGGTGGAATCCGCGCTGGCAATAATCATGCGATCAAACAAAGTAGTGACGCCGGTCACTTCCAGCACCGTGATATCGTGTGCTTTGATTTCTTCCAGTGCAGTAATAACTATATTTACCAGCTTATCAAGTTTCATTCTTCTCCTGAGTACAAGTGATTCGTTTCAATATAATCGAGAACTGTGTCTGGAAGCAAATAGCGCACGCTGCTCTTGGCACCAATGCGGGTGCGAATGGCGGTTGCGGAAATATCCAGCAGAGTTGTCGGCGCGATATAGATCAATCCGTTGGACGTGCCTGCGAGACCGCCTGCGAGACCGCCTGCGCTGGATACCCAGCGTTGTGCACATTCTTCTCTTAATTCATGCGGCAAGACGTCATGATTGGTTGTCAGCGCATGACCGGGACGGGCAGCAATAATGATATGGCATAGCTGGAATAGTTCATGCCAACCATGCCATTCAGAAAGTCTCATGAAAGCATCTGCACCCATGACGAAGCATAGAGTGACGTTTTCCCCCATTTCCTGTCGGAGTTCGCGTAGCGACTCTACGCTGTAGCTCATTCCAGGTCGACGGGCCTCGCGTTCATCCAGCACAAATCTGGGATTGTTCTGGATGGCTGCGTGTACCATCGCTGCACGGTGCTGCGGCGATGCGACCGGAGCAGAGCGCAAGCGCGGTATCCCGGCAGGAACAAAGCGCATCTCGCGCAGGCCGATCGTCTCGACGACTTCCTCAGCCATGCGCAAGTGACCATAATGGATGGGATCGAAAGTGCCGCCGAAAATACCGATGAAAGAAGACTCGAATCTAGACATCGGCTATTGGAACACGGCAGTACGCTGGTGCGCAGGAAACTTCCGACAATTTTTCCGTTTTCGTATCTTTGTGACGAGACCTGTTTCTCACAACAATACCCGCTGTGTATCGGCTAATACCGCGGCCAGGTATGTGGTGAAACGTGCAGCCGATGCGCCGTCGATTACGCGGTGATCGTAGGATAGGGATAGCGGCAGCATCAGACGCGGGATAAATTGACCGTCGCGATAAACCGGTTTCATACTGGCGCGGGAAATGCCCAGAATGGCGACTTCCGGTGCGTTAATGATGGGGGTAAAGGCTGTGCCGCCGATACCGCCCAGGCTGGAAATGGTAAAGCTGGCACCCTGCATTTCGGCAGGTTTCAGCTTGCCGTCGCGGGCGAGGGCAGAAAGATGGGCCAATTCCCCGGCAATGGCAACCACGCCTTTCTGCTCCACATCACGGATTACCGGCACCATCAGGCCATGCGGCGTATCTGCAGCAAAGCCAAGGTGGTAGTAGTTCTTGATTACCAGATTCATTTCATCGCTGCTGCTGTCGAGCGACGCATTGAATTCCGGAAATTTTTTCAGTGCTGCTATCGCTGCCTGCATCAGGAAGGCCAGCAGCGTGACCTTGGCTTTGTCTTTTTTCGCGGCTTCATTGGATTGCTTGCGCAGAGCTTCCAAGTCGGTGATGTCGGCCTCGTCGAACTGGGTGACATGCGGGATCATCACCCAGTTGCGGTGTAAGTTCGCACCTGCCATTTTCTGGATACGCGACAATGGCTTCAATTTCACCGGACCGAATTTGGCGAAATTCACTTGCGGCCATGGCAGCAGATTGAGTCCCTCACCATCGCCGCCACGCGGTTTCGCTAACGCAGTCTTGACATAAGACTGTACATCTTCCTTGAGTATGCGTTGCTTTGGCCCGCTGCCTTTGACTAAGCCAAGATTTACACCCAATTCACGCGCGAAGCGTCGCACTGAGGGGCCGGCATGCGCCTTAGCGAAAGCAGTTTCGGGGATGGCAGGTGGGGGTTGGTGAATCGACTGCGAAATGCGGACTGGGGTTGACTCGGGAGCAGTCAGTACAGGAGCGGCAGCAGTTGTACGGGGAGTTGCAGCCACCTTACTGGCGGAGACCTCCATTGTCAGAATGAGTGAGCCCTCGGAAACCTTGTCGCCCACCTTGACCCTCACTTCTTTGATTATTCCGTCAAAAGGAGAAGGCACTTCTATCGTCGCCTTGTCCGATTCCAGAGAAATCAACGGGTCTTCCATCTTGATCATGTCGCCGGCTTTCACCAGCACTTCGATCACGGGAACATCTTTGAAGTCACCGATGTCTGGGACCAATACCTGTTTAGTCTCTGCCACGCTTTTTCCTTCACTCATGTTCAACCCAGGGGTAGCGCGCACAATCTGCCGGTTTCACAGCTCGCATTCTTTGCCCCTTATACTTTCACCGGATTCGGTTTGTTCGGATCGATGCCGAACTTGTTGATTGCCTGCGCTACTTTTTCCGCTGATATTCTGCCTTCTTCGGCCAGTGCCTGGAGTGTGGCGATGGTGACGTAATGGCGATCCACCTCAAAGAATTGACGCAGTTTTTCGCGTGTGTCGGAGCGCCCAAAACCATCGGTACCCAATACCTTGTAGCGCCCTGGTACAAATTCGCGTATCTGGTCGGCAAATATTTTCATATAGTCGGTTGCTGCCACCACCGGTCCTGTGCAGTCTTTGAGGCAAGTTGCCACATAGGACAATCTTGCCGGTTCGGTGGGGTGCAGCATGTTCCAGCGTGTCACATCCAATGCCTCACGCCGCAATTCATTAAAACTGGTGACACTCCAGATATCAGCGCTAACACCAAATTCCTGCTCCAGTATTTCCGCCGCTGCGATCACTTCGCGCAGGATGGTGCCGGAGCCGAGTAACTGTACCCGTAGCGCTGAGCTTCCTGCGCTTGCCTCGCTACCTTGGCGCAATAGATACATGCCCTGCAATATGCCTGGCTCCGCATCTTTAGGCATTTCCGGCTGCGGGTAATTTTCGTTCATTACGGTGATGTAATAATAGATATCTTCCTGTTCCTGATGCATGCGACGCAGACCATCCTGGATAATGACTGCAAGCTCGTAAGCAAACGTGGGATCGTAGGATATGCAGTTGGGAATGGTGGAGGCTGCCAAGTGGCTGTGGCCATCTTCATGCTGCAAACCCTCGCCGTTCAGGGTGGTGCGTCCAGCAGTGCCGCCCAGCAAGAAACCGCGGCAACGCATGTCGCCTGCTGCCCAGGCAAGATCACCGATGCGCTGGAATCCGAACATGGAGTAGAAAATAAAGAACGGGATCATCTGCACACCATGGGTGCTATAAGCAGTTGCCGCCGCCATCCATGAGGACATGGCCCCTGCTTCGTTGATGCCCTCCTGCAGGATCTGACCGTTCTTGTCTTCCTTGTAGTACATCAACTGATCGGCATCCTGCGGCGTGTAGAGCTGTCCTACCGAAGACCAGATGCCAAGCTGGCGGAACATTCCTTCCATGCCGAAAGTGCGCGATTCGTCCGCGACTATCGGCACCACTCGCTTCCCGATATTCTTGTCTTTTACCAGAATGTTGAGTATGCGCACGAATGCCATGGTGGTGGAAGACTCACGCCCTTCACCGCCGGCCTTGAGCAACGCCTCAAACGCTGACAACGGCGGGATTTGCAGCGGTTCCGCCTTGCGCTGGCGGCGGTGCAGGAAGCCTCCCAGCGCCTTGCGCTGAGTCCGCATGTAAGCGAGTTCGGGCGAATCTTGGTCGAACGTGAGGTACGGTATTTCATCGATCTTGTCATCCGCAACCGGCAGGCCAAAGCGGTCACGGAATGCCTTCAGCGAAGTGGTCCCCATTTTTTTCTGCTGATGCGTGATGTTCTGCGCCTCACCTGCTTCACCCATACCGTAACCTTTAATGGTCTTGGCAAGTATCACGGTGGGTTGCCCCGTATGTTTTGCCGCTGCGGCGTAGGCGGCATAGACTTTATGCGGATCATGACCGCCACGATTCAAGCGCCAGATATCATCGTCGGACATGCTGGCGACCATCTCCAGCAGTTCCGGGTATTTGCCGAAAAAGTGCTTGCGTACATAAGCGCCGTCTCTGGACTTGAAGGTCTGGTATTCACCGTCAACGCATTCCATCATGCGCTGTTGCAGCAGGCCTTTGGTATCCCGGGCCAGCAAGGGATCCCAGTAGGAGCCCCAGATCACCTTGACGACATTCCAGCCAGCACCACGGAAATCACCTTCAAGTTCCTGGATGATCTTGCCGTTGCCGCGCACTGGTCCATCGAGGCGCTGGAGATTGCAGTTGATGACAAAGATCAGATTGTCCAGATTTTCACGTGAAGCCAGCGAAATCGCACCCAGCGACTCCGGTTCATCCATTTCACCGTCACCCATGAAAGCCCAGACTTTGCGTCCTTGGATCTTGATCATGCCGCGGCTGTCCAGATATTTCATGAAGCGTGCCTGGTAGATCGCCATTAACGGACCCAAGCCCATCGATACCGTCGGGAATTGCCAGAAGTCAGGCATTAACCACGGATGCGGATAGGAGGACAAGCCCTTGCCTCCTACTTCCTGGCGAAAATTATCGAGCTGTTCCTGCGTCAACTCTCCTAACAGGAAAGCATAGGCGTAAAGGCCGGGCGAGGAATGCCCCTGTGCGAATACCAGATCGCCACCGTGATTCGGGCTGGCAGCGTGCCAGAAATGGTTATAGCCGACATCGTAGAGTGTCGCAGCAGACGCAAAGCTGGCAATATGGCCGCCGACATTGGTGTTTTTATTGGCGCGCAATACCATTGCCATGGAGTTCCAGCGCACGTAAGAACGGATACGGTGTTCCAGTTCATAATTGCCGGGGGAACGCTCTTCCTTGCCGGGCGGTATGGTATTGATATAAGCGGTAGTAGCGCTATAGGGGAGATAAGCGCCGGAGCGGCGGGCTTTTTCCACTAGTCTTTCCAGCAGGTAATGTGCCCGCTCCGTCCCTTCCTGTGCCAGCACGGATTCCAGTGCCTCCAGCCATTCCTGTGTTTCCTGCGGGTCGATGTCGGGTAGGGGTTCCATGTTTTGTCTCGAAGTTGTTTACCCAGGCTAGTCTGCGGCTAAACTCTTGCTTGAGCACGCTCTGCAGCCGCGATGGTATTGCACAGCAGCATGGTGATGGTCATTGGCCCCACTCCGCCCGGGACCGGCGTGAGGTAGCCCGCTTTCTCCTTGACCGATTCGAAATCCACGTCGCCTGTGAGTTTGCCGTCAGGCATGTGGTTAATGCCCACGTCTATCACGGTTGCGCCGGGTTTCACCATGTCGGCAGTAATCATGCGCGGTTTGCCGGCAGCCACCACCAGGATATCGGCGCGGCGTGTGTGTTCGGCCAGATTATGCGTCTTCGAGGTACAGATGGTAATGGTGGCTCCCTTTTCCAGCAGCATCAGGGCCATTGGTTTGCCGACGATATTGCTGCGCCCTACCACTACCGCATGCCGCCCTTCGATCGCGATATTGCTCTTTTCCAGCATTTTCATCACGCCAAAGGGCGTGCAAGGCGGGAATACGCTGTTGCCGGTGACCAGCGCGCCAACGTTATAGAGATGAAAGCCGTCCACGTCTTTTTCCACCGCGATGGCTGCAATTACCTTGCGGCTTTCAAAATGATGCGGCAGCGGCAACTGCACCAGGATACCGTGGATTCTGGGGGCTTTATTCAGCTCCTGGATGCGTTGTATCACTTCATCCTGGCTCGCGCTTTCCGGGAAATCGTGAATTTCCGAATAGATGCCGGCTTCGTCGCAAGCTCTGGCCTTGTTGCGCACATAGATGCTGGAAGCCGGATTGCTGCCGACAATGATCACTGCCAGTCCCGGCTGCGCGCCTTGTTCTATCAGGTGCTCTGCGCGGGCCTTCCATTCTGCGCGCACCTCCCTGGCAATCGCTTTGCCGTCCATGATTTTGGCACTCATTATTTGTTCGAATCGGCCATATCGTTGCGTGATTATGCGGGTAACCCCGTCTCTCAGGTGCTGCCCGTGGCTACGGCGAAGTTGGCAGGTGTATTTTTTTGATCTTCTTCCGATAAATCAGTATCCCAATCAAGAACGTCGGGATGACGACCAGCGCAGCCGCAGCGACTCCCGCTGTCAGTATGGCAACCCCGCTGCTGTCCGGCAGGAAGAGCGTAACAGACCAAATTGCGACAAAAGCTGCTGCCCCGCCGCCGATGAACATGATTTTTTTACCGCGCTCATAGAGACGCCAGAGCGCACCGGAAACTCGTACTTCATTAAGATATTCATCAAAGACCGTGGTCAGATCGGCATCGCCAGGCGCAGTCTGGTGACCAGTGGCTATGGCGAGCGTATCGACACCGTCTTCCAGTCGGGACATGCTGCGCAGGAATGCAATCCGCTGATCGGCGTCCTTTTTTTTCATGCCGTCGCCGATCAGTATTGAGTGTAACGCCGCAAAAGCGTGGTCACGAGCATCTATTGTCAGGCCCAGATCCTCTCCATGGCGCCACATAGCGCCTACCAAGTAGAGCTGAATCGTCATTTGCCTGAACTGAGGCGCGAAGTCGTATCCCTTATCTTTAATGAGCAGGAGTTGAGAAGCCAATATCTCCCGACCATGTTGAGCACAGATATCGAGCATCGATGTTTCCGGGTCTATTTTCGTGTCATTCATTGCTGTAATTATGGGCCATATCCAGCCTGACTTTGAATTTATGAAAGAACCCATTATATACTGGCGCACGACTTGTTGAAGAAGGATGAATCATCCTGATCTGGCAGGCGATGGCTGCACTGCTGCCACGGTAAAACAATTCCTGCAGCAAAAACAGGATCAAGAAAATGAATTTTCCAGAGCATGTGAAAATAGTTGAAGTCGGCCCGCGTGATGGTTTGCAGAATGAGGCCGTCAATGTGCCTACCGCAGTCAAGATAGAACTGATTGAGCGGTTGGCGCAGGCAGGGTTATCCGTGGTGGAGGCCACCGCATTCGTGTCGCCCAGGTGGGTGCCGCAAATGGCAGATCATGTAGCGGTCATGACGGGCATACGCCAGCAGCCCGGCGTAAGCTACACCGCATTGGTTCCCAACATGAAAGGTTTCGCTGCGGCATTGGCCGCTGGCGTCAGGGAGATTGCAGTATTTTCCAGCGCCAGCGAAACATTTTCCAGCAGAAACACCAACTGCTCCATCACCGAGGGACTGGCACGTTTTGATGCAGTATGTATGGCAGCGCAGACAAATGGTGTGCGTGTGCGCGGCTATATTTCCTGCGTTCTGGATTGTCCATACGAAGGCCAAGTACAACCGGGCAGGGTGGCAGACATTGCGGCAGAATTACTGAATATGGGCTGCTATGAAGTCTCGCTGGGAGACACCATTGGCATGGGCACGCCGGGCAGAACTAGAGATCTGATCGAAGTGGTAGCGGAAAAAGCGCCGCTGGAGAATCTCGCCGGACATTTTCACGATACCTACGGTCAGGCGCTTGCCAACGCTTATGCCGCACTGGAATGCGGCATAAGCGTACTTGATTCCTCGGTGGCAGGTCTGGGTGGCTGTCCCTATGCACCGGGCGCATCCGGCAATGTGGCGAGTGAAGACCTGCTCTATATGTTGAACGGTCTGGGGATCAAGACTGGCGTGGACATGGACAAGCTGATCGCTGCGGGCAACTTCATTTGTGACTTCCTGGGGCGGCCGTCTGGATCAAAAGCAGCGCGGGCGGTTACGGCGAAACGCGGTTGATCCAGGTTAGGAGCTAATCGATAGCTGCCACATACGCTGCCATCAAATGAATGTATCGCACCGTGGCGGCCTCTCGTAACTGTTTCATGAGCCGCTTTCCCGGCAGGACTTGTGCTATGCTTTTCCGGTAAGCTGTGACGTAATATTCTTTCATACCCATAGGAGGGCATCATGTCCCATAAAAAATCGGTAATCTCTATCGCTATTGGCTCCGCTTTCGCAGCCACCATTGGGGCCGCCCCCATCGCTTCTGCAGCTGATAACCCTTTCGTCATTCAATCTCTGGATAAAGGCTACATGGCAGCCCAGGGGCACGGGGAAATGAAAATCGCTCAAGCAAAATGCGGCCAGGGAAAATGTGGCGCAATGAAATCCAGTGAAGGCATGTGTGGTGTGACCATGGCCGACAGCAACAAAGATGGCAAGGTCAGCAAGGAAGAATGGAGCAAACATCACGATGCCATGTTCGAGCATATGGACGCCAACAAGGATGGCTTTATTGATAAGGCCGAGCTGGGAAAAGGCGAAATAGCCAAGAAGAAATAAATGAAAGACGCCAAGTGCGGGTCGTGATGAGGGTGGGTGTGGCGGTATGAAAGGATAGCCGTCCGGAAGATGTCATGAATCCCCTACACTTTGCTGGCGCGGGACTGGGATTTCGGCGCGAATTGATTCCTGCGTTAAAAGCCCACATCCCCGATGTCATCGATTTCTTCGAAATCGCGCCAGAGAACTGGATCGATCTCGGCGGCTTGCCGGGACGTGGTCTGCGTAGCTTCACCGAACGCTACCCCTTTGTCTGCCATGGCCTGTCACTGTCGATTGGCAGTCCGGCACCCTTGGACGAGGTGTTGCTGCATAAAATCAGGCAGTTCCTCGATCAGCATCAAATCCCGCTTTACACCGAACACCTCTCATATTGTTCCGACGACGGCCACTTGTACGATCTGCTTCCGATACCCTTTACCGAGGAGGCAGTGAAGTACGTCGCTGCACGCATACGTCGCGCCCAGGATATTCTGCAGCGCCGCATCGCCATGGAGAACGCTTCGTTTTATGTGCATGCACCCATTGCAGAAATGAGCGAAATCGACTTTATTCGCGCCGTGCTGACCGAAGCAGACTGCGATCTGCATCTTGACGTGAACAACGTGTATGTCAACAGCATCAATCATGCCTACGACCCGATTGAATTTATTCGCGCCATGCCGACCGAGCGCATTGTCTATATGCACATGGCCGGGCACTACAGGGAAGCGGAGGACTTGATCATCGATAGCCACGGCGCAGACGTGATTAACCCGGTGTGGTCGCTGTTGGAAGAAACCTACCGCATTCATGGTGTTGCGCCGACGCTGCTGGAACGCGATTTTAATATTCCGCCCCTTAATGAGCTGGTCTGCGAGGTTGAACGTATCGCCCTGATTCAGACCAGACACACTCATGCGAGCCATGCCTGCACTCCTTGAATTTCAGCACTTTCAATACGCCTTCACCGCGCATATCCGCGAGCCGAAGAGGCATCCCCGTCCGCACGGGACTGAAGCACGACGCATGCGGGTATACAGCGGGCTGGTTTACAACAATATCGAGAGTTTTCTTCTGGCTTGTTTTCCCGTGTTGCGGAAAGTGCTGGGGCTGCGCCGCTGGACACGATTGGTGCGCGCTTTTCTTGCCACGCATCGCAGCCACTCGCCTTTTTTTCGCCAGATACCCGATGAATTTGTCCGTTTCCTGCAGACCGGATGGACAGCACCTGCACATTACCCTGCATATGTATTGGAACTTGCTCACTATGAATGGATAGAGTTAGTGCTGTCCATTTCGGCCCGTGTGCCGGACTGGGATCGGATCGACCCTGGGGGCGACTTGCTCGAGCAGCGCCCGGTGTTGAATCCGGTGCTTGCCAGCCTGCATTATCACTGGCCCGTGCAGCGTATCGGTCCGCGTGTCAGGACTGCACCGATAGAGACGTATTTGCTGGTATTTCGCGATGCGGACGATCAGGTTCAATTCATGGAAATCAATGCGTTCACCGCACGTTTGCTGAATCTGCTTGAAACCGCGCAACTTACCGGTCGGCGCGCGCTTGAGATCGTCGCGACAGAGAGCCGCCATCCTGTACCCGAAGCCGTGATTCAGGGCGGGCTGGTGGTCATGCGGGATTTGCATGTACGCGGTGCACTACTGGGAGTTTCGTGTTTGTGATCGTGATGTTTGTTCGGCCTTACTGCAATAGCTTCGATCTGAGTCTTCTTGCATGTGCGCCGGGGCATGCGCCCAAGTATGCCCCGGCGCTAACGACTGCCGCAAAAGTACTGACGAGAGTGACGCAGCCTATCCATGCTCACCCGGGAGAAATACTTTTTCCGGCTTATCCCCAGACTTTCTTATTTTCTTTTGTGATCGGTTGTGCCGTCATGTCTTCTATTAAGAAATATTTGCAGAAAACACTTGCATTATTTTTTCAATTGCACAAAACTACGCTTCCATGTGTTCATACTATGACTAGCTGAATATGATTTAACTGACTACTAGATGTAGTAGTCAAGCGATACACCGAATATCTGGCCTGATATGACAAGACGGGAAGGGTTTTTCGTTTAGAGTAGTGATAGAAATAGATAAGGAGAGTTCGACATGCAGCTTGCAACAGACAACACTAATCCAGCGCCAGCGCCCAGTTACGATCTTTCTCCAGCCACTCTCTCCCAAGATTCGCGCTATTCTCAATACAAGATAATTCGCCGCAATGGTTCGGTGGCTTCTTTCGAGCCGGGCAAGATTTCCATTGCCATGACCAAGGCATTTATCGCTGTAAATGGCGGTCAGGGTGCGGTTTCCACCAGGGTGCGCGAAGTGGTGGGACGTTTGACCAATGATGTAGTAAGTGCGCTGATACGCCACCAGCCCGAAGGCGGGACTTTTCATATTGAGGATATTCAGGATCAGGTAGAGCTTGCGCTGATGCGTTCCGGCGAGCACGACGTAGCGCGTTCCTATGTACTGTATCGTGAAGAGCGGACGCGGGAGCGAGCGAAACAAAAGGCGGAAGTTGCAGCGGAAACGCCGGCCAGCGTTCTGCATGTGTTGGAAAATGGGCATAGAACTCCGCTGGACACGGCACGACTGCTGGCATTGATCGAGTCTTCCTGCGCGGGTCTGGGCGAAACGGTAAATGGCACGCTAATACTCAAGGCCACATTGAAAGACCTGTACGATGGGGTGCCGGCGGAAGAGGTGAGAAAGTCGGTCATTCTTTCGGCGCGCGCATTGATCGAAAAAGAGCCCGCCTACAGCTATGTGACCGCACGGTTATTGCTGCATACCATCCGCTTCGAGGTGCTGGGCGAAGAAGTCATACAACAAGAGATGGTGTCACGCTACGCTGACTACTTTCCCGGTTTCATCAAACGCGGCATCGACGCCGAGCTGCTAGACGCGCGCATGGCGCAGTTCGATCTGCCCCGTTTGGCGAAAATACTGGATGCTGCCCGCGATCTGAAATTCGGCTATCTTGGTCTGCAAACTTTGTATGATCGTTATTTTCTGCATATACAAGATCAGCGAATTGAATTGCCGCAGGCATTCTTTATGCGTGTGGCGATGGGGCTGGCGCTGAATGAAGTGGATCGCGAGGCGCGCGCAATCGAGTTCTATCACGTGCTGTCAAACTTCGATTTCATGAGTTCCACCCCAACTCTGTTTAATTCGGGCACCTGCCGCTCACAATTATCTTCGTGTTACCTCACCACGGTGGCAGATAACCTTGACGGTATTTATGAAGCGATCAAGGAAAATGCACTGCTCGCCAAGTATGCAGGCGGACTGGGCAACGACTGGACGCCAGTGCGGGCGATGGGTTCGCATATCAAGGGTACCAATGGCAAGTCACAGGGTGTGGTGCCATTCCTCAAAGTGGTGTCCGATACTGCAGTAGCGGTGAATCAAGGGGGTAAGCGCAAAGGTGCGGTTTGTTCCTACCTAGAGACATGGCATCTGGATATCGAGGAATTCCTGGAGCTGCGCAAGAATACCGGTGATGATCGCCGCCGCACCCACGACATGAACACCGCCAACTGGGTTCCCGATTTGTTCATGAAACGAGTGATGGAAGGAGGAGAGTGGACGCTGTTTTCGCCCTCCGATGTACCCGACTTGCATGAAAAATTCGGCAAACCGTTTGAACAGGCTTATCTTGCCTACGAGGAAAAGGCTGCGCGTGGCGAGGTGAGTTTATACAAAAAGATTCCCGCGCAACAGTTATGGCGCAAGATGCTTAGCATGCTGTTCGAAACCGGGCATCCATGGATCACTTTCAAGGATCCGTGCAACATCCGCTCACCACAGAACCACGTCGGGGTAGTGCACAGCTCTAATCTTTGTACTGAGATCACCCTGAACACCAGCGCTGATGAGATTGCAGTGTGTAACCTGGGCTCGATCAACCTGGCAGCGCACATCAATGATGGCAAGCTTGACGCCGACAAGCTCAAGCGCACCGTCAGCACCGCCATGCGTATGCTAGACAATGTAGTTGACATCAACTTCTACGCGGTCGCCAAAGCACGCAATTCCAACCTCAAGCATCGTCCGGTGGGATTGGGCATCATGGGTTTTCAGGATTGCCTGCATATGCTGCGCATTCCCTATGCCTCTGAACAGGCGGTGGAGTTCGCCGACCATTCGATGGAGGCGGTAGCGTATCAAGCCTACTGGGCTTCCACCGAGCTGGCCGAGGAACGCGGTTGCTACGCTTCCTACCGCGGCAGTTTATGGGATCGCGGGATTCTGCCCCAAGATACCCTTGACCTGCTGAAAGAAGAGCGCGGCGGCTATGTTGAAGTGGATACATCGGCTATGCTGCAATGGGACGCGTTGCGGGAACGCATCAAAAAGCACGGCATGCGTAATTCGAATTGCTTGGCGATCGCGCCGACCGCGACCATCTCCAACATTATCGGTGTCTCTGCCAGTATCGAGCCGACCTACCAGAATCTCTACGTCAAATCCAATCTGTCGGGAGAGTTCACCATTGCCAATGAGCGCTTGGTAAAAGACTTGAGAGAGCTTGGACTCTGGGACGAAGTGATGATCTCTGATCTCAAGTATTTCGATGGCGCCCTAAGCAAGATAGACCGGGCGCCGGCTGAGATTCGCAGACTCTATGCCACCGCATTCGAAATTGAGCCGCAGTGGCTGATTGAGGCAGCGTCGCGTCGGCAAAAATGGATTGATCAGGCGCAGTCACTCAATATTTATATGGCAGGCGTTTCCGGTAAAAGGCTGGATGAAACCTATAAGCTGGCGTGGCTGCGTGGTCTGAAAACCACCTATTATCTGCGCACATTGGGCGCGACTTCGGCGGAAAAATCCACGGTTAAAGCGGGTGTGTTGAACGCGGTACCTGCAGATGGCGGCATGACCATGACAAGTATGGTGTCAACAGTGACCGAAATGAAATATTGTTCCATCGATAACCCCGAGTGTGAATCATGTCAGTGATCCGCACAGCATCAGGAATAAAAGGAGAAGGATATGCTGACATTTGAGAACGAGCCAATGCAGCCGGGAATTTCGCTGCTGCAGGGGACACCGGGTGGTGCGCAGATGTTGCCTGTTCCCGGACGAAGATTGCAAGTCGCTAGTGGTGTGACTGTTGTTGGAAGTAGTGAAACAAAAAGCAGCAGAGATGGCGAACGTGCGGCTGTTGGGAGCTCCAATCGCCGCATCTCAGTGGAAGACAAGCAGATTATCAATTGCAAGGCGGATGTCAATCAGTTGGTGCCGTTCAAGTACAAGTGGGCATGGGAAAAATATCTTTCTGCCTGCGCCAACCACTGGATGCCGCAGGAAATCAATATGAGCCGCGATATTGCTACCTGGAAAGACCCTAACGGGTTGACTGAGGACGAGCGCCGCCTGATCAAACGCAACCTGGGTTTTTTTGTTACGGCCGATTCGCTGGCCGCCAACAATATCGTACTCGGCACCTACCGCCACATCACCAATCCGGAATGCCGCCAGTATCTTCTGCGTCAGGCATTCGAGGAGGCGATTCATACCCATGCCTATCAGTACATCGTCGAGTCGCTGGGACTGGACGAGGGTGAGATTTTCAATGCCTATCATGAGGTAACGTCAATCCGCGACAAGGATGAATTTCTAATTCCATTCATTGACACACTTACCGATCCGCACTTTGAGACCGGTACGCTAGAGACTGATCAGAAGTTGTTGAGAAGCCTGATCGTATTTGCTTGCATCATGGAAGGGCTGTTTTTTTACGTTGGTTTTACACAAATTCTGGCACTGGGGAGGCAGAACAAAATGACTGGTGCGGCAGAGCAGTACCAGTACATTCTGCGGGATGAGTCCATGCACTGCAATTTTGGCATTGATGTCATCAACCAGATCAAGATGGAAAACCCGCATCTCTGGACCAAAGCATTCCGCGACGAAATCAACGGATTGATGCAGAAAGCGGTGGAGCTGGAATACCGTTATGCCGAGGACACCATGCCACGGGGTGTATTGGGAATGAACGCGCCGATGTTCAAAGAATATCTGCGCTACATTGCCAATCGTCGCTGCCAGCAGATCGGATTAGATACTCTTTATCCGGGCGCCAATAATCCGTTTCCATGGATGTCCGAGATGATAGACCTCAAGAAAGAGAAGAACTTTTTTGAAACCCGCGTTACAGAGTACCAGACTGGTGGCGCGCTCAGCTGGGACTGAAATACAGGAATGGAATTAATTTGCCGATGACATCAGACAATGATGTATCCATGTAAGCTGATCGGTGCGGGTATTTTTTACAGCATGGGTAGATTAAGGAAATTAAAGAAAATCAGGATTGATCCGATAGAGGAAAAGGTGTCGTGGATGGACAGGATCAATCTGGATGCGGATGTACCATACGAGGATACTGCAGCAGGGCTGAAGAGCCTGCTGCATTAAAGGAACTACGGCCAGATTTTGGTGAAAGCGGCTTCTGTTGTTTGTCCGCCAACCCGAAATCTTGCCAGTAGTGGTAGGCGTAGTCGTAGTAAATGTAAAAAGTTGTAACCCTGTGTAACTTTAATCTGGAGGTTGAAATGGCAACTACCAAGAAACCCGCAGCAAAGAAACCCGCCGCTAAGAAGGCAGCTGTAAAACCAGCAGCCAAGAAAAAAGCTCCGGCCAAAAAAGCTGCTCCGGCCAAAAAAGCTGCTCCAAAGAAGAAAGCTGCTCCGGCCAAAAAAGCCGCTCCAAAGAAGAAAGCTGCTCCGGCCAAGAAAGCCGCTCCAAAGAAGAAGGCTGCTCCGGCCAAGAAAGCCGCTCCAGCCAAGAAGGCTGCTCCGGTCAAAAAGGCTGCTCCGGCCAAGAAAGCTGCTCCAGCCAAAAAGGCTGCAGCAAAACCGGCGAGTGCATCGGCTCTGGACATCAGCAGCCCGACTTCCAGCTGGCCGTTTCCGCTTTCGGGTTCACGCCCCTAAGCCTGACAGTTACTGCTGTGGATCGGCCCACTATCTGGGATAGGTAATGGGCTGATCCACAGATTTTGGTTTGCTGTCTGAGCGCTTTGTTTTCATTAATGAGCAACGCGCCGGTTTTCTATACTCTGTCGTAACTTGTGCTTCGCTGTGTATGTGAAGCCGTCACCTGTTTTCCTTGTCAAACGGCAATCGAGGCTGCCGCCTCAAATCTGGCACTCACCCTTCCCCCTCAGGCAATACTGCAGTGAACTGAAGTCGCTTATTCGGCCGGTATCTGGCATTACAAATGGCCTATAGACAAGCATATCCTGAAGATGTATAGTTCATTTGCCACTACTCTTTAAAACAGAAGAGTAAGCGTTAGCATATCAAGCGTACTGGCAGGATTGGCGCATTTACTCTATGCGCAATAATTAACTTTATGGAGGGAGACATGAATAAAGTTGTTCAGGCAGTCGTTGCCTTAGGATTGTTATGTTTTGGTGCTGCATCGGTGTCGTGGGCAGATCCTGCCGATAAGCTGCCAAGAGTGAAGCAGGAAATGGTGAAGCCACCCTTCTTGCCTAAGCATGACCAGGTTTCTAAAGGCCCCAAGGTTGTGGAAGTACGTTTGACCACTGAAGAAAAACTCATACAAATTGATGCCGCTGGCACAAAAGTATGGGCCTTGACTTTTAATGGTAGCGTACCTGGCCCGCTGATCGTAGTGCATGAAGGTGACTACGTTGAAGTTACCCTGGTCAATCCGAAGACCAGCACGATGGCGCATAACGCTGACTTTCATGCGGCGACCGGTGCATTGGGCGGTGCAGGCTTGAACTTGGTGCAGCCTGGCGAAGAAGTGGTATTACGCTGGAAAGCGCTCAAGACCGGCGTATTTGTCTACCACTGCGCCCCAGGTGGAACCATGATCCCGTTTCACGTCATTTCCGGCATGAGTGGCGCCGTTATGGTGCTGCCCAAGAATGGTCTGACAGACAACAAGGGCAAGTCATGGAAGTATGACCGGGCTTATTACATCGGCGAGCAGGATTTTTACATCCCCAAGGATAAGGATGGAAAATACAAAACCTACGCTCAACCGCTCGAAGGTATGGCCGATATGCTGGAACTGTCGAAAGGGCTTATCCCGACCCATGTAGTGTTCAATGGCGCTGCAGGTGCGTTGACCGGCCCGAATGCACTCACCGCAAAAGTGGGTGAGAAAGTTCTGTTCATTCACTCTCAAGCCAATCGTGATTCCCGTCCGCATCTGATCGGTGGTCATGGTGACCTGGTGTGGCAAGGTGGTTCGTTCAATGACCCCCCCATCACCAATCAGGAAACCTGGTGGGTTCCGGGTGGTTCTGCGGTAGCTGCTGGGTATGAGTTCGTTCAGCCTGGCTTGTATGTATACTTGAGCCACAACCTGATCGAAGCAGTGTTGCTGGGAGCTGCTGCGCACATGATGGTTGAAGGCAAGTGGGACGACGATGTCATGAAACAACTGAAGAAACCAGCACCGTCGAAGTAAAAACCCTTATCAGGGTGGCAATAAACCCAACGCGGCTTCAACCACATGGTTGAAGCCGCGTTTTTTTGTGCAATACGTCCGTCGCATGCAGACCGTCCGTAGGACGGAGATGCTGCGCGCCATCGGGTCAGTGCAAGCATGTACTTTTCGGGAATAAGGTCGCAGCATTATTCTTGTCCGCTGGCTGTAGACAAAGGATAATAGCAAGTTGTCTGCATTCCATACGATCGGGCTTTGCATGCAGGGAATGGTGCGTATCGATTGATGCTATGCAATCTGAGTGCCAGGTAAATCACGTTCTGGGTTAACTATGCTGCTGATGATAGACAACTACGATTCCTTCACCTACAACCTGGTGCAATATTTTGGCGAACTCGGTGAGGAGGTGGTGGTATTCCGCAACGACGAAATCACGCCGGATGAAGCGGCACGACTCAAACCCGCGCATATCGTGATATCGCCAGGTCCGTGCACGCCCAATGAGGCAGGTGTGTCGGTGCCGATGATCGAGCGCTACAGCGGCCAGATTCCCATTCTAGGGGTATGTCTTGGTCACCAAAGCATAGGCCAGGCTTTTGGTGGCAAGATCATCCATGCCCGGCAACTCATGCACGGCAAGACTTCACCGATTTTTCACAGCAACACCGGGGTATTCCGCGGCTTGCCAAACCCGTTCACAGCAACCCGTTACCATTCTCTGGTCATCGAGCGCGACAGCCTGCCGGCTTGCCTGGAAATCACCGCTTGGACGGAAGATGGAGAAATCATGGGTATCCGCCACAAGTCAATGACAATTGAAGGCGTACAGTTCCATCCCGAATCTATTTTGACCGAGCATGGACACAAGCTGCTGGAGAATTTTCTTGAGCAATAGGCGCCGGTGGCAGTGCGCGTACCACAGGGACAATCAATCATGAAACCGCAGGAAGCGCTGGCCCGCATCATCGAGCACCGCGAGCTTCAACATGATGAAATGCTGTCGCTGATGCGTCAGATCATGCGTGGAGAGATGCCACCGGTACTGATCGCGGCCATCATCACCGGCCTGCGGGTGAAAAGAGAAACCGTGGGTGAAGTTAGCGCTGCTGCGCAGGTGATGCGCGAATTCGCCACCAAGGTGGAAGTGGCAGATCGCCAACATCTGGTGGACACCTGTGGCACCGGCGGCGACACGGCACATACTTTCAATATTTCTACCACTGCGGCTTTTGTCGCTGCGGCGGCCGGGGCGCGGGTCGCTAAGCACGGCGGACGGTCGGTTTCGAGCAAGTCAGGCAGTGCCGATGTGCTCGAAGCTCTCGGCGTCAATCTCGATCAAACACCGCAGCAGGTGGCGCAAGACATCAGCGAAATCGGTGTGGGTTTCATGTTCGCCCCCAATTTTCACAGCGCCATGAAACACGCCGCACCGGTGCGGCGTGAACTGGGAGTGCGCACCTTGTTCAATATTCTGGGGCCGCTGACCAATCCTGCCGGGGCGGAGAATCAGGTGCTGGGAGTGTTTCACCCCGATCTGGTTGGGATATTGACGCGCGTGCTGCAGCGTCTCGGCAGCCAGCACGTGCTGGTGGTGCATGGCGAGGATGGACTGGATGAGATCACTATTGCCGGCAAAACTCGAGTGGGCGAACTCAGGCACGGTGTGGTGTCCGAGTTCACCATCAGACCGGAAGATTTCGGCATGATGACCAGCGTCATCGAAAGCATACAAGTGCAAGATGGCAGCCAATCCAGAGACATGCTGTTGGCGGTGCTGGATAACCGGCCCGGCCCGGCGCTGGATATCGTGCTGCTCAACGCAGGCGCGGCAATTTATGTTGCCGGCGTGGCAGAGTCGCTGCAGCAGGGGGTAAACAAAGCCCGTACAGCGGTGGAGAGCGGTGCAGCCAGGGCGAAACTGTGGCAACTGGTAGAATTTTCTAACCGGGGCAAGGCCTCGGCAGGTTAAGCAATGTCTGACATTCTGCAAAAAATCCTCGCTGTCAAAACGCAAGAGATCGTGGCTGCGAAAGCCAGCAGGCCTCTCGCCATGTTGCGCGCCGCCGCAGAAGCCGCCGCGCCGCCACGGGATTTTACCGGTGCGATCCGCCAAAAAATTGCCGCCGGACTGCCTGCGGTAATTGCGGAAATCAAGCAAGCCAGTCCAAGCAAAGGTGTGCTGCGCGAACATTTTGCCCCGGCCAGCATCGCCGCCAGCTATGCGCAGCATGGCGCTGCCTGCCTGTCGGTACTGACCGATACGCAGTTTTTTCAGGGCAGCGCGCAATATCTGCAGCAGGCACGCGCCGCCTGCGATCTGCCGGTGCTGCGCAAGGATTTTATGCTGGACGAATATCAGGTGATGGAAGCCCGCGCCATGGGAGCAGACTGCATCCTGCTGATCGTCGCGGCTTTCTGCGCGCCCGCTGGCTTGAGCGCAGAGGGTGGAGGGGGAAGTGAGGCAGTCAGCCGCATGCGCCAGTTCGAAGCGCTTGCGCATTTACTTGGCATGGCAGTGCTGGTTGAAGTGCACGACGCGTTGGAACTGGATCTGGCGCTGCAATTGAATACGCCGCTGATCGGAATCAACAACCGCAATCTGCGCACTTTCGAAACGCGGCTGGAGACGACGCTGCAAATGCTCGATCGCATCCCGCCGGGGCGTATCGTGGTCAGCGAGAGCGGCATCCGTGCGCCTGCTGATGTTGCTTTACTGCGCGCCCACCAAGTCAACGCTTTTCTGGTGGGCGAAGCCTGCATGCGTGCCGCCGATCCAGGGGTGGAACTGGCGCAGTTGTTCGGGTAGAATGGTTTTTAATGCAGTGGCGGGATCGCTGCAGCAGGCTGTGTAATCGAAACGGAAGGGGGGCAAAGGAACTTTGTTACAGTTTTGTTGCATAAAAGCAACACATCTCTGGTTTGCCTTCCAAAAATTGCTTGATTTCCTTGCTACCCGTAGCTGCCTTAGGCACAATTCGTTCAACCTTCTCAAATTGAGGGGTCCAAGCTGCGGGACGCACTCCACCGCGTTACTGTCGGTGAGAAGATGTAGCTCGTTGTTTCAACTTTAAAGGAGATTTTCCGCATGAAAAAGAAACTGATTGCACTGGCAGTAGCTGGTGCGCTCGCGGCCCCGGTGAT
>CAMAPK010000012.1 GCA_945860135.1 Nitrosovibrio sp. Nv4
TCGTCAAGCTGCCGGGACAGGAGGCGCAATCGGCGCGCTTCACCCCGCTCAAGCCCAAGGCCAAGCCCGCGGCCACCAGGAAGCCCGCCAGCCAACCCGCCGCCGCTGGCCACAGCGGTCATCACCATATGCAGCATTGAGGGGGGGGGCCGTCAGTCAGCGGAATTCTCTGGCTAGTATGGCCTGACGCTGTCTAAGTCTTCAACCACTCGATCAGCGGCTGCCATTGTTCCAGGTCGCGCTCGGCCTGGTAATGCGGCAGGTCAAAAATGCTCTTGCCGTTGAAGGCCGCATTGACGTACACCATGGTATCGCGCAGATAGGTGAGAACGGGTAGATCATACTGTTTGAGAAACTGTTCCAGAGTGGACGCAGCGCGGGTACGCGGATCTACGCGCATACCGATAATGCCGATAAAGGTTTTATGTTTGCGCACGATTTTCTCTTCTATCAAGCGATCCAGAAAATCCCGCGAGGCAGCCATGTCGAATATCGATGGCTGTACCGGCACGATGACCTTGTGCGCAAGTTTCAAGGCATGAGCAAGATTCTTGCCGTGCATTCCCGCTGGTGAATCCAGCACCAGCCAATCGTTGCTTTCCGGAATTTTTGGGTGGAGTTCATCGCGCTCTGCGTCCAGCCGGGTGATGGTTGGCAAATCGGCGGAACGCAGTGCGAGCCAGTCCAATGACGATTTCTGCCGGTCCAGGTCCCACATCACCACCCGCTGATTCTGTCCGGCTAGATAACCAGCCAGATTGGTCGCCAGTGTGGTTTTGCCGCAGCCACCTTTGGGATTTGCCACCAGAATTACTCGCATGTGACCACCTCGCTCACAAATCAGTCAACAGTCTTTTCTTGGTATTCCAGCAGGTCGTTTGCAGCCGGATCATCTGATTCTGTTTCCGGAAATGATTGCAGAGCCGGCAGCATCATCTCGGCATCATTAGCGACGGCAGCCGGTTGCGGAGTCGGGAGCAAATCCATGCTTCCTTGTGGTTCAATCAATGAGCCCAGGTCTTCCAGCGTCGGTAGCTCTTCCAGGGAACGCAGGTTGAGATCGTTAAGAAAACTTCTGGTGGTGGCGTAGAGAGCTGGTCTGCCGGGAACATCGCGATGCCCGATGGCTTCTATCCAGCCGCGCGCCTCGAGCGTCCTGAGTACCGGGCTGGAGACCGTCACCCCGCGGATTTCTTCGATGTCGCCACGGGTCACTGGTTGACGGTAAGCGATGATGGCGAGGGTTTCCAGTACCGCCCGCGAGTAGCGGGGCGGTTTTTGCGGATTGAGCCGATCAAGAAATTGCTGCATTTCCGGTCTGCTGTGAAAGCGCCAGCCACTGGCGACATTTACCAGTTCCACCCCTTTCTCTGCCCAGTCCTCGCGCAATTCTTCCAGCAGTCTGCGCAGAATTTCAGGACTCAGTTCTTCGTCAAATAACTTCTTCAATTCCGATAGCGGCAGGGGCTCCTGGCTGGTGAGCAAGGCCGTCTCCAGAATCCGTTTGATCTCGCCGGGATTGGGCGGAGCAGACGAACTAGGCGGCAGTGAGGAAACTGATTGATCTGACATAAATGATTCCAAAGGTTTGAGGTTGGGTTACCTCCACCAGAGACTCCCTGGAGAGCTCCAGCAATGCAAGAAAAGTCACCACGATTTCCGCCACTCCGGCAGTGGCACCGAATAATTCCTGGAACTCAACGAACTCGCGTCCATGCAGATGGCGCAGGATGCGGCTCATGTGTGCACGCACCGAAAGTTCTTCGCGCGTGACACGGTGGTGGCGATTGGCCTGGGCGCGTGTCACCAGCGTAAGCCAGGCATTACGCAGATCATCCACGCTGACTTCCGGCAGACGCTTTACCGCTGCCTGTTCTATCCATACCTGTACCAGCGCAAAATCCCGCTCGGCCTGGGGCAATTCATGAAGACGCAGCCCGGCGAGTTTCATCTGCTCGTACTCCAGCAGGCGGCGTACCAGTTCGGCGCGTGGATCGATATCTTCCTCAGTTCTGCTGACGGGGCGCGGCAGCAGCATGCGCGACTTGATTTCGATCAGGAGCGCAGCCATCAGCAGGTACTCTGCCGCCAGTTCCAGTTGATTGGCGCGCATCATCTCGACGTAGGCCATGTATTGCCGGGTGAGTTCCGCCATTGGGATATCCAGCACTTCCAGGTTGTGCCGGCGGATGAGATAAAGCAGCAAGTCCAGGGGTCCCTGGAAAGTGTCGAGAAACACTTCCAGCGCATCCGGCGGGATGTACAGATCCCGCGGCAGTTCCAGCAGCGGCTCACCGTGGATTGTGGCAATCGGACCAGTGGCGACAGGATTGAGGAGTGTATTCATTCTGCAGTGGAAACGTCTTATTGCCCGGTTCTAATTATACCGCGCCCAGCCTTAATTTGGCCGTTCCAGAGGGCTAAGAATAGTTTAGTCCCATCGCTTCCCTTACGTCGCGCATGGTTTCCTGCGCCAGTTTGTCGGCTTTCTCGCAGCCGTCGGCGATGATATTGCGCACCAGCGAGGGATCTTCCTCATACATTCTGGCACGCTCATGCATCGGTTCCTGCTCAGCCAATACCGTTTCGATGATCGGCTGCTTACATTCCAAACAGCCGATGCCGGCGCTCTTGCAGCCCTGTTGTACCCAATTCTGAGTCTTGTCGTTCGAATAGACCAGATGGAATTGCCACACCGGACACTTGGCCGGATTGCCTGGGTCCCCGCGCCGGATGCGTGCCGGGTCGGTCGGCATGGTGCGGATCTTCTTTGTGACGCTGGCCGGATCTTCCCGCAAACCGATGGTGTTATCGTAGGATTTGGACATTTTCTGACCATCCAGCCCCGGCATTTTGGACGCATGGGTGAGCAGCGCCTCCGGTTCGGTCAGAATCATTTTGCCGCCGCCCTCAAGATAGCCGAATAACCGTTCCCGATCGCCCATGCTCAGGTTCTGCTGTTCATCGAGCAACGATCTCGCCGTCGCCAGCGCTTCGTCGTCTCCCTGCTCCTGATAGCGGTCACGCAGTTCACGATAGACCTTGGATTTCTTCGAGCCGAGTTTCTTGATTGCCGCTTCAGCCTTTTCCTTGAAACCCGCTTCCTTGCCATAGATGTGGTTGAAACGGCGGGTGATTTCGCGGGTGAATTCGATGTGCGGCGCCTGATCTTCGCCTACCGGCACACGATTGGCGCGATAAATGAGAATATCCGCGCTCTGCAGCAGCGGATAGCCGAGAAAGCCATAAGTGCTCAGGTCCCTCTCGCTCAGTTTTTCCTGCTGATCCTTGTAGGAGGGGACGCGCTCCAACCAGCCCAGCGGCGTGATCATGGAAAGCAGCACATGCAGCTCGGCATGCGCAGGCACCCGCGACTGGATGAACAGGGTCGCCTGTGCCGGGTCCACCCCGGCGGCCAGCCAGTCGATCACCATATCCCAGACATTCTGTTCGATGATTTCCGGCGTATCGTAATGCGTGGTGAGCGCGTGCCAGTCGGCAACAAAAAACAGGCATTCAAACTGGTGCTGCAGCTCCACCCAGTTTTTCAGCACACCATGGTAATGCCCCAAATGTAATCTGCCAGTGGGACGCATTCCAGATAAAACGCGATCAGTAAACATGTTGCTTGTGTCCTTAAGATTAAATGTTACTCAAGCTTTCAACCCGGTAAGCGTTGCCACCATCTGTATTGTAAACATAATAGAGGGTCCGATAATGGTGCCGAGCATGCCGCTAAACAATAGCAACAGCAGTATCATAAAGCCATAAGGTTCTATCCGTGCAAAATGGTATGCCAGACGGTGGGGCAGCAGGCTGACTGCCATGCGACCACCGTCCAGCGGCGGCAGCGGCAGCAGATTCAGCACCATCAGGATCACGTTGATTTCGATGCCCGCTTCACCCATCAGCAGCATCGGTTTGGACAGCTCGCTGTCCGGCATCATAAGGCCAAGCTTCATCACCAGCGCCCACAGGATCGCCATGAAAAGATTTGCGCCAGGCCCGGCGGCGGCCACCCACAGCATGTCGTACTTGGGGCGGCGCAGGTTGCCGAAGTTCACCGGCACCGGCTTGGCCCAGCCAAACAGGAAGCCGGTGCCGACCGCCAGTTTGCTCAAGGTGAACAGAACCAGCGGCACCAGGATCGTACCCATCGGATCGATATGCCGCATGGGATTCAGGCTGATGCGCCCTTGCGCATGGGCGGTGAGGTCGCCGAAATATCTGGCCACGTAGCCGTGCGCGGCCTCATGCAGGGTAATGGCAAGAATTACCGGCAGCGCCCAAATGGCGATTCCCTGAATGATGCTATCCATGCGCTATGCCGAAAGGTGCGGCGCTGCCCTTGCCCTGGCGGGTCAGTTCCGGCACCTCGCCAGTCAGGTCAATGACGCTGGTCATCTCCAGGCCACAGGGACCGCCGTCCAGCACCAGCTCCACCTGGTGTTCGAGGCGGTCGCGGATTTCCTCGGCATCGTTGAGGGGGAATTCATCTCCCGGCAGCATCAGGGTGGAACTCAGCAGCGGCTCATTCAATTCCGCCAGCAACGCCTGCACCACGGGATGAGCAGGAATGCGCAGGCCGATGGTGTTGCGTTTGGGATGCTGCAAGCGGCGCGGCACTTCGCGTGTGGCTTCGAGTATGAAGGTATAGCTGCCGGGCGTGCTCGCCTTGAGCAGCCGGTACTGGCGGTTATCGACCTTGGCGTAATGCGAAATCTCGGCCAGATCGCGGCATACCAGCGTGAAGTGATGCCGCTCATCCACCTGGCGGATGGCGCGGATGCGCGTCATGGCATCCTTGTCGCCCAGGTGGCAGCCCAGCGCGTAACAGGAATCGGTCGGATAAACGATCACGCCCCCGGCACGCACGATTTCCGCTGCCTGCCGTATCAGGCGCAACTGCGGGTTGTCCGGGTGGATGGAAAAGAACTGGGCCACGTAAGCGGTTTCTGGTTTTGGTTATCGGGGGGTGAATTGCAAGGACGAGGCCTGGCTACATCATTACGTTCCAGTCATGCCACACCGGCGTGCAGCCGGCAGGCAATTCGGGCATCCGGCCCAGGTCAAAATAGCTTTCGCCCGGCCCGTGAAAATCCGAGCCGCGCGAAGCCAGCAAACCCAGGCGCTGCGCATGACGGGCAAACAGCAGGGATTGTTCCGGGGTATGGCTGGCGGTGATGACTTCGATGGCGGTACCGCCCAGATTGCGGAATTCCAGCAGCAGCTCGTCCAGTGCACCCTTGCCCAGCTTGTAGCGCGCCGGATGGGCGATCACCGCTTTGCCGCCACTGCCGCAGATCCAGCCCACGGCTTCGCTTAGCGAAGTCCACTGATGCGGCGCATAGCCGGGCTTACCCTTGACCAGATATTTCTTGAATACGGATTTCACGTCCTTGGCATGGCCCCGTTCAGTCAGAAAGCGCGCGAAGTGAGTGCGGCCTATCAGCCGCCCCGCGCCGGTATAAGCATAAGCCCCTTCCAGACTGCCATAGATGCCGGTTTTGTCGAGTTGCGCGGCGATATTGCGCGCGCGTTCCGTGCGGCCGCTGCGGATGGCCGCCAGACCCTCGACCAGCGGGGCATATGCAGGGTCGATGCCGAGACCGACTATGTGCAGCGTCTGGCTGCGCCAACTGACGGAGATCTCCACCCCGTTGATGAAAGCGATATTCTTTTCTGCAGCCGCACGGCGCGCTTCCGCTAATCCGCCCACATCATCGTGGTCGGTCAACGCCAGCACATCCACCCCGCGCGCAGCGGCGTGCTCCACCAACTGCGTGGGCGTCAGCAAACCGTCGGAAACCGTGGAATGGCAGTGCAGGTCGATATTGGGCATGAAGCGGATGGTTCGCGCGAAGCAAGAGACGCATCATAGCAAATAAGCCGTGCCATGAAAAATGAACCGTGCGGGAGGATAGTGCCTTCCCTCCAGATGATGTGGCTGGAGAAAAGGTCCCGGCTGTCTTGTAAAGTGGCTACAATCTATTTTTGGCGCAATCCGCGATGCTGAGTCAGGGAGCAGATGTCGGAGTCAGGGGCGCAAAGCTGTCTCCCTATAACAAAGTCAGGCATCAGAACGCACCCCATGCCGAAGAAGACTCCTCACACCATACCGAAGCCCGCGTCTTTGGCAGCTATTCAGAAGTTGGCGCTGAAGGAGCCAGACCATCAGCGGGACGAGATTACTGAGTACGTCGAATGGCAGCTCAATAAAGGGAGCGACGCGCACCACAAGGTTGTACATCTCGAACGTATGAAATCTGAGACCGTCTTTGGGACAGAGCATGTCGCTTGGGATGTGCACACTGATGAACCGGGTCGCTGGTGGGTCATTACGGGACCAACCAACCTCTACTCCCAGCACGAGTTTCCTTCGCTCGACTACACAATCTCATTCCACATCGGTGTCACTGCGAGGGTCGCTGCGCGTGAAGCTAAGCGTGCCCCACCTTCCCGCAAAGACAGGCTGCGCTCAGCATGGCGGCGGTGGGAGACCGCAACCGAGGCTGTCGATCTGGGAAAGGAGGCGGAAGACTTTCAGGCCGTCGGTATGCGGTGTCGGGAAACGCTGGTTAGCTTGGCGAAGGCGTTGCAGAAGGACGTCAAGCTTCCCGAAGGTGCTGAGACTCCGAAAGCCGCTGATTTCGTCACTTGGTTCTCCCACATCGCGCAGCACTTCGCCCGAGGACCACGGAACGAGCACGTACGAAGCTACCTCAAAACAACATCCCGGGAAGCATGGCAACTTGTCAACTGGTTAACTCATACGTCTAAGGCCAGTTTGCACGAAGCTCATCTTGCGCTAGACGCAACGTCTAACTTGCTGGGCATGATGAGCCTCGTGGTCATTCAGGCCGAATCGGCAGCACCCCAGATGTGCCCAAAGTGCAACTCGTATCGCATTGTAGCTGTCTATGAACCGGACTTAGGCATTGATCCCCCGTACGTCAGTCTGTGTGAATCATGCGACTGGAACAGCTACGAAAATACTGATTCCTAACCCTTGCATCGAGCGGATTTGCTTCGGCCTGCGGCTTCCGCGAGCCGCTCATGTCAAACGTTAAAGAGAGCATGGAAATTCTCCGCGCAATCGCAGAGTTCTTCGACAATAAGTCGGTTGCGGCATTCGCAGGGGCATTTGCGGCCTTTGTGCTGGTGATGCTCAATGACTGGCGGCGAGACCGCCGGAAGGTTAAGAATATTTGTGGCGAAGTGGAGATGAATCTGCTGCTGGCGAAGGGCAAGCTAGAATCCGTCCGGAGCAACCGTAACCTAATGCGTGAACACAACAGCGTAATCCCAGCGCCGATCTTGAAATTTCCCACAACGCTGATTCGTGAAATTTCGGCTGAAGTGTTATCTCGGCTAACGATGGACCAACGCCGTGCGATAGAGGCACTTCTTTACACTATGGAAGCAACTGACGAATTGCTTTCGGAGAGTTATGAACTTGCGCGGTCGCTTTCTGGAACTCTCGGTCAGGCTGAGCGAATGGAGAAAGCGGAGCGATTGCTGATTAACTTCGGGGATGCAATGGTTAACCTCAAGAGGTTAATGGAAATGTGCGACAACTATATCGCTGGGAGGTACGCCATCATCGTCACTAAGCAATACGATCGTCTCGAATACGAAGAGAAATGAAACGCTCTCTAACCCCACGCCCAACTCAGACGTGCGCAAGAGCGGCGCGCTGGTTGGCAGGACCGTTGAACGTACGCCTCTGAGCAACTTACCCGACTGTCGTACCGAACGGTTTTCAGCTAATCAGCCAGCTTGTCAATTCCGCTTTGCGGTCGCCGCGATCCATGCCGATGAACTTTTGCAGCATGTCCGTGACTGTATCAGCAACCAGTCCTTCCACGATGAAAACCAGCTGGGTGCCGGACAGCCCTTGCGGCCAGCGCTGCAGCGTCTCAATCGGAAACAGCATGTGCTGGATGCCGTGAATGACATGCGGCTTGTCATCATCATCGAAATGGATGATGCCTTTTATCCGTAGGATGTGTTCGCCATGCATGCTGGCGAGCATTTGCAATGCGGTGAGCAGTCCGCGGCGGGGAAGCGGCTGCTCGAATGTCAGGCAGAACGAATGAATGCGCTCATGCTGGTTACTGCTGCTGGCGCTGGGGCGGCGCAGATGCATGTGCAGGCCCGGATCGATTTGTATCGGCCGATACGCATCAGGTTGCTGCCAGCGTGGTGCTTCAGCGCTTCCGTCTGGTGAATGATGGGTTGTGGTCTCGAGAAAAATCTCCGGATCGACATTGCCATTCGCGACAGGATGAATGGCGGCGACCGAATTGAGCGCCTGCAACTGTTCGGTCAGAGCCGCAATCTGTTCCGTGCTTGCCAGATCGGTCTTGGTGATCAGCAACTGGTCTGCAACCACTGCCTGTTTCAGCGATTCGGGCTGCCGTTGCAGTTGCTCCGCACCGAAAGCAGCATCGACACAGGTGATGACTCCAGCCACGCTGTAATGCTGCAGGATGGTTGGGTGATTCAGCAGTTCATGCAGAATGGGCGCAGGATCGGCCAGACCGGTGGTCTCGATGATCACACGTTTGAAGTTCGGTATTTTCTTGTCCTGCCGCTGCCAGAACAGCGTGCGCAGCGCGCCGGAGAGCTCGCCGCGCATGGCGCAGCAGATGCAGCCGTTGCCGAGCACCACGGTGCTTTCCGGCACCGCTTCAATCAGGTGGTGATCAAGCGCGATCGCGCCGAACTCATTGACCAGTACAGCGCTGTCGGCAAGTTGCGGCGTCTTCAGCAGGTTGTTGAGCAGCGTGGTCTTGCCGCTTCCGAGAAATCCGGTAAGGATGATGAGTGGTATTTTCTGCATTTCTTTAGATTTTCATTTGATCAGGTACAACCGCACAGCGATTGTTAAAAGCGGGGCAGGGCGCCGATGCACCTCTTATGCAGTATCATTGCGACCAACAGCATCATACTTTACCATCCCGGCAGGGATCAAATTACGCTCCTTATAACTGCCTGATCAGTTTCTTCCAAGGTATCTCCAGGCAGAAGAGGGAATGCTTATCCGCCACGACGCAAACGGAACCGATGGATTTTCTGCCAATTTTTATCAATGTAAAAAACCGCGACTGCCTGGTGGTCGGCGGCGGGGAGGTGGCTGCGCGCAAGGTTGCTCTGCTGCTGCGGGCGGGTGCGCGCGTCACGGTGATTTCTCCGGAGCTTGGTACGGAGCTCAGTGAGCAACTGCAGCAGGGAAACATCGTGCATCGCGCCGAAATATTTCGTCCCGATCATCTTGACGATGCGGTGTTGGTGATTGCCGCCACCGCTGACCGTTCGGTCAATCAGCAGGTTTCCGAGGCTGCGGGGAAGCTGCGCATTCCGGTCAACGTGGTGGACAATCCCGATCTGTGCTCCTTCATCATGCCCTCCATCGTCGATCGTTCTCCCATGCTGATCGCGATTTCGAGCGGCGGCACCTCGCCAGTGCTGGCAAGGTTGTTGCGCGCACGCCTGGAAAGCACGATCCCGGAAGCATATGGACGCCTGGCAACTTATGCCGGCAATTTGCGTACGCGAGTAAAGCAGCATTTCTCTCACCCGGAAAAGCGGCGCATGTTCTGGGAAAAGGTATTGCAGGGACCCTTCGCCGAAATGGTGTTTGCCGGCAAGGATCAGGCGGCACAGGATTATCTGGAGCGTTCGCTGCAAAGCGAAGCCGATGATATGTCGCAGGGGGAGGTTTATCTGGTGGGCGCCGGGCCGGGGAATCCCGACCTACTGACTTTTCGCGCCATGCGCCTGATGCAGCAGGCAGACGTGGTGGTGTATGACCGTCTGGTCTCGCCCGCGATACTCGACATGGTGCGACGGGATGCGGCGCGCATCTATGCAGGCAAGGAACGCAGCAATCACGCCATGCCGCAGGAATCCATCAACGAGTTGCTGGTGCGGCTGGCGCAGGAAGGCAAGCGCGTGCTGCGGCTGAAAGGCGGCGACCCTTTCATCTTCGGCCGCGGGGGCGAAGAAATCGAAACGCTATCCAGCCACGGCATTCCATTCCAGGTGGTTCCCGGCATCACGGCGGCTTCCGGGGTGGCATCCTATGCTGGCATTCCGCTCACCCACCGGGATTATGCGCAATCATGCATTTTCGTCACCGGCCACCTCAAGGACGGCAGCGTGGATCTGGACTGGCAGGCGCTGGCGCGGCCGCACCAGACCATCGTGATTTACATGGGATTGCTGGGATTGCCGGTACTGTGCCAGCAGTTGATCGCACACGGCCTGCCGGCCACGATGCCGGCTGCCATTGTGCAGCAGGGCACTACCCACCAGCAGCGGGTGCTGGTGGGCTCGCTGGAAACGCTGCCCGATCTGACTGCCCATGCCAATCTGACCCCTCCCACGCTCATTATCGTCGGCGAGGTGGTGAAACTGCATCAGAAACTTGCCTGGTTCGAGCCGGGTAGTGACCTTTGTGCTGACATGCCCGTGGCGGACAAGGAGAACACTACTGCGGGACGGCTTTAACTACTTGAGAAAATGAGAATTCCGAAAGTAAGAATTGGCACGTCAGTTGCATCAAGGTTTCTGCTCGGAGGCGTCCCTGTCTTTCTCGGGAATATGGTGGTCCTGCTTGATGACAGTCCCGTAGGTTGAAGGATCGGGGGAGTCTGGTGTTGTAGGTTTACCACAGGCGGTCAGGGTCAATACTACTAGAGCGGCTGCGAAGGGTGAAAATCTCATGATCCAATCTCCATAAGTAGAACATTCTCTTTTTGTGATGTTACGGATAGAATGATGGCTGTAACGGCCGTATCTTATTTTGATTTAAATCAAATCAGAGCGCTATTTCGGCTATTCATATCCAGAAAGAGGGAAACCCATGCCGCCAGATTCTCTGATAACGAAAAAGCTCAGATCGAACATAAAGGCTAGTTGTTCTTCTTGTGGCCTGCGGGAGTTGTGTTTGCCGGTGGGGCTGGACGAGCAGGAAGTCAGAGCGCTTGACCACCTGATCAACCAGCGGCATAAAATCCGGCGTGGTGAGCACCTGCATCGCGCTGGTCTGGATTTTCACTCGCTTCACGTTGTGCGCACTGGTTTCTTCAAGACTTATGTTCTGCAAGAGGATGGACGTGAGCAGGTCACCGGCTTTCATATGCCAGGAGAAGTGCTGGGGCTGGACGCCATCAGCGCGGATACGCACACTTGCAATGCGGTGGCGCTGGAAGATAGTGAAGTATGTGAGCTTCCCTTCGCCAAACTGGAAGGGATAGGTCGTACCATTCCGTCGCTGATGCACCATTTTCACAAAATCATGAGCCGCGAAATCGTGCGTGAGCGTGGGATGCTGTTGTTAGGCGGAATGAAAGCGGGAGAGCGTCTGGTTGCTTTCCTGCTCAATCTTTCGCATCGTTTCGCCAGACGCGGCTACTCCCCTCTGGATTTTAATCTGCGCATGACGCGCGAGGAAATCGGGAGTTACCTGGGGCTGAAGCTGGAAACCATCAGTCGTGCGTTTTCCAGGCTGCAGGAAGACGGACTCATCAATGTCAATAACAAGCGCATCCGGTTGAATGATATCGACCACCTCAGGCGCCAATACGGCAGCTCTTCCTGTGAATAGCATGGCCGGTTTCGTACGGAAATAAGCAATGCCCGCAGAATCCGGGTACTGCCGCTGCCGTATATGATTACCGATTATTTATTCGGCTGTGGCGTGATGCGCAGATACGGGCGCGGCGCCACATAGCCCTTTGGAAATTTCTGCTTGATGACTGCCTCGTCCTGTATCGTCAACGGGATAATTACGTCATCGCCATCGCACCAGTTGCCCGGCGTTGCCACCGAATAACTGTCGGTCAATTGCAGCGCGTCAATGACACGCAGCACTTCGACAAAATTGCGCCCGGTACTCATCGGGTAGGTAATGATCAGGCGTACTTTCTTTTTTGGGTCGACAATGAACAGCGAACGTACCGTCATGGTCCCTGACTGATTCGGATGGATCATGTCATACAGGCTCGCGACCTTCTTGTCTTCATCCGCGATGATCGGAAAACCCACTACGGTATTCTGCGTTTCCTCGATGTCCTTGATCCATTCCACGTGCTTGCCTGCCGGATCAACCGACAGGCCAATTGCCTTGACGTTGCGCTTGTCAAACTCAGGCTTAAGCTTCGCAGTCAAGCCGAGCTCGGTGGTGCATACCGGCGTGAAATCGGCGGGATGGGAAAACAGCACCACCCAGGAATCGCCTGCCCATTCATGAAATTTGATTCTGCCGATGGTGGAATCTTGCTCAAAATCAGGTGCAGTATCTCCCAAGCGTAAAGTCATGGCATCCTCCGTTAGATAGAAAATTGAAAGCAGACTATAGTCCGACTGACACAATGGATCAACAACAGTTGGCCATCATTTATTCAATTCTGTCCATGACCGCTACCATGCATGCCATGACCCATTTCCAGGGTTTTAAGCTGATTCCTTTGATCAGCTGATAAAATGGCATTTACTGCATTACGATCTCTGATGTGCTGCTCGACCATTGCGTTGAAAGCATCTGCATGGTCCTTGCCGAGCTTGCGCAAGGTGGCATCATCGGTGACGGGTTTCATGCTTTCCTGATGAAATTCCATCATGCTGTTATGGATTTTTTGTTTGAACTGCTGATGTTCTTGAGTGTGCTTCAAGTGCAGGCGGACGATCCTGCCTAATTGTGCATCGGACAGTTTCAATGCATCCGCGTGGAAGGCAATCATGTGCGCATAGCTATGGCCATGTTGCATCATGCCTTTCATGCTACTCATCATGCCGCCGCAACAATCGCCCTCGCCATGGTTGACGCCACTACCTTTACCTTCACCATGCTGGTGGGCCTCCGCCAGCATGAAGCTCTTGCCCAGAGATTGCGCAGCGACGGGGTTATCGGCCGCAAAAGTAATGGGTGCAGTAGCGAGAATGATCGCAAAAGCCGAGCCAACGATGATAGAAAGCATGGAATTATTGTTGGTCATGGTATTTTCTCCTGAGTGTTTGAAGGGATCTTGCAGCACAATTCAGCGGAAAATCCGCTGCCTGGTTATTGCCGTACTTCTCATAAGTGGAGAAGTGCTTACCCTGGCGGTCAAAGCGGGCGCCAAATTTATAAAAAATGCGCCCATCTGTATATGAATAGCACAAATTTCTGCCGCATTGCATTGTCATCATATGTGAACGAGAATTTCGGAGCGTGTCATGATCAGATTTCTGGTTATTTTTAAAAAATTGGCTGTGCAAGAGCCTGTTGCGGGAGGTTTTCCGCTATCTTTGTTCGTGTCTTCAGTGGATAAATGAGCTTCATGGAACCATGAATTCTTGAGATACCCGAAACATTGCTTTTTCAGGCAAGCCGTCCTAATCTGAAATTCAGGCGGGTTCAAGTCTCCGCCCGATAATACTCTGGCTATAATTTTGAGGAGATCATGATGCGACGAATCTACTTTCTTGTCCCTGATATTGCTACCACCAAGCGTATTGTCGATGAACTGCTTCTGGCGCGGATCGAGGAGCGCCACATTCATGTAATTGCAAAGCGCGGCACACCGCTGGAGGATCTGCCCGAGGCCAACCTGCTGCAGAAGAGCGATTTCATTCCTGCGGTGGAACATGGGCTGGCGCTTGGCGGTTCAGCCGGCATTCTCGCCGGATTGGTTGCGATCGCTCTTCCCGTCACCGCGCCGGTAATTGCAGGTGGCGTCCTGCTGGCAACCACGCTCGCAGGCGCAGGCGTCGGTGCGTGGGCTGGCGGCATGGTAGGCATGAGTGTCGGCAATACCCGGATTAAACAGTTCGAGGACGCGATCGAGGCAGGTGAACTGCTGGTGCTGGCCGACGTGCCGAAAGATCGGGTCGATGAGATCGAAGCGCGCGTGAAGCTGCATCTGCCTCAGGCGCAGATCGAGGGAACTGAGCCGGAAATACCGGCGTTTCCCTGATCCGGTTAGCGAACGCGGTGCCAGGTTCGCCTCCAAACAGGCATAATCATGCCGGGTGATACGGCAGGATTTTGACCGATCAGCCGGATATTGCCGACCATTTCCACAACAGCAAGCGAGAGTCGCCTGCTATCCTTAGCTTGCAGCAGCCCACGCTTTCGCTGCTCGTACATCTGTATGTGGCCGGTTAATTTCCGCAAATCATCTGGGAGAAGGGGATGGTAGGGTACGATCATAAGAGGCGGCAATTCCTGCAGTATGCCGCATTTGGCACGGTAGCGGCGGCGCTGCCCGGCTTCGTACTGGCCGAAGGCGGGCAGATCAACAGCGCGCCCAGCGCCGCATTCAAGCCAGATGTGGAATTGGAGATCACTGCGCGGATAGCCGAGATTCCGATTATGCCGGGGGCTCATACCAGCGTTTTCAAATATCACGGCAAGCTGCTGAAAGGTCCTAAAGTCGCCATGAAAACCCTGCCGGGATATCTGGGACCAATTCTTAATTTCGCGCAAGGCCAAAAAGTCCGGATATTCTTTTACAACCAACTGCCCGAACCATCGGTCATGCATTGGCACGGCATGCACGTACCGCAGAAAATGGACGGGCATCCGATGTACGCGATATCGCAGGGGGAGAGATATGTTTATGAGTTTGAGGTAAAAAATCCCGCCGGCACCAACTGGTATCATTCCCATACCCATGAAATGACCGCTACGCAGGTTTATCGCGGTTTGGCGGGATTGATCACGATTACCGACGAGCAAGAACAAAAGCTGGGTCTGCCAAGCGGAGAATACGATATCCCCATTGTCATCCAGGATCGACGCTTTACCGCCGGCAATCAGTTGCAGTATCTCTATGGTATGCGCGAGAGGATGGTGGGTTTCCTCGGCGATACTATTCTGATTAATGGCCAGGCGAACAGTACCATCCCGGTAAAAACTCGCGCCTACCGCTTGCGCATACTCAATGGATCGAACTCCAGGATTTATAAGCTGGGCTGGGAAGATGGTACGCCGTTGATCGCGATCGGTAGCGACGGCGGGTTGCTGGAAAGGCCGGAAACTTATCCATACATCATGCTCGCACCGGCCGAGCGCGTCGAATTATGGGTTGATTTCAGCGGGCGCAAACCCGGGTCCGATCTGGCGCTACGCAGTCTCGAATTCCACGGCGCGTTGCCGCATATGGGTGGTGGCATGCAGCGCGGCAGAGGGGGTATGCGCCGCGGTATGGGTGGCATGGGCATGATGAGCGGTGGATTATCTCAGGATGAGGCTTTGCCGCTAGTCAAATTTCATATCGCCGGAAAAGTCAGCGACTCGCCCAGATTGCCGGAAACACTGGTCAGAATGCGCAGCCTGACGGAACAGGATGTCTCCAACCCGGATCGGCCTGTACCGATTGTCATCAGCATGCAGCATATGGCGCCGCAGCTAAACGACAGATCATTTGAGATGCACGAAGTGATGGATAGCGAAAAGATTCCTGTCAATACGATCCAGAAAATCAGAATTACCAATGATCATGGCTCAATGGGCGGCGGCATGGGCGGAATGAGAGGGGGTGGCATGGGCATGATGATGTCGATGGCGCACCCGATCCATCTGCACGGCCAGCAGTTTAAAATTCTGTCGCGTACCCTGCAAGATCAGGGCGGCGGTGATGGCTATGCTACTGTCAGGGATGGCTTCATCGGCAGCGGTTGGAAAGACACGGTGCTGGTGATGCCCGGCGAGGAGGTTGAAATCATCAAGCCGTTTGAGGATTACACCGGCTTGTTCCTGTATCACTGCCACAATCTGGAGCATGAAGATATGGGAATGATGCGCAATTTTTACGTCGGCTGAGTCCGCCCCATCCTTTACCAGGGAATTTCTTTGCCGTCATACGCGTAGAATTTCCCGTTATCGGCTGGTGTTAATTGTGCGATCACCCGGCGCATGCCCGCCACGCTCTGCTGCACCGTAATCAACGCATTCGGGCCACCCATATCAGTCTGTACCCAACCCGGATGCAGCGCGGTAGCGATGATGCCGCGTGGCGCCAAATCGACGGAAAGGTTTTTTGTCACCATATTCAATGCGGCTTTGCTGGAGCGGTAGAGGTAATAGTCGCCACTCGTGTTATCGGCAATGCTGCCCATTTTGCTGGTGATATTGATGATCTTTTTTTGCTGGCTGCGGCTGATTTGCCTGATGAATGCTTCCGCCATTTTCAGTGGCGCCATGCTGTTCACGCGCAAGGTCTGCATCCATGCCGCATAATCGGTGGCGCCGAAGCTGTTATGGTGGATATCCGGGCAAACTCCGGCATTGTTCAACAGCAAGTCTATTTCCTGGCTGGCAAGCTCTGTGGCCAGTCCGTCAATTTGCTCGAAGTCGGCAACATCCAGCGCATGCACGCTGAGCAAGCCGGGGTGGTCTGATGCCAATTGCTCTAGTGCTGCGGCTTTATCCGGGGTGCGGCAGCAAGCGAACACACGCCAACCCGCTGCGGCATATTGTTTGGCAAGCTCCAGGCCGATGCCGCGGTTGGCGCCGGTAACTAGAAGGTTTGGCATGTTGCTGGTTTGATGGATTGAAATTGAAAATGTGGCAATTAGTGTAGCGCACCATCTTACTGAAAGACACCTCAAACGGAGCTGAAGTTATCACTTGGCTGCCCCTTGTTTACTGTACAGCAGTTGCCTAAATGCACCATGGGAATTGATTTTTAGAGGCGATGCAGTACACTGCTCGCGTTAATATTTCCTAACTGCAATATTTTCAAAGACTCTTATCGGGATAAGCACATGACTCATTATATGGAACTCCTCATGACGAATCAGCCATGGAATCTGATCATCTACATGGCGATCCCCGTGATACTTGCCGAAACAATTGCCATTTCGGAGCTCTATCTGCTTTTTACCGGGAAAGATACCGGTACCGTAAAGACTCTCAGCAAGGTTTCGGGAATTATTGTCGGCTGGTATTTCCTTGGCATTTTCATAAATCTGCTTTTTACCGCCGTCATTCCCTTGACGACCTCCAATGGCTGGCGCGGTATTGCGGATGTGATTGCCGTCGGCTTTTATCTGCTCGGCCTTATTCCACTTTTCGGCATTGCCCTGCTCGATATGAATCTCCTCTGCTCTTCTGCTTCGCAACGGGAGAAGAATAAGCTGCATGCAATTTTCGTGGGAGTTTTTCTGGTCGTTGCGCATATCGCGATGATATTCGGCATGGCCGATCCCAATATGTTCCTGGCTGAGGGGGATATGGAACATATGCCAGGCATGAGCCATCCCTGAGCCGATTGGATTTCTCCTGGTCGCTATCGAGTCAGGCGCCATGGTGCTACATCCGCCTCGGCAATGATCCTGTGCTCGGTAACGCGTGTGCTGTCGAAATCTGCACGTTCCCGGGCGCCGACCAGATACGTTCCCGTCGCCATATGAATCTCGACCTGCCCATCGGCTACGGCGACGCTGCCACCATCCGGTTGCATCCTGACGCTGAAACGAGTGCCGATATCCTTGATGCGCACTGCACCAATTCTCACTTCCAGCTTGTCGGCGTCATTGCTCGTGACATCAAAATAAGCATTGCCCCGTAGCAGTTCAACCCAGGGAGGCTGGCTGTTGGCGACCGTGACGGCGCTATCGGCATCCAGTGTGATGCTGATATCCGGTGTCGCCTTGATGGTCAGGCGCTGCCCCGCAGTGGTTTCATGCAGCCTGGCCGTTACCGGTTTGGAAATGTACCAGCTCATGAGACCCAGACCCAGAGCCAGAGTGGCAATGGAGCAGTGCAGCAGGATGCGCCGCCAGCTGAAGGGATGAACTGGAGGGGCTATTGGCGACCTTGGGGAAGGCATCGGTGTGTGAAAGGGCGGAGCAAACAGCCAGTTAAGTCATCAAGTAGCAGCTATGGTTGCGATGGGTCGGTGACGAATCCAATGCGCACTAATCCAGCTTTCGCTGCAATGGACATCACCCGTGCCACGTGCTCGTAATGTGCATGCCGGTCGGCACGAATATGCAACTCGGTATTTGGGTTCTGTTTTGTCGCCGCCGCAAAACGTGGCGCCAACTGATCCAGCGTGACCGGTTCGCCGTTCCAGTAGAGGCTGGCATCATTGCGGATACCGAATTCGATATGCTCCGGTTGCGTGATGTTGGGACTGCTCGATGCCTTGGGCAGATCCACCTTCACCGAATGGGTGAGCAGCGGCGCAGTGATGATGAAGATCACCAGCAACACCAGCATGACGTCTACCAACGGCACCACATTGATCTCGGCCATTGGCGTCTGGCGGCTGCCGCCGCTCATGCTGCCGAATGCCATTACTTCCTCCCTTCAGCAGGGGGGGCCACGCGCAGTGGACGCACTTCGCCCGCTGAGCTGTTGGTTTTGGCGCCGACAGCTATCAATGCAAAAAGATCATGAGCAAAGGCATCCAGGCGTGCCAGCCAGATACGGTTGCGTCGCACAAAAGCGTTGTAGGCCAGCACCGCCGGAATTGCCACGGCCAGCCCCAGCGCCGTCATGATCAGCGCCTCACCTACCGGTCCGGCCACCTTGTCCAGTGTGCCCTGACCAGAAAGGCCGATCTGTACCAGTGCGTGATAGATGCCCCATACTGTGCCAAACAGGCCGATGTAGGGTGCGGCCGAGCCAGCCGAGGCTATCAGCGTGAGACCATTTTCGACACGGGTGGCTTCCTGATCTATACCGTTGCGCAGGACCCGCGTAAAGAATTCACTCGCCCCACCTGCGGCAGCGAGTTTCTGCAAGCCATGTTTTTCCGAATCGGCAGCGGCATTCAGCGCCAGTTGTGCCAGTTGCGCGAAAGCATTGTCCGCCGGTTGACCGTTCAGCGTTGCATTCACTTCCTGCAAGGAATCGGCGTTCCAGAAGCGCTTGAGAAAGGCTTCCGCGCGTTGACCCTCCAGCAGGTTGGCAATGCCCTTGGTGAGGATGAGATACCAGCTTGCTATCGATAGCGCAAGCAACAGCACCAGTACGCTAATGCCGACCCCATCGACTTGAGCGAGAAAATGTGCAAAGCCGAGTTCTTTTTCCATTGAATCAATCTCCATGCAATACAAAGTTGAAAGGTTGCAGGGCAATGGCCCGCACTGGCTGGCCATTGCGCCGAGGCGGATTGCAGCGCCATGTTTTTACTGCGGTTAGAGCAGCCTCATCCAGACGTTTATAACCGCTGCTACTGATTACCTGCGCCATGCTGATGTGGCCGCTTTCATCCAGCTCCACCCGTAGCATCAGCTTGCCCTCTTCACCCAGTCGCCGCGACAGCGGCGGGTAGGAGGGTGCGCTCAATTCCGGGCAGACGACCGATAGTTCCGCGGACAATGTGACCGGACCTTGCGGCATCTGTGCAGGCGGCGCTACTGCTGCCGTTTCTGGTTCTCGTGGTGGCGACGGCGCAACCGGTTCATTTTCTGACAGCACCGGTGTTTCAGCGACCAGCTGCCGCGATTGTGGTTTTTTTTCCAGTTTCGGCTTGGGTGGCTGCAGTTCGGCTTTGAATTCTTCCTTCGGTTTGGGCGCAGTGATAAAGTTGACGAACAGCGTCGCCATTTCTTCCGGCGGTGGAATCAAGCGCTGACTCCACAGACCGTAGAGCAAGGCAGCGTGTGCCGCAACGACAAACAGTAAACCCGGCAGGAAGGCGGGGTTGCGCCGGTCCGTCATGTACTCAGTGCCGGGCCGGGTGAGGTGTGACATTGCGAGTCATCCAGTCTTCGACATACTTCTGGTTAATCAGGCCGGTCTTGACTTCACGCTGATGCGCCCGGTCATAAAACTGCGTACGCGGTACTTCGCCATACCAACGCCGGTCAATTTCAAAACGTAAGCGCTCCGGCATATCCTCGGCAAAAACCCACTGTTCCACCTTGCCCATCCCATAGCTCTTTGCTCGAGCTGCAAGTTGCGGCGCATCATTAATGGTATCGGTGGCGACCAGAACGACATCCAGCTTGGGGTGGCGTTGTTTAAGCGCCCCCAGCATTTTCAACTCAGTCGGGCAGTATTGACATTCGAGCGACCAGAAAACAAGGATGAAAGGCTTGTCTTCACGGGCCGCAAGTATTTGTGCCAGGCTGCCGGGGACGAAGGGACGCACGTCATGCGCGGCTGTGGCTACACTTGATACAGCTAGCATTACCACAAGCAACAAAAGGCGCATTACTGGCCAACTTCCGGGTTTGATATCCACCATTATTTAGTAAATCTAATTAAGAGTGATTCGCATTATAATTATAACATTTAATTTGTAACGCTGCAAAGCTGCGAATGGCAAACGTAGTAAAGCAGAATATGTTATTCCTACTGACGATTTTTTATGAATTGGCGATGCTGAATGATAGGCGGATAGACGATGCACTACAATGTGGCAAATTGTCGCAGGTGAAAGACGAGCGTTCTTCAGCAAACTGTTCCGGCAAGTCGAGAAAGTTTGCTACCATTGAAAATGGTGCAATTGCCAGCTAACAGGTGGCATGAGGTCAAGCAGTAATGGCGCGAATACGAGCAGTTGCAGGAATGCCAAGGGAAAGCCCCAGCTAATCCTCCGCCTAAGACATCAGGCTGGCTGCCTGTCTGCTCATAGTCTGGTTATAGAGCACCTTGCTATAGTGAGAGCATCACCCCTTGAATAAAGTCCCTGAAACCATACCCCCCCCCATATCCCGATTCTGGCGGCGAATACTGAGCATGATCTACGAGTCGCTACTCCTGATCGCGGTACTGTTTGTCGCCAGTTATATTTTTCATCTTGCATTCCACGATCCAGATTCCATTTTCTTCAAGCCAGCCCACCAGTTCTATCTGTTACTGGTAATGGGCGCTTATTTCATCTGGTTCTGGACTCACGGCGGACAAACTCTAGCGATGCAAACCTGGAAATTGCGGCTGACTACTACCGCGGGTGAAGGGGTCAGCCTGAAGCAGGCAATCGCACGCTACCTGTTTGCGGTGGTCGGCATCTCCCTGTTTGGTTTCGGAATATTTTGGGCGCTGTTCGACCGCGATCATCAGTTCCTGCACGACCGGCTTGCTGGTACCAGAATCATAAATGTTGCAGGATAAATTCAGGGGTACAGGAAGCGGCATGGAAAAGCAATCCTACGCAGTTCCCCCTACTGTCAGTCCATCTATCCGTAGCGTTGGTTGTCCAACTCCCACCGGTACACTCTGACCTTCTTTGCCGCAAGTGCCGACACCAGGGTCGAGAGTCATGTCGTTGCCTATCATGGAAACACGGGTGAGTACTTCAGGTCCATTGCCGATCAGGGTTGCCCCCTTCACCGGGTAAGAGATTTTCCCGTCCTCAATCATGTAGGCTTCGGCAGCAGAGAAAACAAATTTTCCGCTGGTAATATCCACTTGACCACCACCGAAATTCACCGCATACAGGCCATGTTTAACCGAAGCAATGATTTCTTCCGGATTCTTGTCGCCATTTAGCATGTAGGTGTTGGTCATGCGCGGCATGGGAATGTGGGCAAATGATTCGCGCCGGGCGTTGCCGGTGACGGGTACTTTCATCAGGCGCGCATTCAGACTGTCCTGCAGATAGCCTTTGAGAATACCGTTCTCGATCAGTACGGTACATTGGGTGGGATTGCCTTCGTCATCAATGTTCAATGATCCGCGGCGCCGTGCGATCGTGCCATCATCCACTACGGTTACACCGTTGGCGGCGACGCGTTCACCAACACGCCCCGAGAATGCGGAACTCCCCTTACGGTTGAAATCTCCTTCCAGGCCATGACCAATGGCTTCATGCAGCAGTATTCCGGGCCAACCGGCACCCAGCACTACTGTCATGGTTCCGGCCGGAGCAGGTTTTGCATTCAGATTGACGAGCGCCTGATGCACCGCTTTCGCCGCGTAATCACGCAGTATGTCTTCAGTAAAATAGGTGTAATCAAAGCGCCCGCCACCACCTGCAACACCCTGTTCGCGGCGGCCATCCTGTTCGGCGATGACTTGCAGCGAGACTCGCACCAGCGGCCGTACGTCTGCCGCCATCAGGCCGTCGCTGCGTGCCACCAGGACTACTTCGTATTCGCCGGCAAGTGACGCCATCACCTGGATCACGCGTTTGTCGACTGCGCGGGCATAACCTTCAAGTTTTTCCAGCAAAGCCACCTTGTCTGCATCCCCAAGGCTGGCAATGGGGTCCTGCGGCAGGTAGAGCTCGCGCCCTTTGCTACGCCTGACAGCCTGCACCGAACGCGTCACCCCTTGACTGGCGATGGCGCGGGTAGCTTGTGCCGCCGAGGCAAGCGCGGGCAAGCTGATGTCATCCGAATAGGCGAAGGCGGTTTTGTCGCCGCTTACTGCGCGTACGCCTACGCCTTGATCGATGTTAAAGCTGCCGGATTTGACGATCCCCTCTTCCAGCACCCAACCCTCGGCGCGGTTATACTGAAAATACAAATCAGCGTAATCGATATGATGTGAGAGTATCTGCCCGAACACCTGCTGTAGTCCGGCTGCGTTTATCTCGTAAGGCGCCAGCAGACAGCGTTCAGCGATGGCGAATAAATCATTGGGTGCGGTGACGGGTTCGGTGATCATGGTATCCGGTTTCATCATTTGATCAATTAAGGAAAATATTGCTGGCGGAAGATTTCAACAGTGATGCAAGGTGCGGTGATTCAATGCGGGCAGGCTCTTACGCAAGCTGGCCTGATACTCCGGGTTGATGTTGGCGATTACTACCCCGGCTCCACGCGGCAGGCGATCAAGCACCACTCCCCATGGATCAACGATCATGCTGTCACCATGAGTCTCACGACCATTTACATGATAGCCCCCCTGAGCAGGTGCAATTACATATGCCAAGTTCTCAATGGCGCGGGCGCGAATCAATGTTTCCCAATGAGCTCTGCCAGTTGTTGCCGTAAAGGCTGCGGGGGCGAGAATGATATCCACCTTCCCCATTGAGCGGTAGAGTTCCGGGAAACGCAGATCATAGCAAATGGAAAGACCGATACGGCCGAACGGCGATTCCAAGGCGACTACTCCGCTACCGGCCTCGATGGTTTTTTCCTCAGAGTAGTGCTCGCTGCCAAGTTCGAGACCGAACAGGTGTATTTTGTCGTAACGCGCCACCTGCTTGCCCGCATCGTTGTATACCAGGCAGCTGTTGCGCACTTTGTCGGATCTGGATGATACCAGCGGCACAGAGCCGCCCACCAGCCAGATGCCAAGGTGTCTGGCGGTGTCACTCAGGAATTCCTGTATCGGTCCGCTGCCATCCTGTTCACGTGCGGCTACTTTGTCGGCGTCATTCATGCCCATGAGGCAAAAATACTCCGGCAGCGCTGCCAGCTTCGCTCCTTGGGAAGCAGCCATCTCGATCAGGCGTGCAGCCTCTTTCAAATTGGCGAATACATTGGGTCCTGCCACCATCTGGATGGCGGCGACACGGATCGGGTCACTACCAGTCTTTCCAGACATGGATATGGGTGCGCTTAGAGTGTTTGAGTCATCAGGCATGATCTGCTCAGGAATGTCATGGTTCAGGCTCTTTAGGCTCGCGTGTCGACCGGCCTATTTCAGTTACAATCGGATCCGCCCAGGTGCCAGTAACATTATATTCGCTGGATACCACCTGATCGAACGGGTCTTTCAGTTCCTTGTTTGCAATCATGGAAGCGATGCCTGCCACCGGCGTGACCAGTCCCAGTGAAGGCATGACCTTGACATGCAGTTTCTGAGTTTCCGCCGCCAGATCCACTTCACCGCTCATGACAAATTTCGCCGCAGACCCCCTGATTCTAAGATCATTAGTGATCGCTACACCGCGATTGATCTTAACATCACCGGAAATGTTGTCGAAACCAAAACCTTCGGTGAGTACATCGCGAAAGTCCAGAATAATCCTCCGCGGCAGTGCTTGCAGGTCAAAAATGCTGAACAGCTTGCCAATCCCCGTTTCAAGTTTAGGAAACTGGCCCTGTTTGGCTTTCAGCTTGAGGCTGCCGGACAGCGTGGGATAATCGATCGCTCGGGGGCTGCCAGACCAAGACAACACACCCTCAAGTTCACCTCTGCCACGTTTCACGCGCTCAGGATAGCCGAGACGGGTCAGAAGCTTGCCAATGTCGCTGGCTTCCAGTTTGATGTCGGCTTGAATACGGGGAGGAGTGGCATGACTATGCCATATTCCTTTCACCACCAGCGAACTGTCGGAATTGGTAATGTGTAGTTTCTCAATACGCCAATCCTGTTTCTGCTGATTTGCCAGCAACTCAAGCCTGCCCAATGGTTTCTCACCAACGATGAAATTATCTGCCACTACATCCAGCGCAGGCAAGTTTCTCTCCTGCGCTTGTGCTTGCGCAACCGGTCTGGCAGGAGAAGTAGCGGGTATGATAAGGCTTTTCAATCGTGCGACCACTCTACCATTGCCGGCTGGATGCCAGTTGATATCGCCACTGATTTCCTTGCCAGCAACGATGGAGTGCCATTCTCCACCATCCATGCGGGCATTCAATGTGACATTGTTAAAACGCCTGTCAAGAAAGTCGAGCGCACCTATGTGTAGGTTGATTCGCGTCAGGCCCAGCGAAGGTCCTGCTCCCTCATCGAATTGCTTGAATAGATTGCGCCACTGATCCAGATCCAGCAGCGGCAACGAGCCGCTTACTGCCACACCGGTCTTTGCGGGTGATAAGGCAGATATCGTGCCGAAACTGACCACACCACGTTCTGCATGATAGTCGCCGGCATTGTCCCTGGAACGCTTTATTTGCGCAGCTGCCAATCCGCCATAACGCAGGATCAGATCATCTCGTCGTGAGTCTATGGCTTTTCTCTCAAAACGCAGAGGCATCGAATCAGCGGCGGTTTTTGCAAAAGGCTCGGGCAAGTCCGAAGCAATGCCTTGCAATGACGACTCGATGGATACGTTGGTCAGTTTGTTGCGTATATGCAGGGCTGCTCGCCAATCGGTGCTCCCGCGCAAATGTCGCATCCATATCTGCGTGGTACCCGTTGGTCTGCCCCGCTCGAGTTGGCGCGGGTTGTCGAGGTTGACTTTGCCAGTCGCGATTACACGTATGCTGCCATCAGATGGAGTGGAAGAACGAATGACTGCCGGTCCGCCAAGTATCTGGGCGGTGATTTTATCTATTTTTATGCTGGATTCGGTAAAAGCCAGCACTCCGCTCATCTTCTCCAGGTTGGGCAGGTAGGGGCCAGGATCAATCTGATTGTCGAGGAACTGATAGCTGCCAATCAATTTGATGTCATCCGGACGGTGCAGGGGAATATCGAGTTTGAGCAGCAGTTCCCCATCGCCGACGGCGCTGACACCGTCGATCAGGCCATTGGCGTGGCCGCCTAGCGAACTTTTCTCGATGAATCTTGTGAATTCCCTAGTGGCACCAGTGGCTGCACCCTCAATTTTAAGTACCGTATCGGGTTCGGTCATGTCGGCGAGCTGTAATCTTACTTTGTGCAGACTGGCACCAAAAATATTTGCATGGGAGGCAATGATTTCCATACGGCTGCCATGAAACAGCAGATCAGCAGATATGTTTTCTATTATGGGCCATCCCGGAAGGTAATCCAGCACTACGCCAGAGGCTTTCGCATTTAGCTGGAAAGCACCATGCTCGTTATGGTTGAAAGGGAATTCGGCCACGTTGCCCTTGAGATGCAGCCGCACATCACTCAGTTCTCCCGCCACAATCGATTTGTCGAGCCAATCGCGAACAGGCTGGCTCACCATTGTCGGCACATAGCGTCCCACATGGCGCGCATCTGCGCGTGTCAGATGGCCGCTCAGATCAATCCCGTCCGGTCCATCCGGCACACTGCGATAGCTGCCATAAATGACCCCGGCAGCATGGTCGTTGGCAAATGCAATATTGTTGAAATTGAATTCAATGGGATCCGTGTCGGTTAGGAATCCCCAGCTAACCTGACCGGTGAATGTGTCCAGCATTACTGGTTCACGGAATACCGCCGGTAACTCCACTTTGATTTTTTGCGAATTCAAGCTCAGGGCGCCACCTTTCTCGGTACCGTCGATATTACCGCTGATGCCGCTAAACGATGGTATCGGGCCGAATTTTTTCATACCGAGATTGGTGAATCTGCCCTTTATACCGAAATGCGCGGGCGCGGGCCATTCGCCAGTCCATTCCGCCTGTATCTCACGAATTTCTCCGGTGGGGGATAGTTCATCGAGCCGCTTATGCAGTGGTGCGTCAATCGGCAAATATTCCGTCAAATTCATCAGGGTTTCGAGTTCCAGCACATTGACATTCAATTTCCCGCTGCCGGATCTGCCGTCACGTGCGGGGAACGTCTGCAGCGAAAGATCCAGTGGTTGCAATGCCTGTTCACCATGAATGGAAATACTTAATCCGCGCATAGATAATTCGACACCTTCATCGGTACCGTTATTTATTCTTTTCCATCCGACTCTGCCTTGCAGGCGGATAAGATTCAGTTCCGGCAGTTCTTGCGCCAGACGTGTTTTGACGTTCTGCAGACGCACGTCTGCCGTCAGTCCTTCCATAGCTGTTCCATCCATTTCAAGCCACATGCGTAGTGCTCCGGCACCATGATTGAATTCAACTGCTTCCGGGAATGGCAGCCAGGCGCGCCAGGCTGCGATGTCGGCATAATCAAGCTGGGTGAACAGTTGCCCGCGCCACTTTCCAAGAGTATTTAATGAGTCGCCAGTAAAGTCTCCACGCACATCCAGCGGCGCAGCAAGTTTACTGGGTGGGGTGGCGTGTATTCCGAAGCGATGGTGCTGCCCGCGATTTTCCAGACGCAAGTTGACGGTTTTCAGTTCCAACGATGGCGCACCACGCTGATCGTCCTGCCAGAGAATGCGAGCATCGCTGATAATAAGCCGTCTCTGGCGCAGCAACCAATCGGGAAAATTGCTTTCACTTTGATCCGGACTGAGTGCAATCCCCGCCACATGGATAATGCCGCTAGCATCACGGCGCACGGTCAGATCAGGCTGCGCGATCCTGATTTCATGAAAGCGTATTTCACCGTGCAACAAGGAAAGCCACGACAGGGTGCTTTCTATCTGATTCAGCAGCAACGCAGGATTGCCTTCTTTGTCATGTACCTGTACCGTGCGCAACATTAGACGAGGGCGTAATCGATCCCAATCAGCACTGACCGCACCGATAGTTACATGCTGCCCAGCAGCCCGGGTAATGGCGGTGGCAATATCTTCGCGGTAATGCTCGATATCCGGTAGCAACCAGTAACGCAACGCCAATAGCAGCATGGAAAAGCAAATTGCCATGACAAGCAGGCCCCGCGTCAGCAGCCGGAACCAGAAGCCACTACGCCGTACAAGAGGTAAAATGGCTGACAAATTCAACAGATAGTTCCAGTTTTACAGCTGAGAAAGTGTGCTTAACTCTGTTCTGGGAAAGAATAATCTTCGCCCGGGATTCATTCCGAATGATAGGGCGCAGTATCGCAGCCAAAGTTGGGTACAGTGCGCCTTCCCTTGTTTAGGCTTTCAGGCGGGCCACATGGACGCCGCCAGTATAACCAGTTTCATAAAATTTATTGTAACCCCGAATTCTCAACCATGCACACAGCTGATCGCTCTGTCGAAGAAATAATCAGTTCCGTCCTGCCGTTCAGTCGCTATGTACAGCGCTTGTTCGAAAGCGAACCGGAGTTGCGTGCAGAGCTTCTACAAAATCTGCGACGCCCTTTTCTCAGGGAAGAGATGCAGGCGTACTTGAATACGGATTGTGATGCTGCCACGGATGAGGCAGTTCTGCATCGGGTATTGCGCAGTTTGCGCAAGCGGGTCATGTTGCGCCTGATAGTACGTGATCTGGGCGGAATGGCTGATCTTGCCGAGGTCATGACCAGCATGACCAGTCTGGCTGAAGTCACCATCAGCTTTGCGCTGGAACGTCATCAAACCTGGCTGGCTGATGCCAGCCGCTACGGCTCGCCCAAGAGTGCAGAGAGCGGGGCGGTTCAGGAGTTGCTGGTAGTTGCCATGGGTAAACTTGGTGGTGGTGAGCTCAATGTTTCATCGGATGTGGATTTGATTTTCATTTATCCGGAAGATGGTGAAACCAGTGGAGCAAAACCCATCTCCAATCACGATTTTTTCGCCCGTCTGGGGCGAAAGCTGGTCGCCAGTCTCCATGACGTCACAGCCGACGGTTACGTGTTCCGGGTGGACATGCGGCTACGTCCCTATGGCGATAGTGGTCCGCTGGCGATGAGTTTCGCCATGCTGGAGAAATATTTTATCACTCAAGGGCGTGAGTGGGAGCGCTACGCCTGGATCAAGGGCCGGTTAATCACTGGTTCACGCGCGGAAGAGTCAAGGCTGATGCAACAGATAGCACGGCCATTCATATTTCGGAAATATCTTGATTTTGGTGTCTATGAATCCATGCGCGATCTGCATGCGCAAATCCGCAAGGAGGTCAGCCGCCGCGAAATGCACGATGACATCAAGCTTGGACCCGGCGGCATTCGCGAAATTGAATTTATCGCCCAAGTATTCCAGTTGATCCGCGGCGGGCGCGATGCTGATCTGCGCATTCGCCCCACGCTTGCTGTTTTACGGCGTTTGCAGGAAAAGCGGCAGTTGCCAGACAAAACTGTTGCGGAGCTTGTAGATGCCTACTGTTTCCTGCGTAATCTGGAACACCGTTTACAGTATCTGGATGATCAACAAACCCAAATGTTGCCGGGAGCCTCAGCGGATCGGGCGTTGATAGCCACTGCCATGGGTTTTTCCAGTTATGATATTTTTTTGCAGCATCTTGATAGCCATCGCAGGAATGTAACCCGCCACTTTGAGCTGGTTTTCGCCGCTCCCCAAAAATCCCAAACCCGGGATACATTGGCATGGCTGTGGCAGGAACCAGCGGAAGGCGAGACTGAGATCAAAGCAGCTACTGTCCAACTGGATGCGCTGGGATTTTCTGATCCGACGAGAATTCTCTGCTGCTTGCAAGAATTCCGCCGTGGTGGCCGTTATCGGCAACTGCCTGAGTCCAGTCGGCTACGAGTGGATGCATTGGTTCCGGCCATCATAGAAGTGGCGGCCAAGTTCTCGCCAGCTGACCACACTCTGGAACGCATGCTGCAATTGCTCGAAAGTGTGAGTCGCCGCGCCGCTTACCTCGCGCTACTATTGGAATATCCACAAGCTTTGGAACGCATAGCCAAACTTGCCAGTGCCAGTCAGTGGGCCAGTGAGTATCTGGGTCGGCATCCCATTTTGCTGGATGAGTTGCTCAATCCGGCTGATCTCCACAGCATGCCAGACTGGTCCAGAGCCAGTGTGGAACTGGCGCAGCAATTAAACGACATCAGCCATCCCGGAGATGATGATGTCGAACAACAAATGGACGTACTGCGGCATTTTCACCATGCCCAGGTATTCCAGTTACTGGTCAGGGATATGGAGGGGTTACTGCCGCTGGAAACCCTGAGCGATCATTTGACTGCTCTCGCCGATCTGGTGCTGGATACAGTGTTGCGTCTTGCATGGTCAGGATTAAGAAAGAAGCATCGGGATCAACCCGCTTTTGCCATCATCGGTTACGGCAAACTGGGTGGGAAGGAGCTGGGTTATGCATCCGATCTCGATATCATTTTTCTTTATGACGACACTCATTCTGATGCTCCTGAAATTTACGCCAGGCTGGGTCAGCGCATCAATTCCTGGCTTACCAGCTATACTTCAGCCGGGTTATTGTATGAAACCGATTTGCGCTTGCGTCCCAATGGCAGCAGTGGTTTGCTGGTAAGTTCAATTGAAGCTTTTGAGCAATACCAGCGAAAACAGGCCTGGGTGTGGGAACACCAGGCATTGACACGAGCGCGCTTTGTGGCAGGTGCTCATCCTGTGGGGGAGACTTTCGAGCGCCTTCGCAAGGAAGTGCTTTGTCAGCGGCGTGATCTGGCAAATCTTAAACATGAAGTCCTGGTGATGCGGCAGAAAATGTTGGACACCCACCCCAATCCAAGCGGGTTATTTGATATCAAGCATGATCGCGGTGGTATTATCGATGTTGAATTCATGGTGCAATATCTTGTTCTCGGTCATGCTTGCGATTATCCGGAATTGACCGCCAATATCGGCAACATTGGGCTGTTAAAACTCGCTGGAAAATTGGGACTTATTCCTATGCAGACCGCCGAGCTGGTGCTTAACGCTTACCGGGAATTCCGGCGGGTGCAGCACCGCTTGAGGTTGAGCGGTAACTCGGGTCTGGCAGGAGCAGTGCCAGCGGCGGACAAGTCACAAAGATTTGCTCGTGTTGAAGCGGATTATTTGAGTGATGCACGTGCGGTGGTATTACAGTTGTGGCAAGAGGTATTCGGTGTGCAAGAGGTGTAAGGAGCGCCTGAACCAGTCCCGCGTGGGCGTATGGGACGATCCCTTGGCTTTATGCTGTGTTTTATTCTTCCCTGGAAAATACGTTAGAATGAATGCTTTTAATCTCTGTGGGAGTCCCTGAATGTCGATGGCTGACCGCGATGGCGTGATCTGGAACGACGGTAAAATGGTTCCTTGGCGCGATGCCACCACACATGTGCTCACGCATACTCTGCACTATGGCATGGGCGTGTTTGAAGGCGTACGCGCCTACCAGACTGCCCATGGTCCTGCGATTTTCCGTCTGCAGGAACATACCGACCGGCTATTCAATTCGGCCCATATTTTCATGATGAAAATGCCTTACGACAAGGCTACCCTGCTGCAGGCCCAATGTGAGGTGGTAAAGCAGAACAAGCTGGAGTCGTGCTATATCCGCCCGATTGCTTTCTACGGTTCTGAGGCCATGGGAATTTCCGCCAAGACGCTCTCGGTGCATGTGGCCATCGCTGCCTGGCCGTGGGGTGCCTATCTCGGGGTGGATGGCATGGAGAAAGGTATCCGGGTCAAGACCTCATCGTTCTCGCGCCACCATGTCAACGTCAACATGTGTCGCGCCAAATCGGTTACCACTTATGCCAACTCAATTCTGGCACATCAAGAGGCAGCGCATGATGGTTACGATGAGGCATTGTTGCTGGATGTGGACGGCTATGTGGCAGAGGGATCGGGCGAAAATATTTTCATCATCAAGCATGGCAAGCTCTATACACCAGACATGACTTCCTGTCTGGAGGGCATCACCCGCGCCTCAATCATCGAACTTGCCGCAGAAATCGGCATTCCCGTGATCGAAAAACGCATCACACGCGACGAGGTCTATTGTGCTGAGGAAGCATTCTTTACTGGTACCGCAGCGGAAGTCACACCGATTCGTGAACTCGATAATCGCACTATCGGCAGCGGTACACGCGGTCCGATTACTGCCAGACTGCAGACCATGTTTTTTGACTGTGTCAGCGGCAGGGCCAAGAATCATGCCGACTGGCTTACCTATGTTTGATCAAGTTTGACGGAGCTATCCATGCAGGATCACACCATTGATAATAAACAGCGGCAGGTAGAAATTACTGCAGATGACTTGCCATTGCACTGTCCCATGCCGTCCATGCAACTCTGGAACTCGCATCCGCGCGTGTACCTGCCGATCGAGAATACAGGTGAGGCGCTGTGTCCCTATTGCGGTACCCGTTACACACTCAAGGGTGGTGCCATAGCCGGGCATCACTAGCCTGCATGACGACATTGACCGGTTTTATCGATGAAGAACGCGGTCTGAGTTAACCAGACCGACAAACAACCTATTTTCGAGTCACTCCGTGCACAATCTCCCCAACGAAATTTTCAAGGCTTACGATATTCGCGGTGTCGTCGATAAAACCCTGACTGCTGCAATCGTCGAGGCCATTGGTCACGCCATCGGTTCGGAAGCGCGGACACGTGGACTCGCAGCGGTAGCGATAGGCCGCGACGGCAGGCTATCGGGGCCGGAACTGGCGCAGGCACTGGCAAAAGGTCTGCAAAAAAGCGGTGTCAACGTGGTGGATGTGGGAATGGTCGCGACCCCCATGCTTTATTTCGCTGCCCATGAGTTGTGCAATTATTCCGGGGTGATGGTCACCGGCAGCCATAACCCGCCCGACTACAATGGCTTGAAAATGGTGCTGGGTGGGGAAACTCTGGCAGCTGAATCAATTCAGGCTCTGCGCCTGCGCCTCGAAAGCGGCGATCTGATTGATGGCAGCGGCAGTTATCGCCAGCACGACATTAGCGAGACTTATCTGCAGCGTATCACCAGCGACATCAAGCTGGCGCGCCCGATGAAGATTGTCGTCGATTGCGGCAATGGTGTGGCCGGTGCCTATGCGCCAGCGCTCTACCGCAGGTTGGGGTGCGAAGTAACGGAACTGTTTTGCGAGGTGGATGGGACTTTTCCCAATCATCATCCCGATCCATCGGTACCCGAGAATCTGCGTGATGTAATCCATGCGCTCAAAACTACGGGCGCTGAAATCGGACTCGCTTTCGATGGTGATGGTGATCGTCTGGGGGTGGTCGCCAAGGACGGCAGCATTATCTACGCCGACCGTCAGTTAATGCTGTTTGCCGCTGATGTATTATCCAGAAACCTTGGTGGGCAGATTATTTTCGATGTGAAATGCACCCGCAATTTGGCACCATGGATAGAGCAACATGGCGGCAAGCCAATCATGTGGAAAACCGGGCATTCGTTCATCAAGGGCAAGCTGAAAGAAACCGGTGCGCTGCTGGCAGGTGAAATGAGTGGCCACATTTTCTTCAAAGAACGCTGGTATGGATTCGATGATGGTCTCTATGCGGGAGCGCGATTGCTGGAATTACTCAGTCACCAGGTGGATATCGATGCCACGCTGCACGCCATCCCCGACGCGATCAATACTCCGGAACTGCAAATCAGACTGAAAGAGGGTGAGAATTACGCGCTCATCGCGCAATTACAAAAAACTGCCCGCTTCGATAACCCGGAACGCGTTATCACCATCGATGGATTGCGAGTGGAATATCAAGACGGTTTTGGCCTGGCGCGCTCGTCCAATACCACGCCGGTAATCGTATTGCGCTTCGAGGCTGACAATGAGGCAGCATTAAAACGCATTCAGGAAGATTTTCGTAAGGTTATCCTGCAAGCCAAGCCTGACGTGGTGTTGCCGTATTAAGAAGAGGCGGTAATGAGATTGGAAGAAAGCATGGAGACCCGGGTTTTGTTTGTCTGCATGGGCAACATCTGCCGTTCACCCACTGCGGAGGCGGTATTTCGACATCAGGTCAAGGCGGCGGGTTTTGACGAAACAATTCACATTGATTCTGCCGGTACCCATGATTACCATATTGGCGAGCCGCCGGATGAAAGGGCGCAGAATGCGGCGCAGAGGCGTGGCTATGACATGCAGGAATTACGTGCACGCCAGGTGCAGATGGGGGATTTCGAGATGTTTCATCATATTCTGGCGATGGACGAAGACAACCTTGCCCTGCTCAAGCAGCAATGCCCGCCGCAGTACCGCCATAAGCTCGGGCTGCTGATGCAGCACAGCAAAAAATTCGTTGAACGCAAAGAAGTGCCTGATCCCTATTTCGGCGGGCGTCAAGGGTTTGAGGAAGTGCTGGATATGGTGGAGGAAGCGGGGCAGGAACTGCTTGACCACATCCGTAACAAAAAATAACAGGAGATTACGGGTGGAAGAAGTAAAGTACGATCCGCCGCAGTCGAACTCATGAATGGGTGGGGGGTAGTAATCCCCACCCATTATTCTTTGTGAGCGTGACTATTTATGTGTTTCTATCTGTACCAGTGGTTCTTGTTCCACCGGCAGTGAGGATACGGGTTTTTCCCGCTGTCGTTTTGGTAGTACCGGTTGTTCCAGCGCAGTAGTCTCAATCAATTTCACTTTTTCCGGAACTGTCTCTATCATGATTAGTCCGCTTGCAGCCAGATTCAGCGGCTCGGGCGTGGATGCTGCTTGCCGAGGTACGACGGACTCGGTTGCCGGCATTGTTACTGGTGCCGCCGCTGGGATACGTTCTTCCGCAGCATTGTTTCCAGCCTGGTTGGGTTCTGTCATGACCGTGATGACGACAGGTTCTGCATCAACCGGTATTGGTTCCTGAGCCGGCTGCTCTGTAGCCAATACTGTTTTTGTTTCAATCGTCGCCTGTGCCGTATCCGGCACCACTGCTGACTCGGTTGCGGTCTGAGTTGCAGCGAAAGGAGTAGTAGCTTTCATTTCCTCAGTTGCTTCCACCACTCGCAGGGAAGGAGCAGCGGAGTCGAGACTTGACGGTTCATGCATTGGCATGGAAGTAGTCTCTGTTACAGGGGTTACATGCGACACTGTCTGGGCAACAGCAGTCTGCTCGGACGAACTGCCATGAATGGCCGGTTGCTGGCTCCCTTGCTCGCCACGTCCATGGCGCTCGCTCCGTTCACGCTGCCTGCCACCACGACGTCTACGGGAACGTCCACCGTCTTCGGCTTGCTGCGGCTGACTTTCTCCCGCTGGTTGACCTTCTCCCGCCGATGGTTTGGCTTCCGTGCGGATTTGCTCTTCCCGCGGCGGACGTGGTGGTTTTTTCTGGGCAGGCCGTTCGCCCTTGGCCTCCTGTTCGCCGCGTGGAGGGCGTTGAGCAATGGCTGCACGCCCCTGTATCAGGGCGCCACCAGCTTCGCTACCGGGTTCAGCACGCTTGCCGTCCCGCCCCTCGCGACCACGATCATGGCGTCCACGCGGGTGTTGCTCCCGCTGCGGTCTGGTTTTGACTTGTTTCGGCTCCTCTTTCTTTTCCTCGCTACTCGTCTGACTGAACCAGCCGAAGAGCTTGCTCAGAAGCGAGGGTTCTTTGAGTTGGGGTTGCGGTTTTTCCTCGCGTATTGGTGCCGGCTGTGACGGCGTGATGCCTTTTACAGCCGCTTGTGGTCGTGCGGGTCTGGGCTCCTGCGCGGCTGACGGCAGAGTGATTTCTTCCACCGGTTTTTCCACCATCTGGTAACTGGTTTGTGTCTCGCCAAGCTTGATATCGTCATGCCGCAGGCGGGTAATATTATAGTTGGGCGTTTCCAGGTGAACGTTCGGAATCAAGATCACGTTCATCTTCAGACGTGCTTCGATAGCATGAATCTCCGCGCGCTTTTCGTTCAGCAAATAGGTGGCGACATCCACCGGTACCTGGACGTGCAGTGCAGCGGTGTTTTCCTTCATCGCTTCTTCCTGGATGATCCTGAGGATATGCAGCGCAGAGGAATCGGTGCCGCGGATATGGCCAGTGCCGTGGCAACGGGGACAGGAAATATAACTGCTCTCACCCAGTGAGGGGCGCAGACGTTGACGGGATAGTTCCAGCAGGCCGAAACGGGATATCTTTCCCACCTGCACCCGTGCGCGGTCATAACGCAACGCATCATGCAACCGGTTCTCCACGTCGCGTTGATTGCGAGTAACTTCCATGTCGATGAAATCGATCACTACCAGTCCGCCCAGATCGCGCAGACGCAATTGCCGTGCGATTTCGTCTGCCGCTTCCAGATTGGTGTTGAGCGCAGTCTGCTCGATATCGGAGCCACGTGTGGCACGTGCGGAGTTGACGTCAACCGACACCAGGGCCTCGGTGTGATCAATGACAATGGCACCGCCGGAAGGCAGGGTTACCTGCCGGGAATAGGCAGTTTCAATCTGGTGCTCAATCTGAAAACGCGAAAATAATGGCACATCATCACGATAGAGTTTGACGCGATTGACATTGGCGGGCATGACGTGACTCATGAACTGACAGGCCTGCTCATAAATGCTTTCGGTGTCAATCAGGATTTCGCCGATCTCCTGATGGAAGTAGTCACGGATGGCGCGTATTACCAGGCTGCTTTCCTGATAAATGAGGAAAGCGCCGTTTTGACTCTGGGAGGCGTCTTCAATGGCACGCCACAACTGCATCAAGTAGTTGAGATCCCACTGCAGTTCCTCTTCACTGCGGCCTATACCGGCGGTGCGGGCAATGATGCTCATGCCTGTGGGGACATCCAGTTGTGCCATCACATCGCGTAGTTCGGCGCGGTCTTCACCTTCAATGCGGCGCGATACGCCACCGCCGCGCGGATTGTTGGGCATCAGGACCAGGTAGCGCCCAGCCAGTGAAATGAAGGTAGTGAGCGCTGCGCCTTTGGTGCCGCGCTCATCCTTATCCACCTGGACAATAAGTTCCTGGCCTTCACGCAGCGCATCCTGAATGCGGACTTTGGCAGGGTCGGAGTTTTCCTTGAAATAAACACGGGAAATTTCTTTGAACGGCAGAAAACCATGACGCTCACCGCCGTATTCGACAAAGGCGGCTTCGAGGCTGGGCTCGAGGCGGGTAATGACTGCTTTGTAGATGTTGCTTTTGCGTTGTTCTTTGCCGGCGGATTCAATGTCAAGGTCAATCAGTTTCTGACCATCGACAATGGCGACACGGAGTTCTTCCGGCTGTGTCGCGTTAAATAACATGCGTTTCATTTTATGCCTCCCGCGCTCTGGTCACGGGCGGACAACCCACACGTGTGCAGGACAGCATCCGGCACACGAGTATGAGAATTTATTAGTCAGGCAACTTGGTCATAATGTCGGGCTGCTTGTTAATGATGACTATTCTCTGGTTTGTCACAGGGCCCTGCCTCTTTGGCAAGCAGAACCGGAAATTAAGTTTCAGCTCAGTTTCAACCGGGTTCCGACTAGGGTTTCTCGGGAAACGGGTACTATGAAAACTGAAAGCTGAAATCTACGTGTACTTTGAGCGCACAAATCAATTACTATCGCTACTTTTATTGGTGAGCGACGTTAACCGGATTTTGGGGTCGGCTCTTTTCCATATGCAGAATAAGATTCCATCAACAGTGCCATTGTGCGCACCGGATAGAGGATAGGCTCGAACTCCCAATTGGTAAGTATAAGTAAAATTAAGGATTTAGGCAAAGAGTTTCCTTTGAATGCTGTGGTCAAGGAGATTGTTGGCGAGGATAGTGACGGCCAGCGTATCGATAATTTCTTGATCAAGCGTCTCAAGGGCGTGCCGAAAAGCCATATTTACCGGCTTTTGCGTAGCGGCCAGGTACGGGTCAACAGTAAACGCATCAACGCGGACCATCATCTGCAACAAGGGGATACGGTGCGTATTCCGCCGGTGAGAATGGCGCCGGGCGAGTCGCTGGACAACAGGAAGATAACCAAATCCCGATTTATCTCGTTCGAGGTGCTGTTTCAGGACGAGTCGCTGCTGGTGATCAACAAGCCTGCCGGAGTGGCGGTACATGGCGGCAGTGGCGTGAGCTTTGGTGTCATCGAGCAACTGCGTGCTCAGCATCCTGACTGGAAATTCCTGGAACTGGTTCATCGGCTCGATAGAGAAACCTCTGGTGTTCTGTTGCTCGCCAAGAAACGTGCGGCATTGGTTGCGCTGCACCGGCAAATTCGTGAAGGACTGATGGAAAAGCGTTATCTGGTGCTGGTAAAGGGCAAGTGGTGCAATCCAAGACAAAGCGTGAAGTTGCCACTCAGCAAATATATGACGGCAGCGGGAGAACGGCGCGTGGCGGTAACTGCGGGCGAGAAAGAGGGAATGGCCGCGCATACGGTGTTCACTCTGCAGAAATGCTGGCAGGATTTCTGTCTGCTGGAAGCGGAACTGAAGACCGGGCGTACTCATCAAATCCGCGTGCATCTTGCGCATCTGGGCTTCCCCATCGCTGGCGACGACAAATATGGGGATTTCACACTCAACAAGCAGTTGGCCAAACGCGGCCGGAAATCAGGTTTGGCTCGCATGTTCCTGCATGCCCGTACCGCCGTGGTGATGCACCCTGTGAGTGGTGAGCGCTTGTGCCTGGAGGCACCGTTAGCGAATGATCTACAAACATTTCTGCACATGCTGGATGTGGAAGAGGGTCAATAATGCAGACCGCACAGTAATGTCCCGTAGATAGATTTCCGATGACCAAAAAATTTGACCTGATAGTATTTGATTGGGATGGAACACTGCTGGATTCTACCAATGTCATCGTGTCTTCAATTCAGGGTGCAGCCCGCGACATGGATCTGCCGCAGCCTTCGGTTGAAGATGCTAGCCACGTCATTGGCCTGGGGTTGAGCGAGGCTTTGGAGTATCTTTTTCCAAGTGTTTCCTCACAGCAAGTCGGATCACTGATGGATCGTTACCGGCACCATTACTCGGTGTACGGACAGAAAATTTCCCCGTTTGAGGGCATAACCGAGATTATCGAAACCCTGCATGCAGAGGACTTCTTGTTGGCAGTGGCCACTGGCAAGAGCCGCACCGAACTCAATAAAGCACTTGAATCCAGCGGATTAGGAATCTATTTTCATGCCAGCCGTTGCGCTGATGAGACCTTCTCCAAGCCCCATCCGGCAATGCTGCTGGAATTGATGGAGCAATTTGGCGTGGAAGCGGGACGTACGCTGATGATAGGTGACACCACCCACGATTTGCAAATGGCAATCAATGCCAAGGTTGCCGGGCTGGGTGTGACATACGGCGCCCATCCTAGGGAGAATCTCAGTTCTCTGGCGCCGCTTGCCTGTGTCGACAGCATCACGGAATTGGAATCATGGCTCAACAAGAACGTCTAGTTTGCGCGAGCAGCGAATTGGTGGATGGTGGCAAAGGCGTCCGTTTCAGCGTGGAGCGTCCACCTGAATCAGGAGCTGTGCCGGCATTTGTGATCCGCTATCGGGGGAAGATCTACGCCTATCTCAACCGCTGCGCCCATATCGGCGTCGAGCTGGACTGGATCGAAGGCGAATTTTTCGATGATTCGGGGTTATACTTAATTTGTTCGACTCATGGTGCGACTTACGCGCCGCACAGTGGCCTCTGCATTGGCGGTCCATGCAGAGGGAAGAGCCTGCAATGTCTGGAAATTGAAGAGCGTGACGGCAACATTTTCTTGAAGGATTGAAACAATTATGGCTGATTCAGAAAATCGCAACGATGGCTGGGAGAAGCAGGTGCTGGAGAAACTGGTGTTCTCCTCTCTGCAGGAGCAGCGCCGGGCGCGGCACTGGGGCATATTGTTTAAATCGCTCACTTTTCTCTATCTGTTTATTCTGCTATTTCTCGTATTGGGTTGGGTCGGCGGTAAAGATGGCCCCATTTCAACTAAACATACCGCTCTGGTAGAGCTGCGCGGCGTAATCTCCGCTGACAGCGTCAGCAGCGCCGACAATGTCAATGCAGGCCTGCAGGAAGCATTCAAGGACAAAAAAACGCAGGGTGTGATTCTGCGTATTAACAGCCCCGGTGGCAGTCCGGTGCAAGCCGGTTACATCAACGATGAAATCCGTCGCCTGCGCGCCGCATATCCCGAGATTCCCCTGTATGCCGTGGTCGAGGATATTTGCGCCTCGGGTGGCTATTATGTTGCTGTTGCTGCCGACAAGATTTATGTGGATAAAGCCAGCATCGTCGGTTCCATCGGCGCGCTGATGGACGGCTTTGGTTTTACGGGGACAATGGAAAAACTCGGCATCGAACGCCGGCTGCTCACGGCAGGGGAGAGCAAGGGATTTCTTGATCCCTTTTCACCGTCCAATCCGCAGCAGCAGGAATATGCCAGAGAAATGCTGGGTGACATCCATCAGCAGTTTATCCAGGTGGTGCAGCAAGGCAGGGGTAAACGTTTGCAGGATGCGCCGGAGATTTTCAGCGGGATCGTCTGGACTGGGCAGAAAAGCATAGATCTGGGGCTTGCTGATGCCATGGGTAGTGCCGAATATGTCGCGCGTGAAGTTATCAAAGCCGAGCACATCGTGGATTACACCACCCAGGAAGGTTTCGTCGAGCGCTTCGCCAAACGCTTTGGTGCAGTGACGGCAAGCGCACTGGTCAGTGCTGCAGGAGCTGGGTGGGGGGTGCGGTAATCACCCATGCAGCAGAAAAATCGTTGGTTTCTTGTTAATGTCAGGCAAGAGATGTTTCCATTCCTTCACCGTTCTGGTCGCAATGTGTTCACTGGCGAGAGTGATGTCGCTGGCGATACATAGACTGGTGTTGGCGCGGCAGGCTTGTACGAGCGTTTCAAGCAGTTTCTGGTTGCGGTAGGGGGTCTCGATGAATATCTGGGTCTGGTTGCGGGCCATTGACTCCTTTTCCAGTTCGACAATTTTCATGAGGCGTTTGTCAGGTTCTACCGGCAGATAGCCGTGGAACATGAAGCGCTGACCGTTCAAGCCGGACGCCATCAGGGCCAGCAGAATGGACGATGGTCCAACCAGCGGCACCACCCGGATGTTTCTCTGATGGGCAATTCGCACCAGTTCTGCACCGGGGTCGGCTATTGCCGGGCAGCCAGCCTCGGATAACAAACCGGTATCGTTCCCTGCCAGCAGCGGTGTGAGCAGGTTTGCAAAATCCTCGGGTCGGGTATGTTCATCCAGCACCTGCATCCTGATTTCCTGCAATGGCAGGGCGCAGCCGATTTGTTTCAGAAACTGTCTGGCGGTTTTTGGGTGCTCCACTATAAAGTGGCCAAGACCTGCGACGCATTGCCGGATTGCAGCGGGTATCACCCAGGAAATGTCGCCTGAGCCAAGCGGTGTCGGGATGAGATAGAGCGTGCCGAAACTCATACTATTTCTATGCCTTCATGTGCCAGCATTGCTACCAGTGCGATCAGCGGCAGCCCGATCAGGGCATTTGGGTCGTCACCTGTGATGCGTTCAATCAACGCAATGCCCAGCCCCTCAGATTTAGCGCTGCCTGCACAATGATATGGCTGTTCTCTGGTAAGATAATTTTCGATCTGCTGGTCGCTTAATTCACGGAATTTGACGTAAGAGGAGATGAGTTGCGTTTGCATACGGGCGCTGCGGCTGTTGAAAAGACTCAATGCAGTATGAAATGTCACTTCCTTGCCACGCAGCAAGCGCAACTGCCTTACTGCATTCTCATGGGTCAACGGTTTGCCGAGCAGAGTGTTCTCCAGCACTGCTACCTGATCGGCACCTATGATAAGTGCGTCGGGATAGATCGTAGCAATGGCACGGGCTTTACTTTCGGCCAAGCGCAGGGCGGTGGCTCCGGGCATTTCATCGGAGAGGGGGGCCTCGTCAATATCCGGGCTGCAGACTTCAAACGGAATCTGCAGACGCTGGAGCAGTTCGCGGCGATAAATGGAACCGGATCCCAGTACAAGCTGTTGAGCAAGGTGCGGTATTTGCAAGATTCACCCAAGGTAGTTTTTGACACTCGCAGGCAAAAAATATATCATGCGCGCCTTATGTCTGCACGGTTTGTCATAGATGCCCTTGATTTTGTGCGTAATGCCGGGGCACATCATGGTAAAATTACGCCCGCTGAACTTGAGCGATTGCAGGATTATCTGACCGATAGCCATGGCGGGCTCGAATATACAGTCAGCGGCGTTTTGGGTGGTGACGGCAATCCGGTTCTGCGGGTTGTCGTCAAGGGGACAGTTAACCTCCAGTGCCAGCGCTGTCTCGCTGGCCTGGCACATAAGCTGGATCTGAAGGCAGATATTTTGCTGGCGAGGGATGAGAGCGAGCTCTCCCGTTTTGATGAAGATGACTCAGTAGATGGAGTCCTGGCAGTACCTGAGATGGATGTGCTGGCGCTGATTGAAGATGAGATAATCCTGAGCTTGCCAATCTCACCCCGTCATCCGGCAGGTGAGTGTTCAATAGGCAAGCCGGCCGGAGAGGCTGCAGTGGGCAGGGAGCATCCCTTTGCCGCACTGGTGACACTGAAAAAACCGCACTGAAATTATTTAAGGAGCAAAGCACTATGGCAGTCCAACAAAATAAAAAATCCCCATCAAAACGCGGCATGCACCGCTCGCATGATTTTCTGACCAGTTCGCCGTTGGCGGTAGAACCCAGCACCGGCGAAGTGCATCTGCGTCATCATATTAGTCCCAACGGCTATTATCGGGGCAAGAAAATCATCAAGACCAAAGACGAGTAAGTCTCGCACGGCCATTCTGCGAATCCCGAAACTCAAAGTCCAAAGCCTTCAGCTTGCCCCAGCCTTAATGGCACTTAAAACGGACATTACCGTAGCAATAGACTGCATGGGTGGTGATCGCGGCCCCCATGTAACGGTTCCCTCGGCTGTCAATTATCTCCAATGCAATTCAGGAATCAATATCGTTCTGGTAGGGTTACCTGACGCTATCGAGGCGGAGTTGCGGGCCATCAAGTTTGTGCCTGATCCCCGTCTGAGGGTTCATGCCGCGAGCGAAGTAATCAGCATGGACGAATCGCCGGCTGTAGCGATGCGTGACAAGAAAGATTCCTCGATGCGGATTGCCATCGACCTGATTAAGCGTGGTGAGGCCCAAGCCTGTGTCAGTGCTGGCAATACCGGAGCATTGATAGCAATTTCCCGGTTTGTGTTGAAAACTCTGCCTGGAGTTGACCGGCCAGCGTTGGCCGTGGTGCTGCCTACCATGAAAGGGCACACTTACGTGCTGGATCTGGGCGCCAACGTGGATTGCAGTGCGGAGCAGTTGCTTCAATTCGGTGTCATGGGCGCTACGCTGGTTTCTTCTGTAGAAGGCAAGGAGCGGCCAAGTGTCGGCTTGCTGAACATAGGCGAAGAAGAAATAAAGGGTAATGAAGTGGTGAAACATGCGGCAGAACTGCTGCGCAACAGCGGACTTAATTTTTACGGTAATGTTGAGGGCAATGATATTTACAAGGGCACGACCGATGTGGTGGTGTGTGACGGTTTCGTCGGCAATGTCACCCTGAAAGCCTCGGAGGGCGTGGCACAGATGCTGGCTACCTATTTGCGTGAGGAGTTTAAGCGTAATCTTCTTACCCGACTTGCAGGGCTTATTGCTTCGCCGGTCATCAAGGCATTCAAGCGCCGGGTAGACCACCGTCGCTACAATGGGGCGAGCTTGCTGGGGCTGCGCGGTATCGTCATCAAGAGCCACGGTGCAGCTGACAGTCATGCGTTCAATTTTGCCATTGAGCGCGCGGTGAATGAAGTGCGCGGCGGAATGTTGCAACATATCAGTGAGCGTGTGGCGGGACTGCAACAGCATTCGCAGAATCCATCTGCGCATCCTCAATTATTGTCAAAAGAAGACGCAGCATGAGATATTCCAGAATCATTGGAACAGGCGGCTACTTGCCCGAGAAGGTTCTTACCAACCTTGATCTCGAGCGCATGGTGGATACCAGCGACGAATGGATACGCAGCCGCACTGGCATTACGCAGCGGCACATCGCAGCAGACCATGAACTGGCGAGTGATCTGGCGCTGCATGCCAGTCGCAAGGCAATGGAGGCGGCGGGCATAAAGGCCGAGGAGATTGACCTCATCATTGTTGCCACTACCACCCCGGACATGATTTTCCCCAGCACCGCCTGTATCTTGCAGGACAAGCTGGGTGCCGGGAACTGTCCGGCATTTGACGTGCAGGCGGTATGCAGTGGCTTTGTCTACGCGCTTGCCACCGCAGACATGTTCATCCGTGCAGGCAGATGCCGCAATGCGCTGGTGGTAGGAACCGAAGTTTATTCGCGCATACTCGACTGGAGCGACCGCAGCACTTGTGTGCTATTCGGCGACGGTGCGGGTGCAGTGGTATTGAGTCAAAGCGATCGACCAGGAATACTCTCAAGCCATCTGCATGCCGACGGCAAGCACAGTAAAATCCTTGCGGTGCCTGGGAGTATCTGTGACGGCAAGGTACAGGGTAAACCGTTCCTCATCATGGAAGGGAGCACGGTTTTCAAGTTCGCGGTAAAAGTTCTGGAGGAAGTGGTGCATGAAGCCTTGGCCGAGAACAATTTACAAGCGTCCGATATTGACTGGCTGATTCCCCATCAAGCCAATATCCGCATCATTCAATCCACCGCTAAGAAATTGGGCATGCCGATGGAAAAAGTGGTGGTCACAGTAGACAAGCATGGCAACACTTCCGCCGCTTCCATTCCCTTGGCGCTGGATGCCGCCGTACGTGACGGGCGCATTAAATCGGGTCAGCATGTGCTAATGGAGGGGGTGGGTGGCGGGTTTACCTGGGGCGCGGTGCTGCTCCGCTGGTAAGACATGAAACTCGCTTTTGTTTTCCCTGGGCAGGGCTCGCAATCAGTCGGCATGATGAAAGAATATGCCGATTTTCCGGTAATACGCGAAACTTTTGCTGAGGCCTCCGACATCCTGGGCCAGGATTTCTGGATGATGGTCAATGACGGTCCGGCGGAAGACCTCAATCTCACGCTCAATACCCAACCATTGATGCTGATGGCAGGGATTGCGGTCTATCGTGCATGGGAAGGTTTGGCTGGCACAAAACCGGTTTTCCTGGCTGGGCACAGTCTGGGGGAATACAGCGCATTGGTCGCTGCGGGGACGTTAGCTTTTTCTGATGCGCTGCTACTGGTGCGTTTCCGGGCAGAGGCAATGCAGCAGGCGGTGCCGGAGGGCACTGGCGGCATGGCGGCAATTTTGGGATTGGATGATGACGCGGTGCGAGCAGTATGTACTGAAGTCGTGAATACCTCCAATGGGGAGTCGCTGGAGCCGGCAAATTTCAACGCACCCGGTCAAGTCGTGATCGCGGGGCACAGGAATGCGGTGTTGCGCGGCATGGAGCTGGCTAAGGCAAAAGGTGCGAAACGGGCAATAATGCTGCCCATGAGCGTACCTTCACATTGCTCATTGATGCATCAAGCAGCCGAAAAAATGCAGCAGCGACTGGAACTGGCGGCATTGCAATCACCCGCCATTCCGGTGTTGCATAATGCGGATGTACAGCCGCATGCAGATGCTGCCGCCATCAGAAATATTCTGGTACAGCAATTATGCAGGCCAGTGCGATGGACCGAAACCATCCATGCCTTTGCCACCGCAGGTGTCACTCATGTAGTGGAATGTGGGCCGGGCAAGGTGCTGTCGGGACTAAATAAACGCATAGACGGGAAGTTGCAGAGTCTGGCACTGGCAGATAGCGAGGCGCTACGGCAGATTGCCGGTGCCCTGAGGTAGGTTGAAAATAATGCATCCTTCGCCATGCATGATTATGGATATTAATCCGTGACAGGACAGATGGGAGAGATAATGCTGCAAAATCAAGTGGCGCTGGTAACTGGTGCCAGTCGTGGCATTGGCCAGGCCATTGCGTTGAAATTAGGCAAGCAAGGTGCTGCCGTGGTTGGCACCGCCACCACTGCAGCTGGCGCCGAGAGTATCAGCCATTATTTGAACCAGGCCGGCATCAAAGGTGCGGGTATGGTGCTGAACGTGAATAATGCCACGCAGATTGCAGACATCCTCGCAGCGATTCCCGGGAAATTCGGTGAAATCACGATACTGGTAAATAATGCCGGCATTACCCGTGATAATCTGCTGATCCGGATGAAAGATGAAGAATGGGATGAAATCATGGAGACCGATCTCAAGTCGGTATTTCGTTTGAGCCGTGGAGTGCTGCGGGCCATGATGAAAGCTCGTTCTGGTCGCATCATCAATATTTCTTCGGTGGTGGGTGCGATAGGCAACCCTGGGCAGGCTAATTATGCCGCCGCCAAAGCCGGCATATTTGGTTTCAGTAAATCACTGGCACGCGAAGTGGGCAGCCGGAATATCACTGTAAACTGTATTGCCCCCGGTTTTATAGAAACTGACATGACGCGCTCGCTTACCGACAAGCAGCAGCAGGATTTGATTCAGCGTGTACCACTGGGCAGGTTGGGGCGGCCTGAGGAAGTGGCCTCAGCAGTAGCGTTCCTTGCTTCGTCAGCCGCTGCATACATTACTGGCGCGACACTGCATGTGAATGGTGGCATGCATATGGATTGACCGGGAGCATTGCAACATAGAGATGCACATTAGCGTACGACAGCTATTTGTTACATTTGGATTTGGTAAAATTGCAAAATGATGTCGATTTGCACCGTTTGGCTCCAATTGGCTCAAATTAACACGTATCCGCGATTGTTTTCTAATCTGGATAGAGAGTGTTCTGGTATTGCAAGTACCGAAAATTTGCTAGAATAGCGACGGTTTTTCTTATCTGAGAAGAGGGGTATCTGATGGAAAATGTGGAACAACGTATAAAGAAAATCGTAGCCGAGCAACTGGGCGTGAATGAGGCCGAAGTCAACAACGAATCTTCTTTCGTCGATGACTTGGGTGCAGACTCGCTTGATACCGTTGAACTGGTCATGGCGCTGGAAGAGGAATTTGAATGTGAGATCCCCGACGAGCAGGCGGAGAAAATAAATACCGTTCAGCAGGCGATTGATTACATAAATTCCCACACGAAATAATTGCATGTTTTAACCCTTCCAACAGAGTTATCTTGTCCAAGCGTAGAGTAGTCATTACCGGATTAGGCATTGTCTCGCCCGTCGGCAATACCGTTTCCGATGCATGGGCAAACATCCTCGCAGGAAAGTCCGGCATCACCCGGATCACCCGTTTCGATGCCACAGCATTCGCCTCGCAGATAGCGGGAGAGGTGAAGGATTTCGATATCACGCAATACATCTCTGCCAAGGATGCGCGGCGCATGGATACTTTTATCCATTACGGCATGGCAGCGGCAATCCAGGCAGTGAAGGATGCGGGTATGGAAGACATCGCCGGCAGCGGTCTTGATGCGGAACGCATCGGTGTCAACATCGGTTCCGGCATCGGTGGTCTGCCGATGATCGAGGGAACCCACGATACCTATCATGCCGGTGGTCCGCGTAAAATCTCGCCGTTCTTCATTCCCAGCGTCATCATCAACATGGTCGCGGGTGATTTGTCCATCATGTTTGGCTTCAAAGGGCCTAATCTGGCCATTGTCACCGCCTGTACCACTGCGACGCACTGTATCGGCGACTCTGCCCGCATGATCGAATACGGAGACGCGGACGTGATGGTTGCAGGTGGCACGGAATCGTGCGTAACGCCGCTCACCATCGGTGGTTTTGCTTCAGCGCGGGCGCTGTCGACCCGCAATGACGACCCCGCTACTGCCAGCCGCCCGTGGGACAAGGACCGGGATGGTTTTGTGCTGGGTGAGGGTGCCGGCATTCTGGTGCTGGAAGAAATGGAACACGCCAAACGCCGCGGTGCAAAGATTTATGCTGAGCTGGCTGGCTTTGGCATGAGCGCCGATGCCCACCATATGACCGCACCCTGTGAAGATGGCGAGGGCGCCGCACGCTGCATGACCATTGCGCTCAAGAACGCAGGCATGAATAACGATGAAATGGACTACATCAATGCCCACGGCACTTCCACACCGCTGGGCGACTTGGCTGAAACCATGGCGGTGAAACGCTGTTTTGGCGAGCATGCGAAAAAACTTGTGGTCAATTCCACCAAATCCATGACCGGGCACTTGCTTGGCGCAGCGGGTGGGGTGGAAGCAATATTTTCCGCGCTGGCGATATATCATCAGGTGGCACCGCCGACCATCAATATTTTTGACCAGGATCCGCAGTGCGATCTGGATTACGTTCCCAACGCCGCAAGGAATATGAAAATCGATGCGGCAATGTCAAATTCGTTTGGGTTTGGGGGCACCAACGGCACGCTGGTTTTCCGCAAAGCCTGACCTCACTGTCATAGTGCAGGGAGTATTTGCAACGCATGCACATACTGAAACGCATGATTTTCTTGGTGTTGGTCGCTGTCTTCCTGTTTACCGGGTGGTTTGCCTATCATGCCAACGCCCCCGTTCAGCTTCCCACTATTCCCTACGAATTTTCCATCAAATCGGGCAGTAGCCTGAGAAGCGTTGCCAAGCAATTAGCCGATTCCGGGGTTTTGCACGATACCTGGTCATTCGTTCTGCTGTCACGGCTAATGGGTTATGCATCACTGCTCAAGGCAGGTGACTATGAGCTTACCGAGAACACTTCACCGTGGCAACTGCTGGAGCGGATCACTACGGGTGATGTCAATCAGAGCGAGGTCAGATTCATAGAGGGCTGGACCTTCTCTCAGCTTAGAAGCACCCTGAATGAACACCCTGCTGTCCGGCATGACACTGCTGGTTTGAGTGATCTGGAGATTATGCGGTTGATCGGGGCAGACGAAACGGCGGCGGAGGGATTATTTTTCCCCGATACCTATTATTTTGTACGCGGCAATAGCGACATTACGATATTGAAACGTGCCTACCGTGCGATGCAGAATAATCTCGCTACTGCCTGGGCTGGGCGTGCCATGAATTTGCCGTTGACGGATGCTTACCAAGCCTTGATTCTGGCTTCCATCATCGAGAAAGAAACCGGCAGGGAAGGCGATCGTAGTAATATCGCCGGCGTATTCGTCAATCGCTTGCGTTTGGGCATGCGGCTACAAACCGACCCTACGGTCATTTATGGCATGGGGGATAAATTTGATGGAAACTTGCGCAAGAAAGATCTGCTGACCGATCAGGAATACAACACCTACACGCGTCGCGGTCTGCCGCCTACACCCATCGCCCTGCCGGGACTGGCTTCAATTCAGGCTGCACTGAATCCAGCTAAAACCAGTGCGCTATACTTTGTCGCAAAAGGCAATGGCGAGTCGCAGTTTTCCAGTAACCTGACGGATCACAATCGTGCTGTCGCGAAGTATCAGAAATGATGTGCATGCTAAGTATCGCTGATCGGCGATTATCAATACGACTAATTGCCGGACTCAGGCTAAAGCAGGATTAATCGGCCGCACAATATGGGAATGAAAATTTCAGTCATTATCCCGATTCTGATAATTACCGGCATGGCTGCTACTGCTTCTGCTGAAATCTACAAACATGTAGACAAGGAGGGGCGCATAACCTATTCCAATACTCCCACGAAGGGCGCGAAAAGACTCTATCTCGACCCGGCAGCAGCGCAACCCAGGCCTAAGGTGGCAACTCCCGAGGGCTTCCCCAAGGTGGCTCGCAAAGTGCAGCAGCAACGGGACGTGAAACGTCGTGAGATTCTCGCAGAGGAGTTGGCTGCAGAAGAGACGTTGCTGTCAGATGCCAGACAGGCTCTAAAGAAGGGTGAAGCGAGCTATCAGACTCTTAAAGTCGATCCTGCTCAATCCAGACACAATGTGGTTAACTCCGGAGAACAGATGAAGAAGCTCCAGGAACAGGTGTTGTTGCATGAGAACAACATCGCGGCGCTGAAGAGAGAGTTGGCGAACTGAGTATTCTGGGGATGATGCTTTACGTGCATCCCATTCTGCAAAAGCTGGCGGATCTATGAAAATAAAGAGCAGCGTACTTTTGGCAATATTTAGCGTCGCATGCTATGCCCAGCCTCCGCTTTATAAACATGTGGATAAGGATGGCAAAATCAGCTATTCAAATGCTCCCCTGAAGGATGCCAAGAAACTTGATCTGCCACCGCTTACAGTCATACCGGCAATCAAACTGAAAGCGAAAATCAAACCCTCGGGCTTGTCTGATACTGTTGACAATGAAGTGCGCCGTATGGTCATTGAGGAGAAAATTTCCGGGGAGGTGATGCTTCTGGAGAAGATAAAGAAGGAGTACAACAATGGCGAGCCGGACCGTCTAGGCAGCGAAAGAAATTACCAGAGATACCTTGACCGGGTGCAGCAACTCAAGGATGGAATGGCTTTCCATGAGGAGAATATCAGGGTGCTCAGAGTGGAGCTTCAGGGTCTGGACGTTCCCAGTCGGAGATAAGAGTGCTTGCGAAATCCAGGAAGAAAGCGCTGCAGTTGCGATAAACGAAACGGACATTACGGCTGCGTCGTAAATTCCACTACTACCGGAGCATGATCCGATGGCCGTTCAAGTTTGCGCGTTGCCTTGTCTATGGCACACGCAGTGCAGGCCTGGGCAAGGTCGCTACTCAGCAGAATATGGTCTATGCGCATACCCATGTTGCGGCGGAAAGCCATCATGCGGTAATCCCACCAGGTGTATGATTTCTCTGCCTGTTCAAACAGGCGGAAGCCGTCCACTAGGCCCAGGGTGAGCAGCTTGTGGAATGCCTCACGCTCCGGTTGGCTGAACAGTACCTGTCCTCGCCATAATTCCGGATCATGCACGTCGCACTCTTCCGGCGCGATGTTGAAATCACCCAGCAGCACTAGTTTTGGATATTTATGCAGTTCATCCTGCAGCCATAGGTTGAGAGCGGTCAGCCATTTCAGCTTGTATTGATATTTTTCTGATTCGATGTTTTCCCCGTTGGGGACATAGATGCAAATCACCCGCACATCGCCATAGGTTGCTGCCAGCACACGTTTCTGCTGGTCGTCCAGGGCAGGGATGGCACTGACGATCTCGCTGCCGATCTGCTTGCTAAGCAAGGCGACGCCGTTATAGGTTTTCTGTCCGACGTAGATTGCCTGATATCCTGCTGCGGTGATTTCGGCCAGCGGAAAATTCTCGTCTTGCAGCTTGGTTTCCTGCAGGCACAACACATCCGGCTGATTGACCATCAACCAGTCAATAACCTGTGGCAGACGGACTTTAAGGGAGTTGACATTCCAGGTGACTATCTTCATGGCCGTCTGTGATCAAGTAGTAGTGGAGTAGCACATTACTGCGGCTCTGTCTTTATCCACGCGCCTGCCCGGCGCCGCGCTTCAGCAATCTGCTCGCGCGTCATTTTTTCTTCGACAACGGCACGATTCTTGATGGCCCGTTCCTCGCCACCCGCAGCGGCGAGGCTGAACCACATATGCGCCTCAATATAATCCTGGGTAACGCCTTTGCCGTCAACGTACCTGATGCCTAGATTGTATTGCGCATCTGCATCCCCCTGCTCGGCCGCCTTGCGATACCATGTTATCGCTTGCTGATCATCCTGCGCGACCCCGCGGCCTCTGGCATACATGACACCCATATTGTATTGCGCATCCGCGTAGCCCTGTTCGGCGGCCTTGCGATACCACGTCACGGCTTGTTGCTCGTCCTGTACAACCCCGCGGCCTCTGGCGTACATGACACCCAGATTGTATTGCGCATCCGCATAGCCCTGTTCGGCGGCTTTGCGATACCATGTCACGGCTTGTTGCTCGTCCTGTGCCACTTCTCGCCCTTTGGCATACAAGACACCCAGGTTATATTGCGCCCATGGATGCCCTCTCTCAGCGGCTTTGAGATACCAGGCTACGGCTTGCCGATCATCCTGGGCAACACCCTGCCCCTTGAGATACATGAAGCCCAGAATCGCTTGCGCCGGCACATCTCCCTGCTCGGCCGCCTTGCGATACCACATCGCGGCCTGTTGCTCGTCCTGCACAACTCCCCGGCCTTTGGCATACATGACGCCCAGGTTGAACTGTGCCCCTGGATGCTCTTTCTCGGCAGCTTTGAGATACCAGGATAGGGCTTGCCGGTCATCCTGCGTAACTCCCTGACCTTTGGCGTACATGACCCCTAGACTGTATTGCGCCTCCGCGTGACCTTTCTCGGCAGCTTTGAGATACCAGGCAGCGGCCTGCCGCTCGTCTTGCGGAACGCCACGGCCCTTGAGGTACATGAAACCCAGAATAGCCTGCGCCGGGAGGTCTCCCTGCTCTGCTGCCATGCGATACCAAATCACGGCTTGTTGCTCGTCCTGCGCAACTCCTTGACCTCTGGCATACATGACGCCCAGATTGAATTGAGCATCTACATTCCCCTGCTCTGCGGCTTTCTTGAAAGATGCCATGGCTCTGGTGTAGTCCCTGCTGGCAGCAAACTGCCTTCCGTCCTCAAAATCTCCGGCAACAACCGGAAGTGCCAGCAGTGCCAGTACCAGCCCTGTAAGCGTTAATCGCCACATAATTTGCTCACTATTTTGACAGACTGCAATCCGCAAGGATGTGACGGTATCAGTTCCTTGTAATTTTCCCGCCGGTCGCCTTGCGTTAGACTTCATATTCACTTGTTCTTAATAATCGGGATTGAAGCTTTTGATGATCACACCGCCGGATTTGTCATCGTGCTCCAGACTCAAGAGTTTGTGCTCCTCGGCTTCATCCAGTAGTTTGCCAAATGAGCGGAAGCCGTAATAGGCCTCGTTAAAGCCGGGCTTGCGGCGTTTCAGTGCCTGCTTTACCATCGAGCCCCAGATTTTTTCTTCCTCGCCCCGCTCCGAGAATAGAGCCTCTACCGTTGCCATCATCAGATCGAAAGCTTCCTGTTTTTTGTCACCTTTATTCCTGGGAGCCTCCTTGGCCGCATCTGCAACCGCCACGTTCTTGGAAGCAGGTCTTTTCACCGTCTGCTTCTTCAGTTTTTCCCTCACCAGATCGTCATAATAAATGAACTCATCACAGTTCGCGATGAGCAGATCAGAAGTGGAATTCTTCACACCAATGCCGATCACGGTCTTGTTGTTTTCCCGTAACTTGGACACTAGTGGCGAGAAATCAGAGTCACCGCTGATAATGACAAAGGTATCAACGTGAGATTTCGTATAGCAAAGATCAAGTGCATCTACCACCATGCGGATATCGGCAGAATTCTTGCCGGATTGACGCACGTGAGGAATCTCAATCAGTTCGAATGAAGCTTCGTGCATTGCTGTTTTGAAGGTTTTGTAACGATCCCAGTCGCAATAGGCTTTCTTGACCACGATATTGCCTTTCAGCAACAGGCGTTCCAGTACCTTGTTGATATCGAACATCTCGTATTTGGCGTCACGTACGCCAAGGGCGATATTCTCGAAATCGCAGAACAGTGCCAGACTCCTGGTGTCGGTCGAGATAGACATGGTCGCCTCCAATAGCTTATGTGGGATCATTTTACCGCTGCTATGGTTCTTGTAGATAACGCTTCTACGAGTATTGCTGGTGACAGCCGATTCTCAATTTCAGTGTTTCGGCAGTCTCAGTTCCACCCAGTCTCACTGACATGCGGACTCGGGTCGGGAACAATATGATTATATGGTGACATGAGCGGAATGTTGGATGCGGGTGGTATGCCCTGGTAGATGACATCGACAGTGATTGCAGCTACGGAATATCGGCGCAGTATTTCCCGCATCATGCCGATGATGAAATTCGAGGCCAAATCTGCGCCTGTCCATGGCTGGCCGCTAATAAGCCTGCTACGGCTATATGGATTCGCCACACTTATTTGTTGCCCGGCCGTGCAGGTGGCCGCTGAATCATTCGGTCTTTGCTGCATCCTCAGTTTCCGCTGCAGTCGGAGGCTGGTCTGGATTGTCATCGGCTGGCGCCTTGCCCTTATCCAGCTTGCGCTGTCTTTTCTCTTCCTGTTTCTTTTTCTTGGCCAGGTCTTTCTGGCGCTTTTCATATTGGAAATTTGGCTGTGCCAATTTGTCACTCCTTTAATGGCTATTTCTGATGCAGAGGGAATCAGAGAAGATTTGCTTTTGCTTTGATTATTCTACGTGGAAACAGGCAACTTAGCCGAATATATTCGAGACCGATGAGATCCGGTTATCGCTAGATCGTTGAAGTTTCCGAAAGCGGGAATTGGTGAATGGTTCGATAAGCGCAATTGGGACGGATTTCCAAAATTGGAAAACACAAAAGTGCGCGAACGATTTAAGGCGCGGCTATTAAGTCTTTCACAAGGCGGTATTCCTATCTCAGAAGAGTCGCGAAAAAAATGGGCCAATATTGTTGCGAAGGTCGCAGATAAGCCAGCTGATGATGTGGCTGATTATCTGTTTTCTCGACTTTCGTTAAAGAGCGATTGGGATGATCTTGATTTATGAGGTTTTCGGCTTAGCACGGTAGGGCGGAAACCAATTGCAATTATCGTTCGGTGATTTGGATAGCCCACCCCTAAGTGCAATCTTAATAAGATTGTTTCAGGCCAAATTCAAGTTGGGATTGGTGCGGGGCGATTATCATTCCGGCAATTATCCGACCGTAGCCGACCGGAGCGGGAGACGATCCGGGAACAGCTACACCTGCTATCGGCCTTGTCGGTTGCTGTGCATGGTCATGTGGTTTCTAAGCCATAGCCGTATGCATGTTTCTTAATCCTGCCGCCGTACTACCCAGCGTTTTAAGGAAATCTTCCACCTGTACCGGCGTGTTGGTACTGCCGAGACTGACTCGCACCGCACATCGCGCCAGCATGGGTTCGACTCCCATCGCTTCCAGTACATGGCTTTGGCCAGGAGTCACGCTAGAACAGGCGGCACCACTGGCTATCGCGAAACCTGCCTTGTCAAGCCGGACGACCAAGGTATCACCCTCGATACCGGGTAAGGAAAAGTAGCAGGTATTGGGCAAACGCGCCGCCCCCAACCCAAAAATGACAGCACCCATCTCGATCAGTCCTTGTTCCAGACGTGTGCGCATTGCTACAACGCGCGTGGTCATCTCGGTCATACGGATCTTGGCCAACTCACAGGCAGCACCGAAACCAACGATGGCAGGGACATTTTCGGTGCCTGAGCGCAACCCGTTTTCATGGCCACCACCAAAAATGAGTGGTTTGAGCAACAGCCGTTTGTCCACAATCAGTGCAGCAGCACCCTTGGGGCCATATATCTTGTGGGAAGACAGCGTCATGGCATGTACTTTGAGCGCGGCAAAATCCACCGGAATTTTGCCAAAGGCCTGCACCGCATCGGTATGTGTCCAGGCGCCATGCTCGCGAGCTTTTTCTGCAATTGCCGCTACCTCCTGAATTACGCCGGTCTCATTATTTGCCAGCATTACCGATACCAGGCCGGGTTGTTGTTCCCTCATGGCGTTAGCGGCATCATCCAAGCTTACTTGTCCCAAATGGTTTACCGCCAGTCGCCGCAAATCCCATTTCTCAAGCTTTCTCCGTGCCAGTTCCTGGGCTGGGCGCAGCACGCATGGATGTTCAATCGCGCTGACGACAATCCGCGTAGGTTTCAGGCAGCCTGCGGCTCCCAGGATGAACAGGTTGTTGGCCTCCGACCCGCCACTGCAGAAAACCACCTGTTCCGGCTGTACGCCGACCGCATCCGCCACCTGCTCGCGCGCCTGGTCTATTGCCCGACGTGCTGCTATCCCGCGGAGATGGCGACTGGAAGGATTGCCGAACTCCCCTTGAAAATAGGGCAGCATCACATCCAGCACTGCATCATCCATCGCAGTGGTGGCGTTATGGTCGAAATATGCCTGTATCCTTCTATTCATTTTTATCAACTATCGTTGATTTCATTGTATTTACTTCAATCTGGCCGTTCGTGCACCCGTAGATCCTGCAACACTGCGACATTCTGCACTTTTGGATTCGCCACCAGTTGTTCTAGCGTGACCAGGGCAAGATAGTCCCGGATCTTGGCATTGAGGCTGGTCCACAGATCATGGGTCATGCAGCGCTGATCATTGTGACAGTTCTCCTTGCCCTTGCACTGAGTTGCATCAATTGGTTCATCCACGGCAAGGATGATGTCAGCCACCGACACTTCATTCATTGCCCGCGCCAAATGGTAGCCGCCACCAGGGCCGCGCACACTGGCTACCAATTTGTTACGCCGTAGTTTTCCGAACAACTGCTCCAGGTAAGACAGCGAAATCTTTTGGCGCTCGCTGATGCCCGCCAGTGTCACCGGCCCATGGCCGCCATGCAAAGCCAGATCGATCATTGCGGTTACCGCAAAACGCCCCTTGGTCGTCAATCGCATTTTTGCCCCCAGTCAGAATCAACGTTCAGATTAACAATTATTCCCAAATTATTCGCAGCAATACCCGACAATTTCGCTCAAGTATATAAAGCCCCACTTATTCAGTCAACTATTTTGTTCGAATAATTTGGACCAGTCCTGTCGGTTATGACATTCCCGCACTCGAGGTCTCATGGCATGGCGGTGCAATTTACTTTTCTTGCTGTTGTTTTCCCAAAGCGCTCAGGATTCCACGCAATATATTTACTTCTTCTTTTTCCAGTCGGGTGCGTGCGAACAAGCGGCGCATGCGTTGCAGCAGCCGTTTCGGCTCCTGGGGATCCAGAAAGCCACTGTTTATCATGCTTTGTTCCAGATGACGGACAAATAATTCGATCTCATCGAAGCTGGCGGGCGTACCCATTGGTTGCGGAAGATTTCCGCTTCCCGCCAGCGCCATGCGTAATTCATATGCCATTACCTGCACCGCGCTGGCAAGATTGAGGGAGGAGTAATCCGGATTGGCCGGGATATGCACAATAATTTGGCACTTGCTCACTTCAAGTGTGGTGAGACCGGACATCTCTGTACCGAAAACCAGCGCCACCGGATGTTGCTGCGCATGGTTGCACAATTCCTGTGCTCCCTGACGTGAATCGAACACTTCATGTGCCAGATCACGCGCACGGGCAGTGACTGCCGCCGCCAGCACCGTGCCACTGAGTGCTTCCTCAAGGCTGCTGCAGACCTTGGCAGCGTTGAGTACATCCCATGCACCGGCGGCGCGCGCTTCTGCTTCCTTGTCGGGAAATGATTTTGGATTTATCAGATAGAGTGCATTCAGCCCCATCGTTTTCATCGCTCGCGCAGCTGCGCCGATATTCCCGGGATGGCTGGTATGACTTAGCACGATGCGGACATTAGCAAGCGGGCAGAGGGGATTCATATTAAAATCCTAGTTTTAATTAATCTCGAATCCAGAATATGCATCCTATGCTTACCATTGCAGTAAAAGCTGCGCGCCGCGCCGGCGGCATTATCAACCGTGCTGCGCAGAATCTCGATTTACTGCATGTTTCGCGCAAAGCACACAGCGATTTTGTCAGCGAAGTGGATGGTGCGGCGGAAGATGCCATCATTCAGGTACTGCTGGATGCCTATCCGGCTCACGCGATTCTAGCAGAAGAGAGCGGTGCTCGCGGTGACCAGAATAAGTCTGAATATCAGTGGATCATCGATCCGCTCGACGGCACCACCAATTTTCTGCACGGCTTTCCCCAGTACTCGGTCTCAATCGCGTTGTTGCACAAAGGTATCCTGACCCAGGCAGTGGTATACGATCCTTCCAGTAATGAACTATTCACCGCCAGCCGCGGTCGTGGCGCCTATCTCAACGACCACCGCCTGCGCGTAAGCAAGCGCACCCAACTGGCGGATTGCCTGATCGGCACCGGCTTCCCGTTTCGCGAGTTCTCCCACATAGATGCTTATCTCGCCATGTTCAAGGACATCATGCCCAGAACTTCGGGCATCCGTCGTCCCGGCTCCGCTGCACTGGATCTGGCCTATGTTGCCGCTGGCCGCTACGATGGTTTCTGGGAGCTGGGATTGTCGCCATGGGATATGGCTGCCGGCTGTCTGCTGATTACCGAAGCGGGCGGGCTAGTGGGTGACCTGGAAGGTAACGCCACTTATTTGCAAAGCGGACATATCGTCGCCGGTAATCCGAAAACATTCGGACAGTTGCTGCAGGTGATTGCGCCGCATTTAACGAAAGAATTGAAGGCCTGAAGCACTGGTGTCACCGTTAAAATCACGATCGACTTGCTTGCTCCCAAATAACCCAACGGAATAAATGCCATGAAGATTGAACAACTAAATGCTGATCACGCCATCGCTGGCCAACTCAAATTCATTGAAGGCAAGGGTGGCTTTCCTTTCATTGAAATCAGCAACGCCAAAGCCAGCGCTTTGATCTCCGTCTATGCAGGCCAGGTATTGTCTTTCCGTCCGGCTGGCACAGCGGACGATCTGATGTTCCTCAGCGAAAAGGCTTATTATCAGCCGGGCAAAGCCATCAAGGGCGGAGTGCCGATCTGCTGGCCGTGGTTTGGCGCAGATCCGCAAGGGTTGGGCCGTCCGGCGCATGGTTTTGTACGCAATCGCTTATGGAACGTAGTGGCAACCGGGACGGCTGCAGACGGCGACACCCGAGTCACGCTAGGGTTAGTCGATACCCCTGAAACCCGTGCTATCTGGCCACAGTCGTTTACCTTGGCGCTGGAAATCACGGTGGGGAATTCACTTAACCTGGAGTTGGTCACGTGCAACACGGGTACGCAAGCCTTCTCCGTAACGCAGGCATTCCATACCTACTTCAAGGTAGGGGATATCAGTCAGACCAGCGTATTGGGACTGGAAGGTATCGACTACATCGACAAGACCGACAACAGCGCGCAAAAACATCAAAGTGGCGCAGTGACCATCAATACAGAAGTCGATCGCATCTATCTTGGTGTGCAGGGCGAGTTGGTGATTGCCGATGCTGCCCTGAAGCGCCGGATCCGGATTGCGTCCAGAGGCAGCAAAACCGCCGTGGTGTGGAACCCGTGGGCGAAGATCTCAGCGGAGATGGGCGACTTGCAGGACGATGACTATCGGCGCCTGCTTTGTGTCGAGACTACCAACGCTGCTACGGATGAGGTGGAGGTTGCGCCCGATAGCGAGTTTCGGCTGGTGGCGAACTATCGTGCGGAGCAAGCTTGAGCGCAAGTTAGTGGAGTAATCGTCTCCATACTTGGTGTAGTTTTATCCATCGCGAATTTTCATTTACTCCATTCATGTCTACCCAGCATACCCCGATGATGCAGCATTAGCCGAAACAAACAGCGGTAGCATGATGATTAAAAGTTGAGTTTTCGAGTGCTTGTCTAAAATTCGTGGTGTGGTGGTATGCTCTTGAAACCCGCATCAATGCTGGGGCATTGTTGGGATTTTAGACAGCCTTTAGTGTAGGCCAAAACGCTTAAGCACATCTTCTTTGCACTAGAGTTTTGCCTGTCATGTAACATGTATCCTTTTCATGTGCAGGAGTTCGCAGTTGTTAGTTCTGATTGATGAAAGTGGTGATGCAGGCTTCAAACTTGCTCGCGGCTCCACACCACACTTCGTAGTCGCGATGGTCATTTTCGATGATCCCAAAGAGGCCGAGCGGACCAGTGCAATCATTGAAACAGCGCGTTGTGAC
>CAMAPK010000013.1 GCA_945860135.1 Nitrosovibrio sp. Nv4
GAGTGTTGCCACTTTTACTCCAATCAGTTGGGCAAATTCGCTTTGGCTCAATCCAATCTTGGCACGCACGGACTTTGCATCGGGTGAGCTGATCTTCGTTATTCTTCCGGGCGCAAGCTCACCGCGTCGAATTGCTATAGCTTCTTTCAAGCCTTGCTTGAGAGATTCAAAAAGTGTTTTATCCATTGTCTATAACTCCTTTACGAGGCTGCGTAAAATTGCGGTTTCCTTGTCTGTCAGATTGTCTTTGACGCTCTTGGGATATGCCACCAGCATTAGAATCTGGTTGTCTTCGGTAAGCCAGTAATAGATCACCCGTATGCCGCCGCTCTTGCCCGTCCCGGCTCGTTTCCAGCGCAACTTGCGGATGCCGCCACCATTCTTGATGAGATCGCCAGCATCCGGACGATTAGACAACTCTGTTTGCAGCTTTGAGTATTCGTCATCAGTCAACAGTTCTACAATCAAACGGGTGAATGTCGGGGTCTCAATGAAAATCATATTTTAACTATACGCCACTGGCGTACTATGTCAAGTGTCACAAATGCTGCGCACTTGTGACGGCGTGGACACAGACTGGCAGGGCCAGACTGTAGTATTTTAGGCACAGCAGCTTTACTCCTGTGCAGGGCTACGGTCATAGACTGGCGGTGCCAGACTATGCCGACCAAGCCCCACACGGGCGCAGCCGACGTAGAAGATTAGCCCCTTGACTTAACATACGCAACTTGCGTATGATTAGCCTATGAAAGCCACCTTCATTGAATTACCTCCATTCGAGCGGCATCGGCAGAGTTATCTAAACGACGAAAGCTTTCGTGAGTTTCAACAGATATTGATGCAAAACCCTGAAGCTGGCGACGTGATCGAAGGTACGGGTGGATTGCGTAAGGTGCGTTATGCCGATGAAAAACGAGGTAAGGGCAAACGTGGCGGACTACGTGTGATTTACCATTGGTGGCTATCAGGCAAGCAATTTTGGCTGTTCACCGTGTACAACAAAGACGAGTTAGATGATCTAACCACTGCACAACGCAAAACCCTGAAGGAACTGCTTAAGCAGGAATTGGACGCAAGGAGAATAAAATGAAACGCAATTTGTTTAATGAACTGAAGGAAGGTTTCGGCGCACTCGAATCTGCACGTGAGGGCAAGATCACCTTGCGCCAGCATGTAGTAGAAAAAAAACCTGCGCTCACCATTACCCCGGAAGAGTTGCTCAGTCTGCGGGAGAAGCTGCACTTGTCGCGAACCGTATTCGCCAGATACTTGCGCACGAACGAACGCACACTGGAAAACTGGGAGCAAGGCCGAGCCAGCCCGAATGCCCAAGCTGCGATTCTGATTCGTATGGTTGAGCGTTACCCGGATACAGTCGAACGTCTGTCTGTTATCTGATCGCTGGTTGATAAGCACAAAAGCGATGCTATTGTGCAAGGTCTTGTCACAGACTTGCGATGCAAGACTGTGGTAATTAGGCACAGCAGCCTTGCTCCTGTACGAGGCTACGGTCATAGACTGGCGATGCCAGACTATGTGTGCAGTGGAGAAAAAGACTGTACCAAGTTTGTGTCATGAATTGATATAAATGCCCCAGATTATGGCCGTGTGACACTGATTTTTGCTTTGGCAAGCGCTGTAAGTGATTGTTTTATATAAATCGTTAATTTAATGGTCACGCATCATAATCCGTTGGTCCCCAGTTCGAGTCTGGGATTCGCTACCATCCATTTTCTGCCCGACCGTCACAACTGATAATCCTATGTAAACTCTGGTGCGCCATGCCGTTTACAGATACGATTTTTTGTCAAAAACCCTAAAGTTTTCCGAATCCAGACCGTAATACCAATTGTGGTAGTTACGACTCCCCCCTGAGTACCTGACCACAACAAGGCGCCGGAATCCCTCCCTGGCGCCTTTTTTTATCCAATCCATAAAGTCGGCCACTATATAGATCGCCCGCAAAGCTCCGTTCCACGGAAGACTTATTCAGAAGTGCCATAAGTAGTAAAATGGCGATGGATATATTCAACCGGAGCTATGCGACGTGACCAGCCCCGAAGAAAAAACAAACAATAATCAGGCAGAGCGGCTGCGCTATACGGCACTGGAAAACCGTTCCCAGGAATTGACCGCCTATATTGAGGCAGTTGGCCAGTTGGCGCTGGTCTCCGTCGCCGACCGTGGCGGCCGCATCCTTCAGGTCAATGCCAAATTCTGCGAAGTCTGCGGCTACAGCGAGCAAGAATTGATCGGGCAGGATCATCGCATTCTCAATTCCGGCACGCATCCCAAGGCCTTTTTCGCCGACATGTGGGCAACCATCGAACGTGGTGACATCTGGCACCAGGAAATCTGCAACCGCAGAAAAAACGGTCAACTCTACTGGATAGACTCGACCATCGTACCGCTCAAAGGTAGTGATGGACAAGTTGATCGCTATCTCTCGGTCAGGATTGATGTCAGCGCACGCAAACAAAAGGAGATAGCGCTACGCGAGCGATTAAAGGAGATCACCTGTCTCTACGCAATCCGGCGTGGCATGGAACAGGAATTGCCGGCGGATGAAATCTACCAACGGATTATTACGCATCTGACAGGTGCGATGCAGTTCCCGGAGATTGCTACTGCCGTGATCGAACTCGACGGCAGGCGCTTCGCTTCCGAGAATTATAGCCAGGATCTTGCGCACGGACTGCAGGCGCAGATCATGCTCAATGGCAAGACCTGCGGTCGGTTGCAGGTGTTCTATAGTGAGGATAAACCCTTCCTGTTGCCGACAGAACAAGGCCTCGTCGAGACTATCACGGATGATCTGGGGAAATGGCTCGAGCGCATGCAGGCCGAAGCTGCAAGGAAAGAGAATGAGACTCTGATCTGGCGACAGGCCAACTTCGATTCGCTGACCAATCTGCCCAACCGTCACATGTTCCATGACCGGCTCGAACAAGAAATGAAAAAATCCGACCGCACCGGCCTGCCACTGGCGCTGCTGCTGTTCGACCTCGACCATTTCAAGCAGATCAACGATACCTACGGCCACGCCATGGGCGACTTGCTGCTTCAGGAAGCGGCGCTGCGCCTGGGTAGTTGTGTACGCGAGTCCGACACTGTGGCGCGTCTGGGTGGAGACGAATTCATCGTCATCCTGGGTGAGCTGGACGATCCCAATACCGTCGAATGTGTCACCCAGGATACCCTGCGCAAACTGGCCGAGCCGTTCCGGCTGAAGAATGAAATGGCCTATGTGTCGACCAGTATCGGCATTGCATTCTATCCGGCGGATGCCACCGACCCCAGCGTATTGCTCAAGAGTGCCGATCAGGCCATGTATGCCGCCAAGAGTCAGGGACGCAATCGCTGCAGCTATTTCACATCAGCCATGCAGCAAGCCGCGCAAGTCCGGCTGCGGCTGGTCAACGACTTGCGCGGGGCCCTGGCCGATGATGAGCTCCTGGTGTATTACCAGCCTATCGTGGAATTCTCAACCGGGACCGTCCACAAAGCAGAAGCGCTGGTACGCTGGCAGCACCCGACGCGCGGCCTGATCGGCCCCGCTGAATTTATCCCCATCGCCGAAGACACCGGCATGATCGTCGACATCGGCGACTGGGTATTCCGCGAGGCGGCCAGACAGGCCGCCCTGTGGCGTGCATCGCATCATGCAACGTTCCAGATCAGCGTTAACCGCTCGCCTGTGCAGTTCCACAGTGAAGCTGGTGTCCACAGCGCGTGGTTTGAGCATCTGCAAAAGCTCGGTTTGCCCGGGCAAAGCATTGTGGTGGAAATCACCGAAGGATTGCTGCTCGACACCGATGCCGCTGTCACCGATCAGTTACTCGCCTTCCGCGATGCAGGTATGCAGGTATCGCTGGACGATTTTGGTACCGGCTATTCAGCGCTAGCCTATCTCAAGAAGTTCGACATCGACTATCTCAAGATAGACCGCTCATTTGTTCACAATCTGTCGCCCAGTTCCAATGACATGGCACTATGTGAGGCCATCATCGTGATGGCGCACAAGCTCGGCCTGAAAGTGATTGCCGAAGGGGTCGAAACCACGCAACAGCGCGATCTGCTGGCTGCTGCCGGCTGCGACTACGGCCAGGGCTATCTGTTCTCGGAACCGTTGCCGGCCAAACAATTCGAAGTCCTGCTGCAAACCGCACGTCAGTCAATCTGAACCCGCGATGAAGAGAATGCTGGCTCCGTTGCTTGTGTTCGTCACCGTGACAGTCGGTCTGACTGGCGATGTTCACGCCCAGCTTGTACGGGCCTTTCCTCCAGACAGCAAGCTGGGTGAACTCACGGCCATGAGATATCCTGAAATCAGGATCAGTGACCGGATCATGTATTTGAGTGCAGGCGGACAGATACGCGGCAAAGACAATCTGATTATTTTACCGACGATGCTCAACGAGTCCGGTCCGATCCGTTACCAGACGGATATCATGGGCAACGTACACCGTATCTGGCTGCTGACCCCGACCGAAGCGGCCCAAGCGAAAGAAGAAGAAAAATCCAGGCAGAAGCAGTAATTCCTGTCACCGCCAGTCATAACACTCTCGTAATAATCGTGGCCAAAAAACTCTACATCAAAACTTTCGGTTGCCAGATGAACGAGTACGACTCGGACAAAATGGCGCAGGTACTGCATGCCGCACACGGTATGGAGCAGACCGACAATCCCGACGCGGCCGATGTAATTCTGTTCAATACCTGTTCGGTGCGCGAGAAAGCCCAGGAAAAAGTATTTCATGATCTGGGGCGCATCAGGCATCTGAAAGAATCCAACCCCGATCTGCTCATAGGCGTGGGGGGTTGTGTTGCCAGCCAGGAAGGTGCAGCGATCGTAAAACGCGCGCCCTATGTGGATATCGTATTCGGGCCGCAAACCCTGCATCGGTTGCCACAACTGCTCGCGGCACGCCAAGCTACCGGCCGGCCGCAGGTTGATATTTCCTTTCCGGAAATTGAAAAATTCGACTATCTGCCACAAATGCTGGCACGTACCGAAGATCGCACGGGAAACGTGAGCACTTTCGTTTCCATCATGGAAGGTTGCAGCAAATATTGCAGCTTTTGCGTAGTGCCATATACGCGCGGTGAAGAGGTTTCGCGCCCATTGAGCGATGTATTAGCGGAAATTGCGGGACTGGTGCAGCAGGGTATCAAGGAAGTGACGCTGCTGGGGCAAAACGTCAATGCCTATCGCGGCAGCATGGATAACGGAAACGATGACGCCACTGCAGATCTGGCGCTGTTGCTTGAGTGCATCAACGAAATACCCGGCATTGAACGCATCCGTTACACCACTTCGCATCCCCGGGAAGTCACCGCGCGCCTGATTGAGACTTATGCAACATTACCCAAACTGGTCAGTCATTTGCACTTGCCAGCACAATCCGGCTCTGACCGGATACTGGCAGCGATGAAACGTGGCTATACTGCGCTGGAATACAAATCCATCGCCCGCAAACTGCGTGCCGTGCGCCCCGATATTTCACTCACATCCGATTTCATCATCGGTTTTCCCGGTGAGACTGAAGCCGATTTTGAAGCCACCATGAAACTGATCGAAGAGGTGAATTTTGATGACTCCTTCAGTTTCATTTACAGCCCGCGTCCCGGCACACCCGCCGCCGAATTACCCGACAGTACCCCCCACGAAATCAAGCTGGAGCGACTGCACCGCCTGCAGACAAAAATTGCCCAGCAGACGCAAGCCATCAGCCAGGGCATGGTGGGCACGACCCAGCGCGTCCTGGTGGAAGGTCCGTCCAAAAGGAGTCCCCGTGAACTCTGCGGGCGCACCGACAACAATCGTATGGTGAATTTTGCCGCTCACCCGAACTGCGTCAGCCATTTCATAAATGTGAAAATTACCGCTGCTTTATCACATTCACTGCGCGGCGAAATAGTGCAGACTGCACTGTCAATGAATCACTTGCAAAGTACGTCCGTCACTGCGAAAATTGAAACTACATAACCGTTTTAACGTACCTTTGAAACCCCAGCCCGTCGAAATTTCTTTTTCACCAACCGATAACCAGCGTCTTGCCAACCTGTGTGGAGTGCTGGACGAGAATCTCAAGCAAATCGAAACTGCATTAGATGTCACCATCGCACGGCGCGGGGAACATTTCAATCTACGTGGCAAATCATCCCAGACCAAGCTCGCGGCAGAAGTGCTGCGCAATTTCTATAATCAGGCACAGCATCATCTGGGCATCGAACAGGTGCAGTTGAGTCTGATCGAGATGATGAATCCACGGCGCTCGCCCAAACATGTCGCGACTGATGCTGCAACGCAGGACACGGCCGTGCCGGTGCTGAGTACCCGCCGCAGTGATTTGCATGGCCGGACGCCGCGCCAAGTGCAATATCTGCAGCAAATTCAGCAGCACGACATCACTTTCGCCATCGGTCCGGCGGGTACCGGCAAAACCTACCTTGCTGTAGCCAGCGCAGTGGATGCGCTGGAACGGGACACGGTCGCGCGCATTGTGCTGGTGCGGCCGGCAGTGGAAGCCGGTGAGCGCCTGGGTTTCCTCCCGGGCGACATGGCGCAGAAAGTGGACCCTTACTTGCGTCCCCTCTATGATGCGCTCTACGACTTGATGGGATTCGACAAGACCAGCAGGCAATTCGAGCGCAGTGCGATTGAAATCGCGCCACTGGCTTTCATGCGTGGCCGCACATTGAACCAATCGTTCATCATTCTTGATGAGGCACAGAACACCACACCGGAACAGATGAAAATGTTCCTGACCCGGATCGGCTTTGGCTCCAAGGTGGTGGTGACAGGCGACGTAACCCAGATCGATCTGGCCAAGCACCAGAAAAGTGGCCTGATCGAAGCCAAGCTGGTGCTGGAAAAAGTGCGTGGCATTGCCTTCACTCATTTCGAGTCTGAGGACGTGGTGCGGCATCCTCTGGTGCAAAGAATTGTCAACGCCTACGAGCAATATGAGAAATAAGGGCAAGACTTCTGCGTTTTCAGGAGAGTCTCCCCGTACCAAAGCAAAGCTGAAATTGATGGTGCAATATGCAGCCGGTATCGCAACTCATGCCGAGGGAGTTCCCACCCGGCCACAATTCCGCAGATGGGTCAAAGCGGCGCTGACACGGGATGCGGAAATCGTGCTGCGTATTGTGGCGGAGGCTGAGGCCCGCAGCCTCAACCAGAATTTTTGCGGCAAGGATTACGCTACCAATGTGCTGACCTTCGTTTACGGCGATGCGCAGCCGCTGTCTGGTGATATTGTGCTATGTGCGCCGGTAGTGGCGCAGGAAGCAAAGCAGCAGCATAAGGACCTGACGGCGCATTATGCCCATCTCACGGTGCACGGAATTTTGCACCTGCAGGGCTGGGACCATGCAAATGAGACCGATGCAGTAGCAATGGAGCAGATGGAAACGGCAATCATCACGAAACTGGGATACGATGATCCCTATCAGGAACGATAATTTATAACCAACTTTCATATCACCCGCGAACTGGCAGATCACTATGAACGACCCCTTACCCAAACCCGGTTGGCTTGAACGCCTGAGTGCGCTGCTACTGCGCGAGCCAGGTGATCGCGAACAATTGGTGACGCTGCTGCATTCTGCGTATGAGCGCGATCTGCTTGATTCCGACGCACTGAGTATGATCGAGGGCGTGATGCAGGTTTCCGAGATGCAGGCACGCGATATCATGGTGCCACGTTCGCAAATGGATGTAATCGACATCAGTGAAACGCCGGACAAATTCATTCCGTTGATGATCGAAACTGCCCACTCGCGTTTTCCCGTCACCGAAAATGATAAAAACAATGTAATCGGCATTCTGCTGGCGAAGGATCTGCTGCGCTACTATGCCGGCGAGGAGGAGTTCAATGTACGCGAGATGCTGCGCCCGGCGGTATTCATCCCCGAATCCAAGCGACTCAATGTTCTGCTCAAGGATTTTCGCAGCAACCGCAACCATATGGCCATCGTGGTGGACGAGTACGGCAGCGTGGCGGGACTGGTGACCATTGAAGATGTGCTGGAACAAATCGTCGGCGAAATCGAGGATGAATACGATTTCGATGAGACCGAGGACAACATCGTGCAAGACACGATTGGTCATTACCGCGTCAAAGCCATTACCGAGATTGCCGATTTCAACCAAACACTGATGGCAAAATTCGACGACGAGGATTACGACACCGTCGGCGGCCTGGTGCTGAACAGGTTTGGCCGCCTACCCAAGCGCGGCGAGTCGGTCATGATCGGCGACTTCAAATTCACAGTGCTGCACGCCGACAGCCGTAGATTGCATACACTGCTGGTTGAGAAAATCGGGGGAGAGGATTGAACCGCAAGGATTCAAGAATCGGGAATCAGTCAGCAAAAAGTAATCTCCGTTCCAGTTTAATTATTGTTTTTGTTCTCGGTGCATTTACCGTCCTCGGTTTCGCACCGTTCTATCTCTTCCCCATCCCGGTCATCACGCTCGCACTGCTGCTTCATTTCTGGCGCAAGAGTGCGACACCACTGCAGGCAGCTTTGCTGGGCTTCTGTTTCGGCATGGGCCTGTTCAGCGCGGGGGTGACTTGGATTTACGTAAGCCTGCATGATTTCGGTGCGATGCCGATGCCCATCGCAGTAGTTGTCCTGATCGTGCTCTGCGCCTATCTCTCGTTATTCGCCACACTGACAGGCTGGTTGCTGACAAAGCTGCGCATCGCCGCACCCGCAGTCTGGTCGTTGACTGCTGCTGCGCTGTGGGTATTGTCCGAGTGGCTGCGCAGCGTGCTGTTCACCGGCTTTCCTTGGCTGACATTGGGTTATTCACAAGTCCCTGCCAGTCCTCTGGCGGGCTTTGCTCCGCTGCTGGGAGTCTATGGCGTTTCACTGTTGCTGATACTGAGCGCTGCATTCCTGTGCCTGTTTGTTGAGCTTGTCGAAAAAGGAATGCGCACCCGGCGTTATGCACTGCCGCTGCTGGCAATATGGGTTACGGGTTTCGGCTTGCAGCAGATCAGCTGGACTGAACCACAGGGCGAACCGGTAACAGTGAGCCTGTTGCAGGGAAATATCTCGCAGGATCTGAAGTGGCGGCCGGATCATGTGGTGAATTCAATGGATATTTATGCCGGACTCGCGCTGGAAAGCAGCAGCCGCCTCATCATCACGCCGGAAATTTCGGTGCCGCTGTTTCGCAACGAAGTGCCTTGGGGCTATCTGGCGCAACTCGCCGATCATGCCAAGCGGAATGACGGTGATATCCTTGTCGGTATGGTTGAGGCATCTGCAGCAGGCAAAGAATACTACAATACCATGTTCAGCTTCGGCACTGCTCCCGATCAGAGTTACCGCAAGTTTCATCTGGTCCCGTTTGGTGAGTTCATCCCATTAAAGCCTGTGTTTGGCTGGGTCATCGATGTGCTGCAAATTCCGCTGTCGGATTTTTCACGCGGAGGGCTTGATCAGCGTCCGATGAATCTGGCCGGGCAACGTGTAGCGGTAAATATCTGCTACGAAGATGTGTTCGGCGAGGAAATAATCAGCCAGTTGCCGCAAGCCACATTGCTCGCCAATGTCAGCAATGATGCCTGGTTTGGACGCTCCATTGGTCCGCGCCAGCACTTGCAGATTTCACAGATGCGCGCACTGGAGACCGGCCGCTACATGCTGCGCGCCACCAATACCGGCGTCACTGCCATCATCGATCAACGCGGTATAGTGCTGCAGGAAGCAGAAATATTCACCACCACTGCGCTGCATGGTTTGGCGCAGGGATATACCGGTGCGACGCCGTATGTCCGTTTTGGCAATAGCCTGATACTGGGACTCGCCGGCTTGTTGCTGCTTATCGGCTTGCTGCCGGCATTTCGCAGCGCGCGCAAAACCCTGTAAAATCCCGGCAACCACTAATAACCATTGCCGTTTTATCCAGCGCCTTCATGCCCACATTCCAGGAAATCATCCTCACCCTGCAGCACTACTGGAGCAAACAGGGTTGCGCGCTGCTCCAGCCTTATGACATGGAGGTAGGAGCGGGCACCAGCCATACCGCAACTTTCTTGCGCGCACTCGGGCCGGAGCCGTGGAAAGCGGCTTACGTGCAGCCTGCGCGCCGCCCCAAGGACGGCCGTTACGGCGAGAATCCAAACCGTTTGCAGCATTACTACCAGTTCCAGGTGGTATTGAAACCCGCGCCAGCCAACATCCTGGAGCTGTACCTTGATTCGTTGAAAGAACTGGGTTTTGACCTGAAGCAAAATGACATTCGCTTTGTCGAGGACGATTGGGAGAACCCGACACTGGGCGCGTGGGGGCTGGGCTGGGAAGTATGGCTGAACGGCATGGAAGTCACGCAATTCACTTACTTCCAGCAGGTGGGCGGCATCGACTGCAAACCGATCACCGGCGAAATCACTTACGGCCTGGAACGGCTGGCGATGCATCTGCAAGGCGTGGAAAGCGTATTCGATCTGACCTGGACGCAAGGACTCACCTACCGTGATGTATACCACCAGAACGAAGTCGAGCAATCGACCTATAACTTCGAACACAGCGACGTGGAATTTTTGCTGCTGGCTTTTGGCAAGCACGAGCAACAGGCCAAGCATTTGATGGAACAACAACTGGCGCTGCCCGCTTACGAGCAGGTGCTGAAAGCTGCGCACAGCTTCAATTTACTGGATGCACGCGGGGCGATTTCCGTCACTGAACGTGCCGCCTACATCGGACGCATTCGTCACTTGGCGCGCAGCGTAGCCAAGAGTTACAAAGAAAGCCGCAGGCGACTTGATCCGCCGTTCCCAATGGCACCGCGTGAATGGGCTAATGAAGTGATCGCACAGATGGACAAAAAAACCGCATGAAGCCAGTCATGAGGAGGCATCAGCCATGAAGGAAGTACTTATTGATGTAATTAGCCGTCTAAAACATGGTGAATACAAGAATGAGGAGCATGTGCGATTATCCTTGGTTTGCCGAGTACTTGAATATCTCGGATGGGATATTTGGAATCCCCGCGAGGTATTTTCCGAATTCGCGGCCATGCCGCAAGAAGATGCTTCTCGTGTTGATGTGGCACTGTTTATGCCTCCGCAGTTACTTCACCCCGCAGTCTTTATCGAAGTTAAAGCCGTTGGAAAGCTCGTGCCAGTGATTCAATCTGCTGAATTACAGTTACGTAATTACAATCGTAATAACCAAGCTGACATTTCCGTTCTAACCGATGGTCAAATCTGGCGCTTTTATCTATCAAGCGCATCTGGCGAGTTCTCGGATAAGTGTTTTGAGAAACTTGATTTATGTGCGAGTGATATTTCTCTTGATGACCTTGAATCGGAATTTGATACTTTTCTCTCAAAAGAGGCAATTCAATCTGGTAAAGCTGTTGAGGAGGCGCGGATTTACCTGAAACGGACAGATGCTGAACGGATTATGTACGACATGCTCCCTTTCGCTCAACGAGATAGTGAGGAAGATCCAACATTAAGTTTGATTGAGTGCTTCATCAAACGCTGCACTGAAAGAGGTACGGAATGCTCTAGGGATAAGGCTCTACGGTTCATTAAGGATGCTCGCCATCGCCCAATACCAACTAGTACTTACAATCCCACAGCAATTACTCAGCCGACAAAAGTAGTATCCAACGCACCGCAACCGATTGACCCTCAATTTCAAAAGAGGCCAATTGAACAACCGTCGACAGACCAAATTTTGACTTTGCAAAATCAGCGCGGCGCACAAGCATCTGGCAAAAAGATGCCTTCTGGACATTTTATTGTATTTGCTGGCTCTACTGCAGCTGAGGCTACATCGAGTTTCAAAAATAATGGGAGCGCGTACCGGATACATAGCAAGCTAATAAATACGGGCGTATTGATTCCAGTTGATCGTGAAGGTAACCGTGTTTATAGGCTAATTCGCGATTATGAGTTTAATTCAAGTTCATCAGCTGCAAGCGTATTTATGGGCACCTCGGCGAGCGGCCCGAGAGAATGGAAAAAGAAATGAAGAATTTGCTGGTCGAATTGTTGGTAGAAGAACTGCCGCCCAAAGCACTAAAAAAGCTTGGCTTGACCTTTGGGAATGAACTGTTCAAGGCTATTGAGTCTCGTGACTTGCTCGGTACAGGAGCAACTCTAACAAGCTACGCTTCCTCACGTCGTTTGGCTGCACACATTTCAAATGTCCTTGAAATTTCATCACCGAAAGAATGTCGCACTAAGCTTATGCCCATTTCGGTTGCACTTGACTCAGGTGGTAAGCCAACTCCCACCCTCATTAAAAAAATGATGAGTTTGGGCTATCACGATCAAGTAAATTTCGAAAGAATTCTGAAAGAACGCGTCATTCTGGAAAGTGATGGAAAAAATGAATTTCTTGTCCATGTTGACATGGCTCCTGGAAATCCGTTGCAGGTTGGTTTACAGGAAGCATTGCAAGATTCCTTAGATAACCTTCCTATTCCCAAAGTCATGACCTACCAACTCACCGACGGCTGGAGCAGTGTGCAGTTCGTACGCCCCGCGCATGCCTTGATCGCGCTGCATGGCTCGGAAATTGTGCCGGTCAGCGTGTTAGGGCTGACCGCCGGACGCGAAACACAAGGCCATCGTTTCGAGGCGTCTAGTCAGACGTTGGAAATTCGCGATGCTGACAGCTACGAAGCGCAGATGGAAAACGAAGGCGCAGTGATTCCCAGTTTTGAGAAGCGCCGTGCCGAGATCGTGCGCCAGCTGGCGGATGCCGCAGCGAAGATGGGTGGCGGGGTGAAGCCCATTGCAGATGATGCCTTGCTGGACGAAGTGACTGCATTGGTTGAACTCCCTAATGTGTTTGCCGGAAAGTTCGATGCCGCGTTCCTGGAAGTGCCGCAGGAATGCCTGATCCTGACCATGAAAGCCAACCAGAAATATTTCCCGCTGCTGGATGCCAATGGCAAGCTCACCAATCGGTTCCTGATTGTGTCCAATATCCGTCCGGCAGATACAAGCCTGGTGATCAGCGGCAACGAACGCGTACTGCGAGCGCGTCTGGCCGATGCGAGGTTCTTCTTCGATCAGGATAGGAAGAAGCCACTGGACTCACGCGTACTTGACCTAGCCAAGGTGGTGTACCACAACAGGCTGGGTAGCCAAGGTGAGCGTGTGCAGCGGGTACAAGCCATCGCCCGCGCCATCGGTCAGCAATTGGGTGGGGATGCTCTTGCCCTGCAAGCCGATCAGGCAGCATTGCTGGCCAAGGCCGATTTACTTACCGACATGGTGAACGAGTTCCCGGAGCTGCAAGGCATCATGGGGCGCTACTACGCGCAACACGATGGAGTGAGCAACGATGTCGCTTATGCCATTGAAGATCACTACAAGCCGCGCTTTGCAGGCGATGAACTGCCGCGCAACATGGTTGGCATCTGCGTGGCACTGGCGGATAAACTGGAAACACTGGTCGGCATGTTCGGCATCGGGCAAACACCTACTGGTGATAAAGACCCATTCGCGTTGCGTCGTCATGCTTTGGGCGTAATCCGGATGCTGATCGAAAATGAATTGCCACTTGAACTTGAGGGGATCATCAAAACAGCAAGAGAGATATTTGGTGACCGTATCTTTATCTCCGGCGCGCTCCCTTCTATAAAACCCAAGGGTACTTTTGCTGTAGGTTCAGTGGGCACTCTAATAAATCCAAATGTTGCTGATCTGACTTCTGACTTTATTTATGAACGTCTAGCAGGTCTGCTTAAAGAACAAGGCTATAGCGCACAGGAAGTTGATGCGGTTCTTTCGCTGCGCCCACAATTTATAAATGATGTTGCCAAACGCCTCGCCGCTGTGCATGCCTTTGCCGCGCTGCCGGAAGCGGCTGCGCTGGCTGCTGCAAATAAGCGGGTGGGTAACATCCTGAAGAAAACGGAAGGTGATTTTGCCCTTCGACAAGCTCAGGGCGAACGGTTTGAAATTGATACTGGACTGCTGCAAGAACCAGCCGAGCAAGCTTTGCATCAGGTGTTGAGCCGGATCGCACCCAAGGCTGAAGCGGCTTTCGCGGCAGGCGATTACACTGCTTCACTGCAAGCCTTGGCTGCATTGAAAGAACCGGTGGACACCTTCTTCGATAAGGTGATGGTCAATACCGAGGACGATAAGCTGCGCGCCAATCGCCTTGCGCTGCTGCTGCAATTACAACAGGCAATGAATCGCGTCGCCGACATTTCCAAGCTGGCTACCTGACATGAAACTGATCATTCTCGACCGTGACGGCGTCATTAATTACGATAGCGACGCTTTCATCAAGACACCGGATGAATGGAAACCCATTCCCGGCAGCCTGGAGGCAATTGCCCATCTCACCCAGGCCGGTTACCGGGTGGTGGTCGCCACCAATCAGTCCGGCATCGGTCGCGGCCTCTTGGACATGACGGCATTCAACGCCATCAACGACAAGATGTGCAAGGCGGCGAGTCAGGCAGGCGGGCGCATTGACGCGATGTTTTTCTGTCCACATACCCAGGCGGATCAATGTGGCTGCCGCAAACCCGCAACCGGCATGTTCGAGGAAATCGCGCAGCGTTTCAGTCTGGACTTGAAGGGTGCGCCCGCAATCGGTGATTCGCTGCGTGACCTGCAGGCTGCGGCTGCAGTGGGTGCAACTCCGGTGCTGGTACTGACCGGTAAAGGCAAAGAAACCAGAGCGATGGGGGGACTTCCCGGAAATACGCAGATTTTCGCCGACCTGGCGCAAGCAGTTGACACTCTGACAGGATGAGCATGATCCTGGCGGTGCTGCGCTCGACACTCTATACCATGATCCAGTTCGTCATCACGCCACCTTATGCGCTGATCGCGCTGGCCACATTTCCGCTGCCGCCGCTCAGTCGCTATCGAATTATTTCCGGTTGGGCGCATCTGATGTTATTCCTGCTGCGCGTCATCTGCGGCGTTCGCTACCGCGTACTGGGAGCAGAACATATTCCCACGACACCCAGCATCGTGTTGTCAAAACATCAATCGGCATGGGAGACTCTGGCATTCCAACAGATCTTTCCACCGCAGGTGTGGGTACTTAAAAAAGAATTGCTGCGCATTCCCTTCTTCGGCTGGGGACTGGCGATGACCAGTCCCATCGCCATCGATCGCGGCTCCGGAAAGGCAGCGCTGAAACAGATTGTCAAACAAGGCAAAGACCGGCTGCAGCAGGGATTCTGGATCGTTATTTTTCCGGAGGGCACCCGCATCGCTCCGGGGGAGAAAGGCAAATATGGCATCGGCGGCGCATGGCTTGCGACCCATGCCGATGCACCAGTGGTGCCGGTCGCGCACAATGCGGGGGAGTTCTGGAGCAAGGATGCCTTTGTCAAACTGCCGGGCACGATTACTGTCAGCATCGGTGCGCCGATAGATTCCACCGGCATGGAACCGGGTGAGCTCAATATCAGGGTGGAAACATGGATTGAGGCCGAGATGGCTCGCATCAGTAACCGGGAAACATCATGCCCCCACTCGACGAGAAAGAATCAATGACAGCAAATCTACTTCAACTCCCGTCAAAAGATCGAGTAGTCCCTGCGGGGAAAACTTACCGTGTCAGTTTGAATGGTAAGGAAGTAGTCTATACACTTAAGCGTTGCAGACGCCGGACCATCGGCATGAAAATTGACAGCGATGGTCTGACTGTCAGCATTCCGCCGCGCGAGTCGCTGCACTGGGTCGAATCGGCCTTGCGCGACAAAGCCGACTGGGTGGTAAAAAAACTTGCCGAATGGGCAAACAAAAAAACGATCCGGCTGGTGTGGGAAGAGGCTGCGGTTTTCCCGCTGCTGGGGGAGCCATGGCAGTTAACGACAACGGCGCCCGGAGTAATGCAAATGACCCGGGCAAGAATGAAAACTAGAACAGAGGAGCAGCAACTGGCATTGCCATTGCCGTCGGTACTGACCATGTCGCAAATCGAGGAAATCGTGATGGCCTGGTACCACCAGCAGGCACTGGCCTGCTTCAGCGAACGCATCACGCTGTACGCGAACAAGCTCGGGGTGCCGCAGCCGCAACTGCGGTTATCGCGTGCCAGAACTCAGTGGGGCAGCTGCAATGCGCGCGGTATCGTCCGTCTCAACTGGCGACTGATCCAAATGCCGCTGCCTCTGGTGGATTACGTGGTGGCGCATGAACTGTCACACCTTATCGAGATGAACCATTCCCCAGCGTTCTGGCAAACGGTGGCAAGTATTTACCCGGATTATCTGGCAGTACGCAAGGAATTGCAGAAGCTTGGATGACGATTCGGATTCATGTATTACAGTACCTTTATGTTAGTATTTTGCATCCATAGTCTGGGTAATTATCCCATGCATAAATTCTGTCTCGCCACTCTGCTGGTCCTGCTGCTTGGCGCCTGTGGTCTGAAAGGGCCACTCTATCTTCCGCAAGATGCACCTGCGCAGCAATCCAAGGACGAAGAGAAAAAGAAGTGAGCGGCTTCCCGTCATTCCCTTATCGCAACACCAAGCTCTGTGTCGAATCGGTTGCGCTGGATCGCATAGCCGCAGAATTTGGCACCCCCTGCTATGTCTATTCACGCGCGGCACTGACTGCCGCCTACCGGGAATTCGACTCGGCCTTTGCCGGGCGTGATCATCTGGTGTGCTATGCGGTCAAGGCCAATTCCAATCTCGCCGTACTCAATTTATTTGCCCGTCTCGGCAGCGGTTTCGACATCGTTTCCGGCGGCGAACTGCAGCGGGTATTGAATGCCGGCGGTGATCCGCAGAAAGTGGTATTTTCCGGTGTGGGCAAACGCCCTGATGAAATGCGTGCCGCGCTTGCTGCCGGAATATTCTGCTTCAACGTGGAATCGGAAGCGGAACTGGCAACACTGAACCGGATAGCGGCGGAGATGGGTAAGATCGCACCGGTGAGCTTGCGGGTCAACCCTGATGTAGATGCAAAAACTCACCCTTACATTTCTACCGGTCTCAAGGAAAACAAGTTCGGTATCCCGTTCGATGAAGCGGAGAAACTCTATCTCTCCGCCCGGCAGTTTGCCCACGTACACATTACCGGACTGGACTGTCATATCGGGTCGCAACTGACCGAACTTGACCCTTTCGTTGAAGCCTGCGGGAAAATGCTCGGCCTGCTGGACCGCCTGGAAGCACAGGGATTGCAGATCGAACATCTGGATCTGGGCGGCGGACTGGGGATCCGTTATTCCGCAGAAAAGCCGCCAGCGGCACGGGACTATGTTGCGGCATTGTGTGCCGACATCGGCCAGCGAAGCCAGCGCATTCTGATCGAACCTGGACGCGCGCTGGTAGGGAACGCCGGCTTGCTGCTTACCCGTGTTGAGTACCTCAAACATACACCGCATCGGGATTTCGCCATCGTGGACGCAGCCATGAATGATCTGATACGTCCGGCGCTCTATGACGCACACCATGAAATCCTGCCAGTCACTGCAAACGGCAGTAACGCTAAAACCTACCAGATCGTTGGCCCGGTCTGTGAAACCGGTGATTTTCTAGGGCATGACCGCAAGCTCGCTCTATCCCAGGGAGACTTGCTCGCCGTCATGTCTGCGGGGGCCTACGGCATGAGCATGAGTTCCAATTACAATACCCGCCCCCGCGCTGCTGAGGTAATGGTGGACGGTGACCGCATCCACCTGATCCGCGAGCGCGAGTCGATGGAACAATTGCTCGCCGGCGAGAAAATCCTGCCTTGATTTCCGCTACAACAAGAAAATTGTTGCCAGTCCCAGAAAAATAAAAAATCCGCCACTGTCAGTAACCGCGGTAATCATCACGCTGGAACCCGCCGCCGGGTCACGTCCCAATTTCTGCAGCACCAATGGAATCAATACTCCCAACGATGCCGCCAACAGCAGGTTCAATGTCATCGCCAAGGCCATCACCAAACCGAGGCCAACACTGTCATAAATAAAGAAAGCGAATAACCCGACTGCACTGCCCCATACCATGCCATTTACGGCACTCACTCCGATTTCCTTGGCAAACAGCTTGCGTGCATTGCCGGGGTTGAGCTGCCCCAAGGCAAGGGCGCGTACAATCATGGTGATGGTCTGATTGCCGGAGTTGCCGCCGATGCCGGCAATGATCGGCATCAGCGCCGCCAGCGCTACCAGCTTTTCGATGGAATCCTCAAATACGCCGATCACGCGTGAGGCAATGAATGCCGTCACCAGATTGACCGCCAGCCAGACCCAGCGATTCTTCACGCTCTTCCACACCGGGGCAAACAAATCTTCTTCTTCGCTCAAACCACCCAGCTTGAGCGCTTCATTTTCCGATTCCTCGCGGATGAAATCCATCACTGCATTGACGGTAACGCGCCCCACCAGCTTTCCCTTCGCATCCACCACTGAGGCGGAAACAAGATCATAGCGCTCGAATGCATGCGCCGCCTGTTGTGCCTTATCGTTGGGGTGAAGCTTCAGCATTTCCGTGGACATCACCGCCGCCACTTCGGTATCGGGATCGCTCACCAGCAGGCGATTTACCGGCAACACACCTTTAAGATGTTCGTTCCGGTCTACCACGAACATCTGGTCAGTATGGCCAGGCAGTTCATCCAGCCGGCGCAGATAACGCAGCACCACTTCCAGCGTCACATCTTCGCGGATCGTGACCATGTCGAAATCCATCAATGCCCCCACCGCATCTTCCGGGTAGGACATGGCGGCACGCAGTTGCTCGCGCTCCTCCACCGGTAGCGACTGGAACACATCGTCGATAACATAGCGCGGCAGGTCGGGAGCGAGATCGGCAATCTCATCTGCATCCAGTTGCTCCGTCGCAGCTACCAGCTCGTTGCCGTCCATGGCAGCGATAAGCGTTTCGCGTACCGCATCGGAAGCTTCCAGCAGGATCTCGCCGTCCCGCTCTGCCTTGACCAGATCCCAGATCGTCAGACGGTCTTGCAGCGGCAAGGCTTCCAGAATATAAGCAACGTCGGCAGGATGGAGCTTATCGAGCAACTGTTGCAGTTCTGCCAGATTCTGTTTTTGCACCAGAGATTCGGTCAACTCATGGCGCGGCATTTCCTGCATCTGCACGAAACCCGCCATCAGTTTGTGCTTGCTCAGCAAATGGATCACCTTCTGCAATTGCACTTGCAGGTTTTCCGTTTCTCTGCGATTGCTTGCTTCGGTCATGGCAGATCGCCCCAACAGCGAGACAAAATTGCCAGATTGTAAGGAAAATCAGGGGCTAGGTCGAATAATTATCCTGGACAGGACGCTGCATGGAGCACAATGCATGCTCCATTGGCAGAGCCGGACCACGAATTATCAGGGAATTGGTGTCGAAACCATCCGCTTGAAAATGATATCGGTTTTTTTCAGCAGCCACGGCGTATTGCGATTGAGATCGTAGAAACGGGGGTTGGGAACCATTGCGGCGAGACGAGCAGCTTGTTTTGCCGTGAGGGCGGAAGCGGAGACGCCGTAGTAGTGGCGACTGGCAGCTTCTGCACCGAATACGCCATTGCCCCACTCGATTTTGTTCAGGTAAATTTCCAGAATGCGGCGCTTGGACATCACATTCTCCAGCATCAACGTAATGATGGCTTCCTCGATCTTGCGCCACGGCGTCTTGTTGCCAGAAAGAAACAGATTCTTCGCAAGCTGCTGACTGATGGTGGAACCACCCCTGACAAATTTTCCCTTTTCCAGATTTTTCTCGTAGGCCTTCTGAATAGCCTCAAAGTCGAAGCCTTCGTGCTGCAGAAATTTGCCATCCTCAGCCGCAATGATGGCGCGCTTGAGATGGGGCGAGATCTGCTCGTAAGGCACCCATTGATGGCGCAACATTGCCTCGGGTTTCTTCTCCTGCATTACATCCAGCCGCTCTTGCATGAATGCACTGGTAGCTGGGTTATAGGAATTCCAGTAAACGATATGACCAAAAATCCACACTTGATAGAGCAATACTGCGCCGGCAAGAAAAAAGAGAAGTCGCCAGAACCAGCGCTTGAGAAATTTTCCCATGCTTTATTGGATAATTCTAAATCCGCCTCTTCATGTCTCTGGCTTCAGCATCGCAATCACAGGCCCCGTTTCCGGTCTCACTCCGCGCCACAGGAAAAACGATTCCGCTGCCTGTTCCACCAGCATGCCTATGCCGTCAGCCAGATGGGTCGCGCCTTGCTGTTGCGCAAACCGTAGAAAAGGCGTGAACCCATTGCCGTACATCATATCGTAGGCCAGCGACTCGGCAGCGAACACGCCGGCAGGTAGTGACGGCAGCTCGCCACTTAGGCTGGCGGAGGTGGCGTTAATGACAATGTCGAATCTTTGTCCGGCCAGATCTGCATAATCAGAGGACGCGATGCTCCCATATGCAGAAAACTGCTGCTGCAGTTCGTGTGCTTTTTGTGCGGTGCGATTGGCGATGGTCAGCAGCTGCGGCTGATGCTCCAGCAGCGGCAGCAGCACGCCACGGGCGGCCCCACCTGCACCCATCAGCAACACCCGCTTGCCCGCAATGACAAAATCCAGATTGATTACAATATCACGCACCAATCCGGTGCCATCGGTGTTGTCACCGAGAATTTCATCGCTATCGAATACGAGCGTGTTGACCGCTTGGGCAGCGGCGGCCCGTTCAGTCAAGCGAGTCGAAATCTTGCAGGCTTCAAGCTTGAACGGGACGGTCACATTCACGCCTTTGCCGCCACATTTCCGGAAAATTGCTACCGCCATGACGAAACCATCCAGCGGCGCAAGAATGGCTTCATAGCGCATATCCTGGCCGGTCTGCCGGGAAAATTCGGCATGAATCAACGGTGACTTGCTGTGAGCGATAGGGTTGCCGATGACGGCATAGAGATCAGGCATAAGCGCAATGATTAGTGGTTAGTACAGCAGTGTCAAGCAGCCATACTCTGAAACCTGCTTTGATTATTCGCTCAGCAATTCATCCGAGCGGGTAAATACCCAGGTGCGGGTGATATGCAGAATATCGGTGTCTTGACTGATGTCCGGCGGAAAAGGAGCGAACCCGTTCTGCCCAGCAAGTTTTACAATGCGTATCGCCGCCTCATCCAAAATCTTTTTTCCTGAGGAGCGGTTGACTTCAACCGACTCCAAACTGCCATCAGACTTGATGCCGACGGTGAGCTGCAAATTTCCAAACAGTTTCTCCCGCTTGGCAGCTTCAGGATAATTCAGATTTCCGACCCGCTCCACCTTTGCCCGCCAATCTTCGACATAGCGCGCGAAGCGGTATTCCTGTGCACGAGCACCAATGAATCTGCGTTTCGGGCGCTTCTGATAAGCTTCATAATCCTTGGAAATTTGTGCTTCCAAGCGCGCAATCTCAAGACTGCGCTGCATCAGGTTAGTAGCATTAGGCGTGTCCTGTTTCTGTATCAGCCGCTCTGACTGCAGATCGGGTTGATGGACCTCGCGCTTGCTATCGGTTGCAGTCATCAACCTTTTCGCCTCCTGTTCGAGTTGCTCGGTCTTTTGTTTGGCATTGGCCACATCGACCGATTGCTGATGTTCCGGCAGCAGGGGAAGGGGGGTCTTGGCGCGGCGGTTGTCGTCAGTGTTGCCGCCGCCATCAAGGTTGGCCTGCGCCAGCGTATTTGCCTTGTGCGGTTTCGATGCAGATTTGCTATTGACCAGCACCACTTCCAGTGTCGTTGCAGCTTTGTCGATTTTTGCAGACGGAAGTTTGAAGGTCACGCCAAACAATACAACCGCATGAAAAATCAATGACAGCAGTATCGCCACATTCAGGCGTGACGATGGATCAAGCAGCCAGCTATGGAATGTGGCGAGATTGAAATCTGGTCTATTTGGTGTGGCGGCCAACGTACTAGCGAGTTTGAGAATTAAGCCTGAGAATGTTTTACATCGCACTCATTGTAAGCAACAACAGCGCGCTTGTCACATGGTTAGGTTTCCAGTTTACGCAGGAATCTTGCGTTGCATGTGAGATCCAGTAAATCAACCTGGGAGATCTCCACCTCAACATACGTTTCCGGCGACATGTCCGGCAATGAGGGTACCCGTATCACCAGCGGCAGGCGATCCAATTTCACCAGATTCTCCTTGAGCACTTGCGCACCGGTTATGGTGACATTTTCCTGCAATAACCAGCGCAGGCACCAATAGCGTTCCATGCCCCGCTGGAAATCCACATAGGCTTCATAAATCGCCTCAAAATCCCGCATCGCCAGTAACAGCTCATCACTTTCTCTGGTGTAGGGCGGTGTTTCTCTGCGCAGCAGCGCGATTAGTTGCCGCTGATTAATCAGATCCACATAGCGCCGCAACGGTGAGCTGATCCAGGCATACTGAGAAACACCCAAGCCCTGGTGTGGTGCAGGAGAGGTGCTCATTCTCACCTTGCCGCCGCTCTGGTTGCGATAGATGCCGGCGACACCGCCATCGGCCAGCTGCTTACCCCATTCGGTATTGACGTAAATCATCAGTTCCGCCACCACCTTGTCGATCGGAGAACCACGTCGGCGCTCGCTGATAGTGACGTGATCATCTTTAACGTTAAAACTGTAATCTATTTTCTCGTTGTTGCTGTCGCTGGCCTTGCCGCGCGACGCCTCCATCTTGCAGGCGAAATTCCATAGCGCTCGCAGCTCTTTGCCGAAAGGGTGATCGAGATTGTCACCTGCCAGGGTGTATTCGTTGAAATGTTGCTCCAGCGTGTCATGCCGCAGATTCGCCGCGATTTTCACCTGCTCGATGCAACTGTGTGTGGCAGTTATGGTGAAATCATCTGCCACATCGAGATACATTGAAAGCACTGGGCACAAACGCTCTTCACCCAACGTATAGTGATGTATCACAGTTTCCGGCAACATGGTGATCTTGTTGCCTGGCAGGTAGACAGTAGAAAGACGCTTTGCCACCACCTTGTCCAGAGGTGATCCTGGCGCAATCCCCAAAGCAGGGGCTGCAATATGGATGCCGATGCGAAAGCTGCCAAGAGTCAGCGGCGTGACTGAAAAAGCGTCATCAATTTCGGTGGTAGTGGCGTCATCTATGCTGAAAGCAGTCGCTTCTGCCACCGGCAATTCTGCCAAGTCACTCAGCTCAACATCTGCGTCGAGCGGGCCGAAACCTGTACCCTCTGGAAAGTGCTCCAGCAAAAATCGGTTGAAATGATAATCATGCGAGGACGGTATTGCCCCACATTTCTCCAGCAGCCTGGGGGCGTTTAGTTTGACGGCAGTACAAGCCGCATCCAGGGCCTTCCATTCAACCGTATTCTTGTCGGGCTGATAGAGCAGGTCTGCCAACACCGGCCTGAACTCATCCGGCAGAGTGAATGCTGTCAACAAATTTACATAACGCGCTTGCTGCTCTGCCTGCAGGCGTTTTTTTTCCTGACTGGCGAGCGCTGCCTTGAGCGCTTCCGGCGGTGCAGCCTTATAGCGCCCCCGGCCTTTTTTATAGAAATACATCGGCGCTGTGTGCAACCGAATCAGCACTGCTGCTGCCTCCACCGGACTGGGCAAATGGCCGAAATAATCTGCCGCCAGGGCATCACTGGCGAACTCGGCATCGCTTGCACAGCACTCCCAGAGGAAGTTCAGATCCAGGTCATCTGCTGTTTTTTGTGCGAAATGCATGAATTCAGACAGCGGTGGCGCGTCAAATCGCAACAGCACCGATGCCGCTTTGATTTTCGAGCGTTTACCGTGAGACGCTTCTACTTGCAGCGAAGTCGTGTTGTCAACAAGGATGGCGCCTACCTTGAAAACGCCTTCCTCTTCGTAAAAAACATTCATGAGTGTTGTTGCAGACGTGGCCGGCGAGAATGATTGGAATCGCCGAGCCAGAAGTGGTTAATGCATCGGTATCGGATTATACCCTGAAACCCATCATCAGCGCGGCCAAACCATTTCCCAAAGGGGTTTGAGTTCTAATCCGTAGCCGGGATAACCTATGAAGCAGGCAAGAATGCTGAATATGAACGAGGAAGAGCCAAGCAGTTAATTCAGTTTACCGTGACACTGCTTGTACTTTTTCCCCGACCCACAGGGACATGGATCATTGCGCCCAACCTTGCCGCTCTGCCGCACAAACGGCTGGTGCTTTTCCTGTCTGTCCTCGCGCTCACCGTCCTCTCCCAATGCCTCCTCATAAGCCGCATGGTGGTACTGAACATTCACTGGCGCCCGCGGCGCTTCCGCCACCTCTTCCACCTGCTGCTCATTTCGGATCTGGACCGTCATGAGGATCTTGGTGACTTCGGCCTTGATCTCTTCCATCATGCTGGAAAACAGCTCAAAAGCTTCGCGCTTGTATTCCTGTTTGGGGTTCTTCTGTGCATAACCGCGCAGGTGAATGCCTTGACGCAGATGATCCAACGCTGCCAAATGCTCACGCCAGCGATTATCCAGACTTTGCAGCATTACCGCGCGCTCATAATGGTGCATGACATTGGCGCCGACCTGCTGCACCTTGTTCTGATACTGTTCGTGTGCGACCTCGGCAACGCGCTGCAGTAAATTCTCTTCGTGCAGGTCAGGTTCTTTCTCCAGCCACTCGTGCAGCGGCAGATGTAGCTGATATTCGGCAGCCAGCGCCTTCTCCAACCCCGGTATGTCCCATTGTTCCTCAACGCTCTGCGGTGGGATATAAAGACCGATAAGACTGCTCAGCACATCCTCGCGCATAGACGTGATCGCCTCTGAAATGTCTTCTGACTCCATTAGTTCATTACGCTGCTGGTAAATCACCTTGCGCTGATCGTTGGCAACATCATCGTATTCCAACAATTGCTTGCGCATATCAAAGTTGCGCGCCTCCACTTTGCGCTGGGCGTTTTCAATGGCGCGCGTGACCCATGGATGTTCGATGGCTTCATCTTCTGGCATATTGAGGCGTTGCATGATGCTGGCTACACGGTCGGAAGCAAAGATACGCAAAAGCGGATCTTCCAGCGAAAGGTAGAAACGGCTGGAACCGGGGTCGCCCTGACGCCCGGAACGTCCGCGCAACTGGTTGTCTACCCGGCGTGATTCATGCCGTTCAGTGCCGATGATATGCAACCCTCCCTGCTTCAGTACCTCCTCGTGCAGAAGTTGCCATTGTGTACGCAGCTCGGCAATCCGCTCCGCCTTGGCTTGCTCGCTGAGATTCTCGTCTGCGCGGATGCGGTCGATCTCGGGTTCCGGATTGCCACCCAGCACGATATCGGTACCCCGTCCGGCCATATTGGTGGCGATAGTAGCCATCTTCGGGCGACCAGCCTGGGCAACGATCTCCGCTTCACGTGCGTGCTGCTTGGCATTCAGCACTTGATGCGGCAGTTTTTCCTGGGTTAATAATCCAGACAGCAATTCATTGCTTTCGATTGAAGTAGTGCCGACCAGAACCGGCTGGCCACGCTGGTAGCAATCTTTGATATCGGCAATGATGGCGCGGTTCTTCTCGTCCGTGGTGCGGAACACCTGATCCATGCGATCGTCACGAACCATCGGACGATGCGTTGGTACGATCACGGTTTCCAGCCCGTAGATTTGCTGAAACTCGTAGGCCTCGGTATCCGCCGTGCCAGTCATGCCGGCCAGCTTCTGATACATGCGGAAATAATTCTGAAAAGTGATCGAGGCAAGTGTCTGGTTTTCCTTCTGGATCGGAACACCCTCCTTCGCCTCTACTGCCTGGTGCAGCCCTTCCGACCAGCGTCTGCCGGACATAAGTCGCCCGGTGAATTCATCCACAATGATCACTTCGTTGTTCTGCACTACATAGTGCTGGTCAAGGTGAAATAGAGCGTGGGCACGCAGCGCTGCGTAAAGATGATGCACCAGGTTAATGTTGCTGGGATCGTAGAGACTGGTCCCTGGTGAAAGCAAACCGGCTTGGGTAAGCAGCTTTTCTACATGTTCGAAACCTGCTTCGCTCAGCAGCACCTGCTGCGCTTTTTCATCCACGCTGAAATCACCGGGGCTGCTGTCTTTTTCCTGGCGGACGAGTTTCGGAATCAGCGCGTTCATGCGGGTATAAACTTCGCTGCTCCCCTCTGCCTGGCCGGAAATGATCAATGGTGTACGCGCTTCGTCGATCAAGATTGAATCAACTTCATCAACAATTGCATAGTTGAGATGGCGTTGCACCCGTTCGGCAGGGTGATTCACCATATTGTCGCGCAGGTAATCGAAGCCGAATTCGTTGTTGGTACCATAGGTGATATCGGCAGCGTAGGCAGCCTGTTTGTCGCCGTGCTCCATTTGCGAAAGAATCACGCCCACACTGATGCCGAGGAATTGATAGATGCGTCCCATCCACTCTGCATCGCGCTTGGCCAGGTAATCGTTCACCGTTACCAGGTGCACGCCTTTGCCAGCCAGGGCATTGAGATAGGAGGGCAACGTTGCCATCAGCGTTTTCCCTTCTCCCGTCCGCATCTCGGCAATTTTCCCGTTATGCAGCACCATGCCACCTATCAGCTGCACACCGAAATGGCGCATTCCCAACACCCGTTTGCTAGCTTCACGCACTACTGCAAACGCCTCTGGCAGCAATGCATCCAGAGTCTCTCCATTTGCAATGCGCTGCTTGAACTCATCGGTTTTGGCGCGCAACTCGGCGTCAGTCAATGCTGCCAGCGCAGGCTCCAGCGAGTTAACCACACCCACCGTCTGAAAATATTGTTTGATCAGCCGATCATTGCGGCTGCCGAAGACTTTCTTGAGCAGATTGTTAAGCATAAAATCTCGAAAAAATTCTGTTTAAACAGTCGTCCAAAAACAAAGGGGTGAGGTTTTCGGCCTCACCCCCACAGCAGATCATCAATCCGACTCAGCCGGGCGCTTTCAAGAATCGCGTTGGATTCTGCGGCAGGCCTCTGTGTCTGACTTCAAAATGAAGGTGTGGCCCGGTAGAGCGGCCGGTACTCCCCACTTCTGCGATCTTCTGTCCCCGTAATACCACTTGCCCTGGTTTGACCAAGCGCTTGGCGGCATGGGCATAGCGGCTGACGAGGTCATTGCCGTGGTCAATATCGATCATGTTACCATATTCGGGATGATAGTCAGAGTAGACTACCACGCCGCCTGCCGCAGCCATGATGGGCGTGCCAATCTCAGCGATGAAATCGACTCCTTCATGAAAAGCGCTTTTTCCTGTGAAAGGGTCGATGCGCAAGCCAAAACTGGAAGTAAACCATCTGGCTTCTACAGGCGCGAGGGTTGGTAGCGTTTTTTTCTTGAGTCTGTCTTGCAGCAGAAAGGTGTCAAGCGCGCCCAGTTTATCGGTGCGATCATTCAATGTAAGCGACAGCTCATTCATTTTGCTGTTGAATTCATCAAATGAAATATCCTGTGCCGGCAGAGTGGACAGCGCACCCCCCTGTCCCAGAGTTTGATTGAATAAAAATTCCTGAGGCTTGATACCGGATAGTTCAGCCAGACGTTCGCCCAGGCTATCGAGCCGCAACAGTTGCGCCTGCATTTGTCCCATTCTGACCGCCATGGCATTCAGGCTATCGCGCAGGTATGATTGATTTTTCTGGTGCTCTTCCTGCTGTACACTCAATACCAGGGACCGGAGGGAGGGGCTATCTATCTTGTCTGCATAGCGCAATGAAAGATAATTCAATCCCAGTGCCAGCACTACGATAACCAGAAATAGTGCCCCTGCCAGCAATGCCAGATGCACGCCGGTCAGGGTCAGGGTCAGGGTTCTTGCTTTTACCAAATTACTGGAAACTAGAATAACATTCATCTTATTCCCTAAATTTTCGTTCAACCATGACTGCACGCAAGATCAATTTTTACCTCACTACCCTTGGCGCAGCGTCAGATCAGCAAGGACTGTTCGCCCAAGCGAACCAGTTAACCCTGATGCAGCGAGCATTCGTGGAAATCGCCCCACCGCAATTGGCAGGATGCTGCACTGTGGGCTGGTTTTCCGAAGGAAGCTTGACTCTATACGCTACTAGCGGCGCAATTGCGGCAAAACTGAAGCAAATTTCGCCGTCGTTATTATTAAAATTCAACAAGAAGGGCTATGAGGTTACTGCAATTCGGGTTGCTGTGCAAGCACATAACCATATAATGAAAGCGGATAACAAGGTCGATAAAAACCTGAATATCGGCCCGGTCGGCATGGAAAACCTGAGTCAACTGGCTGCAGGATTGCCGGCATCACCATTAAAAAGCGCGGTCGAATCACTGCTGAAAAGGCAAGCCAAACAGATGGTGCCGCAACGCTAGAGCGCGTGGGCGACCTCCATTATCTGCATCTATATTTGTAGATGCAGATAAATTGAACATCCTCAACCCAGTGGCGCAGGCGGCATAACTCGCGTCGCCCCATGTGCGCTCCCGACATTCGCAGCGTGTTGCCGAGCGGCGCGACTGGCTGCGCATTCCGAAATGCGACGGGATTAAGGGATCGGCATGCTCTGGCGTTGGGCCCTTAAGGAACCCCCATCAATCAGCCTGCTTCCGCAGGAACGCCGGGATATCCAACACATCCACTCCGGATTGCTTCATCGCCTCCACGGTTGCATCGTGCCTTCTGTTGGTGCGGATCGCGGCGGGAATCTCCAGCTCCTTCCAGCTCGCTGCATCTACCAATACTGCATCGTCGGTTCCGGTACGGGTGTGAATAATGCTCAACGGTTTGGGTTGGGTACGGCCGACCGCTCCACCCAGCCCAGTTGCCACCATGGTGACCCTCAGGTTGTCCCCCATGCTTTCGTCGATCACGGTACCGACAATTACCGTCGCATCTTCAGCGGTAAAGTCCTTGATGGTGCTCATCACTTCATGAACTTCCCGCATTTTCATTCCCGAACTCGCAGTAATGTTCACCAGCACCCCGCGCGCGCCAGAGAGATTCAAGTCTTCCAGCAGAGGACTTGATACCGCCTGCTCTGCTGCCACGCGTGCGCGGTCTATGCCCGAGGCGAATGCGGAACCCATCATCGCCACCCCCATTTCCGACATCACTGTTTTCACATCGGCAAAGTCTACATTGACCAGACCCGGGCAGTTGATGACCTCCGCAATTCCGGCAACTGCGCCATACAGCACATTATTGGCGGCCTTGAACGCATCCAGCATGCTGACATCCTCCCCCAGCACCATCATCAGCTTGTCGTTGGGAATCACGATCAGCGAATCAACATGCTGCGACAGTGCCTCCATTCCAGCCTGTGCAGCTTTCAGGCGCTTGCCCTCAAATGCAAATGGTTTGGTCACTACCGCCACGGTAAGAATACCCATTTCTTTTGCCACCTGTGCCACCACCGGTGCTGCGCCAGTGCCGGTCCCGCCACCCATTCCGGCAGTGACAAACAACATATCCGCACCTTCAATCAGCTCGGCAATACGATCGCGATCTTCCAGAGCCGCTTCCCGCCCGATTTCAGGATTGGCTCCGGCACCCAGCCCCTTGGTAATGGTCGATCCCAATTGCAGCAAGGTGCGCGCTTGATTGCGCTTCAATGCCTGCGCATCGGTATTGGCACAAATGAACTCCACGCCCTGCACGCCGTTCTGGATCATGTGATCCACCGCATTACCACCGCAACCACCGACACCGATAACTTTTATGACCGCTTCCTGTGTTTGTGTATCCATGATTTCGAACATTATGCTTCTCCTTTAGTGAATTAAAAACGCAATTTCTAAAAAATTTTCCTCAAACTCTCAATCCTAAACCTGATAATCCTGATACCAACCGCAGCACGCCCACTCCTCTATCCCTAATCCCGAACCCTAAAAATTTCCCTGAAACCAGCTCTTCATTCTTTCCAGAACCTGCTTGAACGAATTACCCTGCAGCCGGCTGTGCTGATGGCGCTGCAGCTGCTCCATGCCGGCGATGACCAGCCCGACACCCGTGGAAAATCGCGGTGTGCGCACCACCTCCGCCAAACCGCCGCGATAGTGCGGCAATCCCAACCGTACTGGCATGTGAAATATTTCCTCACCCAACTCCACCATGCCTTGCAGGGAACTGCTGCCACCGGTGATGACGATCCCGGATGAAAGTAGTTCCTCGAAACCGCTGCGGCGCAGTTCTGCCTGCACCAGGGAATAAAGCTCTTCCACCCGCGGCTCGATCACTTCCGCCAGCGTTTGTCTGGAAAGCTGGCGCGCACCACGGTCGCCTACGCCCGATACCTCCACCATTTCATGGGGGTCAGCCATACCGCGCAGAGCGCAACCGTAGCTGCACTTGATATCCTCCGCATCCTTGGTGGGAGTGCGCAAAGCCATCGCAATATCATTGGTGATCTGGTCGCCAGCGATCGGGATCACCGCCGTATGACGAATTGCACCATTGGTGAATACCGCAATGTCAGTAGTGCCGCCGCCAATATCCACCAGACACACACCCAGATCTTTCTCGTCTTCCGACAGCACCGCCATTGCCGAAGCCAATGGTTGCAGCACCAGATCACGCACCTCCAGGCCGCAACGGCGCACACACTTCATGATGTTCTGCGCCGCTGATACTGCACCGGTAACGATATGGACTTTCACTTCCAGGCGGATGCCGCTCATACCGATAGGCTCGCGCACGTCTTCCTGACCATCTACGATGAATTCTTGATTGAGAATATGCAGCACCTGCTGGTCAGCCGGAATATTCACCGCCTTGGCGGTTTCCATTACCCGCTCCACGTCTATGCGCGATACTTCCTTGTCCTTGATTGCCACCGTCCCGTGTGAATTGAAACTCTTGATATGACTACCGGCAATGCCGGTATAGACCTCACGAATCTTGCAATTGGCCATTAGCTCCGCTTCTTCCAGTGCGCGCTGGATCGCGTTCACCGTAGTTTCGATGTTGACCACCACGCCTTTCTTCAAGCCGCGCGACGGGTGGCTGCCCATGCCGATAATTTCAAATCCGCCCTCCGGCTTGACCTCGGCGACGATAGCGACGATCTTTGAAGTGCCGATGTCGAGGCCGACGATCAGATTCTGATTTTCTTTAACTCTATTCATTTATTTTGCGAATCCTTAATCTCACGCTGCTTTTTTCAGGTTTGGTTTGCGTGGTTCCTGCTGCGATGCTTCCGGCATGCGCACAGCAAAACCGTTGGAATAACGCAAATCCACATAAGAAAGCTGTTGATTCAATTGTGCGAGGCTGCGGTCGTAAGCCAGGACGTAGCGTGCCAGGCGCGCTTCCATCTGGTCGCGCCCCAGTTCCAGCACAGTCCCGTTCTCCAGGTGAATGCGCCAGGCGCGACGCGGCGAAAGATGCAACTGAACAATGTCCTGCCGCAACGGTCGCAGCAACTTGCTGAAAGCAGCGTATTGCCGTGCCACATCGAATGAACTTTCCGGCGGCCCGGTAAATACCGGCAATTCCCCATCAAGCGTGATGGCAGCGCCGTCAAATACCTCTCCATGGGTATTCACCAGCGCCTCGTCGCCCCAGCGTGCCACTGCCACATGTTCTTCCAGCGTTACTTCCAGGCTCTGCGGCCAGTGCCGCCGTACACCTGCAACCCTTACCCAGGGCAGTTTCTCGAATGCGTCACGCGTCGCGTCCAGATCAACCGTCAGGAAATTCCCCGCGATCTTGCTGCGAACCACTTTATCTATTTGCTCCCGTGTCACGTGCCTCAATTCACCGTTGCCGCTGTTAATCCCGCTGACACTTACCTGCTTCAACGGAAACACTGACGAATTCACCGTCCATGATCCGATGGTGTAGGTCGCCGCAAGCGCAGCCAGCGCAAACAGCAGATTGGCCAGCAACTGCAACGTGTGGTGGTTATCCCACATGCGCCAGCTCCAGTATCCGTACCACCAGATCCTCAAACGATATTCCCGCCGCCCTTGCCGCCATCGGCACCAGACTGTGGTCAGTCATGCCCGGAGAGGTATTGGTCTCGAGAAAATACGCCTTGCCCGATTTATCCAGCATTACATCCACCCTGCCCCAGCCTTCACATCCCAGAATCTGGTGCGCCCGCAGCGCTTGCGCCTGGATCGCCTGTTCCTGCTCGGCAGACAGACCACTCGGACAGAAGTAACTGGTATCGTCGGATAAATATTTGGCCTGGTAATCGTATAATCCACTTGCTGTTTCGATCCGCACCAGCGGCAGCGGGGTCTCGCCAAGAATGGCAGCGGTTAATTCCATCCCCTCGATAAATTGCTCCGCCAATACCATGGAGTCATGCTTTGCCGCCAGCTGGTAGGCAGCCGGCAAATCTTCTGCTGCTGTCACTTTGCTCAGGCCTATGGTCGATCCTTCGCGTGAAGGCTTGACGATCAGGGGCAGGCCCAACTCCTGTACCACCGCATCAAAATCACTTTGCGCGTTGAGCATGGCATAGCGCGGAGAGTTGATCCCCGCTGCCTGCCACAGCAGTTTGGTGCGCCATTTGTCCATCGCCAGCGCACTCGCCATGACACCGCTGCCGGTGTAAGGCAGCCCCATCAGCTCCAGTGCGCCCTGTACCGTGCCATCTTCGCCATAGCGCCCATGCAAGGCGATATGCGCCCGCTTGAATCCCTGCTGCAACAGCGCTTCCATCGGTTGCTCGGCAGGGTCAAACGGGTGCGCATCCACGTTCCTGCGTCGCAGCGCAGCCAGCACAGCCTGGCCGCTTTTGAGCGAGATCTCGCGCTCGGCGGAGCGACCACCGAGAAGGACTGCCACTTTTCCAAAATCATGATTACTCACAGCCGGTCACTCCAATAATCCGCACTTCCTGCACCAATTCGACTCCGGTCTGTTCTTTCACCGTACTGCGTACTGCTGCAATCACAGCTTCAATATCAGCCGCGGTGGCGTGACCGGTATTGACAATGAAATTCGCATGCTTGGATGAAACCATCGCACCACCGATGCCAAAACCCTTCAGCCCGCATGACTCGATCAACCGCGCTGCATGATCTCCCGGCGGATTGCGGAATACCGAACCAGCATTGGGCAGATTCAATGGCTGACTGTCGATTCGCCGCGCGAGCAATTCCTTGATCTTCTTGCGCGATGCCGCATCATCGCCATTGTTTAACCTGAACCATCCCCCTACGAACCACTCTTCAGCGGAAACATTCCCCGCTTCCGGCTGCAAAGCCACATGCCGGTAACCGATTGTGTAATCTCCGGGCAGCCGTACCCGCAACTGACCAGCATGATTGAGCGTCTGTACGCGTTCGACAATCTCCCAGGTTTCGCTGCCGTAACAACCTGCATTCATTGCCAGCGCCCCGCCCACCGTGCCGGGTATGCCAGCCAGAAATTCAGCGCCTGCCAAAGCATGCACTGCCGCGTACCGTGCCACCTTGGCGCAAGCCACGCCCGCCCCGGCATAAATCAATCCTCCGTCTGCAGTCTGTTGCTCAAGATGCAATTCATCCAGCCGTGCATGCAGCAGTACCACCGTACCGCGCACCCCGCCGTCACGTACCAGCAGATTGCTGCCCAATCCCACCATATGTACCGGCTCGCCCTGTGGCAGGGTGCGCATGAACTGGGCAAGATCGGCCAAATCGGCCGGAATATAAACGCGCTCCGCCTCCCCGCCCGCACGCCAGGAAGTATGTTTCTTCATCGACTCATTCACGCGCATCTCGCCACGCAAGACTCCTTTCATCCCCTCTTTGGAAGGCACGTACGAATCAGCAGTGAATTTATCGGGTTCCGTCATATCCATTCACGCATCCTGTAACAGACTGGTGATGTAAAAAATTCGGTAACGCTACCGCGCAGGTCTTTTTCAGCTGCTTCTATCCTTGCCGCTCCAACTCCCAGGCGCATCATGCCTTTCTCCCCGCATCTCCATTCCCCAGCGCAATACTGGGTGCCACTCCGCCCACTGACCCGGCCCCCATCACCAGCACCACGTCGCCATCCTGCGCCACTCTACGGATAGCAGCAGGCAGATCGCCCACAGTCTCGACATAAATTGGTTCCACCTTACCTTGCACCCTTACCGCGCGCGCTAGCGACTTGCTGTCGGCAGCCACGATCGGCGCTTCACCTGCGGGGTAAACTTCGGTTAACAGCAGCACGTCGGCGGTGGACAACACCTTGACGAAATCCTCGAACACGTCGCGCGTACGCGTGTAACGATGCGGCTGGAATGCCAGCACCAGGCGACGCCCAGGGAACGCGCCGCGCGCCGCAGCGATGGTGGCTGCCATTTCCACCGGGTGATGACCATAATCATCAACCAATGTGAAACTGCCACTCCGCTCATTCCTGTCACTGGCTAATTTGATCTCGCCATAGCGCTGAAAACGCCGCCCGACTCCTCTGAATCCCGCCAGAGCGCTGATAATGGCTTCATCCGGCACACACAGCTCGTTGCCCACTGCAATGGCAGCAAGCGCATTCTGTACGTTATGCAGTCCCGGCAGATTGAGCGTGATGTCGAGCTTGCGCGTCTTGCCATTTACGCCCACCAGTGCGGTAAAGCACATCCGTCCCCCGCTGTGACGAATATCTGCTGCGCGGATTAACGCCGTATCCGACAGACCATAGGTGGTGATGGGTCTGGCAATCGCAGGCATGATTGCTCGCACGTTGGCATCATCCACACACAGCATCGCCATCCCGTAAAAAGGCAGGTGCTGCACAAAATCCACGAATGCCTGTTTGAGTCTGCCGAAATCATGGCCGTAGGTTTCCATGTGGTCAGCATCGATATTGGTCACCACCGCCAGCACCGGTTGCAGGTAGAGAAATGAGGCATCCGATTCATCTGCTTCCACCACGATGAATTCACCGCTGCCCAGCCTGGCATGGGAGCCCGCAGCTTCCAGTCTGCCGCCGATGACGAAGGTCGGGTCCATTCCCGCTTCCGCCAGAATGCTGGCGATCAGACTGGTGGTAGTAGTCTTGCCATGAGTGCCGGCAACAGCGATGCCCTGACGCAACCTCAACAATTCCGCCAGCATCATGGCGCGCGGCACCACTGGAATATTACGTGCATGAGCCGCAACCACTTCCGGATTGTCCAGCTGCACTGCGGTTGACGTCACGACTGCATCCGCTGATGCCACTTGGTCACGTGCGTGGCCGCGATGAATGGTGATACCCAGACTTTTCAGACGTTGCGTGGCAGCGTTGTCGGCCAGATCCGAACCGCTCACCTGGTAACCCAGGTTGAACAGCACTTCGGCAATGCCGCTCATACCTGAGCCGCCAATGCCGACAAAATGAACGTGTTTGACTTTATGTTTCATGGTTCCGAATTCATGCCTTTGCCATTTCGATGCAGACTTGCGCCACCAATTGGGTGGCATCGGGTTTCGCCAGTGCGCGCGCTTTTACCGCCATCCCTAGCAATCTGTCGCGGCTTAACTCCGCCAGAAGCTGCGCCAGACCTTGTGGGGTCAGTTCGTTTTGCGGCAGCAGCACGGCTGCATCGCGCTCGCTCAGAAACCTGGCATTGCTGGTTTGATGATCATCCACGGCGTAGGGGAACGGCACTAGTATGCTTGCCACCCCCACCGCTGCCAGCTCAGCGATGGTGAGTGCGCCAGCGCGGCAAATCACCAGATCACAATCGGCATAGCAAGCGGCCATGTCTTCGATGAACGCCACCAGCTCACCTGTCACCCCCGCTTCCGCATAATTCTTTCTCAACGTATCCAGATGCTTCGCTCCCGCCTGGTGCATCACCTGCGGACGCCTGCTTTCCGGGATCAGCCCCAACGCCTGCGGCACCACGGTGTTCAGCGCATGCGCACCCAAACTGCCGCCTATCACCAGCAGCCTCAATCTTCCACTGCCGTTCTTGTCACGAGCGGCATACCTTGTTTCTGGCGCATCCAACTGGCTGATCGCGTGGCGCACCGGATTACCAGAAAATACTGTCTTGTTATCATTTCTGATTGCATCCGGAAAACCCAGCAGAACCTTATCTGCGAACTTCGCCAGCACTTTGTTGGTGAGGCCCGCTATCGAATTCTGTTCATGTATCACCAGCGGCTTGCCCAGCAACGAAGCCATCAGGCCACCGGGAAATGCCGGATAACCACCCATGCCCAGCACCACGTCGGGGCGCACCTGGAACAGCACCTTGGCGCTTTGCCAGAATGCCAGCAGCAGCCGCAACGGCAGCGTCAGCCACGCCGCAGCATTTTTCCCGCGCACACCGGAAAAACGGATGATTCTTGTGTCATACCCACGTTGCGGCACCAGCATTGTTTCCATTCCTCCCTCGGTTCCCAGCCACACAACGCGCCAGCCCGCTGCCTTCATGTAATCCGCCACCGCCAATCCGGGAAATACATGACCGCCAGTTCCGCCAGCCATGATCAGGATGGTGTGCGCCAAGTCAGCACTCCCACATTGGTCCTCTGCAAGCGCCCGCTCATACGGTGAGACCCCGCATGAGTTGCCGATTCTCCCAGTCCACCCGCAGCAACACTGCCAGTGCGATACAGTTGGCGACAATACTACTGCCACCGAAGCTCATCAGCGGCAAGGTCAACCCCTTGGTAGGCAATACCCCCATGTTCACACCCATGTTGATGAAAGCCTGCACCCCCAGCCATACGCCGATGCCTTGCGCCACCAGCGCGGAAAAGTGACGTTCCTGCATTGCTGCCTGACGACCTATTATGAAAGCGCGCATCACCAACCCCGCGAACAGCGCCACCACTGTTATCACACCGATGAAACCCAGCTCTTCCGCAATTACCGCCAGCAGAAAATCGGTATGCGCTTCGGGCAGGTAAAAAAGTTTTTCCACGCTGCCACCCAAACCGACACCCAACCATTCACCACGCCCGAATGCAATCAAGGCATGACTTAACTGGTAGCCTTTTCCATAAGGATCGATCCACGGATCCATGAACCCCACAATGCGTTGCATGCGGTATGGCTCAACCCAGATCAGCGCCAATAGACCAACGACCAGGAAACTGATAAGCCCCACGAACAACTTCAGATTCATCCCCCCCAGAAACAAGGCCGCCATTGCGATGGCGGTAATAACGACGAATGCGCCGAAATCCGGCTCGCGCAGCAGCAGCAGACCTATCACCAGCATCACGATCAGCATCGGGAAAAAACCTTTGCGGAAACTGTCCAGGTACGCACTTTTGCGGATGGTGTAATCGGCAGCGTAAATCACTACGAACAGCTTCATGAACTCGGATGGCTGCAAATTCACCACCAGCAGCGACAACCAGCGCCGACTACCGTTGACCTCACGGCCTATCCCGGGAATCAGCACCAGCACCAGCAGCAGCACTCCCAGCAGGAACAGGTGAAACGAATATTTCTGCCATAGCGGCATCGGCACCTGGAACGCGATCAATCCCGCCAGCAGACCCACCAGCAGATAGGCGCCATGCCGCACGAGAAAATGCGCCGCATAGCCGCCGGTGCCGCGCCCCGCTTCGGCGATGGCAATGGAAGCGGAATAGACCATCACCAGCCCTAGGCTCAGCAACAATATCGCCGACCAGACCAGGGTCTGATCAAAGTCGTGTGGCATTCTCTGGTTGTTGATGTCAGTCTGGTAAATCATTGGCTGGGACCTTGCTCAATCGTGACTGGAACTCTTGCCGCCAACTCTCTTACCGCCGCGACGAACACTTCCGCGCGATGTGCGTAATTTCTGAACATGTCGAGGCTGGCGCACGCCGGCGACATCAGCACTGCATCACCCTGTTGTGCCAGCACAAAACTTTGCTGTACCGCTTCTTCCATTGTCTTTGCCTGATACAGCGGCACCCCGCAGCCAGCCAGCGCAGCAGAAATTTTCCCGGCATCGCGCCCGATCAGCACTACCGCGCGCGCACATTCAGCCAATGGCTGCCGCAGCGGGAAGAAATCCTGTCCCTTGCCATCGCCGCCGGCGATCAGCACCACTCGTTGCGTCATGCCGTTCAGAGCCGCAACCGTGGCGCCGACGTTGGTACCTTTCGAGTCGTCGTAGAAAGTGACGCCTCCGAACGCCGCCACCTTCTCCATCCGATGCGGCAGCCCCTTGAATTCACGCAAGGCCTGCAGCAATGGCTCAAACGGCAATTCCACGGCACGACATAGCGCCAGCGCAGCCAAGGCATTGGCTGCATTGTGCAAACCGGTAATGGCGAGTTCGCTGGTTTTCAGCAAGCGCGTTCTCCCCTGTACCAGCCAGGTGTCGCCACCGTCGCGCAGTAAACCAAAATCACTCTCGGCAACCGGCGCATCCAGACCAAAAGTCATCTGCTTTCTGCCGGGCAACGCCATTGCACGCACCAGTGGGTCATCGCGGTTGAGGATCTGCGTACCACCACCCTCACTCAGGAATATCCTGGCCTTGGCAGCGGCGTAATCCTGCATTCCGGCATAACGGTCAAAATGGTCTTCGCATAAATTCAGCGCTGCCGCCGCATCCGGATTGAGGCTTCGAGTAGTCTCCAGCTGGAAACTGGAAATCTCCAGAACCCATGCTTGCGGCAATTTGCCGGAATCCTCCCGCCGCATCAGCGCATCCAGCACTGCCGGACCGATATTGCCTGCCACCTCGACATCCCACCCGGCCCGCTGCACCATCGCCCCTACCATGGCGGTTACCGTGGTCTTGCCGTTGGAACCGGTAATCGCCAGGATTTTTGGTTCTAGACTGCCAGTCTGTCCAAGTGCCAGAGCGAAAAGCTCCATGTCACCCACCACCGATACACCGCGCTTCGCTGCCTGCTGCACCCGCGGTTCTGCCAGTGGCACACCGGGGCTGATAGCGATAAGGTCTATTCCGGCGAAGGTTTCGGCGGCAAATGCGCCAGTAAATACCTGTGCCGCAGGTACGGCTCGTTGCATTGCATCCAGATTGGGGGGTATTGCACGGCTGTCAGCGGCACGCACGTTCGCACCCTGGCGCGACAGCCACTTGGCCATGGACAATCCGGTTTCACCCATTCCCAGTACCAACACGGTTTTACCTCGCAAATTCATAAGTACGCTTCAGAGTCTTTCATCTCAGTTTCAGCGTGGACAAACCAAACAGCACCAGCATCATGGTGATAATCCAGAATCGCACCACCACCTGGTTTTCTTTCCAGCCCTTCAATTCATAGTGATGATGCAGTGGCGCCATGCGGAAAATGCGCTTTCCCGTCAACTTGAATGAAGCCACTTGCAGCATCACTGACAGGGTTTCCACCACGAACACTCCGCCCATGATGAACAGCACGATCTCCTGGCGCACGATCACCGTCACCACGCCCAGTGCAGCGCCCAGCGCCAGCGCACCGACATCACCCATGAATACTTCCGCCGGATAAGCGTTGAACCACAAAAAAGCAAGCCCTGCACCCGCCATGGCGCCACAGAAAACGGCCAGCTCACCTGCATGCGGGACATAGGGAATGCCGAGATATTTCGCAAACACTGCATGACCTGCCACGTAGGCGAAAATTGCCAGGGCACTGCTGATCATCACGGTCGGCATGATGGCCAGACCATCGAGACCGTCGGTCAGGTTGACCGCATTGCTGGTGCCAACGATGACAAAGTAGGCCAGCGTCACGAAACCGAACACGCCCAGCGGGATCGCCACCTGTTTGAAAAAAGGTACGATTAAACTGGTCTGCGCCGGCAGTTCGGCAGTGAGTGCAAGGTACAGCGCCACCGAGATCGCAATCAGCGATTGCCAGAAAAACTTGGACTTGGCGGATATCCCCTTGGGATTGCGGTATACCACTTTGCGGTAATCATCCACCCAGCCAATCACACCGAAACCCAGCGTGGTCAGCAACACCACCCACACGTAACGATTGCTCAAATCCGACCACAGCAAGGTAGTGACGGCGATGGATACCAGGATCAAAGCGCCGCCCATGGTCGGCGTACCCGCTTTGACGAGATGAGATTGTGGCCCGTCATCGCGCACCGACTGGCCGATTTTATAAGCGGTGAGCTTGCGTATCATGGCCGGGCCGACCACGAATGAAATTGCCAGAGCGGTAAGTGCCGCTAGCACCGCGCGCAACGTAATGTAATTGAGCACGTTGAATGCGCGGATATCCTTAGCCAGCCATTGAGCCAGTTCTAGCAGCATGACAATCGCAACAATGAAATTGAGTTTTTCATGATCATTTCACGCTTAACAATTTGGTACTCGCAACTCGATATCCTTGACCACTCGCTCCATTTGCATGAAACGTGATCCCTTCACCAGCACCGTGACATCGGCTGCCAGTTGACCCCTGACTTCAGCCACCAACTCCTCGATGTGCTCAAAATGCCGCGCCCCCGCGCCGAATTTCGCCACGGCATATACACTCAATTCACCCATAGCAAACAGCCTGTCTACCCCGGCAAGACGCGCCTCTTCACCGATACTCGCGTGCAAAGCTACCGCATTCGCACCCAGTTCACCCATGTCGCCCAGCACCAGGATTTTTTTCCCTGGAGCGGCGGCCAGCACGACAAGTGCGGCTCGCACCGATTCCGGATTGGCGTTGTAACTGTCATCTATCAGTGTTGCCTCATGCAAACCACATTTTTTCTGCATGCGTCCCTTCACCCCGCTGAAACTGCTCAATCCCAGCGCAATGATTTCCTTGTCTATGCCCATGGCTGCTGTGGCCGCCGCCGCCGCCAGCGCGTTACGCACGTTATGTTCACCGGGAACCTGTAATGCCACTTCCTCCACCCCATCCGGAAGTGTCATTGTCATCTTGCTGTCAAGCGGATTCAGCTGATAGCGGGCGCTCACCGCTGCGCCTGCACCCAGGCCAAAATCCACCACCCGTCTGCTGCCCGCGAACTTGCGCCACAACGGCGCGTAGGGGTCATCAGCGTTGATAATCGCCACTCCCGTCAGATCCAGCCCTTCGAAAACCTCACCCTTGGCGCGGGCGACCGCTTCCACCGAACCCAACCCCTCAAGATGCGCCGCACCTGCATTGGTTATCAGCGCCACGCTGGGCTTCGCCAGACCAGTCAGGTATGCGATCTCGCCGGCGTGATTCATGCCCATTTCGATCACTGCGTAAGCGTGCTGTGCGCGCAATCGCAGTAACATCTGCGGTACACCGATATCATTGTTTAGGTTGCCCTCCGTCGCCAGCACCCTGTCTGCCCCATCTGTCGCCTGCCGTAAAATCGACGCAATCATTTCCTTCACCGTGGTCTTGCCATTACTGCCTGTCACCGCGACCAATGGGATGGCAAAGCGCCCACGCCAATGCGCCGCAAGCTGCCCCAGACCCAGGCGCGTATCCTTCACCAGTATCAGGGGGATTCCCAATTCCCGGTTTCCAGTCTCCGTCCCTCGGTTTACCATCGCCGCTACCGCACCCTTCTCCTTCGCAGTAGCCACAAACTCATGGCCGTCGTATTTCTCCCCTCGCAGCGCAACAAATAAATCGCCGCGTCTCACCATGCGGCTATCCGTGCTAACCCCGGTAAAAAATGCATCTTCACCGCGCCATTCAGCGTCCAGAGCACGTGCCGCTTCCTGCACTGCCATCATCCTTGCGCCCGCGCTTGTTGGGCGGTCAGCTCCTGCAATACCTGGCGTGCAACTTTGCTGTCGCTGAACGGAAATCTGTGTCCGCCAATTTCCTGATACATCTCATGCCCCTTGCCCGCGATCAGCACCACGTCGCCCTGGCGCGCATCGCGTAGCGCCCGGTAAATCGCCGCTGCCCGGTCTTCCTCGATATGGTAGTTAGCGTCCGCTGCCGCTGCGATTTCATCAATGATGGCGCGAGGATTTTCGCTGCGCGGATTGTCACTGGTGATGATGACTTCGTCCGCCAACCGCGACGCCACCTTCCCCAGCAGCGGACGCTTGCCGCGGTCACGCTCACCTCCGCAGCCGAATACACAGACCAATTTCGAGTCTTTGGTTTTTTCTTTCTGCTGGTTGTCGGGGTTGCGAAGAACTTCACGCAGCGTCGTCAACACCTTCTCCAAGGCATCCGGAGTGTGGGCGTAATCCACCACCACCAGCGGTTGATCACCCCCGCCCAGCCGCTCCATCCTGCCCGCTATCGGCCGCACTTGCTGCACAGCTTGCACTGCATCGATCAGCTTGATGCCGCTGGCCAGCAAAGCAGCCAGCACTGCCAGCAAGTTGGAAGCATTGAACCTGCCCACTACTTCGGTCTTAAATTTTGTTCGCTCATTCCTGAACTCGACATCGAACTCCAGACCATCAATGTTTGACTTGAGATTGCTGCCGTGCAGCACACTGATTTTCTCCGAATCCCGGTTACCGATTCCCAATTCTTCAAATCCGTAGCCAATAATCTGCGTGGGCATGGCTGCAAGCCGCTGCGACAGCTCGACACCAAACGCATCATCCAGATTGAGTACCGCATATTTGAGCCCGGGCCACAGAAACAAGCGCGCCTTCACGGCGGCATATTCCTGCATGCTGTCGTGATAATCGAGATGGTCGCGTGACAGATTGGTAAACAACGCCACCGCGAATGTTGTACCGTTGATACGCTCTTGCTCAATTCCATGTGACGACACTTCCATCGCCACACATCCAGCGCCATGCTGTAAAAAATCTGCCATTTCCTGCTGCAGCAGAACTGCATCCGGCGTGGTATTGATGGTGGACTTGAGTGCACCGGGAAAACCATTTCCCAGGGTGCCGATGACAGCAGTTTTTCTGCCCAGCGCTGTCATGGCCTGTGCAATCCAATGGCTGCACGATGTCTTGCCGTTGGTTCCGGTGATACCGATGAGCCACGATTTTTGCGATGGCTGGTTATATACCTGACTGGCAATCATTCCTGCCTTGGCACGCAGCCCGGCTATCGGCAGATTGGGCACCTGCCATGCCGGGTTCCAGGAGAAACCGCGATGCCGCTCCCACAACACCGCGTTTGCTCCCGCAGCGATGGCTTGGGGAATGAATTCGCGGGCGTCGAATTTATCGCCGACACAGGCGAGGAATGTGTCTCCCGGCTTCACCATGCGACTGTCGGTAACAAGATTGCTGATTTTGACACCCAGATCATTGAGCAGATGAGTGTCAAACTGCGTTTCTGATTTTTTCCTGGGCTGCAAATCCCAGATTCCGAATCCCGTATTCATACATCACCCCGCAACTCAGGCGCTGCCGGAAATGACACAATATTATTGGTGGGCGCATCATGCGGAACACTCAATATGCGCAAGGCACCAGCCATTACCTGACTGAATACCGGAGCTGCCACCACACCACCAAAATATTGGCCGGCGGATGGCTCATCCAGCATCACTGCAATGACCAAGCGTGGATTGGAAGCGGGTGCGTAACCGACGAAGGTGGAGATGTAGCGGTTTTTCGCATACCCATTGCCTTCCAGCTTGTGCGCGGTGCCGGTCTTGCCTGCCACCCGGTAACCACTGATCTGTGCACGCGGTCCGGTACCGCCGGGACTCACCACCATCTCCAGCATTCTGCTCACGGCAAGTGCAGTAGCGCGCGAAATCACCCGCTCACCCACTACCGGTGCATCGAGCTTTAACAGCGATATCGGCTTCAATTCGCCTTCTGTAGAAAACAGCGTGTAGGCACGCGCCAACTGTAGCAAGCTCACCGAGATACCGTGGCCATACGACATGGTGGCCTGTTCGATGGGACGCCAGGTGTGATGAGGACGCAGCCTGCCAGTGACTTCTCCGGGAAATCCAGAACCGGTGGATACGCCGAAACCGGAGTGGCTCAGCATTTCCCATAGCGTTTGCGATGGCAGCGACAATGCAATCTTTGCGGAACCGACGTTGCTGGATTTCTGGATCACCTGCGCCACTGTCAACGGACCTTCCTTGTGAGAGTCGCGGATCGTTGCCCTGCCTATGGTAAGGGTGCCGGGTGCCGTCTGAAATATCGTGTCCGGCGCAATCCGGCCCGCTTCCAGTGCCGCTGCCACGGTGAACGGTTTCAGGGTTGAGCCTGGCTCGAACACATCGGTCAGGGCGCGGTTGCGCGCGCGCGCGCCGCTCATTTTCGCGCGGTTATTGGGGTTATAGACCGGCAGATTAGCCAGCGCCAGCACCTCACCAGTCTGCGCATCCAGCACCACGATCCCGCCTGCCTGGGCTTTGCTGGCTTCCACTGCCTGTTTCAATTCGCGGTAAGCGAGATACTGAATTTTGCTGTCTATAGACAGCGCTATGTCTTTTCCCGGCCTGGGTGCACGTATACTTTCGACATCCTCGACAATACGTCCTTTGCGATCCTTGATGACGCGCCGGCTACCAGGCTGGCCGGCAAGCGCATCCTGCCACGCCAGTTCGATTCCTTCCTGCCCATTGTCGTCCACATCGGTAAAACCGAGCATGTGTGCCGTCAACTCACCCGCCGGGTAATATCGGCGATATTCCCGCCGAAGAAATATGCCTGACATGTTCAATTCGACCACCTTGGCTGCAGTCTCCGGCGGCAAATGCCTCTTCAAGTAGACAAAATCACGCTGCGGCCCACTGATGCGCTTGCGAACTTCCGCAGCATCCATTCCGATCAGATCCGCCAGTTTTTTTATTTGCGTGGATGTTGCATCCATGTCCTGCGGACTCGCCCACACCGATTCCACCGACGTACTGATTGCGAGCGGCTCACCATGTCGATCCGTAATCATGCCGCGGTGTGCACTCATTTCGATCACGCGGCTGTAACGCGACTCGCCCTTCTGTTGCAAAAAACCGTTGTGCATTCCCTGCAGATAGACAGCACGTCCCGCCAGCCCGAGCAACCCCAGCAATAAAACCACCACCAGCAGACGCGAGCGCCATGCGGGCAGAATGCTACGCGGCGTGAAATCCGGCATCACGGTTGGGGCGCTCCTGTAATGGCATTTGCATTCACCGCGTTCAGCGGCGAAACAGTTCGAACGCGTGCTGCATCTGGTACTCTCATACGCAGCTGCCCGCTGGCAATTTTCTCAACACGCGCATGCATCGCCCAAGTGCTTTGTTCAAGTTGTAGCTGCCCCCATTCCACCGCCAACTGCCTCGCCAGTTCCTGTTCTTTCTCCAGCTCCACAAAAAGCTTGCGCGCGTTATGCTGTGAAGTCACAACACTCAGCGCGCAGGCGATGAGGATAAGCGTCAGCAGTAGATTAAGCCTGATCATGTCCGCCTTTTGGTAACCAAGATCATTCCCGTCTCCGACCCCCGCTATGCCGGGTTTACCCTTTCCGCTACCCGCATTACTGCACTTCTGGCCCGTGGATTGGCAGCCACTTCCTCTTCACTCGGGCGTATCGCCTTGCCCACCAAACGCAATCTCTGACAAGCCAGTCGCTGCACTTCTTTTGCCCGCAACGGCAATCCCCGCGGAAGTTTGTCTGGATTCGCTGCCTCGCGCATAAAGCGCTTCACTAACCGATCCTCCAGCGAATGAAAGCTGATGGCTACCAGCCGGCCGCCAGGATTCAATATCTCCACACATTGCGGCAAAATCAGCGACAACTCCTCAAGCTCTTGATTGAGGTAAATCCGTATAGCCTGGAAGGTGCGTGTCGCCGGATTCTGCTTGTTTTCCCGCTGCTGCCCGCGCGCACGCACGGTCGCTGCCACGATTTCGGCAAGTTGAAGTGTGGTAACGATAGGCTGCTGCGCTCTTGCCGCAACAATCGCTCTTGCAATCTGTTTAGCAAACCGTTCTTCGCCATAATTCCTTATCACCTCTCCCAAATGCGCTTCTGAAACAGAAGCCAGCCATTCCGCTGCGGTCTGCCCCCGGCTGGTATCCATGCGCATGTCGAGTGGCCCCTCGAAGCGAAAGCTGAATCCACGCGGCGCCTGTTCAAGTTGCGGCGAAGACACCCCCAGATCCAGCAATATTCCATCCGCCCGCTCCACACCCAGTTCCTGCAATACCTGTCGCATCTGTGAGAATCCGCTATGCATCATGCGAAAACGTGCATCCTTGATGGTCCGTCCCACCATCACTGCAGCCGGGTCCTTGTCGAACGCGATCAGCCTGCCACTTTCCCCCAACCGCTCCAGGATCAGACGGCTGTGACCGCCACGACCGAAAGTGCCATCTACGTAAACCCCGTCTGGCTTGACTGCCAGCGCATCCACCGCTTCATGCAGCAACACCGTGGTATGCATGAGAGCGGCATCACCCCAGTATCAAAGTGAGAAACCGTCGAGTTCTGGCGGTATGCCGCTATCCTTGAATCCGAGGGCACTCTCGATCTGCAGATTCCATTTTTCCTCGTCCCACAATTCGAATTTCGCGCCCTGCCCCACCAGCACCACGTCCTTTATCAAGCCGGCGAACTGGCGCAAGGGCGGCGGCACCAGAATGCGGCCGGCGCCATCCATCTCCACATCGCTGGCATTGCCGACCAGAAGACGTTGCAAACTGCGGCTTTGGGGATTGAAACTGGAGAGACTATTGAGTTTTTGCTCTATGGGTTCCCACGCGGGCTGAGGATAGACCAGCAAACACCTGGAAGGATCAGCGGTAACGACCAGATGACCGGCGCAAAAGGATAGCAGTCCATCACGATACTTTGCAGGCACCGCAAGCCTTCCCTTGTTGTCCAGACTGATAGGCGTAACACCGCGAAACATATCGTTCCCTTTATTTTCCGGGAGAATTCCAGCGCTTTCCAGCACGGAACTTTCTCCCACTTTTTCCCACTTCCGCCCACTGTAATTAAAAAGGGGGGGCTAGTCAAGCGAAAAATCAGGGGTTTTTGTTTATGCGACAAAGACTTAAAGAAGAAACCGGAGAAGATTTCTGGTTCAAATAAATATCTTATAGAAATAAATGGGATAGATGAAGAACTGAATGTAACTTATCACTTTGTGAGGCGTTACGGGCGAAACTGGAGGAGTGGCGAGGCAAAGAAGGCGAATCGGGTGTGAGGCTTGAGAAAAGCTCTGAATAGATTCCCATTAAACCGATATGTTCAGGGGATCGCTGAACATGTCCCCGCAACAATGAAGTGAAGCTGGCCGGTAAGCCGGGTTCTGTCGTGGACAGTCATTCCTCTAGGCGCACGGTTGCCCGTACGCTCAAGCAACCTACCCGCAGGCTCAGCGAGCAGCGTCATAGCCTGCCTATTTGGTCTTGCTCCGGATGGAGGTTACCGCGTTTCACCGTAACTTAATACGCTCGTCTCTGTGGCCCTGTTCCTCGCCTTGGGTCTTGCGACTTATAGCGGCCGGCCATTAACCGGCATCCTGCTCTATGGAGCCCGGACTTTCCTCTCCCCGCTTTTCATTGCTGAAAAGCAGGCAGCGACTGTCTAGCCAGCTTCGATGGGAATACTACCATCAAACCGAACCACAGAAAGAGCAAACTTCCAATGCGAGAAATTGCATGTCGGCTGTTGCGCGCAAGACCCTCCACCGATAACAGCAAGATTTTTAAGCTCATGACGGTCTCTCTACAGATTCACGCTACGACCGCCATCCACCGCGATGATCTGACCGGTGATATAAGGCGCATCGGCGATCAGGAACAGCACCGTTCTGGCAATGTCATCAGGCTCACCCGTGCGCTTGAGCAGCGTCTTGCTGATGATATGCTGATGTACTGCTACATCCGCCCACTCATCATTCTCCGGCCACAGAATGGGGCCTGGGGAAACACCGTTCACCCTGATTTCAGGTGCAAGCTCCAGTGCCAGCGAGCGGGTAAGCGATGCCAGCCCACCCTTTGCGGCACTGTAGATGACATAATTTTTAAGCGGTCGCTCGGCATGAATATCGACGATATTGACGATGCAGCCTCGCTGCTGCTGGAGATGCGGCGCCGCCGCCTGGGACAGGAATAGCGGCGCTTTCAGATTGCTGCCAACGAGATCGTCCCATGCCGCCTCAGTAGCCTCTCCCAGCGGCGTGGAGAAGAAGCTGGAAGCGTTGTTGACCAGCGCATCCAGCTGGCCGAACTGCTGCATGGTTGCGTCAACCAGCCTCGGCATCTGGGTAGTGTCGAGCAGATCGGCTTGCGCCAATGCCACCGAGCCGGGACGGATCTGATTGAGTTCAGTCTGCAATCCCCGCGCTTCCTCCAGCGACGAACGATAGTGCAGCATCAGATTCGCGCCACGCAGGTGCAGCTTGCGGCAGATGGCCGCACCCACCCGTTTGGCGCCAGCGGTGATGAGTACCACTTTCCCTTGCATCACTATCTCCTCTACACTCGCACATTCAGCAATTCCTGCAATTTACCATAAAGATACTCCAGCGCCGATGCCGTCACTACCGCTACCGAATGAAGCCGCGCTCCAGCATAGTCGTGCCATGCAGGAGCTGATCCGCACCGACATTGCTGCTGCTGGCGGCTGGATTTCGTTTGCGCGTTACATGGAACTGGCGCTATATGCACCGGGCATGGGCTATTACAGCGGCGGCACAACCAAGTTTGGCGGCACGGGAGATTTCGTCACCGCACCGGAAATCTCTCCGCTGTTCGGCAAAACAGTGGCGCGGCAAGTGGTGCAAGTGCTTGAACTCATGGGTGACGAGGGCGGCGATATCCTGGAGTTCGGCGCGGGTAGCGGCAAGCTCGCGCTTGATATGCTGCTGGAACTGGGAAAACTTGGGCACTTGCCGGGGCAATATCTGATCCTGGAAGTCAGTGCAGAGCTACGGCAGCGGCAGCGGGAATTATTTGAGAAGCATGCGCCGCATCTCTCAGCACGAATTGACTGGCTGGAACACTTACCTACCAAATTCAACGGCCTGGTGCTTGCCAATGAAGTGCTCGACGCCATGCCGGTGCATCTGGTGGTGTGGCGCGATAGCGATCTGTTCGAGCGCGGCGTAGCATGGAACGGCACAGCGTTCGAATGGAGTGAACGTCCACTGATTGACGGCGAACTTTTCACGGCTGCGCGCGCACTCAATCTGCGAACTGATCCTGGCAAAGACTACATCAGCGAAATCAACCTGGCCGCGCGCGGCTTCATGCGCAGCCTCGCAGGCATTCTGCAGCAAGGCGCGATAGTGTTGCTCGACTATGGCTTCGGCCACAGTGAGTACTACCATCCGCAGCGCGATCAGGGAACACTGATGTGCCATTACCGTCACCATGCCCACGACGATCCGTTCTATCTGCCAGGCTTGCAGGACATCACCAGTCACGTGGATTTCAGTGCGCTTACCGAGGTTGCAATCGATGCGGGACTGGAATTGCGCGGCTATACCACCCAAGCACATTTCCTCATCAACTGCGGCATCACCGAAATTCTGGCGCAAACCCCGGCGGAAAATACTGGCGACTATCTGCCGCTGGCAAACCAGTTGCAGAAGCTGGTGAGCCCCGCCGAAATGGGTGAACTGTTCAAGGTCATCGCCTTCGGCAAAAATATTTGCCAACCTCTTGCCGGATTTGTCAGCGGCGATAAAAGCCGTCTGTTGTAATACGGGACTAACTGAGCAGCGTCCAGCATCCCATCAACACGAACGAAGCTGCTGCAAACCAGCGCACCTGCTGCAGGTTGATGCGGTGTGCGAGCGCCTCGCCGATCCAGACCGCAGGCGCGTTGGCAAGCATCATGCCGAGCGTGGTGCCCAACACCACCAGTGCCAGCGCATCATAATGTGCCGCGAGCGCCACGGTGGCAAACTGGGTCTTGTCTCCCATCTCCGCCAGGAAAAATGCAATCAGCGTCGTGACGAACACTCCGGCACCGAGTATGCGCGGGTCACCGTCCAGCTTGTCCGGCTTCAGCGCCCACAGACCGAAACCGATGAATGACAAGCCCACGATCCAGTTGAGCGCTTGCGCAGAAATCAGACTCGCCAGCCACGTGCCGACCGAAGCCGCCAGTGCATGATTGAGCAGGGTAGCGACGAAGATGCCCGCCATGATGGGGTACGGCCGCCGCAGTTTGGCAGCCAGCACAAACGACAGCAACTGGGTCTTGTCGCCGATTTCAGCGATGGCAACCAGCAGAGTGGAGGTAAGGAAAGCTTCCAAGGTGATGGATGGCAGTAAAGGTGAAGGGCACGGAATTGTAGCGTGAATCTGCCGCGCTGCACGGGGGGCTTGTTCAGCGATTACTTAGGGAACCACTGAACAAGTCCCACGCGTGATGGGAACTGAGATATTCTAACGGGAAACGCGAGATAAATGCGGGAAGAAACGATTTGAACCGGGATTTGGTGGGACAGGAATAAAAAAAGGTTGCAACAGGTAAAAATAACAAAAAATCGGCGAGCCTCAAAAATTACGTGCCAATGCTCCCATCAAACAGCCCATGTTGTCGCCGCGCCAATTCTTCGGCGCGCATCAATTTAACGATGCGATAAACCCACTGAATAGACATGTTGAACTCTTTAGCCAGGGCGCCCTGATTTGAGCCGTCGAACTTGGCGTAAATCTCGCGATCACGTTTTGACAGCGTCCTGATCATTCCCTTGGGAAAATAAATAAGCTGCCCGCCCCACAGATCGGCCATCAAATCAGCCACCGCCTGGCCAACCTCGACCGCTTTTTCAGGGTCTACCCCGCACAGCTTCCTGGTTACATCGGCGGTGTGCAGCGCGAGATCAGATAGCAGCTCAGCGTTCTTCTCCAGCGGGTCTATGGTTAAGGGGCTGGGCTTTGGCATTGGGATTCCTGTTTAAATCTGGCCAACCATTGCTTCAGCGTCTCGATGACGCGTCGCGCTTCCTTGACGCTCAACCACTGCAGCGCATCTTTCTTGGTGATTCGGCGAACATAGGAAGCCAGCGCCTGCTCCGAGGCATCACGCACGGCGCCAGCCTCATGCAGATCGAGCCACAGCGCGCGGATCATCTTGGACTGTGGGTCACCGGCAAGCTGCCTGGTTTGTTTCGCCGGGCGATTGTTCCAGCCGCACGCCTTAAAATGGTCGAGCACCTGTTTACGCCCGGCCCAGTCCAACTCAGAAGCTGAACGCACCCGCGCCACTGTCCACAGCATATCGCGGTAGGTCTCGTCGTCGAGGCCAAGCGCGGCCTTGGCGATGTGGATCTGCGCGAGTTCGCGTTTGCGGATATCGGCGGCGGGGGCGGATTTCATTGCTTCAGTGACGGCCTAAATATTAAAAAAATGTAGGCTGTGCCACGGCGCGCGTCAGAGCCATAAGCCCGGTCTGGAAGTCGGTAGCCCCAATGCTTACCCATCGCTGGTCGACTCCTTCGACCGCGCGAATTCTCGCCACCAATTCACCCAGTTCGGCGCCCTTGGCCTTGATCTCGTTCATCAGGGCAATTTCGTTTTGATTCAGTTCCCGATAACCTTTAATCTGTCTGTGCTGGTTTTCCATTTCGGTTTCCTATGATGTGCCGTGTTTTAGCGTGTCACGGCTTACACGCAGGAGAAATGCGCTCCAATAATGCCGGGTCAACCTCAAAAAATCCGAGGGAACCTTTTAGGGGTACGAATGGCATTGGCATGGGAAAATCGCTTGGTGAAGTTGTAGGCGGGCATTAAAGAACCCTCCATTCCGGAGCTTTCCAAACATACTCAGGTCCCTCACAATAAACAACCACAGTACTCTCGGCATCAATAATGCGCAGCTTCAATTTTTGGTAGGAGAGAGACGCCAAACGCTGCGCCTGCATCTTGGCCTCCGCGACAAAAACAGGCTTGAACTTCATCACATTGCGCCACGACCCGGAATCGTTGACCTGGAGAGTAAACAGACTCATCAGGCCGCGTCCTTCTGCTCAAACGGCGTTATCACAAAATCCTCGACGCCGGTGACCACGGTGATTCCGGCCACGCCGCGTACCGCATCCGGTTCGTTGAGGATGGCTTCCTTGTTGACTTCATCTTTGGTGCGAACAAACTTGCCCAGCCCCAGTCTTTTCAGGGCTTCGATCACGGCCTCGGCACCACGCACCGACACCGACGGTGGGCGCTGGCGCCACTGCACCTCGCCGGTGATCAGGTTGGCGCTTTTGACCCGGCCACCATCGGTCAGCTCGGCGCGATGCGCTTCGCAATACGCCTGCACCCCGTCCTGCAAGGTTTTGAGCTGTTCGCTCAGCGCCTCCAGGCGCGGCTGGTAATTTTGCGTGATGGCGGCGATCGCGTCATTCATCTCAGTGGCGGCGCGCAGCGACTGACGCTGCAGGTCGCCAATCGTGCGCACATCGGCGGCAGCAGTTTCTTTGGTTTGCGGCACGTAAATCTGCGCCTTGGCTTTGAGTCGGGTGACTGATTTTGCCATGTTAACTCTCCTTGGTTGTGGGTTAAATTTTCGCGCTTTCAGGCGCTCCTACGGTTAGGTTTTTAGATGTAATTGCCCGAGCAGATCAGGCAGCGGGATTTTGCGCAGTTTGGCCTCCAGCACCAGGCTGTGCATGGCGCGCGCGTGCAGGAACTGGCAGGTGTGTTCCAGCTCCTCGGCGGTTTCGGCCATGTAATACCCGGTCTGCGGCGTGCCGCAGATGGCGTAGCCCTCGTCGCGCAGTTGGCTGATGTAGCTGCGCACCCGGCGTTCGCAGAGGCCGTTGCTCAGCGCGAGGCCTTTGACCGAGATGCCGCGATCCTTGCCGATGCGGCAGGACAGTCCCACCAGAATTCGTCTAGCGATCATCTCCATCAGTACCTCCGGTTTTATGGATGAATCTATCGAGCTGTTCCTTGACCGAAGCGGGCATGGCACGGAACGCCTGCACCGCCTCTGAGTCTGCCGAAGCCGCAGTTTGCGAAATTGTGCAAGTTGACGCGGGCAACCTGCCGCTGCGCTGGCGCTCCTCCGCCTGCGCCTCGGCCCTGGCCTCGGTTTTGTCGGCATACCCGGCGATGATCGTGAGCAAATAACCGTGGCCCTTGAGCGGCAGCGTGAGCTTGTCGCGCTTGGCCAGCATCTCCTCGATCCCCTGCCGCCACGATTCCACCGGCGCCGCCCATAGCCGTCCGTTGCGCTCGATCTTGCCGCTCTGGATCATCGGCAGCAGTTCGCTGAGCAGCGAGTGGACGCGGTCAAACGAGAGCTGGCGCTGCGCCGGGCGGAACAGCGCGAGGTATTGCACCAGCGCTTTGCCGAGCGGTGCCGGTAGCTGCAGCGCGGTCATCACCGCTTCGCGCGCGCCTTCGCTGGCGAGCAGCGTATCCAGGCTCATTGCGCTTCCGCAGGCGGGGCAGTTCAGGCGCACGTTTATTAAAACTCCAGGCTGCGCTGGAACCTGTTTTTACGTAACCAGGCCCAATAACTATGCATCCCCATGCGGCCAACCTCCAGCAAGCGGGATTCCAGAATTCCCCACGCCAGCATGTGGCGGATGGCATTGCTTACGGTGGCAACACAGCAGCCGATCTGCTGCGCGATAAACCAGTAGGGCTCGCCACGGCAGGCCATCCTGCGGATTTCATCGCGTTTTGGATAACGCGCAAAATAGGCGCGCTCACCGGCGATCGCAACGTCATTGTGCCCGCCGCCGTGCAGCGCTGGCTTGCGTACAACAACACCAGCGGGGCTTACTCCCTCACGGTTAAAACTGCTGCCGGAACTGGGGTGGCCCTCGGCCAAGGTGGGGGGGGCAGCATTTACAGCGATGGCACCAATGTGGTCGCGGCCGATCTGAGCGCGGGCGGGGTAGTTGCCGGCCCGCTCACTATGGCAGGAGCCGCATTCAATGCGGCGGTTGGCGCGAATATTGCATCCGCTGCAACCATCAACCTGACTACGGCAACCGGCAATTTTACTCATATCACCGGCACAACAACAATCAGTGCCGTAACCCTTGGCGCGGGGATGTGCAGAACGGTGATTTTCGACGGCAGCCTACTACTCGATTTTCATCCGACGAATAACAATCTTCCAGGAGCGCTCGCCATAACAACCGCAGCAGGGGATCGGGCTGTTTACTGGTCGGACGGGACTACCGTGTATTGCGTGAGCTACACACGAGCCAGCGGCCTACCTTTAGTAGGCGGGGTAAACCCTGGCAGCTTTGTATTCCATGCCGGCACTTCTGCGCCAGCGGGAACCTTGCTTTGTCCCACCTCGGCCGCGAACATCAGCAGATCAACCTACGCGGCCTTGTTCGCGGCGATCGGCACTACCTGGGGCGCGGGAGACGGCTCTACCACTTTTGGCCTGCCGTGGTTCGCAGCAGACTATACAGTCTTGCAAGCGGCTGCGAATGTTGGAACGAGTACAGCCGGAGAGGTAATTGCGCACACACATCCGTTACGTATATATGCGGACGAAGGCGGAGCGTCAGGAGTTACTGACAACGGCTCCTCTACAAATACTAACACTGTTAGCACGCAAAGCACAGGTGGCGGGTCGAATGTGGCGGCAGGCGTTCGTATTCTTATTTGTATTAAATACTAGGAGATGTCATGTCTAAAATTATTTATTTGTTCCACCCAGAAACAAAAGAGCTTACTGAGATTTACGCGGCCCAGGAATCGCCCCTGGAACCCGGCGAATTTATCGTGCCAGTTCTATCCACGGACATTTCCCCACCGGCGCTCGGTGCCAACCAGGCCGCGGTGTTTAATGGCGCGGGTTGGGATATTGCTGCAGATCATCGCGGGGAGAGTTACTGGATCGGCAAAATCAGACATGAGATTGATACTTTAGGTGTCACTCCGCCTGTCGGTTCAACCCCTGATGAGCCGCCGCCAAGCCCCGAAGAAATTTTTGCAGCAACGGTGGCAGAATATGAGGCTGCGGTTCAGCGGCATCTTGATGCTGGCGCAAGGGCCGCACGATACGACAACATTCTGAGCGCGCGCAGCTACGCCGGTTATCCAAACAAATACCAAGCCGAGTCGATCACCTTCATCGTCTGGTCGGCGGCGGTGTGGGATGCAGCTACCACCACGCTAAATGCCGTTGTTGCAGGCGCGCCGATCCCGCCGCTGAATGAATTTCTGGCTTCGCTGCCGGTTAGGACGCCGGCGTAATCAGAAAGGAAGCGGCCGGAGCCATGCGTCAACATGCCCCCGACCACTTTAACCCACAGAATCAGCCTGTGAGCCAAAGCCAAGGCTCCCTGCCACGTCGACGCGGCGGGTCAAGCCTAGCATATTTTCAACCATGAAAAAGGGCTTGCAGCATGAATAAAACATTACCAATCATTCCGTGGATCGGCGGCAAGCGCCGCCTGGCCAAGCACATCCTGCCATTGTTCCCAAAACATGAGTGCTACGTGGAACCGTTCTGCGGCGCCGCTGCGCTGTACTTCATAAAAGAAGCGGCGCACGTCGAGGTGCTCATCGACATCAACGGCGAGCTGGTGAACCTGTACCGGGTGGTCAGGCATCATCTGGAGGAGTTCACCCGGCAATTCAAATGGGCGCTTACCAGCCGCGAAATATACAAGTGGACGCAGATCACTCCAGCAGAAACGCTGACCGATATCCAGCGCGCTGCGCGCTTTTACTACCTGCAAAAGCTGGCGTTTGGCGGCCGGGTAAATAATCCGACCTTCGGCACCGCCACTACCAGCCCGCCACGCTTCAATCTGCTACGTCTCGAGGAAGATTTAAGCCAGGCACACCTGCGGCTCTCCAGAACCTATATCGAGCACCTGCCCTGGCAGGATTGCATTCACAAGTACGACCGCGAACACACCCTGTTTTATTGCGATCCTCCGTATTGGGGCACGGAAGGTTACGGCATGGATTTTGGTCTCGATCAATACGCCCAAATGGCTGAGATGGCCAGGACGATCAAAGGCAGCATGATTATCTCAGTCAATGATATCCCTGAGATGCGCAAGGCGTTCAAGGGGCTGGTGATGAAAACGGTGCAGATCAGTTATACAGTCGGTGGCCAAAACAGCAGGGGAAAAAGAAACGAGCTAGTGATCAGGAACTGGTGATCCCAAGGCCTGGGGTTTGATCTAGTGCAATTCGTTTACAATGTGCGAAAATGCCGATTATTTCAAATATCTCAAATTCCCGGCTCAATTATCGCGCGCGGCTTCACACGCGGGCGCGACGGTGGCTTTGCGGGATGGGATGCACGAAAGGCGAGGACGCGAATGGCCATTCCCTTCGCTACGAGCCTGACACCGCAGACCGCCCGCAAAGCCCCGTCCCATAGGGTTACGGTAAAATCTGACGCTTGCTGTGTTGCGTTCCTTGGCTTCGTAGGCCAAGCTACGACCTGTGTCGCGCGCCTTGCAATCATCCACATTTTGCCAGCAACGCGCTCCACGGAGAACTTATTCAGTGGTTCCTTAGATTATTTCTTTGGCAGGTAAAGATCAGTGATCGATCCTTCCGCAATTTCAGCGGCAAAGAAAACAGTTTCCGACAGGGTCGGGTGTGGATGAATGGTGAGGCCGAGGTCTTCCATGTCCGCGCCCATTTCCAGCGCCAGCACCGTCTCGGCGATCAACTCGCCGGCATTGACGCCGACCATGCCTGCACCGAGAATGCGCCGGGTGTTTCTATCCAGCAGCAGCTTGGTCATGCCCTCTTCGCGCCCCATCGCAATCGCGCGACCACTGGCCGCCCAGGGGAAGCTGGCTCTTTCGTAATCGATCCCTTGTTTCGCGGCTTCGGTTTCGGTCAAACCCATCCAGGCAATTTCCGGATCGGTGTAGGCCACCGAGGGAATAGTGCGTGCATCGAATGCTGCTTTGTGTCCTGCGATGATTTCCGCAGCGAGCTTGCCTTCATGCGAGGCCTTGTGCGCCAGCATGGGTTCGCCGACGATGTCGCCAATGCCAAAAATGTGCGGTACATTGGTGCGCAGCTGTTTGTCCACCGGAATGAAGCCGCGCTCGTCCACATTGACACCGGCATTTTCGGCACCGATAGCGCGACCGTTGGGACGGCGCCCCACTGCCAGCAGCACGCGGTCGTAAATCTGCGGTTCAGGAGATTTCTCTCCTGCAAAGGTAACTTTGAGTCCGCTTTCCTGCGGCTCGATCTGGGTGACCCTGGTTTTGAGATAGATCGCCTCGTAGCGTTTCTGTATGCGCCGCTGCAATGGCTTGACGAGATCCGCATCTGCGCCGGGAATCAATTGCTCCATCAATTCCACCACGCTGACTTTGCAACCAAGCGCAGCATAAACCGTCGCCATTTCCAGACCGATAATGCCGCCGCCGATGATCAACATGCGTTTGGGAATGTCCGTCAGTTGCAATGCACCGGTCGAATCCATCAGGCGCGGATCATCGTAGGGAAAACCGGGAATGCGTGCCACGCTGGAGCCGACGGCGATGATGCAATGTTCGAACGACACGGTCTTTGCACCAGTGGCTGTTTCCACGCTGATCATGTGGGACGAAGTGAATTTACCTGTGCCATGCACCACTTCCACCTTGCGCTGCTTCGCCAGCGCCGACAGACCCTTGGTGAGCTTGCCGATGACGGATTCTTTCCATGCCCGCAGCTTGTCGATTTCTATCGCGGGCTGGCCGAAAGCAACGCCCTGATGTGCGCTCTCCTCCGCTTCGGTGATGACTTTCGCCACATGCAGCAATGCCTTGGAGGGGATGCAGCCGACATTGAGACATACGCCACCGAGCACTGGGTAACGTTCGATCAACACCACTTTCTTGCCGAGATCGGCGGCGCGGAATGCGGCCGTGTAGCCGCCCGGCCCCGCACCCAGCACCACCACATCTGCGTGGATGTCGCCACGCGCAACCGGAGCAGCAATGCTGGCAGCAGGGAGCGAATCGAGCGCAATTGGCGGGATCTCTACAGGGATTGCAGAACCTGTCTCCGCATCCGCCGCTTCCAATATCAGAATGGACGACCCTTCTGAGACCTTGTCACCCACCTTGACCTTGATTTCCTTCACCACCCCGGCTTGTGGCGCAGGGATCTCCACCGTCGCCTTGTCGGTCTCCAGCGTGATGAGCGGTGTTTCCTTCGCTACCGTATCGCCGGGCTTCACCAGCAGCTCGATGACGGGAATATCCTTGAAATCGCCAACGTCGGGGACTTTGATTTCGATAAGTTGAGTCATCACAATCTCATGTTGCGGAACGGATCGAATCCGCCCCGATTTCCGCAATGGTTTATTGCCGTATCTGTCCGTCGCCCAGCACGATGAATTTC
>CAMAPK010000014.1 GCA_945860135.1 Nitrosovibrio sp. Nv4
CCAAACTTGTACCACTTCGAGTCGTACCACAGCGACATGTCGTAACTACCGCCACCCGACCCTGCATGGCTTGATGTTCCTAATGTTGTTGCCATTGTCGTTACCTCCTATTCCGTTAATCGAAAAACTACTGCCCCTTCCACTTCTACGTAGTGACCCCGCCGTACTTATACTTATGGATATGCTACGAATATACCCATATCCATTACAGCGGTAAGCCTAGCCGATAAAAGCGCTGCTCGTCAAGCAATTTGTCAGGCTGCAGAGACTGTAAGAATGATATGAATAAGAGTTGCGCAAATGGCGTGATTTATGCTTGACGATGATGGTCATCGGAGCCGAAAATAAAGATAAATCCGTGAGGAATCAAATACAATCGCGATGAAAGCAACAATTGTCCTTAGCACATTATTATCAAAACATATAAGGCGCTCCTCATAACAGCTTGCCCGAATGAAAAGTATCAAACACCTGACTAAACATACACATAAGCAAGAATTTTTTTATCTGCAGACCCCATGTCCATACGCAAGTTAATTCTTTTTTAAAAAACCGAATCATATCCAGGCAGAAGAAACCCAAACTAAGGGTCAACAACAATTTGCTTTGTTATTCCATCAGGAATAATAGTCCCAGCATAGATTTCGTGGATAATGCACTCCAATTCAACCGTGCAAACCGGCCCCAAATATATTTCCCATAATGCCTATCATCCGCGTTGCGCTTGATGTTCCCGTGGCCACTTTGTTTGACTACCTTGCATCGGATGCAACAGCACAAGACATCGGCGCCCGTGTGCAGGTTCCTTTCGGCAGGAAGCTGGTGACGGGCGTCATCATGGAAATATCCGTCCGCTCTTCTGTTTCTCCCGACAAGCTCAAGCCTGCCGCACATATCTTTCGTGACATTCCCCCGCTGCCTGCAGCACTCCTCGATCTGTGCAGGTTTTGCAGCGATTATTACCACCATCCGCTGGGCGAGGTAATGATGAATGCGCTGCCCGGCAGGCTGCGTAGCAGTAAACCCCTTGTACAGAAATCCACCATCGTCTTGCAATTTTGTTTCACTGATGCCGGACGTGCGGCCGATACCACATCCATCCCCACCCGCAACATCGTCCAGAATCGTTTACTGGCAAGGTTGAGAGAGGCCGGTGTAATCAGCCATGAAGAAGCGAAACAGCTTTCACCGCGTGCGCCCAAGGCATTGCAGAAATTTGTCACTATGGGCTGGATAAAAGAAATTCCAGTTCATCCCGCTCCCATCATCAAAGCTGTCTCCGGCCCAGCCCTGAATACAGAACAGCAGAGCGCCGTCGCTGCTATTACCGCCGCCATCAGCGAATTTAACGCCTGGCTGCTGCATGGCATCACCGGTAGCGGAAAAACCGAGGTATATCTGCGGCTGATTGCGCTGCTGTTGCTGCAGGGACGACAAACGCTGGTGCTGGTACCTGAAATCAGTTTGACCCCGCAACTGGAGGCAGCATTCCGTGCGCGTTTCCCCACCACATCGCTGGTGTGTCTGCATAGCAGGCTCAATCCCTCCGAGCGCGTGAACGGCTGGCTGCAGGCACAGCAGGGTGAAGCCAAAATAATACTGGGTACCCGCCTGGCAGTATTCACGCCACTGCCAAAACTTGGTCTGATCATTGTGGATGAGGAGCAGGATGGCTCTTTCAAACAGCAGGATGGCTTGCGTTACTCGGCGCGAGATGTGGCGATTTTCCGCGCCAGACAGGCGCATGTGCCAGTGCTGCTCGGCTCTGCCACACCTTCACTGGAAAGCTATTACAACGCGACTAATGGACGCTACCGTATGCTGCGCCTGTCGTCCCGCGCTGTTAAGAACGCTATGCTGCCCGCTGTGCGCTGCGTTGACACCCGTGCCGCCAAGAGCAAAGATGGTTTATCCGAGCCACTAATCAGAGCGCTGGAGAAATGCCTGACACGAAACCAGCAAAGCCTGGTTTTCCTCAATCGCCGCGGTTACGCTCCGGTGCTACTGTGCAAGTCGTGTGCATGGACGGCGACATGTCATCGCTGCGCCAGTCGCCTGGTAGTCCACTTGCGCGAAAAACAATTGCGCTGCCATCACTGCGGTCATCAGGAGCGTTTCCCCTCTGCCTGTCCCAAGTGTGGTGACCAGGATATCGTGCCCTTTGGACATGGCACTCAGCGGGTGGAAGCGGTGCTGGCCGCACGTTTCCCCGATGCGCGAATCCTGCGCATAGACCGTGACAGCACGCGTCTCAAGGATGGATGGGAACGGATGCTGAAAGATATTTATGAGCAACGTGTGGATATTCTGGTTGGTACGCAGATTCTTGCCAAAGGACATGATTTTCCCAATCTGTCGCTAGTAGGAGTTTTGAATTCTGACGCTTCGCTATTCAGCACTGACTTTCGTGCGGCGGAGCGTTTGTTCGCGCAACTGATGCAGGTAGCAGGCCGCGCCGGACGTGCCGACATCGCAGGTGAGGTACTGATTCAAACCGAATTTCCCGACCATCCGCTGTATCACGCGCTGCGGCAGCACGATTACGACTCACTCGCGCAAATGCTGCTGACAGAAAGAAAGATGGCAGGCTTCCCCCCTTTCGTCTATCAAGCCCTGTTGCGGGCGGAAGCGCCCCAGATCAGCGCTGCACTGGATTTTCTCGCCAGCGCGGCAGCAATGGCAGGAGCATCCAGAGAGGTGGAAGTATTCGACCCGGTCCCGGCACAAATGGCGCGGCTCAAGGGGCTGGAACGCGCGCACCTGCTGGTGCAATCCGGCTCACGCAAAAAATTGCAGGAATTTCTCGCCGCCTGGCACACAAAACTTGTCACGCTTCCCGTCCGCAAGGTGCGCTGGGCGCTGGATGTGGATCCGCAGGAGTTCTGATCCAAGGAAGAGCCGCCGTGGATGCCTGCCTAGCGAATCTCGGCGTGCAGCCTGCCCATCATTTGCTCTGCTTGATTGAGGTAACCTCCACCAAACAGATTCAGATGATTCAGAATGTGATAAAGATTGTAGAGGGTTTTGCGAATGGCATAGTCGGGATCAAGAGGGTAGGCTTCGTGATAAGCGGCATAGAAGGCCGCAGAAAAGCCGCCAAAAAGTTCGGTCATGGCAAGATCTGTCTCACGGTCGCCGTAATATATTGCCGGATCGAACAGCACCGGCTGCCCGGCAGAATCGAAAGCGTAATTGCCGCTCCATAGATCGCCGTGCAACAGTGACGGAACTGGCGGTGACCCCGGAAAAAAAACAGCCAGCTCTGCCAGTAACCGCTCCCCCCGTGTTTGCAGCTTCCCCGTATAACCATTGGCTTGTGCAAGCCGCAGTTGATAGCCCAGACGGTGCTCACGCCAGAATTGAATCCAGTCGGCAGAGAATTTATTGACTTGTGGTGTGGTGCCGATTGTGTTGTCGCGCACCCAGCCAAATTTCTCTGAAGAAAAACGGTGCATCGCAGCAAGTCCCTGCCCCAGCGACGCGGCAGCGCTACTGCCAGCACTACCGATTTCCAGACATTCCAACACCAGCCATGCACTGGCTTTGTTCTTTCCCCAGCACACCGGTGCGGGAACCCGCAGCGTACGGGAGTTGTGAATTTCCTGCAGACCCGCGGCCTCCGCCTCAAACATCGGCAAGCTGTCGGCACTGTTCAGTTTGATGAAAAAATGCTGAGCGCCATTTTCAATGCGATAGCTTTGGTTGATGCAGCCCCCACCAACAGCAGCAACTCTGTTCACGGCGAAGGGAATACCGGTGGAAGCTGAGATTTGTGCAGCGATATCCGGCCAGGGCAGCATGGATTGGTGAATTAGCGGATTGCCAAACAGGTCGTGCTCAGGACAGCTTCTTCCTTGCCCGCTTGATTGCTGCACGTACCTGCACCGGTGCAGTTCCGCCAATATGGTTGCGGCTTTTCAGCGAACCCTCCAGGGTCAGCACGGCATAGACGTCCTGGTCGACCCGTTGGGAGAATTGCCGCAACTCGGGCAGGGTGAGCGCGCTCAAGTCGCAGCTTTTTTTCTCGGCAAAACGCACCGCTTGCGCCACTGCTTCATGCGCATCGCGGAACGGTAACCCTTTCTTTGTCAGGTAATCAGCCAGATCGGTGGCAGTGGCGTAGCCGCGCATTGCAGCAGCGCGCATTGCCTCCTGATTGACGCGGATGCCGGCCAGCATATCGGCATAAATGCGCAAGGTGTCAGTAAGGGTGTCCACGGTATCGAACAGGGGTTCCTTGTCTTCCTGATTATCCTTGTTGTACGCAAGTGGCTGGGCTTTCATCAGCGTCAGCAACGCAACCAGATGACCATTGATACGTCCGGTCTTGCCGCGCACCAGTTCCGGCACATCGGGATTCTTTTTTTGCGGCATGATGGAAGAACCGGTACAGAAACGGTCGGCAAGATCGATGAAACCGAACGATGGACTCATCCATAGAATCAGCTCCTCGGATAAGCGCGACAGATGCGTCATGATCAGCGCCGCGCAAGCGCAGAACTCAATGGCAAAATCGCGATCGGAAACCGCATCCAGTGAGTTTTCACAGACACCGTCGAAACCCAGTTTCTGCGCCACCAGCTTGCGGTCGATGGGGTAACTGGTTCCAGCCAGTGCCGCCGCACCCAGTGGCAATTTATTCATACGCTTCCTGCAACTGACCAAGCGCTCAACGTCGCGCTGCAGCATTTCGAAATACGCCAGCAGATGATGGCCAAAGGAAATCGGTTGCGCCACCTGCAAATGCGTGAAACCAGGCATCACTGTCTCCGCATGCTTGTCGGCGAGGTCCAGCAACGCCAATTGCATGACTTGGATACAGTTGATGATGTCATCAATCGAAGCGCGCAAATAAAGCCGCACATCGGTAGCTACTTGATCGTTGCGTGATCGTGCCGTATGTAGCCGTTTACCGGCATCGCCGATCAGAATAGTGAGACGTTTTTCGATGTTGAGATGTACGTCTTCCAGCTCCAGCAACCAAACGAATTTTCCACTACGTATTTCGTTGCGGATTTGCTCCAAGCCTCGCTCGATGGCAGCGAGATCCTTGGCACTGATAATGCCCGCAGCCGAGAGCATCTGCGCGTGCGCAAGTGATCCCTGAATATCGAATTCAGCCAGTCGCCGATCGAAATCAATCGAGGCGGTATAGCGCTGCACCAGTTCCGAAACCGGCTCGTCGAAACGTCCCGACCAGGCTTTTTTGCCGCTTCCGGTCGGCGAGTTTTTCTTTTTTGAAGTTGCCATATTGCCTTGTCAAAAATGAAAGTATGTGCAACCCTTCCAGGAACATCAACCTCGATCCCGGTCTCCCAAGTGACGAGTATAAATCAAAATGCCTATCCAGATGCTTTGCCGAATTTTCGCAATCTCGGCACAATGCTGCGCATCTTGGTGAGCGTAAACGCCATGGGGTTTGCGGCAGCATTGCTCAAAGCGCCCACAGGACATGGATTTATGCCGGAATTCATGGAGATCGCCGCCGTCATTCAGCCCGTATTATTGCTCAGCTTGCTGCTGCTGTATGCCCTGCACCGGCCGTTGGCGCGCTTGCCCTATGCCACCGGTATCGCTGCAGTATTGCTGCTGGAACTGATATTGACGACAGCGGCATACTGGTTTGGTGGAACCAAGGCTGACAACATCGATATGGGAACAATTTCCCGCTACTGGATTTTTGGTCTTGGGGTCAGCGGCGTGCTGCTGGGATACTTTAACCTACGCAGCCGTGCATTTTCGCCCGCACTCTCGGAAGCACGTTTGCAGGCATTGCAGGCACGCATCCGCCCCCATTTTCTGTTTAACAGCATCAACGCAGTATTATCACTGATCCGTGCCAATCCAAAACGTGCCGAGCAGGCGCTGGAAGACATGGCGGACTTGTTTCGGGTGTTGATGGCCGACAATCGTCAGTTGTCGCCATTACAACGGGAGGTTGAATTGTGCCGCCAGTATCTGCAACTGGAACAATTACGCTTGGGAGAGCGACTCAAGGTCGAGTGGCATATCGACAACATGCCGCCGGATGCATTGGTCCCGCCGCTGGTATTGCAGCCATTGCTGGAAAACGCGGTTTATCACGGCATCGAGCCGCTGGCTGCTCCCGGCATCATCAGCATTAATATCTTCAAACGCCATGACGAAGTACACATGGTCTTACGCAACCCCTACCAGCCCGACGGTGACCACCATGGTGGCAACAAGATGGCGCTGAACAACATACGCGAGCGTCTGGCGCTACATTTTGATGCGGAAGGCCGACTGGAAAGCAAGATCAGCGACGACATCTACCAAGTTCACATCACCATTCCCTTCGTGGTCACGGCATAAAGGCAAGAGGGGAACTGGATAAATGAGCAACCTGCCACTGAAAATCGTGATCGTTGACGACGAGATGCCGGCGCGTAACCGACTCAGGGATTTGCTGCAGGATTGCAAGGAAGAGCTTCCGCTGGAGGTGGTGGGTGAAGCGTCCAACGGACTGGAAGCACTGGCGTTGCTGCAATCATGCCCGGCCGACATCGCACTGCTCGATATTCGCATGCCGGAAATGGATGGGCTTGAACTGGCGCAACATTTACACAAACTGTCGGCCCCGCCCGCGATTATTTTCACCACCGCCTATGATACCCATGCAATCCAGGCGTTTGAAGTGCATGCGATAGACTATCTGCTCAAACCCATCCGCCAAGCACGCTTACTGGAAGCACTGACACGCGTTGGCACGGCAACACTACCACAGCAACAGGAAACCGTATTGCGGCAGCTTCGCCCCCGGCCGCGCACACATCTCAGCGTACACGAGCGCGGCAGAATTCGCCTGATCCCGGCGAGCGATGTAGTCTACCTGCGTGCCGAGTTGAAATACGTGACCATACGCACGCACGAGAAAGAGTATCTGCTGGAAGAATCATTGACACGCCTGGAGGAAGAATTCGGCGAACACTTCGTCCGCATCCACCGCAGTTGCCTGGTAGCGAAAGATCGCATTGCGGGATTCGAGAAGACCCCGGAAGAGAATGGAGAAACGCACTGGGTAGTGCTGCTCACAGGAGTGGAGGAAAAACTGCCGGTGAGCCGCCGGCAACTGCACATCGTGCGGGAACTCGGACGCGGATGAGGCCCCCCTTCCCCCAGAGCAGTGTCTCCCTAAACCGCAATCACCTCGATATCCGGCTCGATTGATCTCAACAGATTCTCGATTCCCCTGAGTGTGCCGGAAATCGAACTTGGACAGGTGCCGCATGCACCCTGATAGTGCACACTGAGTGTGTTGCCTTCAAGGCCGAGCACATACAGATCGCCGCCGTCATTTTGCAGATAGGGGCGTATCTCCTCGTCGAGCAGCACGCTGATCTTGTCAAGGCGCTGCTGGTCCTCGGGACTCAGCCCGGCGATTGTGGTGGCGGCCGCAGCAACCGTAGCCGCTGATTGTGCGTCCGCCGCAGGCGCGGCGCGGATCGGATCGGCAACCGCACGCGCCAGGTCCTGCCAGTCGGCACTGCCATCCTGCGTGATCGTAATCCAGCGATCGACATAAAATACGTTGGTCACGTGATCGATATCGAACAGCGCTGCTGCCAGCGGGTCATCCTGTGCCTGCTCGGCGCTGTCGTACGAATGCGTCACTCCCCAAGTCAACGGTTCCTTGAGGATGAATTTCAACGCATTCGGATTGGGCGTGCCTTCTATTTCAGCTATTCTTGGCATAGCGCTCTGCTAGGAAGCGCCGCCAACCGGCGCGTGCATCGGATCATCTGCAGCCTCGGTTGAAATGCTGGTGACAGAATTGAGTGCCGCCTGCAACGTATGCCATGGCAGGATTGCACATTTGACGCGAGTCGGCAGGTCGCGCACCCCGGCAAACACCGTAAGTCGTCCGAGGTGGTGCTGGCTGCCGGGATCGAGCTTGCCGAGCGCCATATCGCGAAATTCCTGAATCAATATTTCAGCATCGTCACGTGTCTTGCCTTTGACGGCAGCAGTCATCATCGACGCTGATGCCTTGCAGATCGCACATGACTCGCCCTGAAATGCGATGCGGTCAATGTGCTCGTCGGCGAGATTGAGCGCAATCTCCAGGCGGTCACCGCACAGCGGATTGTGCCCCACCGCATGATGGCTAGCCTGGTCGAGAACCCCGTAATTGCGCGGCTTGCGATTATGGTCGAGGATGACCTCTTGATAGAGTGATTGTGTGTGCATTATGCGAAAACCTTTTGCGCGGCACGGATGCCGGCGATCAAGGTGTCAACCTCAGCCATGCTGTTGTAAAACGCGAACGAGGCACGCGACGTTGCCGGTATCTTGAAGCGCTGCATTACCGGCTGCGCACAATGATGTCCGGTGCGTACCGCAATCCCTTGCTGATTCAGCAGTGTGCCGATGTCATGCGGATGCACGCCCTCGACCACAAATGACAATACCGCAGCCTTCAGCGCAGCAGTGCCAACGATACTCACGCCCGGCAGGCGGCGGATCTGCTCTGTCGCGTAATTGAGCAGGGCATGTTCGTGTGTTGCGATTGCCTCCATGCCGATTGCTGACAAATAGTCGGCCGCCGCACCGAGTCCGATTGCTGCTGCGATCGGCGGGGTGCCAGCCTCGAATTTTTGCGGGATCGTGTTGTAAATGGTTTTTTCGAACGTTACCGACAGAATCATGTCGCCGCCGCCCTTGAACGGTTGCATCCGCTCCAGCAGGTCAGCCTTGCCGTAGAGGATGCCGATACCGGTCGGACCGCACATCTTGTGGCCGGAGAATGCATAGAAATCACAGTCGAGATCCTGCACATCAATCTGCATATGGGGCGCAGCCTGTGCACCGTCGATCAGCACCGGCACTCCGCGCGCATGCGCAAATGCGATCATCTGCTTGATCGGATTGATGCTGCCCAGCGCGTTCGACACATGCATCACGCCGACGAACTTGGTATGTTCGTTAAACAGCTGCTCGTATTCATCAAGCAGGAGTTCGCCGGCATCGTTGATCGGCACGACGCGTATTCTTGCGCCCTTCTCTTCCGCCAGCATTTGCCACGGCACGATATTGGAATGATGCTCCAGCGTGGTCAGAATGATTTCATCGCCAGCGCCGATAAACTTGCGGCCATAACCGTGCATTACCAAGTTGATCGCCTCGGTGGTGCCGCTGGTGAAGATCACTTCCCTGTCCTCACGCGCATTAATGAAACGCTGCAATTTGCGGCGCGCCCCCTCAAATTCGGCGGTGGCCACTTCCGACAGGTAGTGCACGGCACGATGGATGTTGGCGTGCTGCGTGGTCTGATAACGCACCAGACGATCGATCACCGGCTGCGGCATCTGGCCGGAAGCCGCGCTGTCGAGATAGACCAGCGGTTTGCCATCGATCTTGAGCTTGAGTATCGGGAAGTCGGCACGGATACGCTCGACGTCGAACGCTGCGGTGAGTTGTGGTTCCAACACGGGTTCTACCGGTGTCATGGCTCAGTTTCTCTGAGTATGCTCGAGCACTGTTTGCTTGAGCCGGTGTCTGAGTGAGGAAACCGGAATGCGCTCGATAATTTCAGCGCCAAATGCATAAGTCAGCAGGTTGCGCGCCGTCATCTCGGATAGCCCACGGCTCTTGAGATAAAACACTTCCTCGCTATCGAGCTGGCCGACAGTCGCACCGTGCGCGCATTTCACGTCATCGGCAAAAATTTCCAGCTGTGGCTTGGTATCGACATGCGCCCTGCCGCTCAACAGCAGGTTGCGGCTTGACTGTACAGAATCGGTGAGTTGCGCACCCGGACGCACCATGATTTTGCCGTTGAATACCGCATGCGCCGCACCATCCACGATGCACTTATGCAATTGGCGACTGCTGCCATGCGGCTTGATGTGATCGATGCAGGTATGCGTATCGGCGAGCTGGCGCTCTGTAATCAATGCCAGTCCGTCAACCGCGCATTCAGCGCCCTCCCCTGCCAGTTGCACATTCAGGTTGTAGCGCGAAATACGCGCGCCCAATGCAATACTGGTCGACTGATAACGGCTCGCCCGCGCGAGCGACACCGCACAGTCTGCAATGTGAAATGCCTGACCGCTGTCACGCTGCACCCGGATATGATTGACATGCGCATTATCGGCCAGCGCGATTTCAGTCACCGCGTTGGTAACATAGACACCTTGCTGCAATGCGACATAATCCTCAATGACGGTCACTGCGCTGCCGGATTCGGCAATCAACAGACAACGCGGATAGCTTGCCGCTTCCTTTTGGGTCGCGATGAACAGCAGGTGCACCGGCATATCGACCGCCACATCACGCGGCACAATGATCAGCGCGCCGTCATGCAAGAATGCGGTATTGAGCGCAGTGAATGCGTTGTTGCAAAACTCGGCATGGCGGCCGAGATGCGACTCCAGCGTTGTTGCATGTGCGGAGACCGCCGCCGACAAGTGTGTTACCACTATGCCGGAATCCCCAGCCGCACCTGGTACTTGCGTCGACAACTGCGGCGCGTACATCCCGTCGACGAACACCAGCCGGATCGTTGCTGGTTCAAGATAGAATCGTTCCGCCTCTGCCGTCTGCAGGGGCGATGCGGCATGCACTGGCTGGAATGGCAGTTTGGTGAGCGAAGAAATGTCGGTGAAGCGCCAGTCTTCATCGTGCGTGGTCGGCACCCGCAGCGCACCAACCCGCTCGACTGCTTCGGCGCGCAACCGGTTCAGCCATGCCAGTGGGCTAATCGGCAATTGCGCCCGTCCCTGCAGCAGGCTTTCAAGGTAACCGCTGGCGGTAGCCACACTCATGTTCATGCCCCTGCTGCTGCGCGCTGTTCGCTGCTGACCCAATCGTAGCCATGTGACTCGAGCTCGAGTGCAAGCTGCTTGCCGCCGGTCTTGATAATGCGGCCTGATTCCATCACGTGCACGTAATCAGGCACGATATAGTTGAGCAGACGCTGATAATGCGTCACCAGTATGGTCGCGTTGTCCCTAGTGGCGAGCTGGTTGACGCCGTTGGCGACGATCCTGAGTGCATCGATATCAAGGCCGGAATCGGTCTCGTCGAGAATTGCCAGCCGTGGCTCAAGCAATGCCATCTGCAGGATCTCATTGCGCTTTTTCTCTCCGCCGGAAAAACCTGCATTGACGCTGCGGTCGAGAAAATCCGGGCTCATTTCAAGCATCTTCATCTTCTCGCGCACGAAATCATCAAATTCAAGCGGGTCGAGCTCATCCTTGCCGCGTTGCGTCTGCACCGTATTGTAAGTAAGGCGCAGAAACTGGTTATTGGCGACGCCGGGTATCTCGATCGGATACTGGAAAGCGAGAAACACGCCGGCACGGGCACGCTCTTCGGGTGCCAGCTCGAACAGGTTTTTGCCCTCAAACAATACCGTGCCACCGGTAACTTCATAGGCAGTATGCCCGGCAAGTACTTTGGCGAAGGTGCTCTTGCCCGAGCCATTGGTACCCATGATCGCATGCACTTCACCGCTTCTGACCGTGAGATCGATGCCCTTGAGGATTTCGATGCCGTTAACGGTTGCCCGCAGCCCGCGTACTTCCAGCAGCGATTTGCTATCCGGGTAAATCATCCGACACTCCCTTCGAGCTTGAGGCCGAGCAGTTTGGTCGCTTCGACCGCAAACTCCATCGGCAATTGTTGAAATACATCCTTGCAGAATCCATTGATGATCATCGACACCGCCTCCTCGCCGCCGATGCCGCGCTGCGCGAAATAGAACAGTTGGTCCTCACCGATTTTCGAGGTCGATGCCTCATGCTCGACGATGGCGCTGTTATTGCGCACCTGAATATAGGGGAAAGTGCTGGCACTGCATTGATCGCCGACCAGCATCGAGTCACATTGCGAATAGTTGCGCGCGCCGGCGGCAGTAGGTGCAATCCTGACCAGCCCGCGGTAGCTGTTGTTGGAATGGCCGGCCGAGATACCTTTGCTGACGATGGTGCTGCGCGTATTCTTGCCGATGTGGATCATTTTGGTGCCCGTGTCAGCTTGCTGATGATGATTGGTAACCGCCACCGAATAGAATTCGCCCACCGAGTTGTCACCCTGCAATACGCAGGAAGGATACTTCCAGGTGATCGCCGAGCCCGTCTCTACCTGGGTCCACGAAATGCGCGAATTGACGCCTTTGGCCAGACCGCGTTTAGTGACGAAATTGAAAATGCCGCCAACGCCGTTTTCATCACCTGCATACCAGTTCTGCACCGTTGAATACTTGATGTCGGCGTTATCGAGTGCAACCAGCTCGACCACCGCCGCATGCAATTGATTGGTATCAAACCTGGGTGCGGTGCAGCCTTCCAGATAGGAGACCGACGCCCCCTCCTCGGCAATGATCAGGGTGCGTTCGAATTGTCCTGATGCCTCGGTGTTGATGCGGAAGTAGGTGGACAAATCCATCGGGCATTTGACCCCCTTCGGGATGAAACAGAACGAACCATCGGTAAATACTGCCGAGTTGAGCGTGGCGTAAAAATTATCCCCGACCGGTACCACGGTGCCGAGGTACTGCTTCACCAGATCGGGATGGGTATGCACGGCTTCCGAAATCGAACCGAAAATGATGCCGACCTCGGCCAGTTTCTGCTTGTAGGTGGTAGCCACCGATACGCTGTCGAAAATCACATCCACCGCAACACCGGCGAGTGCGGCGCGCTCGTGCATCGGCACACCGAGCTTCTCGAAGGTACGCAACAACTCCGGATCGACCTCATCCATGCTGCCCAGCTTCTTTCTCGGCTTGGGCGCGGAGTAGTAACTGATCGCCTGGAAATCGATCTTCGGATATTTTACGTTCGGCCACTGCGGCTCTTCCATCGTGAGCCATTGCTGATAGGCCTTGAGGCGGAACTCGAGCAACCACTCGGGCTCATTTTTCTTGGCCGAAATCATGCGGATGGTATTCTCGCTCAACCCTTTCGGCGCAACATCAGACTCGATTTCGGTAACGAAACCGTGCTTGTAAGGCTGGTTGACCAGATTCTGCAGTACCGCACTCATTCAGCTTGCTCCAATATCATCCGCTGCGAAGAAGAATCTCTGAATTACTTACCTGAAATCTCTTCCTGGCCGTTATAGTCAAATCTCAGTTGCTTCCTTCAGGCTGAAACTCTCGCCACAGCCGCACGTGTTGTCAACGTTGGGGTTGTCGAACTTGAAGGTAGCATTGAGCCCTTCCCTGACGAAATCAATCTGCGAACCATCGAGGAATGGCAGGTTAGCGGCGTCAATCACTACCTGGGCGGCATGCGACTCGAACAGCTTATCGTTCACCCGCACCTCATCAGCATAATCAAATGTGTAGGCAAAACCGGAACAACCCACCTTCTTCACGCCGATCCGCAGGGCCAGTCCCTTGCCACGCTTCTCAAGCTGTTGCTGAATCTGTCTTGCCGCACTTTCGGTCAACGTTATCGCCATCGCTATTCTCCATCTGCCGCTCTGTTAAGCGAGACTGCAACAGAGATATGTGATTGCATCAGGATCATACTGAAACCGCAATATGTCCACCCTCGGGCATGACCTTACGCATATCCAGCATTTGTACCGCACCGCCCTGCCGCGCTTTCTGGTCATCAACCAGCTGTTTCAGTGTCACCGCGCCAAGGTGATCGAAAATGAGATCATTAAGCTTTATCCACAAGTCGTGAGTCAGGCATTTCCTGTCATCAAGACAGTTTTCCTTGCCGCTGCACTGAGTCGAATCGATCGGCTCGTCCACGGCAAGGATAATTTCGGCAACCGTCATCTGCCCCATGTCCTTGGCAAGACAATACCCTCCACCCGGACCGCGCACGCTGCCCACCAGTGCGCGCTGGCGCAGCTTGGCGAATAATTGCTCAAGATAAGACAGCGAGATTTGCTGACGCTGGCTAATCCCGGCGAGCGTCACCGGCCCGGTGCCCTGCTGCATTGCGAGATCCAATAATGCCGTCACTGCAAATCGTCCTTTGGTTGTGAGCCTCACGATGAACTCCTTATATTAATCAATTGGATGAATCTATTAAAGCAGGGTTAACGCAGTCAATAGATGACTAATTTTGTCAACTATAAGATAGTTGATAGATTCAGTCAACTATATTTCTGAAATCATGGGAGAAATCAACCGACCAATCGCAGTCGTCGCTTGGCTCTATCTGCCATGCATTCGGTGTGTTCCAGGGGGAATTGCCGTCGATTAGACACAGGGGGCGAGCCTGACAACCAAGCGTATCCGCTTGCAAACACCGCAGTCAGCGGCGGCGAAGTCGCATATGGGTTTTGATCAGTTCTATTGCTTGATGACGAAACTGGTTGCCTTCAATGTCTTTTACCCACATATGCAGCAAGCCAATGAAGAACAGGTGGGTGTCCATGGTTAACTGGGCCGGATCATGTGCAGTGTGTAACTGCCCTTGTACTTTTGCGCGCTCATAAACCAGCTGCAATTTTCCTGCGATACCGGAACAATTCGACAATATCTGCTGCAAGACCGCAGCGAATTCGTCTACATATTCACATTTAATCATCATGATTTCGTAAATCTGCCGTGTTTCCATGCTGTCATTCAGCACTTGTATGGTGCCGCACAGAAAATTTTCTATCCTGGTAAGCGGATCTTCGGAACCTTCAACCAGCAAAGTGTCATCCATGCGATCTATCAACGGCAGAAACACCTGCTCGCGCATGGCGTGGAACAGATCAATCTTGTTGTCGAAGTGCCAATAAACCGCTCCACGCGTAACCCCGGCCTGAGTGGCGATATGCTCCATGGTAGTTCGACTGACGCCGCGCACCAGGAATACCTCACGCGCTGCGTGAATGATACGTTGCCGGGTTAATTCGGCATCTTCTTTAGTTTTACGAACCATGATTACCGTGATTCCCTAGATTTTTATTTACATGCACTATTACTAGTAGATATAATTATTCAAATATACCATTACTAGTAGACATAATTTACATACATACAAGAATGTAGGCAAATTATTCCATGTATCGAACAGGGAGCTGGAGATAGTGGCCTTCGGTTTTGATCAAAGTAACCACCATACTTCACCGGCCAACCATTTAATAAAAGTGGTTGCCATGCTGACCATTGGCATTGCGTTAACTGCATGCGGCAGCAACGACCAGGCATCCGGCCAGCCTCCTGCCGGGGCTGCCATGCCGGTAAACGTGATCGAAGCGCAATCCACCAGCGTGCCGATCAGCGCCGAAGCCGTTGCGCAAACCGAAGGCGCCAAGGAAGTCGAAATACGTCCCCGCGTGGGCGGCATTCTGCTCAAGCGCTTGTATGAAGAAGGCGCTGCAGTAGCCGCAGGCCAGCCCATGTTTCTGATTGATCCGGTACCCTATCAAAATGCGCTGGCACAGGCAAAAGCGCAATTCGCCGAGCAAAAAGCCAGAATTGAACAGACTCGGCGTGAAGAAAATCGGCTGCAGGGATTATTGGCCACGCAATCCATCAGTCAGCGCGAGTACGACAATGCCGCCTCTGATAATGCGATCGCCAATGCCGCCCTGCAACAAGCCGAAGTGCGCGTACGCGACGCCGAGCTTAATCTCTCGTATACCACCGTAACGGCGCCAGTTGGCGGAGCATCAGGCCGCTCTCAATTTTCCGAAGGTGCGCTGGTGGCGGCCAACACCAGTTTACTGACAACGATAGTGCAGCTATCGCCAATCTGGGTGCGCTTCAGCTTTTCCGACAATGAATTGGCACGGTTCGGCGGGCATCTGACTGAGCAGAACGTGCAGCAAGTGACCTTAATATTGCCGGATGGCTCGGAATACCCACAAAAAGGGCAATTAAATTTTGCTGCCAGCCGGATTGACCCCTTGCTGGGCACGCAGCAACTGCGCGCAACCTTTGAGAATGCCGATCAACGCTTGCTACCGGGGCAGTTTGTACGGGTGCGTGTAACCACAGGCGAGCGCAGCGGCGTTTTTGTCGTGCCGCAAACCGCAGTAATGACGTCTGATCTGGGTCGATTCGTTTATGTGGTCAATGAAAAGAATGCAGCAACCGTTCGGCCAGTGGTGGCCGGCAATTGGCTAGGTACGAACTGGGTAATTCTTGCAGGACTCAACGCGGGCGACAAGGTAATAGTCAACAACATTATCAAGCTTCGTCCGGGCGCAATCGTGTCGCCACAGGCATCGGAGACAGCGCCAATACCAACGCCGAAGGTAGTGCCGGCACCAGAGGCAGTGTCAGCACCAATATCGGAGGTAGCGCCGGTGGAAGTACCGGGGACAACACCAATGAGGGCACCGGAGGCGGCACCGGCACCTGCACCGGAAATACCTGCGACGAAAGCGCCGGAGGTAGCGCCGATGCAAATACCAGCACCAGCACTGACACAGTCCCAACCCATCACGAAAGCGCAGATTGCCAAAGATTATGAGGCTTATCAGAAACGCCCAAAACGTAAATTTATCGGCGCCCATACGCAGGAGCCGCGCTTTGCCAACTATGTCAAAGACTGGCAGCTCAAAATAGAGCATCTCGAGAACCTGAATTCTCCCGAGACCGCCAAACGGGAAAAACTGTACGGAGCCGTGCAACTCACCGTTGGCATCAAGTCTGATGGCAGCCTGGAGTCAGTTGAAATCAATCGTTCCTCAGGAAACAAGATCCTGGATGAAGCAGCGATACGCATTGCAAAGCTCGCTGGACAGAATGGATTTGCTCCTTTGCCGCCCGAGATCAGCCAGGATATCGACATCCTGCATATCACCCGTACTTGGGTATTTAAGGAACCACCGAGCAAATAACCATGCCAGTCGCAGATTGCACAATTATCAGACACTGCTGAAATGATCACTGATCATTGCATGCAAGTTCAATTGATCAGCGCCGCCCTAGGTAGGCATAAGTGGGAAGTCGCATGACCAGATTCTTTATTACCCGGCCAATTTTTGCATCGGTCTTGTCCATGATCATCGTTCTGGCAGGTCTGGCTGCCGCGATGCAGTTGCCTATCGCGCAATATCCGCAAATTGCGCCCCCCACTGTGGTAATTACCGCCACTTTCCCCGGAGCCAGCGCAGAAACTCTCGCAAAAACCGTCGCCGCCCCCATCGAGGAGCAGTTAAGCGGCATCGAAGGCTTGCTCTATTTCGACTCCAGTGCGGATTCAAGCGGCACATTGACCATCACGGCCACGTTTGAAATCGGCACTGAAATCGATCGAGCCACTTTCAATGTGAGCAACCGTCTCAATATCGCGCTGCCGCGCTTGCCGGATGAAGTTCGCCGTACCGGTATCGTGGTGCAAAAGCGTTCCAATGATATTTTGCTGGTGGTGATGCTGACTTCCAAAGACCGGAAATATAACCCGCTTTTTCTGAGCAATTACGTCACGCTCAACGTGCTGGATGAATTGAAGCGCACCAAAGGCGTCGGCGAAGCGCGGATTTTCGGCGCGCAGGACTACTCCATGCGCATCTGGCTGCGCCCTGATCGCATGGCGCAACTGGGTGTAACCACCAGCGATATTGCAGCCGCCATCCGGACGCAGAATGCACAATATGCCGCCGGCAAGATAGGCCAGGAACCGGCACCGGCTGATCAGCAGCTGGTTTATACCGTCACGGCAGAAGGCCGCCTGCTCGAACCCGAGCAATTCGGCAACATCATTCTGCGTGCCGAAGGCCCTCGCGGGGCGCTGTATCTCAAAGATGTGGCGCGGATTGAACTCGGCTCGCAAGACTACAACATCCGCACCGCACTGAATGGCGAGCCGGGTGTCGGCATTCCCATTTACTTGCAGATCGGCGCGAACGCCCTGGACACTGCGCATGCCATCAAAATGAAAATGGAGGAATTGAAACAACGTTTCCCGGAGGGGATCGATTATGAAATCCCCTACGACACCAGCGATTTCGTCAAGGCTTCGATCTGGGAAGTAGTCAAAACGCTGGGTGAAGCGATGCTCCTGGTGATCCTGGTGGTGTTTGTATTCCTGCAGAGCTGGCGTGCGACGTTGATCCCGATTATCGCAGTGCCTATTTCGCTCATCGGCACCTTTGCCGGTTTGTGGATGCTGGATTTTTCCATCAATACCCTGACGCTTTTTGCCATGGTGCTGTCCATCGGCATTGTGGTGGATGATGCAATAGTTGTGCTGGAAAACATAGAGCGGTTGATGGCGGAAGAAAAACTCTCTCCGGTCAACGCGGCAATCAAAGCCATGCAGCAGGTGTCGGGGGCGGTCGTCGCCATGACATTGGTGCTGGTTGCGGTATTTTTGCCGGTCGCCTTCCTGGGCGGCATCGCCGGTGAGCTATACCGCCAGTTTGCCGTAACAGTGGCCGTAGCCGGGGTCATTTCCGGGATAGTCGCGCTGACCCTGACCCCGGCCTTGTGCGCCCTGCTGCTGAAATCCGTCCATGGCAAGTCCCGCTTCTTCCAGCCTTTTAACCACGGATTTGAGCGTATCAGAAAGTTTTATGTGGCCATGGTCAGCTTGACGCTGCGCCACACCATTATTGGCGCAATAGCATTCGCAGTGGTTATTGGCGGCGTGGTTTATTTGATTAAAACCATCCCCGGCAGCTTTGTTCCGCCCGAAGATCAGGGCTATGTCATAACCGCGGTCATCATGCCCGATGGCGCAACATTGAGCCGTACCGTTAAAACCACCGATTCAATCCGTGCCACGATGGCAGAAGATCCCGCGGTAGCTTTTCAATTTGCAGTAAATGGATTTGATCTCTTTGGCGGCGGCAACAAAACCAGCGCAGCGACCATGTTTGTGCGCATGACCGATTGGTCTGAACGCACAACGACTGCAGATGATATCGTCAAGAAGCTGTTTGGCGTCGGCATGATGCAGCCGGATGGCCTGGCCATCGCGTTCAATCCACCGGCAATCAATGGCTTAGGAAATGCCGGCGGCTTCGAAGTTTACGTGCAAAGCCGGGCAGATTCCGATCCGCTGCGCTTGGCCAGCGTAGTCAATGACTTCATCGCCGCATTGAAGCAGGAGCCGCGTCTGGCTGGCATCAATACCTTTTTCCGCCCGACTGTGCCGCAATTATTTGTTGAAGTGGATGAAGCCAAGGCAATTTCGCAAGGCGTCGCCGTCGCCGATATTTACGCCACCTTGCAAAGCACGATGGGCTCGCTCTACATCAACGATTTCAACCGCTCCGGACGCACTTACCGCGTGCAATTGCAGGCCGAAGCGGAATACCGCATGAAACCGGAGGATCTGGGCAGTGTTTATGTGCGCGCTCAATCTGGCGCGATGGTGCCTTTATCCGCCTTGAGTACAGTAAGCAATATCGTGGGCGCGGACCAGTTGGTCCGCTATAACGGCTTGCTGGCGGCAAAGATATTCGGTGGCGGCGCTAGCGGCGTGAGTTCGGGTGATGCCATTGCCATGGTGGAAGAGATCGCCGCGCAAAACTTGCCTGCAGGCTACCAGATTGCCTGGACTGGTCAGGCTTATCAGGAGAAGCGCACCGGTTCTGCCGCGATTTTCGCCTTCAGCTTTGCCATCATCATGGTGTTCCTGATTCTGGCCGCGCAGTTTGAGACCTGGGTATTGCCGTTAGCCGTCATCATGGCGGTGCCATTCGCGATGGCCGGTGCATTGCTGGCAATCTTGCTGCGTGACATGCCCAACGATATCTACTTTCAGATCGGCCTGGTGACGCTGATCGGATTGGCGGCAAAGAACGCGATCCTGATTGTCGAATTTGCCAGCCAGAAAATGAAACAGGGTATGCCGGTTGCGCAAGCAGCAATCGAAGCAGCGCAACTGCGCTTCCGCCCGATCGTCATGACTTCGATGGCGTTTGTTCTGGGGGTGGTGCCGTTGGTGATCGCCACCGGTGCAGGTGCAGCTGCGCGCCGCTCGATGGGCACCGGCGTCTTTGGCGGCATGCTGCTGGCTACATTCGTCGCCACCATATTCGTCCCACTGTTCTTCGCCTGGTTCACACGCAAGCACGTACAACAAGTAGCGAAGGAAGCAGTATGAACCTGCGGCTGCGCATATTGCTGCTGCCGCCGATTCTGTTGCTGGCATCCTGCGCCATGGGACCCAATTATTCCCGTCCCGCCATCGACACGGCTGACAGGTTTCGCATGGCGGAAACGGAAGGCGAATCGATTGCCAACCTTCCCTGGTGGGAGCTGCTGCATGACGAACAACTGCAACAACTGATCAAACAGGCGCTGACAGAAAACAGGGATCTCAAACAGGCGGTGGCGAGTGTGGAAGAATTTCAGGCGCGCATATCCATGGCGCGTTCGGATTTCTTCCCCGGAATCAACATGACTACCAATGCCCCTGCACTCGGCACTCTTGGCGGCTTCGTCGTACCGGGGTTTCCGACGCCCTTCAGTTATTTCGGGCAAAGCAGTCTGAACTGGGAAATGGATATCTGGGGCCGGGTGCGCCGTGCCAACGAGGCCGCCCGCGCCGATCTGCTGGCACGCGAGGAAAACCGCCGGGCAGTGATCCTTACGCTGGTAAGCGGCGTGGCGCAAGCCTATTTTGATCTGCTGCAACTGGATATGCAGCTGGACATCGCCCGGCGTACCCTGCAATCTTGGGAAGAAACAGTCGCGCTCGCCCAGCATCGCTTGCGCGGAGGCGTGATCTCCCGGCTCGATGCCGACCAATTCGAGGCGGAGCGGGCCAACGTATCCGCCAGAGTGGCGGAACTGGAACGGCAGATGGTGCAGAAAGAGAATGAATTGAGCGTACTGCTGGGAAAGAATCCGGCGCCGATTGCACGCGGCCGTCTGCTGACAGAGCAGACGATGCCGCCGGAAGTACCGGCTGGCCTCCCTTCCGATCTGCTGCAGCGCCGCCCGGATATCCTGCAGGCGGAACAGACCCTGGCCGCCGCTACTGCCAGAATTGGCATGACCAAGGCCGCACGCTTTCCCAGGATCACGCTTACCGGTATGCTGGGTGTTGCCAGCCCGAGACTGGCAAACTTGCTGACTTCCGGCAGCGAATTTGGCATGGGAGGGGTAGGACTGGCCGGTCCCTTACTGAATGCGCAGACCCTGGGTCATGAGCAGCGGGCGGTTGAAGCCCAGGCAAGGAAAGTATTGGCCCAATACGAGCAAACCATCCTGGTAGCGTTCAAGGAAGTTGAAGATGCCCTGGTGGCGGTGCGCACGGCGCAGGAGCAACGCAAGGCACAGCAAGAGCGGGTCGATGCCCTGCACTCAGCTTTGCAGGTGGCTGATCTACGCTACCAGGCAGGCATTACCAGTCATCTGGAGGTACTCATGGCCAAACGCAATCTGTACACGGCCGAGACTGCTCTCACAGGCGCGCAGCGCCTGCATCTGGTGTCGGTCGTGCAGCTCTACAAAGCTCTGGGTGGAGGATGGTCACCAGGGTAAAAGGTGTCCAGATATTGAGTATCAGAATGACTCCCCGACCATGACTTGAATCTGGGAGTTGTCGCAAGTTATAACCAACGCATTAATTCCCGCCAGTTTGATCCTACCATGCGTCAATAGCCGCTCTGCCAGAGACCGGCGCATTGCAGGCTGTTACATTCCGTTACATTTCTGCTACGATTCAAAGACTGAACCGTCACCCCTGAAGCCTCATAGTAGCGCTCGTAAACCTTCCAAATGTTTCGACTCCAGGGAAACAAACATGAACCGTAGCGATAATCGGCCTGATCTGACCGCACGGAAAAAAGAAACGTGAAAATCAGCCATTTCACCAATCTCTGTCTCCTTGCTCTCACGCTGCTACTCTGCCTGCTCGTGGGACTTGCTGCCCAGGTACTAGGTACGCTGGACAATATCGCCGAGAGTGAACGCCATCGGCACAGATCTCTGCTGCTGGCAAATGAGTTGTTCCAGAGCTCCGAAGATCTCACCCGCATGGCGCGCTCCTATGTAGTCACCGCTGATCCGATCTACGAACAGCACTTTTCTGAAATTCTCGATATCCGCAATGGCAAGCGTCCGCGCCCGCTGGATTACTCCGCCACTTATTGGCATCTTGCGGACATAGACAAAGCTTCCGCCAGCGCACTGGGTGCTGCCATCCCGCTGCAGGAATTGATGCAGCGTGAAGGTCTTAGTGAACAGGAGCTCGACCTGCTGCGGCAATCGCAGACGAATTCAGACACCTTGGTCAAGCTGGAAAGGCAGGCTTTCGCTGCCATGAAAGGGTGGTACGACGATGGTCATGGCAATTTCACCGTACAGCGTGCGCCGGACCGCAACTTTGCTATCAGCCTGTTGTTTGGCGAGCACTATAAAGCCGAGAAAGCCAGAATCATGACACCACTCAAGAAATTCATGCAGGAACTGGATAACCGCACTCAAACTACATTGACCGACCTGCAGTCCCAGTTCCAGCGGCAAATCCTGCTGATACTGGCTGTACTTTGCCTTGCGCTGCTCGGCGTTGCGATTGCCGCTATCTACATGCGCCGCAACATCCTGCGGCCACTCGACTTCCTCAGTCGGCAGACGAGCAGCATCGCACAGGGCAGCTACACCGCTCGCTGCGATATTCCCAGCCACAATGAAATAGGCAGGCTCGGCGCCGACTTCAATATCATGGCAGAGGCCATTGAACGTGACATTAACACGCGTGAGCAGGCCAACGAACGGTTGCATCAAAGCGAACTGCGCCTGAACGAAGCACAGCGTCTCGCTAAAGTCGGCAGCTGGGACTTTGATTTGGTCAGCGGCAAGCTGCACTGGTCGAATGAGGTTTTCCGCATTTTTGAAGTTGATCCGAGCCTGTTCAGCGGCCGCTACGAAGATTTTTTGAATGTGATCCATCCGGATGACAGAACTGCAGTGGATCAGGCTTACAACAGCTCACTGGCAACCCGCTTGCCCTATGAGATCACACATCGCCTGCGTCTACCTGATGGCCGCATCAAGTGGGTCAGCGAGCATTGCCAGACATCCTATGACAATCAAGGTAAAGCCCTGCGCTCCATCGGCACAGTGCAGGACATTACCGAGCGCAAGCAGGCGGAGCAGCGCATCGTGCAGATGGCAACCCACGACATGCTGACCGGCTTGCCCAACCGGCACTTGCTGCAGGATCGTATCGCGCAGGCATTGGCCCATGACCGCCGCAGCCAGGAACAGGCGGCGGTGCTGTTCATCGACCTGGATCATTTCAAGATCATCAACGATTCGCTGGGGCATGCGGTGGGCGATGCGTTGCTGCAGGAAGTGGCGGAAAGGCTTACTTCCACTATCCGGAGCGAAGACACGGCGGCCCGCCAGGGTGGGGACGAATTCATCGTGCTGTTGCCCAATATCGCTGGCGCCCTGGACGCACAGGCGGTGGCACAGAAGATACTGGATGCATTGATCCAGCCTTTTCATATCCATGGAAAAGAGCTGCACATCAGCGGCAGCATCGGCATCGCCTTGTTTCCGGATAACGGAAAGGATGTAGGGATGTTACTGAAGAATGGCGATATCGCCATGTATCACGCCAAGGAGAGCGGGCGTAACAACTGCCAGTTCTTTTCGACAGAGATGAACAAACTGGCAACAGAGCGGCATTCTCTGGGAAGCGATTTGCGCCACGCGCTGGAGCGCAACGAACTGCTGTTGTATTTCCAGCCGGTGATCGACATGTCCGGGGGCAAATTGACCAGCATGGAAGTGCTGCTGCGTTGGCAGCATCCCAGCCAAGGCTTGATCCTGCCGGACCAGTTCATTGTGCTGGCGGAAGAGAGTGGAATGATCGTGCCGATCGGGGAATGAGTAGTGCGGCAGTCCTGTCTGCAGATAAAGGACTGGCAAAGCCAAGGCTATGCCGTGCCAAAACTGGCGATCAATCTGTCTATCCGCCAGATCCGGCACAAGACGCTGGTGACAGATATTATGCGCATTCTGGCTGAAACGGGTGTGGAGCCAAGTTGCCTGGCGCTGGAGATTACCGAGAGCATGCTGGTGGAGAATGTCGAGGAAACGATCAAGACCTTGAACCAATTCAGCGCACTGGGGCTGGAGATCTCAATCGACGACTTTGGCACCGGCTACTCCAGCCTGAGTTATCTGAAGCGCTACCCGATCAATACGCTGAAGATCGACCGTTCGTTCGTGCGCGATATTGCCACCGATCCAAGCGATGTCGCCATCATCTCGGCCATCATCGCCATGGCCCGCAGCCTGAAGATGGAAGTAGTCGCCGAGGGCGTGGAAACCAAGGAACAGCTTGATTTTCTAACCCTACACGGATGTACCTGCTATCAGGGTTATTATTTCAGCCGGCCGCTACCGGCGGCGGAGATCGAAAATAGATTGTGGAAACATTGACGCTCGACAGGCTCCAAACCTGTTTACCTATCGCATGTAAGGTCTGAGGCTTTCGCCAAAAAACTCCCGCATCATAAAATCTTCCAGTCCCGCGTTTTCTTCCATGCGTGCGGACAGGACGACCACGCGGCCGAGGCGGGGTGATTCCCAATTGAAATTACCCTCGTGATACTGGCGTATCAACTGTATCATCCTGCGAACGATTGCACGCTCCACATCACCATCCGGCCCGGCCTCGACTTCGATTAATTCGAGCCGGGAATTACCGGGATCCGTGGTCCAGCCACGAAACGTAAACTCGGCAGTCCGTGCTCCCATTCTGACAATTCTAAATATACCGTTCGTGCCCGGAGCCTGGAGGTTGCGCTTAATATTGGCCATTCTGATCTCTTCTTCCGATGGCTGGCGTCCAGGAGCCATCGTTTCAGCATTCTCACGTTCATCAAAAGTCCCTGCTGCACGGCGGCGTGCTCTGGCCTGGTTGATGTAGGCCATCATATCGGTAGGAGCCTCCAGATTGGGATCTGAGGGAGAATCTGATGGAGGTTTTTCGATAGCCTTGGGTTGAACCTTGGCCTGAGCTCGAGGGATTTGTCGGGGCGATGGCACCGACTCCTGTTCCAGCCTTGAATCCGATAATTCCACGAAACGTGCTTCGATTGAAGGCGGCATTACAATCTCAATCTTGGGAGATGTCAGAAACAATCCGAACCCCCAGATGATAAGCAGCCAGATGGCTGCCGCCAGCGGCATCGGCCACCAGAATCGAATCTCCATCGATCTGGAGCTTGCCATGTTCAGCGAATTATTTATGTTTCACCGCAATCAAAAAATGCTGGGCACCGGCGGTCCGGGCTTGCAACATTGCCTGCACTACGATGCCCTGTGGGGCTTCGTGATCTGCCGACACCACCAGCTTCTGTTGTGAATCGCGCATTAACGGTTTGAGCGTAGCGGCCAGAGTCTCCAAGGTGACGGACGTCCGGTTGATAAAGATTTTGCTGTCGCTGGTCAGCGTCAGTGTCACCGGCGCGTCTGCACTGAGCTTCTCGGCTTCCCCTTGAGGCAGATTCACCTGCAGGGAATCAAGATTCTGCATCGACAATGAAGCCAGCATGAATGTCGCCAGCAGGAAGAACATCACATCGATCATCGGAATGATTTCGATGCGGCCTTTGCGAACCGCCCTGGATTTACGCAGCTTCATGGGTGCCATCCTGTTGATCCAGACGGATATGATCGATCAACCGCGTGCCCAGACGCTCCATCTCATCCATCGTTTGTGATTGCAGACGAGAGAAGTAGTTGAATCCGAACAATGCCACCAACGCGATCAGCAAACCGACCACCGTTGCAATGAGCGCTTCAGCCACTCCGCCTGTCACCGCCGTGGGATTGACGATGCCTTCGCTGCCGATTATCTGAAAGGCGCGCATCATGCCGATAACCGTTCCGACCAGGCCGAGCAAGGGTGCGGCCGTGACGATGGTTTCCAGCGCCCACAACCTGCGGGCAAGATTCGATTCGATCACCTGGGCCTCATCCGCCGCACGGGATTCAGTCCACCATGAAGGCTGATGCCGGTTGGAAATCAGCACCTCAAAGAAACGCTTGTAATAGTGGCGCTCATCCAGCCCTGAAAGGATTTTCTCCAGGTCTGCCCATTTGAAGCCATAGTTTTCAACCAGGTTCAGCAAGTCATGCGAAAGCCGAGCAAAACGCCAATAGAGAAATGCTTTTTCAAGCATGATCGCCAGAGCGATGATCGCCAGCAACGACAATGGCAGAATAATTATCCCGCCGAGTTTTAGTGTGGTCAAAGTCTGATCCAGCTCTTCCATGTTTACCTCCGAATTGGGGATATTTCCCCGGTTGCCAATTGCCAAATTGCTAGTTAAAAAATTTATTGCTGCCAGAAATAAAATTTCCAGCATGGTGCAAACTGGTCAAATTCTACTCCCGTCCGGGATTTAATAAATCCTGGTGAGCAGATTGATGACAGAAACGGAAGGGGGATCAAGCTGGCCAGTCCATTGCCGCATGCGCAAACCTAGGCCATGAACAACGGAGACGGCACAGTCCTGTGTGGAGGATGACCGCCGGGATGAGAAGATACTACTCAGGTCTTGAATACCTAGGGGGTGCCGGTTCGGATAAATCTGGTAGCTAGATTCACTCCGTTCCCATTGACTGCTAACGGGAAATGCAAACTTCCGTTCCCGACACAATTGAGACCTTCAGTGCTGTGCGCATTTGAATAACTGCTAATCTGGAACTGAGAAATTTCAATGAAAGCGGGCAAAGTTCAGAGCTAGGACATACTGGACGTGTAATCGTCTGATCATCGTTTCGCTAGCATAAATGGTTAATTTTCAACCGGCGGCAATATCCGCCCGCTTCGCACAGGTAAAATACCCTCGATGAACCAGCCAATTCGTAACCCAAATCCGGCGTTGCCACCTGACGACCCGCAACGCGAAGTACTGCACAACGAGGTGCACGCTCGTCCGGCGGCACGCATTCGCCTGCCGGCGCTTGTAGTTTTCATTGCCGTGCTAAATGATGACATCAGCCGTGAAGCGGAATGCCAACACTTGAATCGCCTGCCCGGACAGGGAAAATTAACGCCTGCCGATCTGCAAGAGAACTTCCTGCGCCTGCGTTTCACGGATCACACGCTGAAGTGGGAACGCCATAGCGAATTTACCCGTTACTCACTAGTGCAGGCACTCCCGCCACATGCATCGCTGGACGCAACCAATCCTGAACTGCTCTCTTCATTATCACTGGATGCCGCCTGGCTACGAGCCATTCCTGGCCGAACTGTAGCAGCCATCAAGCTCGTGATGCTGGCCGAGAACTTGGCTAATCCGGAGGTCTTGCTGGATCGTGCGCGCCACTGGTTCGGCGACCATGCTGTGGTAGCATCAATGATGGGGCATGGCCATTCGATCGTTGTCACTGACTTCCGCTTGCGGGACAGCGGTTTTGAACGCATGTTGGTGTTGGCCCCAACTGATACTAGCGAGACCCGCGCAGGACGGATCTCGTCACGGCTACTGGAGCTGGAAACATATCGCCTGATGGCATTGCGTGGTCTGCCAGTTGCCAAAGCACTTGGACCGATGCTGGCTGAATCCGAGGCCGTGCTGTCAACCATCACCGCACGCCTTGAAGGTAAACACGATAGCGACCAAGATCTGCTGGACACACTGGTAGCGTTAGCGGCGCGTGTGGAGCGGGTGACTGCCGAACACATGTATCGCTTTTCTGCCACGCAGGCTTACGACACGCTGGTACTCCAACGCATCGCTGAGCTGCGTGAAAAACCTATTCCCGGCACGCAAACAGTGGGCGAGTTCATGCAGCGCCGATTGTCGCCGGCTATCGCCACGGTGGCGGCCACAGCGCAGCGGCTAGCATCGCTGTCGCAGCGCATCGAACGCGCCGGCGGACTGCTACGCACGCGCGTGGACATCGCCACAGAGGCGCAGAACCAACAGTTGCTGGCTAAGCTGACACGTGGGCAGGAACTGCAGCTACGCCTGCAGAAAACGGTGGAAGGGCTTTCGATCGCGGCGATCTCGTACTACGTGATCAGCCTTGTGCTTTACGCGGGGAAGGCGGCCAATGCAGCAGGGTTGCCGATCAACCCGGAAATTGCTGCAGGTGCGATGATCCCGGTGGTATTGTGGGGCGTGGCGTGGTTGACGCGGCGGATTCACCGACGCTTTCAGGCCTGAGCGTCTGGAGTATCCCCCAGTCGACCTGTCGCGTATGTGTGAATGGCGGTTTCAGAGCTGAAGTCTGACCGTCTCTTCCTGGCACACAGCAGCCGATTAGTGATGCTGCTCCCGCAAGAAATTACTCCTGGTACGGCAACATTCTTTAAATTACATCACGCTATCGGTTCCAGCACCTGCACGGACTGTGGGCAGATGCTGATCCATTACTGTGTAGTACACTACATCGCTATAACGCCTGGTCAATTTTCAACCGGCACCAACATCGTTGGACTCCACTAATGCCAATCGATTTCAGTAACTTGCTCGTAGTATTTGCAGCAGTCTATGTCCTGAATACTATCCCTGCATTCGCCCCGCCGACATGGATGTTCCTCGCGGTCGTGGAGTTCAATTACCCGCAGCTCAATCTTCTATCGCTGGCTTTAGCTGCCGCAACTGCTGCCACATTAGGACGAATAACACTGGCCACACTGTCTCAGTCCATCATTCGCAACAAGATGCTCAACACACGAATCAAAGAGAATATCGACATTCTCAAAGATGCGTTGGAACACCGAAAAAATAAGACTATGGGAGCGCTACTTCTATATTCGTTCACCCCCTTGGCGTCAAACGGCCTGTTTATTGCCTACGGACTGACAACTTTGCCAATCTGGCTGATTGCCGCGCCATTTTTCACTGGCAGGATGGTGAGCTATGCGGTTTGGATTTTTCTGGGCCAGGAAGCATACAAGAGCCTGGATATCAATGCCGGCCATGTCAGCGAATATCTGGGCGCTTATTTCATCCTGTCGCAGATTGGATTTCTGCTGCTTATTTATCCTGTTACCAAAGTAGATTGGCGTACAGTGCTGATTGAGAAGAAATTCAGATGGCTGAAGTAAAAGAATAAGTGGATTCTAAAATGTCTGTTTGTGGCACACCGCAGCCGATTAATGATGCTACTCCCGTAAAGAATTGCTCCTGGCACGGCAACATTCTTTCAATTGCATCACAAGCATCGGCGCAAACTGTGGGCAGATGCTGATCCATTGCCGCCCTGGGACTGACGCCCTCAAGCCGGCGACAACCCCGCCCTGACCTGCTGCAGCGGGTTTCTTGCCCCCCCCCCCTTGCAGGCTGAACCACTATCTCAGATGCGAACGCCTGCATCTATTGGGTATAATCGGCAGTTGCCTCTCTCAAAAGAGGGGATGTCGAAGCAAAAAATATGTGGTGAGTTTTGTAGCCGAATAACACCAAGCCTGTATCGATGCGGGGTTATGGCTCTATTGTGAATGTCACCCCCGACATACGGTAGATTTTATTTGATGGATAACATCGGTTTTGGCCGGCATTTCAGTTGGCCCGTAAACCGGTACGAGAATTCAATTAAGGAGTGTCTGTGAGCATGAGATCCATAGGTGTTGCATTTATCGCGTTCGTCCTGGCCTGGCCGGTTGCCGCCTGGTCGCAGCAGCCAAAACCACAACCAAAGCCGCAATCACAGCAACCAGCGCAGCCGCTAATAAGCGGCGATGGCTGGCGCCTGGTCCGCTCGGTACAGCTTGGAACTACAGGCAAATACATCCATATGGTGCTGATCGATGCAAAACGTGATGCCGATAAAGCCGTTTATGGCTCTGCACTCCGCAGCCTCTGCCGATCCGCGCCTGATTTCTGCAGAGTGCGGTTCTGGAACGCGGCACGCAATGTACCCGAAACAATTACCTTCACTGAATCCCAGTTTAAAACACTGCGAGCCGAATATATCCTTAACCGTGCAGGGGGTATTGAAGAGCTACGCTATGCCTGCACGGTCGCACCTGACAACAAGCAATGCTTTTCGTATTGATGAATGCAAAAATTTATCTGCTGCCCTCTTTTACTTTGGCGGCAGTGGCGAGATAATTGACTATCATTAAAATTACGCTTAATACAGGGAGCATTTCATGCCGCGCCGATTAATAAGTTCAGGTTCCACGTTTGAACAAGAAATTGGCTATTCACGAGCTGTTGTAGAAGGCGACTGGATTTTCGTCTCTGGCACAACCGGGTTCGACTACAGCAAAATGACCATCTCCGATGATCTGCTGGAGCAAGCTGAGCAATGCTTCAGGAACATTGAGATGGCATTGCACCAAGCCGGGGCAAGCTTGCGGGATACTGTCCGGGTAACCTACGTGCTGCCGGACGCTACGGATTTCCCCAAGTGCTGGCCAGTTATGCGCAAATATCTTGGCGAAACTAGGCCTGCGGCAATGATGCTCGCGGCCGGCTTATCCGACCCGCGCATGCGAATCGAAATCCAAGTGACCGCCCATCGTGGCTGCGGGACTTGATGTAATGAATGCGGTTCCAGGTTTGTAATTTGTTGCTGCCGACAATCACCCACTCCAAGGAGAAAAGCAAATGGCTAAAACGAACACCGTCTTTATCAGTTTTGCGCTCAAGGATACCAAGTACCGCGATCAACTGCTCGAGCAATTGAACAAGGAACAGACAACTTTCTCGTTTGTCGATATGCCCATCAAGCAATCATGGGAACCTTCCTGGAAAGAAGACTGCCGGAATAAAGTTACTGCTTGTGACGGGGTGATAGCCCTGATTACGCATCACCTCCTCAGAGCGGATGGCCAGCAGTGGGAACTGCGCTGTGCCTACGACGCCAGGATGCCGGTACTGCTGCTCCAGGGGGATGCCGAAAAACTGCCGGGCAGACTCCCCGAAGTGGGTGACCGCGATATCGAGGCGTGGACTTGGTCCAACATTTCGTCATTTCTCAATAGACTCTAGCACGCCCGGCCACACGTAAGGAACGGTCACCCAGGTTGACGACGCTGCGGCTGCATGACCGTCTGTTAGCCTGGAGTACCGCTGCTCTTTAAGTGTGGCTATTCTCCCCGGTATTATTCATTTCGCAGTGCCTCGACTGGATCCAGCCGCGCCGCGCGCATGGCCGGAACAACCCCGGCAGCAAGACCAATCAGCACTGATACCCCCAACGCGCCCAGCACGTAATCCCATGGCGTGCTTACCGGCAGGCCGCTCACCAGGGTTTTCAGCAGCCAGGCAAGCCCGGTGCCGACAGCCAGTCCAACCAATCCGCCCAAGGTGGACAGCACAGTGGATTCCATCAAAAACAGAATACGGATGCGTGCCCGCGTCGCACCCAGAGCAGTGAGCAGGCCGATCTCGGTAACGCGTTCGGCAACAGCAATATGCATCAAGGTGACCATGCCCACCGCCCCTACCAATAGTGAGACCCCACCCAGAGCGGCAACGGCGAAAGTCAGCACATCCAACACGGTACCCAGGGTTTCGAGCATTTGCTGTTGCGGCCTGAGGGTGAAATCCTCGCGCCCATGCCTGGCGATCAGGATGCGGCGGGCATCGTCGATGACAGCCTGTAATGGCGCTCCAGGCAGATAGGCAATCTGAATTTCCATCACACCGGTGCGATTGAAAATTTCCAGTGCGCGCGCAGTGGGGATGTAGACAGTGTCGTCGAGATCGAATCCCAGCACTTGACCCTTGGACTCCATTACGCCGATGACGCGAAAACGCGATGTACCCACTTGCACGTTGGCGCCCAGCGGATTGGTATTGCCGAACAGCTCTGTGCGCGCTTTGGATCCCAGCACCGCATAGGCACGCGGATTGCGCGGATCATCCGCAGGCAGGAACTGGCCGATCGCCACCTTCATGTTGAACGCGCGCGCAAAATCGGGACCCTCTCCCAGAACGCTGACACGCCGACTGAGGCCGGCGACCCGGACTTCCGCATTACCCATCAAACCGGCATTGGTATACTGGGCATAGCGGGAAGACTTCAGCGCCACCGCATCCTCGACGGTGAGCGGCCGCGCGCTGCTGATCGCACCCACCGATGCCCCATGGGTGCTGGTCTTTCCGGGATTGATGCTGAGGATGTTGGTGCCGAACTGGGTGAATTCAGCCAGTACGAAGCGCTGGATGCCTTCGCCGATTGAAGTCAGCAAGATCACCGCCGCAATCCCTATCGCGATTCCCGATGCGGATAAAAGAGTGCGCGAGCGGTGTGCGGTGAGTGAACGCAAAGCGAAATGCAACGTATCGACAGTGTTCATCTTCCTGCCAGCGCCTTTACCGGATCGAGCTGGGCCGCACGTGCGGCCGGCAGGAGACTGGCGAGAATACCAGTCACGAATGCAATAGTAACCCCCGCAAGGCTGGCCCACACGGGCGGCCAGGCAGGGAGTTGAGGATAGGCAAGGCGGATCAGCAGGCTGCCGAATTGGCCCAGTACAAAACCGAGGGCAGCACCTGCCAGCGACAGCCACAGCGCTTCGGCAAAGAATAGCAGCCGGATATCGGCGGAGGGCGCGCCAATGGCTTTCAGCAAACCGATTTCCGCGGTGCGCTGGCTCACCGCCACCAGCATCACGTTCATCACCAGAATGCCGGCTACGGCCAGACTGATGGCGGCAATGCCCGCCACGCCGAGCGTCAGCGCCCGCAGAATGCGGTCAAAAGTGGCAAGCACGGCGTCTTGCGTGATGACAGTGACGTCATCCTCGCCATCGTGACGCCGCTTCAGCGTATCGCGTATCGCTTCCTTGGCAGATTCGATGTCGCTGCGACTTCTGGCCTCGACCAGGATACGGAACAGCGATGCGGTGTTGAACAGCGCCTGGGCGTGATCGATCGGGATGATGACGAGCTCATCGGAATTGAAGCCCATCGATTCGCCTTGGATGGCGAGCACGCCCGATACCAGAAAACGCCGATCGCCAAGCCTCATTCGCTGGCCGATGACGTTGCCTTGGGGGAAAAACTCCTGCGCGATCTTTGCACCCAGAATGATTTGCGCACTGTACTCTGCGCCCTGTGCAAGAAAGCTGCCTTGCGCAAGATTCATATGCCGTATTGGCAGCAAATCCGCCGTACTGCCGAGCACGGTAACTTCGCGCAGACGGCCGGCAGCGGCGAGTTCTGCAACCCCGACATTGAGCGGCGCATAGCGCTTGACTTGCAACAGTTGGCCAACAAACCGGGCATCTTCCAGCGTCAGGTCGCGCGGGGTTTGCGCGAGCACCGCACCCGGAAATCCGCCTGCAGTTTCGGCACGCCCCGGCAAGACGATGATCAGATTGGTACCTATCGAGGAGAATTTTCCAACCACATAACGGCGCGCACCATCACCCAGTGCGGTCAACACTACCACCGCCGCCACACCCAACGCCATCGCCAGAACGATGAGCAGAGAGCGGGTGCGGTAACTCGCAACGGTATTGAACGAGAGCTGCAGCGTATCGCGCAGCTTCATCGCTCATCTGCCACAATTTCGCCGTCACGCATGGCGATACGTCGATGTGCGCGCGCGCCCAGTTCACGGTCATGGGTGACGAGTATGAGCGTGGCTCCTGCATGGTGCAGCCCTTCCAGCAGCGCCATGACTTCGGCACCAATGCGGTGGTCAAGATTACCGGTGGGCTCATCTGCCAGCAGAATCGTCGGCCGCAGGATGGTGGCACGTGCAATGGCTACACGTTGACGCTGCCCGCCGGACAATTCCGCCGGACGGTGCCGAGCACGGTCGAGCAGATCAAAACTCAGCAGCGTTTCATCCACGCGCGCTTTCCGCTCGGCCGGGGCAGTGCCTGCAAGCATCAGCGGCAGCTCGATATTTTCTGCCGCAGTCAAACGTGGCACCAAATGAAACGACTGAAATACAAAACCGATTTTTTCCCTGCGCACACGCGCCTGTTCGACCTCGGATAGATCGGTGACATCCTTCCCATCCAGTTCGTAGCGCCCGCTGTTGGGCCGGTCGAGCAATCCGAGAACATTCAGCAGGGTAGTCTTGCCGGAACCCGACGGCCCCATGAGGGAGACGTATTCGCCCGATGCAATTTCCAGATTAATCCCGCTCAGCGCGCGCACCTCCTGATCACCCATGTGAAATACGCGTGTGATGGCGGAAAGATGAATCACGGTTTGAGGGGTTTTTGTTTGACCTGCACGCCGACTGCTACCCCATCATGATCGGACGATAGCAACACCCGTTCATTCGCACTCAGACCACTGATAACTTCGGTAAACGCCCAGTTGGCAAGGCCGGTTTCCAGGCTGCGTTCCTGCAGCTTGTTGTCCGCACCCAGCACCAGCACTTTGCCGCCTTGCCGAATCGCCTGGGTCGGTATGCGCAGCACGTTGTCGCGCCGCTCGATGACAGCCTCGACGTCAGCACTATATCCCACCAGTAAAGGAAGTTGCGGTGGCTCTTCAAAATCCACTTCGACATCCACTGTGCGCGCCTGTTTTTCCACCTCGGTAACATAGGGCGCAATGCGTCGTATTCTTCCGGCGAAAGTCTGACCAGGGAGAGCATCGAGTGTGACGCGCGCAAGTTGCCCGGCTTTTAATTTGGGCGCATCGACCTCATCCATCGGCGCGCTCACGTACAAACAGGTGTCATCGATCAGATCTACCGCAGGCGGCGTGGGAATTCCCGGCGGCGAAGGCGTGGCATATTCGCCCAGCTCACCGGTGATGCGCGCCACAATGCCGGCAAATGGTGCGATCAGCACTGTTCGCTCCAGTCCGGCTTGGGTCACTTGGATCTGAGCTTGCGCGCGTTTTACATCCGATACGGCAGCATCACAACTGGCCTGGCGGGCACGCGCTTCGGCATCCACAGTCTCGCCCCGCTGCGGGCTGACAAAACCTTGTGCAGCGAGTTGCTGAGTGCGCTCGGATTCGCGGCGTGCATTGTCTGCGACAATACAAAGTTCGCGTCGGCGCTCTTCGGCCATGGTAAGTTGCCGCCGCACCAGCTCACGTTGGGCGGAAAGGTCGCTACTCCACAACTCCAGCAGCACCTGCCCTTCCTGCACCCGCTCGCCTTCCTTCACCAGCAGCTTGACGATATGCCCCCCTGCCGCAGGTGCCAGCTTGGCGCGGCGGCACGCCTTGATGGTCCCGGCACGGGTATTCACCACCGTCGCTTCCACCAAGCCACGCTCGATGGTAGCAAGCTCTACTTCTATCGGTTTGGGGCGGGTTGCAAACCAGCTCGCAGCAGCCAGTACGACTACAACCACGGCAATGATTCCAAGGCGGGGCAGGTTTTTTATTTTTGACATGACAAGTAGCGGGAATTACGTTGGCGACAATGTAACATTCGACCATGCTTAATAGAAGTGTTTCCGCCTGTGTCGCTTGGCGTGGAACTCATTGCTTGACAGCGTTTTACCCCGAGTACATGATTCGAGCGAGAGTGTTCAGCCCAAGGGGCGACAAGGTCTCTCACCGACCTGCCGGATTTTCAAGCCGGCTGAACTCCCTTACCTTCAACCAGCCCCTTGCGGCACCGGGAACAAATGCGAACCATATCGAAACAAGAAGGCCGTGCATCCCTGTTTGCGCTATTGCTGCTCCTTTTTGTGGCAGCGCTGGCATACTGGTTCTGGCGCGCCCACACCCAGGTGTCGTTGGAAATCGGTCTCGCCTGCCGTCAGCTCACTGCGGAAGCCTGCGCTGCAGCCGAAGCGCGCTACCTGGACAGCCTCTATGCAGCATGGTTTGGGCAGATGTTTCCGTGGATCCTGCCTTTCATCCCGGCTTTTATTTACGTGTTCTTTTTCCGCTGGCTACGCAGAAACCGCAACCCCTGACAGATTCAACGGGTGGCTAGCGGCAACTCCTGCTGCTGCATGGCGTTGGCATCCGGCAAGGCATTGCTGGCAGACAATGTGCTGGCACGCACCCCCAGCAATCGCAGCCTCCGGTTCAAAGGCACACGCCGCAGGCATTCTTCAGCCGCGCGGCGGATGGCGGCAGCATCGGCGGTAGGAACAGGCAACGTAAAGTCGCGCGTCACCGTGTGAAAATCCTCGTAGCGCAACTTGATGCCGATGGTGCGGCCGAGGTAACCCTTATGCTGAAGATCTTGTGCCACCTGGGTACATAGCGCTGTGAAGATTTTTGACAAGGCGGCACGGTCATGGCGCGCATGCAGATCCCGCTCGAAAGTGGTCTCACGGCTGATGGATTTGGGTTCGGAACTGGTGACTACGGGGCGTTCGTCGATGCCGTGAGAAGCTGCATGCAGCCAGCTGGCATAGCTGCGGCCAAAGTGGGTCTGCAGCACAGCGGGTTCGGCCTGCGCCAACTCGGCGATGGTGGTGATGCCGAGTGCCGCAAGCTTTTCGCTCGCCTTGGGGCCGATGCCATTGATCTTTCTGACGGACAGCGGCCAGATGCGCTGCGGAATGTCCGCCATGCTCAGGATGGTGAGGCCATCCGGTTTTTCCAGGTCCGAACAGATCTTCGATAGCAGTTTGTTGGGACTGATGCCGATGGAACAGGACAACCCGGTAGCCTCGCGTACCGCTTGTTTGAGGCGACGGCCAAGCAGCAGCGTATCGTCCGGTAGGTCGCTCAGATCAATGTAAATTTCATCGATGCCGCTGTCCTCAATCTGGGGAGCAATGCTTGCTACCGCAGCTTTGAACAGGCCCGAATAATGGCGATAGGCGTCGAAATCGGCTGGCAGCAGGATGGCGTCCGGCGCCAGTTGCGCGGCTTTCATCACGCCCATGGCGGAAAAAACACCGAGCGCACGCGCTTCATAAGTGGAAGTGGTGACAACCCCGCGCCCGGCATATTCACGCAGCCGCGCAAAGCGGCGGCTGCCGTCCTGGTGCAATGCGGGTTGCTGATCCTCCCGTCCGCCGATCACTACCGGCAAGCCTTTCAACTCCGGGTAGTGCAGCAACTCGACCGACGCATAGAAAGCGTCCATGTCCAGATGGGCAATGCGGCGTGGCGGTAAGTTCATGGCTGAGGGAAATATGGGGGCAATATGAGATCAACTCCAAAACGCAACTGAAGTGACGCAATCCTCAAGCAATTTTGCGCAGTATCGTCAGCGGTGGTTTTGAAAGTACCGTGCGGGTTCCCATCAACCCCGCCATGGTCACGCCCAGCATCCCCGTGAGCAAGCCTGTCAGCCATATCCATGGGTTGAAAGTGTAAGTCAGATTCAATGCGTATTCGCCAATGACATAACCCAGTGCGCTTGCCCCTGCAGCAGCAAACACTCCCGCCAACCCGCCGATAATGGCAAATTCGGCTGCCCAGGCACGCACCAATTGACTGCGCCTGGCTCCCAGCGTGCGGAATATGGCAGCTTCGTGGATGCGTTCATCCTGGGTAGAGGCGATCGCCGCATACAGCACCGCAAATCCCGCCAGCAATGTAAACAGAAAAACAAATTCGATCGCCTTGCTTACCTGCTCCATCACCTTCTGCACCTGGTTGATAATGGCCGCCACATCGATCACCAGAAAGTTAGGGAAAGCTCTGATCAATTGATTCATTACCTCAGCTTGCTGCGGTGGCAGGTGAAAACTAGTGATGTAGCTCGCCGGATATTTTTCCAGCACGCCCGGCGGTGTCACCACGAAAAAGTTGACCCGGAACGTATCCCAATCGACTTTGCGCAGACTGGTCACAGTGGCAGAGAATGGACTACCGGCCACATCGTAAGTCAGCGTATCGCCGACGCGTATTCCTACCGTTTTCGCAATGCCTTCTTCCACTGACAGCACCGCTTTGCCGGTATCCCCGCTTTTCCACCAATGGCCTTTGACAATCTGGTTGTCGGATGACATCTCGCTTGCCCACGACAGGTTGAACTCGCGTTCCACCAGCCGTTTTGCGCGGGTATCGGCATAACTGTCCGCCGCGATCATGTTGTCGTTGATCGCGGTCAGGCGACCCCGCACCATCGGAAATACCGGCGGATGAACAATGTCATGCTGACTGAAAAATGCTTCCAATGGCTGCAACTGATCTTCCTGAATATTCACCAAAAAACGGTTGGGCGCATCCGGCGGCAAGCTGGTGCGCCAGTTTTGCAGCAGATCGTCCCGGATCAGCGTCAGTGCCAGCAGCGCCATCAACCCCAACCCCAGCGCGACTGCCTGCACCACGCTGGCGGTGGCGCGCCGCTGGATGCTGGCCAATCCATAGCGCCACGCTCCTCCTGTCTGGCCGCGCACACCCGACATAGCTTTTACCAGCAGGAAACCGAGCAAGCCGAAAATCGCTATCGCGGCGACGAATCCTCCCATGACGGACAGCCCCAGGCGCACATCGCCGGCTTTCCACAAAAACAGTCCTGACAATGCTGCCAGTCCCAGCGCATAGCCAGTGAGGCTATAAGTGGTAGGCATGCCGATATCCCGGCGCAATACGCGCAATGCCGGTACCCGGCGCAAATTGAGCAATGGCGGCAGGGCAAAACCCAGCAACAGCACCATGCCGGTCAGCAAGCCATGGGCAGCAGGCAACAGGCTGGGCCACGGCAACTCCGCTTCCACCAGCGCGGACAGCCAGTAAACCAGCGCCTCCTGTGCAACCAGGCCGAGCAGACAGCCAGCCATGCTGGCTATCGCGCCCAGCATGATGAAGTGATATAGATACAGACGCAGTATCCCGGCCTGGCTGGCGCCCAGACAGCGCATTACCGCGCAGCCGTCGAGATGGCGCTGGCTGAAGCGGCGCACGGCGAGCGCGATTGCCGCCGCTGCCAGCACCACGCTGGCCAGCGCCGCCAGACTGAGGAATTTTTCCGCGCGCTCCAGCGCCGCTTTTATTTCAGGGCGCGCATCACGGATGCCTTCGATCCTTTCCCCCAGCGTCAGGCGCGCTTGCGCCCACTCCCGGAATTCTTCCACCACCGCCGCCTCACCCGCCACCAGCAGGCGATAGACGATGCGGCTGCCTTGCTGCACCAGACCGGTCGCGGGCAGATCAGCGGCATTGATCAGCACGCGCGGGCCGAGGTTGATGAAACCGATGGAATGATCCGGCTCCTGCGTAATGCGCGCAGCCACCCGCAGCTGCGCCGCACCCACTTCGATCATATCGCCCCGCTTGAGATCAAGGCGGGTGATGAGCTTCTCGTCCACCCACACCGAACCGGGCGACGGGATGGCACTGGCAACGCGCTCTGCCGGAGTTGCTGCAGTACCGCCAACATCATCGCTGATGCGCAATTCGCCGCGCAGAGGATAACCGGCGGTGACTGCCTTGATCTCGGTCAGCAGACTGGCCTCTCCCTTTGCCGCCATGCTGGGGAATTTGAGCGCCGAGGAAATCGCCAGCCCCAGCCGTTTTGCTTCATCAACGTAATGAGGAGGCAACGGACGATCGGAAACAATGATCAAATCCGCACCCAGCAACTGGTTGCCCTGGCGGGAAAGCGCCATCTGCACCCGGTCGGCGAAGAATCCCACCGTGGTCATCCCCCCCACCGCCACTACCAGCGCAAATACCAGCACGCGCAATTCTCCTGCGCGCCAGTCACGGCGCAGCATGCGGAAAGAGAGTTTGAGCAGGTTCAAACGACCCGCCCTCCAGCCAGCCGTACTCGCCGGGCACAGCGGCTGGAAATGGCTTCATCATGGGTCACCAGTATTAATGTCGTGCCACGTTCATGGTTCAGTTCAAACATGAGTTCTATGATTTGCGCACCGGTGGCCGAATCCAGATTGCCGGTGGGTTCATCCGCCAGCAGTAATTGCGGGTGCGTGACAAAGGCGCGCGCAATGGCGACCCGCTGCTGTTCTCCGCCGGAGAGCTGCTTGGGGTAATGTTTCAGGCGCAACCCCAGTCCGACCCGTTCGAGCAGTTCCAGCGCGGGGGCGCGAGTATTGTTCACTCCGGCCAGCTCCAGCGGCAGCATCACATTCTCCAGCGCAGTCAGCGCTGGCAGCAGTTGGAACGATTGAAACACGAAACCCAGCAAGCGTCCGCGCAATGCCGCCCTGCCGTCTTCATCCAGGGAGAAGATATCCTCGCCGTCAAGATGAACCTTGCCGCTGGAGGGAATATCCAATCCTGCCAGCAGCCCCAGCAAGGTGGATTTACCCGAACCGGATGCACCCACCACGGCCACTGCTTCGCCCGCATTCACTGCCAGATTGATGTCCTGCAGAATGACCAGCTGGTCTTCGCCAGTGCTGACTTGCTTGGTCAGGGCAGTTGCCTGCACAATAGGCCTTACCATAGGATTGTCCGTCATGAAGTATTTCCTAATTGTTCTGTGTATTCTATCAGGCGTTGCAATCAACAACGCGAGCGCGGCATCTGCAGCGGGAACCGCGGGCACTATCATGGTGTTCGGCGACAGCATGTCGTCCGGTTATGGACTGCCGCCGGAAGCCGGCTGGGTAAGTCTGCTGAAGAAACGCTTGCAAACGCAATTGCCCGCTTACCGGGTGATCAATGCCAGCATCAGTGGCGAAACCACGCTGAGCGGACGCAACCGGATCGAACAGGCACTCAAAACTCACCGCCCTGCCATCGTCATCATCGAACTCGGCGGCAATGATGGGTTGCGCGGCTCATCCATCGAGTCCATCCGCGACAACCTGGGCACCATCATCGAGGCTTGCCAGCGAAACCAGGCAGCGGTGTTGCTGGCGGGGATGCACCTGCCGCCCAATTATGGCATAAGCTACACGCAGAAATTTCAGGATGTCTATCCACAGTTGGCGCAACGCCACCAACTCAGACTGCTGCCATTCCTGCTGGACGGTTTTGGCGACAAGCGTGAATTCTTTCTGACCGACGGGATCCATCCGAACGTGCAGGCACAAGAGAAGATTCTGGAGAATGTATGGGGAGTACTGCGGACGATGCTCAAACCGCAGCCACCCATTGCTGGGAGAAGCGCATGAAATTTCACGTTGACCTTGCTCGCTATCGGGCTATACTCACCGGGAATCAAGGTTACTTCCCAGATGCAATAATGAAAGTTAGAATTTGTCATCGAGAATCGAATAGTTCCGGCCATAACAGCAGCAGCCACTTATCAACAATTAACTCTAATTTCCAACCTATATCATGATGACTCCTTTTCTCGGTGAATTGATAGGCACTTGTCTGTTGGTCGTACTCGGCGACGGCATAGTGGCTAATGTGGTATTGAATAAAACCAAGGGCAATAACAGCGGCTGGATCGCCATTACTTTAGGATGGGGAGTGGCCGTATTTGTCGCGGTTTATTCAGTCGCCGCTGTCAGTGGCGCGCACATAAATCCTGCTGCGAGCATTGGTCTTGCTGCTGCCGGCAAATTTCCATGGAGCGACGTGCCAATTTATATTGCCGGACAAATGCTGGGCGCCATGCTCGGTGCATTCATCGTCTGGATTACTTACCGCCAGCACTTTGAACAGACACAGGATGCGGATGCAAAGCTGGCTGTATTTTGTACCGGTCCCGCGATAAGAAACCCGTTCAATAATCTCGTCTCCGAGATCGTCGGAACATTCATATTGATATTCGGCATTCTGAGCATGGTTGCCCCTCAGAGCAGCCTTGGCTCACTGGATGCTTTACCGGCAGCCTTGCTGGTATTCGGTATTGGTTTGTCGCTGGGCGGAACCACAGGGTTTGCGATCAACCCAGCCCGTGATCTGGGACCGCGCATCATGCACGCCATTCTGCCGATACCCAATAAGCGCGACAGCGATTGGGGTTATGCCTATGTTCCGGTTGTCGGCCCCATCATCGGCGGCCTTCTGGCTGCGGTTGTTCATGGCTTGTTGTGATATAGACAGACCGAGGGCCAGAAGGACTCTTCGCTCCCTGCCCAGGAAAAATGATGAGTGACTATCAGCATATTCTACTGGCAGCGGATTTCTCTGCGCACGGCGATTATGCCGCCAGCAGAGCCAGGCGGCTGGCGGAAATATGCGGCGCCAGACTGAGCATCATTCATGTGGTGGACAATATTCCCATGCCCGACACAGCCTATGGCACGGTGATACCACTGAATGAGGATTCATCCTATGAATTGCTTGAAGCAAAAAAGTCCAAGCTGATGCAACTTGGTGAGCAGTTGGGCATAGATTCATCCCGCCGCCGGATGGTCTGGGGTGTACCCGGACAAGAGATTGTGCAGATGGCCGGGCAAGAGCAGATCGATTTAATCATTGTCGGTTCGCACGGACGCCATGGCCTTGCGCTATTGTTGGGCTCAACGGCAAATGACGTATTGCATCATGCCAAATGTGATGTTCTGGCCATCCGCCTGCAAGAAGAGGACGGCGCGTAACTACCTATTCGGACTGAGCGCAGATAATCTGGCTGGCGGCGATGCCCCAGTAACAATTCCCCCGGCTACCACAATAGCCTCCACCATGGCTTGTTATCGGTCACGGGTGAATCGGCAAGATAGCGGCTATTGGGGAAATTCTTTCTCATCACACGATCGGCATCATCGCGCAGGTCATTCATCTCCAGCGCATCGTAGGCCTGCACCATGATGGCCAAGGCTTCTTCCGTAGCCGGAGTCTGCGGATAATCCTTCAACGCAACCTGAGCGCGGTTGACTGCGGCAACATAGGCTCCCCGGCGCATGTAATAGCGCGCCACATGCACTTCCAGCATGGCCACCATATTGACCAGATACTTCATGCGCAGCACCGCATCGGGGGTGTACTTGCTGTTGGGAAAACGCGTGACCAATTCCTTGAAATTCTCGAATGATTCGCGCGACGCTTTCGGATCACGCTCACTCATGTCCTGTCCACTGATCATTTCCGTGACGATACCCATCATTCCCAGGTCATCGTTGAAATTCGCCAACCCCCTGAGATAATAGGCATAATCCACATTGGCATGGTTCGGATGCAGCTTGATGAAACGGTCGGCGGCAGCGATGGCCAAAGCTTTCTCGTTATCTTTATAATGCGCGTAGGCGACTTCAAGCTGTGTCTGCTGCGCATAGCGTCCGTAAGGATAGCGCGCCTCCAGGGACTCAAACAGTTTGATGGCAGCTGCATAGTTGCCGTCGTTTAATTCCGTTTTGGCCTCGGAATAGAACTTGCTCGCCGACCAATTTTTCTGGTCTTCGCGATCAGTATTCTTTGGCAGCAAGCCGCATGCCGATAACAGCAATACCAGGAATAAAGCTAAACTACGTGACATGATGAATTCTGTGGAAAACGAAAATAAATCTGTTGGTTATTATAACGCAAAGCTCACGCTAGCTGAATCGGCAGAGACCATCATCGCACTGACGATCCCCCAGGACTGCGCCGGTCTGCGGCTCGATCAGGCATTGGCGCAGTTGCTGCCGGATTGGTCCCGCAGCCGCTTGCAGGCGTGGATATTGGGGAAACAGGTAAGTGTGGATGGCGTGGAAGCCAGTCCCAAGCAAAAAGTGTGGGGGAGCGAGAGGATCCAGGTCAAACCGCAGCCCCATCCCGCCGAGAGTGCGCATGCTGCCGAAGCCATTCCGCTTGACATCATTTATGAAGACCACGCGCTCATAGTCGTCAACAAGCCTGCCGGACTGGTGGTGCACCCCGGCAGCGGCAACTGGCAGGGCACCATGCTGAATGCTCTGCTACACCATGCACCGCAGTTGGATGGTGTGCCGCGTGCAGGTATCGTTCATCGGCTGGATAAAGACACCAGCGGCCTGCTGGTGGTAACAAAAACCCTGGAAGCACAAACCAGTCTGGTACGGCAATTGCAGAAACACACCGTGAAACGTGATTATCTGGCGCTGGTGCAGGGCCATGTTTTCCATGACGGCTCGGTGGATGCGCCGCTGGGACGGCACCCGATACTGCGTACCAAAATGGCAGTATCCAGCAGCGGCAAAGAGGCGCGCACCCACTATCGGGTATTGGAGCATTTCGACGGCTGCACCCTGCTTCTATGCAGCCTGGAAACCGGACGCACCCATCAGATTCGGGTACACATGCACTCCATCGGCCATCCGCTGGTGGGCGACCCGGTTTATGGCGGCAAGCCGAAGAAAATTGCGCAAGAAATCGGGCAACTGCTCAATCGGTTCCCAAGACAAGCCTTGCATGCACAGAAACTGGAGCTGACGCATCCGCAAAGCGGAAAGACTATGACATGGGAAGCGGCGTTGCCCGAGGATATGGAGAAACTCTTGCAAGCATTGCGGCAGCATCGTGGCAGCAATTCGTGACAAATATTTTACTCGCACAAATCCGCCGCCATGAATGACTGGATCACTCCCGACTGGCCTGCGCCGCGTAATGTCAGAGCGCTGTTTACCACACGCACTGGCGGCATGAGCAGCGAACCCTACGCCAGCCTCAACCTGGGGGATCACGTCGGTGACGAGCCAGCGGCCGTCAAACAGAATCGTACCCTGCTTCGCAGCATCCTGCCGGGTGAGCCCCGCTGGCTGAAACAGGTACACGGCACGCTGCCGGTCTGCGCGGATGATTATGATTGTGCCGCCGGTAGCGATGCCGCATTCAGCCAGCTTCCCGGCACTGTCTGTGCGGTACTTACCGCGGACTGCCTGCCGGTGTTTCTGTGCGATGCCGCCGGATCGACGATAGGGATTGCTCATGCCGGCTGGCGCGGACTGGCCGCAGGGGTGATTGAACGCACCGTAGCGGAGATGGGCGGGGAGAGCTCCCGAATCATGGCATGGCTCGGCCCGGCAATTGGTCCCGCTCATTTTGAAGTCGGTGAAGAAGTGCGCCAGACCTTTATCGAGCACGACGAAAAATCCGCTTCCGCCTTCACTGCACGCGATAACGGCAAGTGGTCCGCCGATATTTTTCTGCTGGCGCAACAGCGCCTGGCAGAAGCGGGCGTGATGGCGATTTACGGTGGCGGCGTATGCACTTTCAGCGACCCGGCAAGATTCTTCTCCTATCGGCGTGATGGCAGCACCGGACGGATGGCAGGATTGATCTGGCTGACCGCATAATAGTCATCGGCTGAATTCCGGGTCCGGCAACAGCGTATAATCCCGCATTTTTCCGCAAATCGTTTTCATGTCCACTCTCGCCTGGATCATTACCACCAGTCTGCTGGGGGGGCTATTGAGCGTGTTGTTTGCCGCCGCACTGACGCTCAACACACGCGTCTCGTGGGTGCAAATGCTGATCTCCTACGCTATCGGCGCACTGCTGGGAGCTGCCTTTCTCAATGCGCTGCCGGAAGCGCTGGAGCTTTCGGGAAATCCAGCACAAATCACCGCCACCGTGCTGTTCGGCATCCTGTTGTTTTTCATTCTGGAAAAACTGGTGCTGTGGCGCCACTGCCACATAGAGGAATGCGAGGCCCACGATCCTCTGCATGGCGCTACCACCGCTACTGCTGCGCATGGTCACGACCATGGCCGCAGCGGCATGCTGATCATGCTGGGCGATACCTTTCATAATTTCGTCGACGGTATACTCATCGCTGCGGCATTCATGGTGGACGTGCAGCTCGGCATCGTCACCGCCATTGCCATTATTGCCCACGAAATTCCGCAAGAAGCCGGCGATTTTCTGATTCTGCTCAACTCTGGCTATACCCGCCGGCAGGCGTTGCTGTTCAATTTACTTTCCAGCGCTGCCACTCTGATCGGTGGGATGTTGACCTACTTCATGCTGCAAGACATGAATCATCTCCTGCCGTCGTTGCTGGGACTGGCTGCGGCCAGCATGATCTACGTGGCGATGTCCGACCTGATCCCCGGCCTGCACCGCCGTCCAGAAATCAAGGCTACCATCCAGCAAGTTGTATTGATCATGCTGGGCATCAGCTCCATCTGGTTGGCTGGCAGCCTTTTTGGCCACTAGATTGAGTTCTTAGGATTGCACAAAAAATAAAACCGATTAACTACGAATAACCCACGGTAACAACACATGTTCTTACAATTCCGCATTCATCCATAACCCATGCCCTCTCTCAAACATCCCGTTCCCAAGGTTGGCTTCGTCTCGCTCGGCTGCCCCAAAGCATTGGTGGATTCCGAGCAAATCCTCACCCAGCTACGCGCCGAAGGCTATGACATCTCGCCCACTTACGCAGACGCCGACCTGGTGGTGATCAACACCTGCGGTTTCATCGACAGCGCGGTGGAAGAATCACTGGACGCCATCGGCGAAGCCCTGGCAGAAAACGGCAAGGTCATCGTCACCGGTTGTCTCGGCGCAAAAAGTGACGTGGTTAAACAAGCTCATCCGCAAGTGCTGGCAGTCACCGGCCCGCATGCTTTGCCGGAAGTCATGGCAGCGATACATGCGCATCTGCCGCAGCCGCACGACCCCTATATCAGCCTGATCCCGCCGCAGGGAATCCGGCTCACGCCCAAGCATTACGCTTATGTAAAAATTTCCGAAGGCTGTAACCATCGCTGCACTTTCTGCATCATTCCCTCCATGCGCGGTGATCTGGTTAGCCGTCCAGTCAATCAGATTATGCAGGAAGCAGAAAATCTGCTCGCAGCCGGCGTCAAGGAGCTGTTGGTGATTTCGCAAGACACCAGCGCCTATGGCGTGGACATGAAATATCGCACCGGCTTCTGGCAAGGCAGACCCATCAAAACCCGCATGACCGAGCTGGTCCGTGCCTTGGGCGAATTGGCGCATGACGCCAATGCCTGGGTGCGGCTGCATTACGTCTACCCTTATCCTCATGTGGATGAAGTGATCCCATTGATGGCCGAGGGGAAAGTCCTGCCGTATCTTGATGTGCCATTCCAGCACGCCAGCCCGCGCATTCTAAAAATGATGAAACGTCCTGCCAATGCTGAAAATAATCTCGTACGCATCCAGCAGTGGCGCGCAATATGTCCGGACATCACGCTGCGCAGCACTTTCATCGTCGGCTTCCCGGGTGAAACCGAAGCAGAGTTTGAAGAGCTGCTGGAATTCCTGCAGGAAGCGCAATTGGATCGCGTCGGTTGTTTCACCTATTCGCCAGTGGCAGGTGCAGCAGCGAATGCGTTATCCGGTCACGTCCCGGAAGAAGAAAAGGAGGAACGTCGCGCCCGTTTCATGGCAGTACAGGAAGAAATCAGCTCCGCACGCCTTACCCGCAAGATCGGCAAGCGCATGACCGTACTGGTGGACGAAATCCGGAAAAACCAGGTCATTGCCCGCAGCGCCGCCGATGCACCGGAAATCGATGGCGTGGTGTACCTGGCAAATACCGGGAACATAAAAACTGGTGAATTTATCGAGGTCGAAATTACCGGCTCCGACACGCATGATTTGCAGGCGAGAATTGTGACTGCATAAAAACATCCATTGGAATCTGTATTGGAGATTTTCTCTGAATTCGATCCGTTTCACTCGATCGCCCAAGAGATTCTCTGGATCGCTCCTTCTGCGCATGTCAGCTTGTTCTCGGGGATAAACTGTTACCAAAAATGTCGGCGAAACTGCAGGTAAAAATTGACATTACAGTCTTCAAAAGTAGAATGACGGGTTGTTCAAGTGGAGTGGCGGGTCATTTTTCTGCCTCTATCCATGCCTGGAAGAGCAAAACACTGCGATTGATACTGTCGCATCAAATAACCCAAACTGGGAAAAACAATGAGTCATACATTATATTCAGCCTCGGTGCAACGTGTGCAGCGCTGCGAATTGGCAGTTCCGGGGTCGAATCCGGATATGTTCGAGAAAGCGCTGAAAAGCGGCGTAGATTTCATTTTTCTTGATCTGGAAGATGCAGTCGCTCCGGATGACAAAGTACAAGCCCGCAAGAATGTCATCGAAGCAATCAATGATCTGGACTGGAAAGGACATGGCGTAACCCTTTCGGTGCGCATCAATGGCCTGGACACCCAATTTATGGTGCGTGATGTGGTGGATCTGATCGAACAGGCCGGCCACAAGCTGGATACCATCCTGATTCCCAAAGTAGGCGTTTATTCCGATGTGTACATGGTCGAAGCCATGCTAAACCAATTGGAAATGCAGCAGGGATTAAAGAACAAGGTCGGCATTGAGGCCCTGATCGAAACAGCCCTGGGCATGGCCAATGTGGAAGATATCGCCCGCAACGGCGCTTCGGGACGTCTGGAGGCATTGCACTTCGGCGTGGCTGATTATGCCGCCAGCAACCGTGCCAGAACAACCAACATCGGCGGCCTCAACCCTGATTATCCCGGAGATCAATGGCACGCTGCCATCAGTCGCATGACGGTCGCTTGCCGCGCCTACGGCTTGCGCCCGATTGATGGCCCTTTCGGCGACATCAAGGATCCTGACGGTTACAAACTGGCGGCCAGAAGGGCTGCCGCACTGGGTTGTGAAGGCAAATGGGCGATCCATCCATCACAGGTTGTGCTCGCAAACGAGGTGTTTACCCCGCCGCCTGCGGAAATTGAAAAAGCCCAACGTATTCTGGTTGCATTGAAAGAAGCAGCTGCCCAAGGCAAAGGCGCAGCCGCGCTGGACGGTCGTTTGATTGATGCGGCTTCGGAAAGAATGGCCAACAATGTCGTAAGAACAGCGGAAGCGATTGCTGCAAGAGGTTGATGGCAGAAATCTCCGGGGCCGCCTTTAGCGGCCCTTTCTTTATATTTTTATGCAATAGACGAGGGTGAGGCATTGGATATCCACGAATATCAGGCGAAAGAGATTTTAGCGGAATATGGTGTCAAGATCGCAGAGGGTGGCCTGGCTTACAGTCCCGAAGAAGCGGTACAGCGTGCCCGGGAAATCGGTGGCAACATCTGGGTAGTGAAAGCACAGATTCACTCGGGAGCGCGCGGCAAAGCCGGCGGCATCAAGATTTGCCGGACGCATGATGAAGTCAAGGCGGCAGCAGAAGAATTGCTGGGTAAAAAGCTGGTCACTCATCAAACCGGACCCGCGGGCAAGGTTTGCTCCAGAGTGTATGTCGAAGCGGGGACAGACATCGCCAAAGAGCTGTATCTCTGTTTTCTGCTTGACCGCAGTCATGAACGCATTGTCATGGTGGGGTCCGCGCAAGGCGGGATGGAAATTGAGAAGCTGGCCGAAACCAATCCTGAAGCAATCAAGAAAATATATATTGAACCCGCTGTCGGCCTGCAGGATTTCCAGGCGCGCAAAATGGCTTTTGCATTGGGCCTGGAAACCGCGCAACTAAACCAGGCGGTCAAAACCATAAAAGGTTGCTATCGTGCCTTGCGTGATCTTGATGCAAATATGCTGGAAATCAATCCGCTGGTTACTACCAGCAATGGCGAGCTGATCGCGCTGGATGCAAAAATGGGTTTTGATGACAATGCCCTGTTCCGGCGGCACAAGATTGCCGAGTTGCGCGACAAGACACAGGTAGACCCACGCGAAGTGGCGGCAGCCGAACATGGGCTGAGCTACATTGGACTGGATGGCGACATCGGCTGCATGATCAACGGTGCGGGCCTGGCTATGGCTACCATGGATATGATCCAGCTGGCTGGTGGCGAGCCTGCCAATTTCCTTGACGTCGGTGGCGGCGCATCTGCTGAGCGTACAGAAAAAGCATTCCGTCTGGTACTGGCCGATAAAGGTGTTAAAGCCATGCTGGTCAACATCTTTGCCGGCATTAACCGTTGTGACTGGATTGCCGAAGGCGTGGTGCATGCGGTCAAGAATATCGATATGAAGATTCCATTGATTGTGCGTTTATCCGGCACCAATGTTAAGGAAGGCCGCCGGATTATTGCTGAAAGCGGCTTGCCCATCATCATGGCAGAAACGTTGGCGGAAGCGGCTGAAAAAGCTGTTCAGGCGCGCAATGAAATGGTCGCAAAACAAGGGGAACACAGTGGCAATTCTAATTAACGAGACCACACGCATTATTGTGCAAGGCTTTACCGGTAAAATCGGTACCTTCCATGCTCAGGACATGATCAACTACGGCTCCAATGTCGTGGGTGGCATCACCCCTGGCAAGGGTGGCCAGCAACACTTGGGGCTGCCGGTCTTCAATACGGTGAAGGAAGCGGTGCAACAGGTCGGGGCCGAAGCCAGCATCATTTTTGTTCCACCCGCATTTGCGGCGGACTCAATCATGGAAGCCGCCGATGCAGGCATTAAATACTGCGTGGCGATTACCGATGGCATTCCTACGCAGGACATGATGACCGTCAAGAACTTTCTGCGCCGCTTCCCTGAAAAAGAAAGAATGATACTGACCGGCCCCAACTGTGCCGGTACCATCAGTCCCGGACGTGCGATGCTGGGCATCATGCCAGGGCATATTTATATGCAGGGGCATGTCGGGATAGTCGGCCGTTCTGGCACTTTGGGCTATGAAGCCGCCGACCAGATGAAGGCGCTGGGTATTGGCATATCAACCTCGGTAGGCATAGGCGGCGATCCAATCAATGGCAGTTCGCACCGCGATATTCTGAAAATATTTGAAGAAGACAGCGAAACCAGAATAGTGCTCATGATCGGCGAAATAGGCGGGCCACAAGAAGTCGAAGCCGGTATTTTTGCCAAAGAAAACATGGGCAAACCGCTCATTGCTTACATCGCGGGATTGACCGCACCGGAAGGCCGCCGCATGGGGCATGCCGGTGCCATCATTTCATCAGCGGGCGAGAGTGCCGCAGAAAAAGTGGCCATACTGAGAGATCTTGGCGTCACAATCTGCCCCACTCCGGCCGCAATGGGTACAACCGTCGCAGAGGTGCTGGGACGTCTTGCATAGAGCGGGCGGTTGGCAACATGCCCTGCGCGGAAGTGAAATAGCGCATCCGTCCATCCTGGCCGATCATTATCGATGTGATGATCGGCTTCAAAACTACTCTTCGGACTCATGCCCCCGCAGAAACACATATTTCATTCGAACTCAGACCATATTGGATAGCGCGATAGCCTTGACATGCGGGGATAAACCCCATAGAATCCGCAGTCTTTTTAGTCGCCCCCAAGGAATACTTGGCTCGGCGAAAAAATTGGCCAATTCATACACGGACGGCGGAATTGTGATATCGCCGTCCCGGTTTTTTTAGGGAACAGGAATGCCGACAATCAGTCAATTAGTACGTAAGCCCCGCGCGGCAAGGCGTGTAAAGAGCAAGGTTCCTGCGCTGGGCAATAGCCCGCAAAAGCGCGGGGTCTGCACCCGGGTGTATACCACCACGCCAAAAAAACCGAACTCGGCTCTGCGCAAGGTGGCGCGGGTTCGCCTGACCAATGGTTTTGAAGTTTCGAGCTACATTGGCGGTGAAGGCCACAATCTGCAGGAACACTCGGTGGTACTGATACGCGGTGGTCGCGTCAAGGATTTGCCGGGGGTGCGCTACCATATGGTGCGCGGCAGTCTGGACACTGCCGGGGTGAAAGACCGTAAACAGAGCCGTTCCAAGTACGGCGCCAAAAAACCAAAAGCAGCTTAAGAACAGCTATGAACTTAGCGTGTTTGCCAGATCGAGCAAACACCTAAACTATAATTTAATACTGAGGTTAGAGAATGCCAAGACGGAGAGAAGTCCCGAAACGCGAAATTTTGCCGGACCCAAAGTATCACAATACCGAGGTAGCAAAATTCGTCAATGTCCTGATGACACGTGGCAAGAAATCGGTGGCAGAGCGGATTATTTACGGTGCCATGGATCAGATCCAGAAGAAAACCGGCAAAGATCCGGTGGAAGTATTCACCCAGGCACTATCCAATGTGCGGCCGATGGTGGAAGTGAAAAGCCGCCGTGTCGGCGGTGCCAATTACCAGGTCCCCGTCGAGGTGCGTTCAATTCGACGCAATGCGCTGGCGATGCGCTGGCTGCGTGATGCCGCACGTAAACGTGGCGAGAAGTCCATGGGTGCGCGTCTTGCCGGTGAATTGGCGGAAGCGGCGGAAGGTCGTGGCGGCGCGGTCAAGAAACGTGAGGAAGTGCATCGCATGGCAGAAGCCAACAAGGCGTTTGCGCATTACCGGTTTTAACAGCGATTAACTGACGATAGCGCGAAAACAAGAACAAGAAGCGCAGCGATTCGTTCACAGTCTGAAGTGATCGCTGCTCCCCGGTTGTTAAAAATATCGTTTTCTTCTTTTCATCCCGTGCCGCTATTGCCGTCACGGCAGTTTTAAATTTTAAGGTTGAAATACTGTGGCAAGAAAAACACCCATCGAACGCTACCGGAACATCGGTATCATGGCGCACATAGACGCCGGCAAGACCACGACCACCGAACGCATTCTGTTTTATACCGGTGTATCGCACAAACTTGGTGAAGTGCACGATGGCGCAGCCACCATGGACTGGATGGAGCAGGAGCAGGAACGCGGCATTACCATTACTTCTGCCGCCACCACATGTTTCTGGAAAGGGATGGAGAATAACTATCCTGATCATCGTATCAATATCATCGATACTCCGGGTCACGTCGACTTCACCATTGAAGTTGAACGCTCTCTGCGTGTGCTGGATGGTGCCTGCACCGTATTTTGCGCAGTTGGCGGGGTGCAGCCACAGACTGAAACCGTATGGCGACAGGCCAATAAATACAAGGTTCCGCGCCTTGCTTTTGTTAACAAGATGGACCGTGCAGGCGCTAATTTCATGCGCGTTTACGAACAGATGCAGACGCGTCTGAAAGCCCAGCCAGTGCCGGTTCAGTTACCCATCGGTGCGGAAGAAAAATTCGAAGGCGTTGTCGATCTGTTGAAGATGAAAGCCATTTACTGGGATGATTCAAGCCAGGGGATGAAATTCGAGGAACGCGAGATTCCCGCCGAATTGCTGGAAAATGCCAAGCTATGGCGTGAGAAAATGTTGGAAACCGCGGCTGAAGCCACTGAAGAGCTGATGAACAAATACCTGGAAGAGGGTGATTTGTCCATTGCTGACATCAAGCAAGGCTTGCGCATGCGCACTATCAATAACGAAATCGTACCCATGTTGTGCGGTTCGGCATTCAAGAACAAGGGCGTGCAGGCCATGCTGGATGCCGTGATTGATTACCTGCCCTCGCCGGTGGACATCCACGCAATCGATGGAGAAAAGGAAAATGGCGAGCCTGATGAACGTCATGCCAGCGACGACGAACCGTTCGCCGGCCTGGCATTCAAGATTGCCACCGACCCCTATGTCGGCCAGTTGATTTTCTTCCGCGTCTACTCTGGCGTGGTCGCTACTGGCGACACCATCTACAACCCGATCAAGGGTCGGAAAGAGCGTATCGGACGGCTGCTGCAGATGCATGCCAACCAACGCGAGGAAATCAAGGAAGTGCGTGCCGGCGACATCGCCGCTGCAGTGGGTTTGAAGGAAGCTGTTACCGGCGACACATTGTGTGATCCCACTAAGATTATTACATTGGAGCGGATGATATTTCCGGAGCCAGTGATCCATGTTGCAGTGGAGCCAAAAACAAAGGTTGATCAGGAAAAAATGGGCATTGCCCTGAATCGCCTGGCACAGGAGGATCCGTCCTTCCGGGTCCGTACCGATGAGGAATCCGGCCAGACCATCATCTCCGGTATGGGAGAGCTGCATCTGGAGATCATCGTTGACCGCATGAAGCGCGAATTCGGTGTGGAAGCCAACGTTGGCGCGCCGCAAGTAGCCTATCGTGAAGCCATCAGAAAATCAGTAGAGATTGAGGGCAAGTTCATCAAGCAATCCGGCGGGCGCGGTCAGTATGGTCACGTCTGGCTCAGGATGGCCCCGAATGATGCCGGCAAAGGCTTCGAGTTTATTGATGCGATCAAGGGTGGCACTGTGCCGCGCGAATACATTCCGGCGGTGGAAAAAGGCCTGCGCGAAACCCTGCCTAACGGCGTGCTGGCGGGTTTCCCGGTGGTGGATGTCAAGGTTACGCTATTCGATGGCTCTTACCACGATGTGGACTCCAATGAAAACGCCTTCAAAATGGCAGCCTCAATGGCATTCAAGGATGGCATGCGCAAAGCCAACCCGGTATTATTGGAACCGATGATGTCGGTAGAAGTGGAAACACCAGCAGACTTTATGGGTAACGTCGTGGGCGATTTGTCATCCCGCCGTGGCATGATACAGGGCATGGACGACATGCCAGGTCTTAAGGTGATACGCGCGGAAGTGCCACTGGCGGAGATGTTTGGTTACTCCACGTCATTGCGTTCGGCAACTCAGGGGCGTGCGACTTACACCATGGAATTCAAGCATTACTCGGAAGCACCGAAAAGTGTAGCTGAAGCAGTCATCAACAAAAAATAACCCTTATCAAGCATAGGAAGCAATCATGGCAAAGAGCAAATTTGAGCGGACGAAGACGCACGTAAACGTAGGCACGATCGGCCACGTGGATCACGGCAAGACCACGCTGACTGCGGCGATCACGATGGTGTTGTCGAAGAAATTTGGTGGTGAAGCGAAGAGCTACGCCCAGATTGACTCGGCCCCGGAAGAAAAAGCCCGCGGCATCACCATCAACACCGCCCACGTCGAATACGAGACCCAGAAACGCCACTATGCGCACGTTGACTGCCCCGGGCACGCCGACTACGTCAAGAACATGATTACCGGTGCCGCGCAAATGGACGGCGCCATCCTGGTGGTATCGGCCGCTGACGGCCCGATGCCGCAGACACGCGAACACATCCTGCTGGCGCG